>CAVBBO010000021.1:0-50244 GCA_963593695.1 Escherichia coli | reverse complement strand
GCATATTGAAAGCGACACTATGGACAGGAGCCTTTTCATACGCGAAGTTTATCAAGAATGTTTTATTAGGATATTAGTTCTCTTAAATCTACCGCCCAAATTTAGTGATAATTTCCAATCCGTACAAATGTTTTCAAGACTATTTGCCTACTAGTTGCAAAAAACAAGTGTTCAACTGCTTATATACGTTGCAAACGTTACACAAAATAGCTTAAACAGCATCGCCACCCTTGGCAGATTCAATGGTTATTATTAATTTTGTATATAACTATTAAGAACATTTCTCACACTAAACTTCATTAAAAGCCAAGACATGAAAAAAAACATCCTTCTGCTTGTCTTTCTTTCGCTTCCGCTGATTGGCATTAACGCCCAACGCACAAGACAAGAAATCAAGGAAAACCCGAACCTTGCCGCAAACAACTACCGCGACTATCCCGTCCCCACAAAGAAGCTCACGCCTTCGCCTAATGGCTACGAGCCGTTCTATATCAGCCACTACGGTCGTCACGGCTCTCGCTGGCTAATCGGCAAGAACGCGTTTAACAGGCCTTACTACACGCTTGCCAAAGCCGACTCTCTCGGCAAGCTCACTCCACGTGGCAAAGAGGTGTTTGCCTTGGTAAAGGAGATGCGCGCGCAGGGAATGAGCCGCGAAGGTGAACTCACGCAGCTCGGCGCAGAGCAACATCGTGGCATAGCCAAGCGCATGTATGAGCGTTTCCCGCAAGTGTTCGCCGGTGTCACCAACGTGGACGCACGCTCTACGGTGGTCATTCGCTGCATTCTCTCCATGGAGAACGAACTGCTGCAACTCGCGGCACTCAACCCGAAAATCAATTTTAAGAGCGATGCGTCATACCACGACATGTACTACATGAACGACGATGCCACGAGCCCATACGCTTCGCTCACCAACACCACGGCAGCTGTGGACAGTCTGAAAGCGTTCAACAAGCGTCACAACAAGGCACCACACATGATGCAGACCCTCTTCAATGACCCCGACTACGCCAAACAGCTGAACGAGAGCTCGCTCGCCACGCAGCTGTTCAACACGACCATAGCATTGCAAAACACGGATCTGCGCCATCAGTTCAAGCCCACGTGGGACATTTTCTCGGAAGAGGAGCTCTACAACCAATGGCTCATGACCACGGCTTTCTGGTATTCTTATGCCGGA
This sequence comes from Escherichia coli, assembly GCA_963593695.1. Taxonomy (GTDB): domain Bacteria; phylum Bacteroidota; class Bacteroidia; order Bacteroidales; family Bacteroidaceae; genus Prevotella. The sequence continues at coordinate 49,061 of CAVBBO010000021.1, read as the reverse complement.
CCCAACAAGCTCAACGACGGCGCGGGAATGTACACTCAGCTCAACCTCGTGAAGAACATCATGGAGACAGCCGACACATGCGTCACCTTACCACATCCAGGAGCCACATTGCGCTTTGCCCACGAGAGCGACGTCTTGCCTCTCGTTTGCCTGCTCAACATCAACGGTTACGGCAACCCTCGCTCCTCTCTCGACAAGATTGACGCTGAGGAATGGGACGTGTACAACGTGTTCCCAATGGGATGCAACGTCCAATTCATATTCTATAAGGATGCCAAGCACCCAAAGAAAGACGTGTTGGTGAAAGTGCTGCTCAATGAGAACGAAGCCACATTGCCTATCAAGGCATACAAAGGTCCTTACTACCGCTGGACTGACGTAAGGGCTTACATGAACAACATAGTAGGAAAAATAATCAAGAAATAATCCCATCCCGGCATTGTTCGCCTTCGAATGAAGACAGCGGCAAATATTTAACATGAACCCCGAAAGTCAGATACAGACTTTCGGGGTTCATCATTTCATGTATATTTAACCCTGGCTTAATGCATTCATCCCCTTACTTACAGTATTCTTATTTCGTCCTCTGTCAAGCAGAAATTTCACCCCGTCGGCATTGCACTGGAAAGACAACGGCATTGCACTGGAAAGACAACGGCATTGCACTGGAAAGCCGATGCCTTTTCAGTGCAATGCCGAAACGCCTATTTTGGTCTCATTTTCACATGAATTTCTGTAGTTCCTCGTAGACGCGTTCAACAGGAAGTCCCATGACGTTGTAGAAGCTTCCGTCAATATGCGTTACGCCTATATATCCTATCCACTCCTGCACACCATAAGCCCCAGCCTTGTCGTAGGGTTTGTAATGCTCAATATAATAGTCAATCTCCTCATCGGACAACTGCCTGAAAGTCACCGCCGTGACATCCGAGAACGACTCACTCACACGCGCGGTCTTGATGTTCACGCCTGTCACCACATGGTGGGTGTTGCCACTCAACTTGCGAAGCATGGCTCGCGCGGCTTCAGCATCCTCAGGCTTGCCCATGACCTCTCCCTTGAGTATGACCACGGTGTCGGCTGTGAGCAATATCTCATCATCGGCTATATCGTATGCAGCAGCCTTCTCCTTGGAGATATACTCCGGCACGGCTTCAGCGGGAATGTTGGCAGGATAGCTCTCTCCCACTCCACTTTTCACCATCACCTCAAAGTCGAGGTCAAGACCCTTGAGCAACTCTTGTCTGCGTGGCGACTTACTCGCCAAAATCAACTTTTTCAATGCTATTCTCTTTTCTTAAAAATTCCGTTACCATCCAAAGGCCTTGGAAGAGCTGAGCCATTTGCCTTGCGCGCGCAACACCTGCTCAAGCACGTCGCGCGCGCAGCCGCATCCGCCATTGAAGGGCGACACGTAGACCGATATTTGCCTTATCTCCTCGCAAGCGTCTTGTGGGCAACACGGGCACCCCACACGCCTCATTATCTCATAGTCGGGAATGTCATCGCCAACGTATATTATGTTGTCGTCGTTAAGGCCATATTTCTCCAAGAATTGCTCATAGGTCTTTATCTTGACCGAGCATTTCATGAACACGTCGGCCATACCGAGATATTCATAGCGTTTCCGGATAGCCTCAGAGTCGCCACCGGTGATGATGGCACACTTGAGACCCATCTTCGCGGCAAGCTGTATGGCATAGCCATCCTTGATATTGAGAGTGCGCAACGGAAACCCATTCTCGTCCATCGACACAGTGCTCGCCGAGAGCACACCATCAACATCAAAGATGACAGCCTTTATCTTCTCAAGATCGTATTCTATCATAAACAATCGTGTTAGTTCGTATGCAAAGGTAACAAAAATCAGGCAATAGCCTCTATCAACAACCAGATATTTAAAATCGTTACCAGTGTGGCCAAGGCATAAAGAAAAGCTGAGGTCAATGGCTTGTTGGCATATTTTCCCATGACACGTTTTGACGACGTGAGACTGACTTGGAGGAACACGGTCAATGGCAACTGGATGGACAGGAACATTTGGGAATAGAGCAATCCCTTGAAAGGATTACCTATGACAAAGATGAGGAGCAACGCAACGCACAACGACATCAAGATGCCAACCACGGAGTGGGTGTCTTTCACGTTGTAAGACTCATGGTAAAGCCCCGAGAAAATACTGCCCGCCGCCATTCCACTCGTGATTGTACTCGACAAGCCCGCGAGCAGCAGAGCCATGGCGAATATATTTGCGGCATTGTTGCCAAGAAGCGGCTGAAGCATCGACTGCGCCTGCGAGAGTTCCTCAACATGCGTACCATGCTCATAGAAAGAAGAGGCGGCGAGGATTATCATGGCAGAATTGATAGCCCAACCCACAAGCATGGAGAAGAGCGTGTCGAAAAACTCATACTTCAGCATGTGCCTTATTCGTTCATCGCCTTTGAGGTTAATCTCACGGCTTTGTACGATTTCAGAATGAAGAAACAGGTTGTGGGGCATCACTACGGCACCAAGGACACTCATGATGACAAGTAATGAGCCGTGTGGCACGGAAGGCACAAACGAGCAGTATGACACCGACTGCCAATCGACATGCACAAGAAACAATTCATAGATAAACGAAAGCCCGATAATAGACACAAAAGCTATGACAGCCCGCTCAATGCGCTTGTAACCATTGGTAAAAAGCATGACCAGCACGGCGGCCGTAGTAAGCACTGCACCCATGGGGATGCTCATGCCAAAAAGCATCTGCAAGGCTATGGCACCACCGAGAATCTCGGCAAGGGAGGTTGAGATGGAGGCCAGAAACGCTGTAATGACGATGGGCTTGCCTGCCCAACGAGGGGCGTATTTCACGGCAGCCTCACTGAGACACAAACCCGTGACAATGCCAAGATGGGCCACATTGTGTTGCAGGGCTATGAGCATGACGGTGGAAAGAGTCACTACCCACAAAAGTGCATAACCGTATTCAGAGCCTGCCGCAAAATTAGTAGCCCAATTGCCTGGGTCTATGAATCCCACGGTTACCAAAAGACCAGGTCCGATGTATTTGAAAATGTCCAAGGCGCCAAGGACATGCGGATGGTCCGTGCGCTTCAATTCCTTGATGAGGTTCCACATATTATTAAATATTAATGCAAGGCGAGAGCACAACATCAAGCTTGCTTGAATGTTATGCCGAGCCGCAGCTTATCTCATGCAAAGATACAACAATTCCTCAGTGTATAAATCGACGTAACTTCATAATCATCATTATTGATGACTACGCAAGGGTATGAATGAAACGGTCAGAACGAGCGCACGTCATCATCACAAAAAGTCAACAAAGGCATACCATTAGTGACAATGTGAAAAAATAAAGCGCAAAAAACATTGTCAATTAATAATAATTGAGTAACTTTGCTTTCAAATTAAAGAACAAAAGAATTAAAAAAGAGAAAATTACTTAATCATGAGTGAATTAATAAAGCCTAAAAATTACACGACACTCTTAGGTCGCCGCCAAACAGAACAGGGCATCAAGATGATAAAAGAGTTTTTCCAGCAAAACCTCTCAACCGAACTTCGTCTTAGCAGGGCCACAGCCCCCTTGTTCGTGCTGAAAGGCTTGGGCATAAACGATGACCTTAACGGCGTGGAGCGTCCCGTGACGTTCCCTATAAAAGACATGAACGAGGCAAAAGCTGAGGTTGTGCACTCGCTGGCAAAATGGAAGCGCCTCACGCTCGCCAAGTTCGGAGTGGAACCCGGCTATGGCATCTATACCGACATGAATGCCATACGCGCTGACGAGGGACTTGACAACCTACACTCGCTATACGTAGACCAGTGGGACTGGGAGGCAGTGATCACCAAAGAGCAACGCACCATATCATTCCTTGAGGACATAGTGAAGAGAATATACAGTGCCATTCTCCGCACGGAGTTCCTTGCGTGCGAGAATTTCCCGCAACTCAAGCCTTTCTTGCCAAGGGACATTCATTTCATCCATTCGCAAGACTTGCTCGACATGTATCCAGACATGACTCCCCACGAGCGAGAGAACGCCATATGCGAGAAGTATGGTGCCGTGTTCGTAGAAGGCATTGGCGGCAAATTGTCTGACGGCAACAAGCACGATGGTCGCGCAGCCGACTACGACGACTGGTCCACGATATCCGAAAACGGCAAGGCCGGACTCAATGGCGACATCCTGATATGGTATCCAGTGCTTGGCCGCTCGTTTGAGCTGAGCTCGATGGGCATTCGCGTAGACAAGGAGAGCTTGCTTCGCCAGCTGAAGACAGAGCATCAGGAAGAACGCGAGAAGCTATATTTCCACCAACAATTGCTCACCGACAAGTTGCCTCTCAGCATTGGCGGCGGCATAGGCCAAAGCCGCCTCTGCATGGTATTGCTCCACAAGGCACATATCGGCGAGATCCAGGCAAGCATATGGCCAGAGGAAATGCGCGAGGAATGCGCAAGACTTGGCATGCCATTGATTTAACTGTTTGTCAACTCAACTCCAATTTCAAACCAACGCGCAACTTCTCAATGGCAGGGTTGCGCTTTCTCATGGCATCAAAGACCTCCAACTTGGTGAGTGCTCGCTCATTCTCGTTATGCTTGGCAAGACGTGGCAAAAACTCTATGAGGCTGTTGTGAAGTCGCAACCGCATGGTAGCGCGGATATTTTTCTTGATGGAAGTTATTTGGTCAAGAAGCAACTCGTTGTCCACAACAACCTCTATGTCAGGATAATTGGTGATTCTTGGGACAATGTTTTTCAAGCGTGAGGCAAGGCCAACAAACTTCTGGGGCATGCGGTTGCACATGGAGACCCATTCTCTCATGAGGTCGTCGTCGGTGAATGTGTCCTCAACTTTCTTCTCCTCAAGTTTCCTTGCCGCCGCCTCATCCACGGTCACGGCCTCAATGCCATCGCCCGTCTTTGGCTTTCGGCGTAGGTCGCCGAAAGTCATGCCTATGTTCTTGAAGTGGAAAGTGGTTCCGCCACCAACCGCAACTTTTGGCACAACAGGCTTTTCGTCTGCCATTGCCCGCTCCGCGGCCGTTGGCTTTTCTTCGGTTTCAACTTTTGTTTTAGCATCAGCAGAGTTGGCATGCGCCACCAGTCTCCGTGCGACCCCAGCCACCTGCATTGCCGGTTTAGGTTGCACCACATTGTTTTTCTTGAACAGGGATTTCAATCTCATAGGGCTACGCCCACCAGCAGGCACATCGCTGTCCTCCGGCTGTGTAACCTGAGCCACACGTATGAGGGTGAGCTCCACCAAAAGACGCTTGTTGCTGCTTTGGCGATATTGCACATCACACTCGTTGAGGATTTTCAATGCCTGATAAAGGAACGTCAACGGACATTTCTTTGCCTGCTCCTTGTATTTTGTCTTCTGGCTCTCGCTCACTTCAAGCAAGCGAAGCGTCTGCTCATCCTTTGCCATCATCACGTTGCGCACATGCGAGGCAAGACCATTGACAACATTGCTGCCGTCGAAACCACGCTGAATGATGCCGTTGAGCAATACCATGATGTCAGAAGCCTTATTCTCCAGCGAAAGGTCGATAATCTTGAAATAGTTGTCAGCATCAAGCACATTGAGGTCTTGAAGCACCTTGTCGTAAGTGATATGACCTTGGCAGAAACTCGACACTTGGTCGAAAATGGACAACGCATCGCGCATACCACCATCAGCCTTCTCGGCTATCACGCTCAGAGCTTCCTCCTCACACGTTATGCCTTCCTTCTCTGCCACCATCGCCAAATGACTCACTATCTCGGGCACGGTCATGCGCTCGAAGTCGTAAATCTGGCAACGGGAGAGGATGGTTGGAAGAATCTTGTTTTTCTCAGTAGTGGCGAGAATGAATATCACATGCGCAGGCGGTTCCTCCAAGGTTTTGAGGAAGGCGTTGAAAGCGGCTTGAGAGAGCATGTGAACCTCGTCTATGATGAAAACCTTGTACTTGCCGGTCTGTGGCGGTATAAGGGTTTGCTCCATGAGGGTCTTTATGTTCTCCACGGAGTTGTTGCTTGCCGCGTCAAGCTCAAAGATGTTCATGGACCTTCCCTCGTTGAAAGCCCGGCAATTCTCACACTCGTTGCAAGCCTCACCGTCGCTGGTAGGGTTCTCGCAATTGATGGCCTTTGCGAAGATGCGGGCACACGTGGTTTTTCCCACTCCACGCGGGCCGCAAAAAAGGAAGGCATGCGCCAACTTACCTGTCCTCACGGCATTCTTCAAGGTAGTGGTGAGCGAGTCTTGACCCACCACCGACGAGAAAGTCATTGGCCGATATTTCCTTGCGGAAACAATATAGTTGTCCATAGATAATTTTAGATAGTATCGTTTTGCAAACTTACAAAAATAATTCCTAACCGCGCGCCTTTTCAATGAAAAGATTAGGCCAAGACAAAAAAAAGCGTTGCCCCCACCAATGGTGAGAGCAACGCCGAAATTTCTTGATAAGACTTTTCCTAAAGCTTATGCCTCTGCAGGAGCTTCTGTGTTGTCAGCCTCTGCGGCCTCAGCAGCCTTAGCAGCCTCTGCCTCTGCCTTTGCAGCAGCCTCAGCAGCCTTCTTATCAGCCACCTTCTTTGCAATAGCCTCGTTGACCTTCTTCTCAGCCTCGAGAGCCTTTGCTACAGCCTCTTGACGAGTCTTAGACTGTGCGTCGAGAGTAGCGTTCAGCTTCTGCTCCTTAGCGGCCTTCCAAGCGTCGTACTTCTGCTGGCAAGCAGCCTCGTCGAACGCGCCTTTCTTGACACCGCCACGGAGATGCTTCATCATGTAGACACCCTCACCCTTCAGGATGTTGCGAACAGTGTCTGTAGGCTGTGCACCTGCCTCTACCCAGTAGAGAGCACGGTCGAAATTCAAATCTACGGTAGCAGGATTGGTGTTAGGATTGAACATACCAATCTTCTCGATGAACTTACCATCACGTGGTGCTCTAACGTCAGCGATCACAATTCTGTAAACTGCGTAGCCCTTGTGGCCGCCGCGCTGCAATCTGATTTTTGTTGCCATTTTGTTTTAAAAAACTATTATAAAGGTTTGAATTTAATGCTGCCAACACGTGACAGCGGGTGCAAAGTTACTGCTTTTTGCTTATATCTCAATGAGATGGCGATGATTTTTTAACAAAACTTACATTACTCCATCCTCACGGAGCTTCTCCTGCCACTTCCAGGCGGAGCGCATCACGTCGTCGAGCGATGACTCAGCTTTCCATCCGAGAATCTTGTTGGCCTTTGAACAGTCGCCCCAGATCTTTTCGATATCGCCTTCGCGACGTGGACCATACGCCCAATTGAGTTTCACGCCCGTGGCTCTCTCGAAGGTCTCAACAATCTCAAGCGTGGAGTTGCCACGGCCTGTGCCAATGTTGAAGTAGTCGATGACTGGGCTGTCCTCGTCGTCAAGCACACGCCTCATGGCAGCCACGTGAGCCTTTGCAAGGTCAACCACATAGATGTAGTCGCGAATGCACGTGCCGTCCGGCGTATCATAATCGTTGCCGAAGATGGTGAGCTGCTTGCGAATGCCTATCGCAGTTTGGGTGACGTAAGGGATGAGGTTGTTGGGCACGCCGTTAGGGAGTTCTCCTATGAGTGCAGATGGATGGGCGCCTATCGGGTTGAAATAGCGAAGGACGATGCTCTTGATCGGAGCACCACTGTGGATATAGTCATGAATGATCTGCTCGTTAATCTCCTTGGTGTTGCCATAAGGCGACGTTGCCTTCTGGTGAGGAGCTGTCTCCGTGACAGGCAAGTTCTCTGGCTTGGGCTGGCCGTAAACGGTACAGCTTGAAGAGAAGATGATGCCTTTCACGTTATACTTGGGCATCAACTCGAGAAGATTGATCAGCGACACCACATTGTTGCGATAATAAAGCAATGGTTTCTGTACGCTCTCACCCACGGCCTTGCTTGCGGCAAAATGGATGATGCCCTCTATATCAGGGTATTTCTTAAATACGTTTTCCGTGGCTTCCTTGTCTCGCAAGTCCACTTTCTCGAACGCTGGGCGAACGCCCGTGATCTTCTCAATGCCATCGAGAACCTCTATTTTGGAATTAGAGAGGTCGTCGACAATCACCACTTTGTACCCCGCCTCAATAAGTTCAACGGAAGTGTGGGAACCAATAAAGCCTGTGCCTCCCGTGACAAGGATTGTCTGTTTCATAATTAAATAAGTATAAAAGGTTTGTATTTGCGCCCACAAAGATACTTAAAATTCCAATAACTGCAAGCTATTGGCAGAAAAAAGTTGTAACTTTGCACGAAAATTGTAAAACACAATAATAAAAGATATAACATAAGAATTATGAGCATTCAAACTGAGAAGATTAAGGAGCTTGTAGCCAAACGTGAGCAAGCTCGCCTTGGCGGTGGACAGAAAGCCATCGACAAGCAGCACGCCCGTGGTAAGTATACTGCCCGCGAGCGCATAGAGATGCTTGTCGACAAGGACTCGTTCGAGGAGTACGACATGTTCAAGCTTCATCGCTGCCACAACTTCGGCATGGAGAAGAAGCAATACCTCGGCGATGGTGTCGTGGCTGGCTCGGCAACAATCGACGGCAGACTTGTATATGTGTACGCACAGGACTTCACTGTCAACGGCGGCTCGCTTTCAGAGACCATGGCACAAAAGATTTGCAAGGTCATGGACATGGCTATGCAAAACGGTGCTCCCGTGATCTGCATGAACGACTCTGGCGGCGCACGCATCCAGGAAGGCATCTCCGCACTCGCTGGATATGGAGAGATTTTCGAGCGCAATATCCTCGCCTCTGGCGTAATACCTCAAATATCAATGATACTTGGCCCATGCGCAGGTGGTGCTGTCTATTCACCGGGTCTCACCGACTTTATCCTCATGACTGAAGGCACGAGCTACATGTTCCTCACTGGACCGAAAGTGGTAAAGACCGTCACTGGTGAGGACATCGATTCGGAGCACCTCGGTGGAGCAAGCGTGCACGCAAGCAAAAGCGGCGTAACGAGTTTCACAGCCAAAACCGAGGAGGAGGCCATGGAGATGATAAAGAAGCTCCTGAGCTACATCCCATCCAACAACACTGAGGTGGCACCACTCGTGGAGTGCACAGACCCTGTAGATCGCAAGGCAGACTTGCTCAATGAGATTTTGCCAGACGACCCAAACAAGGCATACGACATGTACAAGGTCATAACTGCCGTAACCGACAATGGCGAGTTCTTCGAGGTGCAGCCTAAGTTCGCAAAGAACATCATCACTGGTTTCGCCCGTTTCAATGGTCAGAGCGTGGGCATCGTGGCAAACCAGCCTTCTGCTTACGCTGGCGTGCTCGATGTAAACGCCTCACGCAAAGGCGCTCGTTTCGTGCGCTTCTGCGACGCCTTCAACATTCCAATAGTTTCGCTTGTCGATGTCCCCGGATTCCTCCCAGGCACGGGTCAGGAGTATAATGCCGTCATCCTGCACGGAGCCCAACTTCTCTATGCCTACGGCGAGGCCACTGTGCCAAAGATTACCATCACGCTTAGAAAGAGCTATGGTGGCAGCCACATCGTGATGGGTTGCAAGCAGCTCCGTTCCGACCTCAACTTCGCTTGGCCAACCGCTGAGATTGCCGTCATGGGCGCAAGTGGTGCCGTGGCCGTGCTCTGTGGCAAGGAGGCGAAGAAAGTCAAGGAAGAAGGCGGCGACGTGAAAGCATTCCTCGCTGAGAAAGAAGACGAATACACAGAGACGTTCGCCAACCCTTACCAGGCTGCACAGTTCGGCTACATCGACGATGTCATCGAGCCTCGCAACACACGCTTCCGCATCTGCCGCGGCTTGGCGCAGTTGGCTCACAAGCGTCAGTCGTTGCCAGCGAAGAAGCACGGATGCATGCCTATGTAATTAAGAAATGAGCGAAGAAAGAAAAATGGACAAGAACATATATGCGGCAATAGCAATGGCCATCTTCGAGTACCAAGGCAACAACGTACACGACAGAGAGCCAGGCATCATCACCATAAAGCCAAAGTGCACGCTGTGGGACGCCAAGCAGATTTCATTCACCGCAAAACCATAACAAAGATGAAGCAGTTTAAATATACAATAGCTGGCAAGGAGTATGAGGTCGAAATCGTCGACATCAACGAAGAGACCAATGTCGCCAACGTCAAAGTGAACGGGGAAGAGTTTGAAGTGGGCATGGAGAAACCTTCCGAGGAGACTGAGAAGCCCAAAGTAACGCTTGGCAAGCCCGTTGCCGAGGAAAACGACGATACCACTACAACGGCAAACGTCAACACGGCAAATGCAATCAAGGCTCCCCTGCCTGGCACCATCACGTCTATCAACGTAAAGGTTGGCGACGAAGTAAAGGCTGGCGACACCCTGCTCGTATTGGAAGCCATGAAAATGGCAAACAATATCGAGGCAGAAAAAGACGGCAAGGTGACCGCAATCTGCGTCAAGGCCGGACAGAGCGTCATGGAAGACGACGCTCTCGTCGTGATTGAATAAGGAAATACAGCCACATTATAATATAACAAACGCCTGTTTTGTGTGAAATCATGCAAAAACAGGCGTTTTGTCATTATTTATGTCTACCTTTGCACCCAAAAGCATTTTTAGAATAAAATCATAATGGCCAAAAAGAGAATTTTATTCATCAATCAAGAGATTGTGCCCTATGTCCCTAAGTCGGAAATGGCTGCACTCGGACGCGACCTGCCTCAGAAGATGCAGTCGGGAGGTTTTGACGTACGCACGTTCATGCCTAAATGGGGCAACATCAACGAGCGACGTGGACAGCTTCATGAGGTTATCCGCCTCTCGGGACTCAATATCGTCATTGATGACACCGACCACCCCTTGATCATCAAGGTGGCGAGCATACCTGTAACAAGACTTCAAGTCTATTTCATCGACAACGAGGATTATTTCATCAAGCGTCGTTCCATGACCGAGGACGAGAATGGCAATGAATATGATGACAACGGCGAGAGAGCAATATTCTTCGCACGCGGCGTGCTTGAGACTGTAAAGAAATTGCGCTGGGACCCAGACTTGATACATTGTCAGGGATGGATGGCTGGAGTCATTCCACTCTACATCAAGACTGCTTACCACGAAGATCCTGCCTTTGCCAACACAAAAGTTGTCACCTCATTGTTCTCAAAACAATTCAAGGCAAACTTTGGCACGAAATTCAAGGAATGCGTAGAATACGGAACTGCCAAGGCAGACTTGCTGAAGAAATATTCTGAGCACTTCGATTATATCGACCTTGCCAAGCTGGCCATAGACTACAGTGACGGTGTGATAGAAGCAGCAGAGAACGTCAATGACACCCTGCTCGAATACACGAAGGAGTCGGGAAAGCCACTTATGGAATATCCGGGCGAAGACTACGTCACCGCCTACAAGGATTTCTACAACAAGCTATTAGGATAAAGCATGAAAATAAAGACAATATTTTTTCTCCTCTCAGGTTTCGTGATGGCTGCCTGCTCTGACAACACGGATGAGATAGGCTCGTCGCTCACAAAAGATACCGATGCCGTAAGCGTGGAAACAAAGTCGTTTGGCATCGCCAGCCAATCGGTGCTTGCCGATTCTGTTTTGTCGAGAAACAATGTAGGCTATCTTGGAAAAGTCAGAGATGCGGAAACCGGCGAATACATAACCGGCAACTTCATGGCCCAGTTCTTCAATCTTGAGGGTTATAAATTCCCCAGCAAGAGCGACATGGTTGGCACTAATGAACAAGGCGACTCTATCAAGGGTTTGGTAAAGGCAGACTCTTGTGAGATACGCTTGTTCTACTCAAAGCATTATGGCGACAGCACTCGCACCATGAAACTCACGGCATATGAGATGGGGAAGCCCATGACTGAGGACAAGAACTATTATAGCAACTTTGACCCATTGGCTGAAGGTTACGTGAGGGATGGCGGCATCGCACAAGACAAAGTCTATACTCTCACCGACTTTGTGGTGCCTGAGACCACGCGAGACAGTTCCACATACGAGCCATATATAACCATAAAGCTCAACGGTAAATACACCGATGCCAACGGGAAAGAATACGACAACTACGGCACATATATACTTGAGACATATTATGCACATCCCGAGTATTTCAAAAACGCCCAGACTTTCCGCAAGAACGTTGTCCCCGGCTTTTACTTCAAACACAAGTCAGGCTTAGGCAACATGGCTTATATCGATGCCTCACAGCTGAGCATTTCTTATAAGTTTACACAGAAAGACAGCGTGCAGAACGGCATAACTGTGTTTTGGGGAACAGAAGAAGTGTTGCAGACATCAAACATCTCAAACGACAAAAGCACACTCGCAAGACTTGCCACTGATAACTCATGCACATACCTGAAGACTCCATCGGGCATATTCACGGAACTCACCCTTCCTGTTGAGGATATCATCTCCGGACACGAAAACGACAACGTTGCCGGTGCCTCGCTTACCATCCCAAGAATCAATAGCGAGACAACAAGCACAGAATACACGTTCAGCATTCCACAGAACTTGTTGATGATACCTAAAGATTCGCTCAACAGTTTCTTCGAGAACATGGAGATGTACAACAACCGCACATCGTTCCTTGCGACATACACAGGAAAGTCGTCAACCAACGGTTACACGTTTGACAACATCTCAAACATGATCACGTCGATGGCAGCCATCGACAAGCAAAAGCGTTCTGCCGACTGGAACAAAGTAGTTCTCATCCCCGTGACGCTAACAACGACAAGTACCTCGACAAGCAACAGCAGTAGTTATAGCTATTATTACTATTACTACGGAAGTTCAAGTTCCTCATCGAGCACCACTGTCACAAAGGTATCGCACGACATGTCATTGACAAGCACAAAACTTGTCAAGGGAACCGATGATGACAACAGCCCCTTGAAGCTGAACGTCATCTACAGCAGGTTTAAGTAGCAGAACAGGTTTAAGTGGCAGGCGTGATAAGAAAATCAAGCCTGCTTAAATCTAAACCTCATTAAACAGCACAACGTCATGGCCGACAATTTTCTCGAAAGACACCACAGAGACTATGAAGAGCGCAAGGAAGCTTGGCTAAGGAACAAAAAACACATGCCAAAGGTTAAAAGAAAGCTCCAAAGGCCCGATGACGAAAGTCTATAAAACAAAAACGGCGCATCATGGGAATTTTTGGATTATTCAGTAAAAAACACAAAGAAACACTCGACCAAGGTCTTGAGAAAACCAAGCAGAGCGTCTTCTCTAAGATATCCCGTGCCATAGCTGGCAAGTCCAAGGTTGACAGCGACGTGCTCGATAACCTTGAGGAAGTGTTGATAACCTCTGACGTAGGAGTTGACACTACGGTAAAGATTATCAACCGTATAGAGGAGCGCGTGGCAAGAGACAAGTACGTGTCCACGTCTGAGCTCAACAAGATATTGAAAGAAGAGATTGCCTCTTTGCTCACAGAGAACAACTCCGACGACAACACCAATTGGGATTTGCCCGCAGACCATAAGCCATACGTCATACTCGTAGTCGGCGTGAACGGCGTGGGCAAAACCACTACCATTGGAAAGCTTGCTTACCAGTTCAAGAAAGCTGGAAAGAAAGTTTACCTCGGAGCCGCTGACACTTTCCGTGCCGCTGCTGTTGAGCAAATACAAATATGGGGCGATCGTGTAGGAGTGCCAGTGATAAAGCAGCAAATGGGCTCAGACCCTGCCAGCGTAGCGTTCGACACGCTGCAAAGCGCAAAAGCCAACGCGGCAGACGTGGTGATTATCGACACGGCTGGACGCCTGCACAACAAGGTTGGGTTAATGAACGAACTGAAGAAAATCAAAGACGTCATGAAAAAGGTCGTCCCCAACGCACCTGACGAGGTATTGCTTGTCCTTGACGGCAGCACAGGGCAGAACGCCTTTGAGCAAGCTAAACAATTCGCGGCTGTCACCAATATAACATCTCTTGCCATAACTAAACTTGACGGTACGGCAAAGGGCGGCGTGGTAATAGGAATATCCGACCAACTGAAAGTGCCTGTCAAATATATCGGCTTAGGTGAGAAAATGGAAGACTTGCAATTATTCAACAAAAAAGAATTTGTCGACTCGCTGTTCTGATTGACATTCAACATGAAGAAAAACCAGATTGATTTTATCACCATGGGCTGTTCAAAGAATCTCGTTGATTCAGAGCAGCTCATGCGTCGTTTTGAAAACATAGGCTATCATTGCAATCACGACCCCAAGCGTCCTCAAGGTGAAATAGCCGTAATAAACACTTGCGGATTCATTGAGAGTGCCAAGGAAGAGAGCATCAATACCATTCTTGAGTTTGCCAATGCCAAGAACAATGGACGCCTCAACAAGCTTTTTGTGATGGGATGCCTATCACAGCGTTACCAAAAGGAGCTTGAAGAGAGTCTTCCAGAGGTAGACAAGTTTTATGGCAAATTCAATTACACGCAATTGCTAAAAGACCTTGGCCCCGCAGACGACTCCATATCAGAAAACAAGACTTTTGCTGAAAGAAGAGCCACATCCAACAGTAGCAGACTTCTCACGACCCCATCCCACTACGCATATATAAAAATAGCTGAAGGATGCGACCGCCATTGCGCATACTGTGCCATTCCGCTAATAACGGGCAAGCACATAAGCCGACCGATGGAAGATATCTTGAAAGAAGTGGAAGAACTGGTCGGGCAAGGTGTTACGGAGTTTCAAGTCATAGAGCAGGAGCTAACCTACTATGGAAGAGATCTTTATGGCGAAACAAGGATAGCCGAGCTGATTGATAAGATGGCAAATATCAAGGGAGTGAAATGGATAAGGCTGCATTATGCGTATCCAAACCAATTCCCCTTGGAACTGCTTGACGTGATGCGCAAGCACGACAACGTTTGCAATTATCTCGACATCGCCTTGCAGCATATCTCCGACCACATGCTATCGCAAATGCACAGGCACGTCACAAAGCAAGAGACCATAGACCTCATCCATACCATCAGGCAGCGTGTACCTGGAATAACAATAAGGACAACATTGATGGTAGGATTTCCAGGAGAGACGGAAGAAGACTTCAACGAGCTACTCGATTTCGTAAAGCAAGAGAAATTTGAACGTATGGGTGCTTTCGCCTATTCAGAGGAAGAGGGTACATATTCTGCCATGCATTATAAAGATGACGTCCCTGCCGATGTCAAGCAAGCACGGTTGGACAAGCTGATGGCAGTGCAGGAAGAGATAAGCCGCGAAGTGGAAGCCGCAAAGGTTGGAAAGACCCTCAATGTGGTCATAGACCGAAAAGAAGGCAACTACTATATCGGCCGAACCGAAACTTGCTCGCCTGAGGTAGATCCAGAAGTGCTCATCCCAGTAGGTGAACGTAAATTACGACCAGGCCGATACTACAAGGTTCTGATAACCAATAGCGATGAGTTTGACCTTTATGGTGAAGTAAAATGAACAACAAAGAGTTTATCGCACAACTTGCCACCAAGACAGGTTTCACGCAGGCCGACACGCAACAAATGGTGCGCACGGTAATCAACGAGATGAAACTTCATCTTGAGGAAGGCGACATAATACAGATAAACGGCTTCGGATCGTTTGAGGTAAAGAAACGTCTGGAGCGCGTCGTTGTCACTCCAGGCACACAGCAACGAATGCTTGTGCCTCCAAAGCTCGTACTCAATTTCAAACCAATAGCAGCGATTAAAGAGAACTTAAAAAAGCCACAACAATAACACGACAATAGCAATGAGCAAAACCACTATAAAAGAGCTCGCCTCATCACTCTCGGAAAAACACGACTTGAGCAAAGCCGATGCCGAACGATTTGTGGCTGCCATCTTCGAGGTCATCAACGATGGGCTTGAAGACGACAAACTCGTGAAAGTGAAAGGCTTGGGAGCTTTCAAGATCATTGGCGTCGCTGCGCGAAAAAGCGTTGATGTCAATACCGGTGAGCCCATTGTCATTGAAGGCCGAAACAAGATAAGCTTCACTCCCGACGCGTCAATGCGCGACGACGTGAACAAGCCATTCTCTCAGTTTGAGACCGTAGCAATCAACGATGGTGTCGATTTTTCAAGCATTGACAATGAATATGGTAACGGAACAGAGAGTACATCTGAAAAAGAGGTTGAAATAAGCCCTGAAATCATTGTTGACAATGTAAACAAGGCAGAAGAAGAAACCACAGAAGAAAGAATTGTTGAGACAAAGACCGACGCCGAAGTTTTTTCTGCAGAGCAGATTGAGGAAAACAAAGAGACTCAAAAGGAACAATTAGAGGAAGAGAACATTGTCGAAGCGCATACCACAAACGAAGAAAACATAGACGAAGAGAATACCACAAACAAAGAAATCGTAGACGAAGCGAATATCGCAAACGAAGAAATCGTAGACGAAGCGAATATCGCAAACGAAGCGAGCATCGCTAGTGAAAAGACGGTAGAAAACGAAAACATCGCAGAAGAAGAGGCTGCAGGAAAAGCGAACACGGAAAAAGACATCTCCCTCGTGAAAGACACAGAAGAAAGTGAAGTGGAGAGGATAACTGCTGATGACGAAGAAACTCACAAAAACCACGCGCTGAAAGCGCTTATGATCACAGCAGTGGTCATTGTCATAGGATGCTTGTGTGGCGGCTATTACCTCTTCACACAGATTCAGAGACGCGACAGCCATATAGAGATGCTGGAGAAGCAAATGAGATTGGTTGCGCAACACCAAAAGAAGAAGCAAGTCACGACCAAGCCAAACGACCAAGCTCGAAACGCACAGCAAGCGCAAGACTCCACAGCATCGAAGACCGATATAGAGAAAGAAGCCGCAAGGCAAGTGCAGCAAGTCGAGGGCAAGCAAGAGCCCGCTCAAGCAGATAGCAAGCCGGAAACATTGAAGGCCGATGGCAAACAAGCGGCTCTGCAAGACCAATACAACAAGGACGTGAGAATCCGCACGGGAGCCTACGTCATTGTCGGCATAAAGAAAACAGTCACGGTGCGCCCCGGACAAACCATGGATGGAATAAGCCGGTTGAACCTTGGCCCAGGCATGGAATGCTATATAGAGGCGGTCAATGGTGGAAAAAGGGAATTGAAAGCCGGCGAAAGCATAAACATCCCAGAGCTCAAATTGAAGAAACGGCTTCGCTGACAGCGTTTGCCAGGCGCTCCACCGCAACATCCTTATCGAGAGCGCACTCCATAGAAAGACCTTTATTTATATTGATAACCCTTGAAAAGCCTGCCTCGTGCAGGCTTTTTTCGTCTTCAACCTTTCCTGCCACAAGAACAGCAGGAACGCCATGCAAACGACAATGTGAAAGTATCACACTTGGCAATTTCCCCATCAAAGTCTGCATGTCAGCGCTGCCCTCACCCGTGAAAACCATGTCCACTTTTTGTGTTGCCAACGAGTCTTCAAATCGCAAAGAGCGCAAGATAGTCTCAGCGCCACTCTCCACCTTGGCATTCATAAATTCCATGAAAGCATAGCCCAATCCCCCTGCCGCGCCAGCACCGGGCATTGTAGAGCAATCGCGTCCTTGATGCTTTGCAGCCATCTTGGCAAAAGTCAGTGCCCGCCGCTCAAGTTTCTCCACCATTGCAGCATCGGCACCTTTCTGAGGCGCAAATACGCTGGCAGCTCCATTAGGTCCACACAAAGGATTGTCCACGTCAGTGGCAAGCGTCACCTTCACGTCTTTAAGCCACGACGTGTCAAAGGGCTCATACCATGCCTTGCGCATAGTGACCTGCCATTCATGTTTCAAAGCCTTCAACATTCCAATGCCGCAATCGCTTGTCGCGCTGCCACCAAGGCCAACTACAAACTCACGACAACCACGGCGCATGGCCTGCACCATCAACTCCCCCACTCCATAGCTCGTGGCAACAAGCGGATTCCTGTTTTCAGGTTCTATCATTCCCAAGCCTACCGCCTTTGCCACTTCTATTATCGCCTTGCCATCTTTTATGCCAAAAGCGGAATCGCTCCACCTCATCAAGGCATCGTGAACATGGCAACTTACGATCTCGTCTGGCCTGAATGCCTCAAGAAATCCCTCACCACCATCGCTCACCTCGTAACAGCTAATCTCCGCGTCTGGTTTTGACCTCATGATACCAAGCCGCGCTGCCTCGTTGGCTTCTTTCGACGAAAGACAATTCTTAAAACTATCAATAGCTACAAAAAACTTCATATCTTAATGCTTTTCCGTAAAATAATAACGCGCAAAAAACGTTATTTCTTGTATGAACCGATTGTTTTTTATCATCATATCATTGCTTGCGTCATTGTCAATGTTCGCTCAATCGTTCACTCTCAAAGGCCGTGTCATCGACGAGGAGGGCAAGCCGTTGGAGTTTGCTTCCGTGGCTTGCGTCGGGCAAGGCAAGGCTACGGTCACATCGCTTAAAGGCAACTTTAGCCTGTCGTTGCATTCAACAGACTCTGTGGTGATCAGGTTCTCCATGTTGGGCTATCGCACGAAGAAACGTGTGCTTTTCAAACCTAAAGGCACACAGACTCTTCAAATCACTTTATACCAGGAAGACAACACTCTCAATGAGGTGAGCGTGCAGGGGCAGAAAATACAATCGGGGCAGATGGAAGAGCTCAAGACCAAGCCGCTGAAGAATATGCCTTCCACCACCGGCAACGCCGTAGAAGAACTCATACAAAGTCAGGCTGGCGTAAGCACTCACTCAGAATTGTCGTCACAATACAACGTCCGCGGTGGCTCTTTTGATGAAAACTCCGTTTATATTAACAATGTGGAAATGTTCCGGCCGTTTCTCGTAAGGAGTGGCCAGCAGGAAGGTCTTTCGGTCATCAATCCCGACATGGTTGGCAGCATAGGTTTCTCCACCGGAGGATACGAGGCACGATATGGCGACAAGATGTCATCGGCTCTCAACATCACTTATCGTAAGCCCAAGCAATTCGAGGCTGCGGTTGAAGCATCATTATTGGGAGCGTCGGCATACGTGGGCATAGCCAACAAGAAGTTTGCCTGGAGCAACGGATTGCGCTATAAGACAAACCGTTACCTTCTCGGCACGTTTGAGACCAATGGAGAATATGACCCTAATTTTCTCGACTACCAGACTTATCTCTCATGGAGGCCCAACCAGCGATGGAGCTTCGACTTAATCGGCGACATATCCGACAACCACTACAACTTCAAGCCCAAGGATAGGGAGACGCGCTTCGGCACTCTGGAAAACGTGCGCTCGTTCAAGGTCTACTTCGGCGGCGAGGAGCGAGACCGCTTCCGCACGTTCTTCGGCTCCTTGAACATCACTCGACATTATGGCGACTCCACTTCAGTATCGCTCATCACGTCGGCCTTCAAGACCGACGAACAAGAGAAATACGACATAGAGGGTCAATATTGGCTAACGCAGACCGAAACGTCGGAAAACCTTGGTGTCGGCACTTACTTCCAACACGCGCGCAACTATCTCAAGGGTAACGTGGAGAGCCTGAAGCTCATGGCCCAACACAAGGCCCGCAGACACGACATAGAGGGTGCCGTGACTTATAAATGGGAACACGTGGAGGAAAACTCTGCCGAGTATGAGATGCGCGACTCTGCCGGCTACGTAATGCCGCACACAGGCAAAGACCTCTACATGATATACAGCCTTAGGGCGAAAAACGAGCTTAACAGCAGGCGTCTTGAGGTGTATCTTCAAGACACGTGGCGTTTCAAGTCGGGCAAGACAACTGAAAGCGACGACAGCGCAAATGTCTCCAATCCAACGCTATACACTCTCAATTATGGCGTAAGGTTCTCTAACTGGAGCTATACCAGGGAGTCCATCGTCTCACCGAGGGTGTCGTTGAGCATCATTCCGGCGTTCAACCAAAACCTCAGTTTCCGCATTGCCACCGGACTCTACTATCAAGCACCATTCTTCAAGGAGCTGAGAGACACCACAACGGTTGGCGGCATGACCTATGCCACGCTGAACCAGCACATCAAGAGCCAGCAATCTATCCACTTCACTGGAGGCGTGGAATATAGGTTCAGGATTAGCAACAGGCCGTTCAAGTTCACCACCGAGCTTTATTACAAGCTTCTCTCCAACCTCGTGCCCTACTCTGTCAACAACATGAAGATAACCTATTATGGCGACAACAATGCTAGCGGCCATGCAGCAGGCCTCGACATGAAGCTATATGGCGAGTTCGTGCCCGGCAGCGACTCATGGCTCACACTGTCGGTGATGAACACTGGCATGAAGCTCAATGGCAGAACCATGCCTCTGCCCACCGACCAGCGTTTCGCCGCCCACCTCTTCTATACCGACTTCTTCCCCGGTTCCGATCGTTGGCTCATGACGCTTAGGCTTACATACGCCGACGGACTGCCTTTCTCAGCCCCTCACCGCGAACTGGAGCGCAACGGCTTCCGCGCTCCCGCATACCGAAGGGCTGACATAGGAATGACCTACCGACTCCTCAACAACGAGGACCGTCACCGCAAGAGCATCTTCAAGAATATCTGGCTTGGCGTGGACTGCCTCAACCTCTTCGACATCAGCAACGTAAACTCGTATTATTGGATTACCGATGTCACCAACAACATGTACGCCGTGCCTAACTACCTGACACGAAGGCAGATAAACGCAAAAGTAAGATTCGAGTTTTGACACGGTCGGCTTTGCAGTGGAAAGGCAACGGCTTTGCAATGGAAAGGCGATGGCTTTGCAGTGGAAAGGCAACGGCTTTGCAGTGGAAAGGCAACGGCATCATTTTAGTGTCACCACAAACGTGGTGTGATAGCCAACCACAGGCGTATCGGCAAGGCTCAAGAAAGTATCAATATGACAAGGTAAAGCGACATATCTTAGGTTCTTTGCGTTTCATGCTATCATTTCTTCAGTTTCTTGTACAGGGTCTGCCTCGTTATGCCCAACATCTCCGCCGCTCGGCTCATGTTGCCTCGACATTGCTCCACCGCGCGTTGCACATGTTCCTGCTCCAGCTTGTCGAGAGGCATCACCTCGCGGCTTTTCTCTATGGCATCGCGCAAGGTGCTTATCAGCTTGTCGTTGTCCCACGGCTTTGTCACGAAATCGGCAGCACCATATTTCAATCCTTTCACCGCCAGCTGCACGTTGGCATAAGCCGTCATCAAGACCACAGGCGTGTTGGGATGAAGCTTCTTGATGGTGCGCAACCAGAACAGCCCGTCCTGTCCAGAGTTTAAGCCAAGAGAGAAGTTCATGTCGAGCAACACCACGTCAACGTCTTGCTCGCTGGCAAGTGTAGCCACAAGCATGTCGGGCGACGGCAACGTGACAATGTGCTCATACTCCAGGGCAAGGCAAATGCGCAATGCCGTGAGAATGGCTGCGTTGTCGTCTACCACGATAATGGTTTTGAAAGGATGGTTCATGCCGGAATTGTTTTATACATCAACAAAAGTTCAAAAAAATCGTATAACTCAAGTTCATGAATTATATTTTCCGGTTCAATTTATGCAAGCGTCTCTACAGTGTTGTATGATTTTCATACACTTTTTCATCTATCCACGGCGCGAGCGGCTTTTTCACCGAAAATAATTATTCGCGACAAGCGGTTGTCCCTATCTTTGCAGTGTCAACAACAAAGAGACGGAATGATAAAACCACACAAAAAGCAAAAACACATGTACGACAATATGAAGAAAACCCTCCTGACGCTGCTCGTTATCGCCGCCGGCATCCAGCTCCACGCCAACGAGCCTTGGACCGTGGAGCGTTGCATGCAATACGCCGCCGAGCACAGCCACACCGTGAGGCAACAGAAATTCTTGCTCGACGACAGTCGCGCGGCAAAGACCCAAGCCATTGGTGCCTTTCTGCCAAGCGTGTATGGGTCTGTCAGCGGCCAGTTGAATTTTGGTCGTGCCATTGACCCTGAGACCAACACCTACACCAATGTCAGCACATTGTATAATGGTTATGGTCTGCAAACGTCGCTAACCATTTTCGACGGGTTGCAACGCTACAACGAGCTTCGCATGGCAAAGGCCAACGAGGCGATGGGACGCAGCGGCTTGGCTGCCGAGAAAGACGACGTGGCGTTGAAGGTTTACAAGGCTTACATGGACTTGGTTTATTGCCTTGGCGCCGTGGATGAAACTTCCAAGAAGCGCGAGGAAAGCCTTGCCCTTCTCCACCAGACCGAGGTGATGGCAGAAGTGGGTCAAAAGAGCGATGCCGACGTGGCGCAAATGCGCGCCACACTTGCCAGCGACGACTATGAGCTGACCCACATGCAGACGCAAACCACCAAGGCGCGACTCGCCTTGAAACAACTCATGAACTATCCTGCCGACTCCTCGATCGCCATCGTGCGCCCAACAACATTCAATATGCACGTCAACATTGAAAATTCGGACAAGGTGTTCTCCTTCGCAGCCCTCGTCAACCCACGCATAGACAAGGCACGTCAAGCCGTTGACGCGGCACGCTACAACCTCAGCGGGTCACGCGGAGCCTTGCTTCCGTCGCTCTCACTTTCTGGTGGCATCTCCACGTCGTTTTACAGAAACATGGATCATGGAAATTACACGCCTTTTTCGGAACAATTCAAGAATAATGCTGGTGAATACGTCGCCTTGTCGTTGCACATACCAATTTTCAACCGCCTCGCCACGTCGTCCACGATACGCCGTCGCAAGATAGCTCTCGAACAAGCCAAGGAGAACTACGAATACGAACTATCTGAGTTGCGACGCATAATAGTTGAGGCCACCGCCGATGTTGAGAACAGTGCCAAGGAGGTGGAGAAGATGCGAGTGCAGGTTGAGTCGGACAGCATTGCCGCCCACCTCACCACACGCAAATATGAGGAAGGGCTTGCCTCGTCGATAGACGTGAAGACGGCTGCCGTGACCTTGCTCCAAAGCCGAGTCAAACTGTTGCAAAGCCAGCTCACCATGGCATACAATCGCAGATTGCTCGCCTACTACAATGGCGAAAGTCTGTGGAACGAATAAACTATCATCATCTGAAATTAAAAAAAAGACTGAATAAAATGGACAGACCAATAGAGAAGAAGAAATTCCCACGCCGCTATTTCGGATACCTCGCAGCAGGAGTTGCGGCATTGGTGCTTATAGCGTGGCTCATCTTCGGAAGCACCGCAAGCACCATGACCATAGGCCAAGGCGACGTGACCGTGAGCGAGGTCACACGCGGCAAGTTCGACGACTATGTGCGCCTCAACGGACAGGTGGTGCCAATACAGGTGGTGCAGATTTCGCCTGAGGAAGGTGGCATCGTGAGGGAAAAGGTCGTGGAAGAAGGCGCACGCGTACACAAGGGCGACGTCATCCTGCGCCTCAGCAACAGCAACCTCGACTTGCAGATTCTCAATGCCGAGGCAGAACTTGCCGAGAAGCAAAACCTCTTGCGCAACACACAAGTGACGATGCTGCAAGACCGCCTCAACAACCGCACCGAACAGGCCACGCTCGACATGGACTGCCAGCGCAAGCAACGCGCCTACCAGCAAAACGCTCGACTCTACAAGGAGAAGCTGATAAGCCAAGAGGTCTTCACCCAAAGCAAGGAAGACTACAACCTCGCCAAGCGCAAGCAGCACCTCATAGGGCAACGACTGAGACAAGACAGCATCTACCGTCATGTGCAGATGGCGCAGAAGGAAGACAACCTGAGCAACATGCGCAAGAACGTGCTGCTGGTGCGCGAGCGCAAGGGCAAGCTCGAAGTGCGCTCGTCGATAGATGGCGAACTCGGACTTCTCGACGTGGAGCTGGGACAGAATATCACGGCAGGACAAAACATTGGGCAGATAAACGACCTCTCCGACTTCAAGATTGAGGCTAAGATTGACGAGCACTATATCGATCGCGTGCACCAGGGGCTCACAGCCACCATCACGCGCGACGGCAAGCAATATCTGATGCGTGTGCGCAAGGTCTACCCTGAAGTGCGCGACGGCTCGTTCCGAACCGACTTTGTATTTGTCGGCTCTCGTCCGGCGCAGATGCGCAGCGGACAGACCTACTATTTCGAGCTCGCCCTCGGCAAGTCGTCAGTGGCGACGCTCATACCGCGCGGCACGTTCTTCCAAGCCACGGGTGGCAACTGGATTTTCGTCTTGGACAAGTCGGGCAAGAAGGCATACCGCCGCAACATCAGCATAGCCCGACAAAACCCTCAATACTATGAGGTGACCGACGGGCTGCAACCTGGCGAGCGTGTCATAACAAGCGGATACGAGGCGTTCAAAGACAATGAAGTGTTGATATTAAAATGATGATAAACAATTATTAAAATCAAAAACGATGATAAAGACAGAAAACCTTACAAAGATCTTCCGCACGGAAGAAGTGGAGACCGTTGCCCTCAACGGCGTTAGCATAAATGTAGAGGATGGCGAGTTTGTCGCCATAATGGGACCAAGCGGCTGCGGCAAGTCAACGCTGCTCAACATTCTTGGCCTACTCGACAATCCCGACGACGGCGAATATCGGCTCGACGGCGATCCTGTGGGCAAGCTCAAGGAGAAAGACCGCACGAAGTATCGCCGCGGGCGCATCGGTTTCGTGTTCCAGAGCTTCAACTTGATAGACGAGCTGACGGTTGAGGAGAACGTAGACTTGCAGTTGCGCTATCTTGGCGTGCCGTCGAAGCAGCGCAAGGAACGCGTCACGGAGATTCTTCGCAAGGTAGGCCTTAGTCAGCGCGCCAAGCACTATCCTCAACAACTTTCAGGCGGACAACAGCAGCGCGTGGCGATAGCGCGTGCCGTAGTTGGCAAACCTAAGCTGATTCTCGCCGACGAGCCTACGGGCAACCTCGACTCCAAGAGCGGACTCGCCGTGATGGAACTGCTCACTCAACTCAATGCCGAAGGCACCACGATAGTGATGGTGACCCACTCGCAACACGACGCGCAGATGGCGAATCGCATTATCAACTTGTTCGACGGACAAGTGGTGAAAGAGAACGAGAGAATACTGTAGGCCCCTCCCCAACCCCTCCCCCAACCAGGGGAGGGGAATGAAATGTGACAAGAACAGAAAAAGAAAGAAGAAATAAAAAGAAAGAAAAGATAAAGAAGTAAACAAGAATTAATAGAAAGGAAATAAGGAAGAGAATAAAGAGCCAATTACATTATTAAATATAAACCATAAAAATCAACCCACAAAAACACCCGAAAAGCATATTACTCCCCTCCCCTGGTTGGGGGAGGGGTACGGGGAGGGGCTTTTTAAATTATGAAAACACTACTCTATATGTTTCGCCGCTACCGTGTGGCTACCGTGCTCAACCTTCTCGGCTTGGGCATAGCCGTGGCGGCGTTCTACCTGTTCATGACACAGGTGATATACAATCGTACCTACAACCACAACATCCCCAACCACGAACGCATCTTCCGCCTTGATATATATAGCAGTGCATTTGGTAACAACTGGGGAGCAATCACTTGCCGTCCGTATGTGACAATACTGAAAGACTTACCACATGTCGAGGCGGCAATGGACGCTTCGCCATACGCATTTAATGCCGCCGTGAAGGTGAACGAACGGGAGCTGGAAGTGCCCATAGTGAATATGAGCAAGCCTGGCATTGAGTTCTTCTGCGGCAAACTGCTCTATGGCAGCAGTAAGGACTGGACACCGGGCGCACTCAACGCCATCATTAGTCGCAGCATTGCCGAAAAGATGTTCGGCACGGCAAATGCCGTGGGCAAGACCTTCATGGTGGGCGACAACAAGATTACGGTCGTGGGCGTGAGCGAAGATATGCCCGACAATTGCACCATCAACAACGGGGTGTACCAGTGCGAGGACGACCGCAGACAGGAGGATTGGAGCGAATGGAGCTTCAACGTATACGCACGTCTCGACAATGCCGCCAACGCACAGAAAGTGGAGCGTGGTATCAAGTTGGCCTTGATGAAAGCAAACAACATAAAGGATGAGAAGCAGTTTGAAAAGGAAGTAGGCATGAAGTTCCGCCTCACGCCAATAGATGAAGTTTACTTCTCAGGCACTGGCAATAAAGACAAGGGCAACCGCAGTCTTGTGAACGTGCTCACCGTGGCTTCGCTCTTCGTCATCTTCATAGCCATGCTCAACCTTCTCAACTTCACCCTCTCCGAGATGCCCATGCGCATACGTGGCATCAACACGAGGCGCGTGATGGGCGCGTCGGCTGGCAGCTTGCGCCTGAACCTGATAATGGAAAACGTGGTGCTGGCCGTAGTGGGCTTGTTGATAGGCGTGCTGGTGATAGTGGCATTCCAGCGCAGCGAGGCTTGCATGAAGCTCGTGTCGGGCGACATAGCCTTCAAGGCGCATTGGGCACTTCTTGCCGTCATGGTCGTGGCTACGCTTGGCGTTGGTGCATTGTCGGCTGTCATCCCAGCATGGTACGGCACATCGTTCACCCCGGCAATGGTGCTCAAGGGCTCGTTCGGCCTCTCACCACGTGGTCGCAAGTTGCGCATGGCCATCATGGGCGTGCAGTTTGTTGTGGCTTTCGCCTTAACAATATATATAGGTGTGATGGTGAGCCAGTCGCACTACATCTTCAACACCGACTATGGGTTCAGTAGAAGTCAGATAGTTTACTCCAGACTTTCCTATGAGGCAATGGGCAAGAGAGATGCCATCCGTGCCGAACTCTTGAAACTACCATTCGTGGAGGACGTAGGCTATGCGGAGAGCACGATAGGCACGAACGACGGCTTCATGACTTGGGGTCGCGGCGAAGGCGACAAGCAGATGTCGCTAGAGGTCGTTCCTTGCGACTACAACTATCCGCGCACTATGGGACTGAAGATTGCCGAGGGCCGCGAATTTCGCGAGTCGGACATGAAGAGCGGCGCGTATGTGCTCAACAAGGTGGCAATGCAGCAATACTCATGGCTGCAGGTGGGCGACTCTATCGGGCGCCAAAACTCTTGGGGCGAGGGCAACTATCCGATTGTAGGCGTATGCAATAATTTCAAGATGAAATCGATGCGCAACGACAACAGCAAGGTAGCCGTGGCATTCATAATAATGGGTCCCGACATGCAAGGATGGGGAGACCGCCTGACCAATGTGTTCGTGCGCGTGACGAAGAACCAGGACAAGATTGAGGCAAAGAAGCAGATAGCCAAGGTGCTCAACCGCCTGGACGGCTCGCAGGAATACACCATGAGTTTCCTCGACGACGACCTTCAGCAAACATACGTTGAAGAGTTCCGCTTCATAGCTCAAGTAAAACTCTTTGCCCTGATATGCATCCTAATAACCATCATTGGCGTGTTCTCGCTCACGATGTTCGAGACCGAGTATCGCCGCAAGGAGATTGCCATTCGCAAGGTGATGGGCAGTTCGACCAGTGCGGTTATAAGGTTGTTCGCCATACGCTATGCCGTGCCTCTCGTGGCAGCGTTCGTGATTGCCGCCCCAATAGGCTGGTGGCTCAGCAAACAATGGCTGCGTAGTTTCGCCGAGCATACGCCTATCTACTGGTGGCTGTTCCCTCTGGCCGTTGTCATCGTGTCTGCCGTGGTGATACTCACCGTGGTGGTGCAAGCATGGAGAGTGGCTACAGCCAACCCCGTGGAGAGCATAAAGACGGAATAAGAAAAAAGCGGAATCGCATTAAGGCAAAATCACTTTAACAAGAAAAGGCGCATCGTGTTGTCGATGCGCCTTTTCTTTATCAATAAATATGTTCTGAAACTGTTTTTTTACTTCTTCAGCATGCCCTCAAGCTCCTTGGTGCGTGAGTCGTCTGCGCCATAGAGAGTGTAGTAGCACTGGTAGAGAGGATAAGCCCAGTTGCTCTGCGAACGTGTGGGGTCAATGTTCTTGGCCTGCTCAAGATAGCCCATAGACTCTGTGTAGAGCTGCTTCTGCTCAGCCAAGTTGCCATTGATGGCAGATGCCTTGGCGTTGATGGCGAAGCCGAGATAAGTGAGCACCACAGAGTTGTCGCCCTTGATGGCCACGGCCTTCTTGAAGTTGCTGATGCACTCATCGTAGTTAGGATTCTGCTCCTTAGACAACTTGTTGACAAGTGTCTGGCCCTTCATTGCCCAAGCCGTGAAGTTGTTAGGATCAGCGGCAACGGCCTTGTCGAGCAACGTGTTGAGCTCAGAAGACATGTTCAAACCGCTGTACATATTGCACAAGAGGCCAAACACGGTCTCATTCTTAGGATCTGCCTCGTAGGTTTCCTTCATCTTGTTGGCGAAAGCCACTGAGTCGGCATGGTTCTTCAAGTTCATCTGAGCCATAGAATACTTGAATGTCTCGGCCTGCTTGCGCATTGCAGAATCTTGCATTGCTATGTCAGCATATTTCTCAGCCTTGGCATACTGTTGTGCCTGGTTTGCGTAAAGGGCAGTATAGTAAGCCACTTGGCCAAGGAACTGCTTCTCGTTGTCGTGACCCTTGGCGAACAATGGGTTGTCGTCGGTGTCAAGGAACGTTCCCCAATACTTGAGGATGTTGTTCTGGTCGTTGCGCTGGGCATAATAGTTACCGGCGTTGACGAGCTGCATACGTGCGTTGTTGAGAGAAGCCGAGAGACCATCGGTGTACTTAGGCTTTACCTTTCCCTTCTCGTTTGGCTGAGCGTCGTACTTGACACACTCTAAGCCGTTCACGGTAGCGTTGTAAGCCGACTCGTAGAGGGCGATAGTGTCGTAAGGAGTCACTTTCTGCTTCAGCATCTTGGCCTGGATGTTTTGTGCCTCGATAGCGTTCTGCTCGTCGAAAGTCTTCAGGGCGAGCTTCGTCACATACTCGTAAGCCTTGGCCTTCTCCTGGGCGCTTGCCATGGAGCCGAGGTTCTGCTTCAAGAGCTCCGTAGCCTGGGCGTAGTCTTTAGCGGCAAGCACGGCCTTCAAGGCATCGCTGTCGCCAGCAAAGGCAGCTGATGTGCCAAGCATCATCATGGCTGCAATCATTAGTTTTTTCATAAGCGATAATAAATATGTATTAATTTCTTTTATTCTGTTCTGCTGTTGTCGTCAGAATCCGTTGCCTCCGGAGCGTCGGCTACGTCCTCGTCGCCTGTCGGCTCTTGGCTCTGTGCACCAATGCCTTGTTGCAACTTCTCGTTGGTCTCGTTCCACTTTTGCCTGCTCTCTTCCTCAACGGTGGCCTCAAGCTCAGAACTCATGACCTTGCAAACGCTTGCTATGGAGTCGTTCTTCTTGGCAAGGTTAATCAGGCGCACGCCTTGTGTGGCGCGACCCATGACGCGAACATCGGCAACGGCCATACGGATTACTATGCCGCTCTTGTTGATAATCATGAGGTCGTTGTCGTCGGTGACATTCTTTATGGCGACCAGCTTGCCTGTCTTCTCTGTGATGGCAATGGTCTTCACACCCTTCTTTGCACGACTTGTCTTTCTGTACTCGCCAATCTCAGAGCGTTTGCCATAACCGTTCTCAGATACCACCATGGCTGTCTCCTTGTCGGCATCGTTGACAACTATCATTCCTACAACAGCATCGTCGTCCTCGTCGAGCGTCATGCCACGCACGCCCATGGCAGCACGGCCAGAAGGACGCACCTGTTCCTCATCGAAACGAACGGCACGACCATTGCGGTCGGCAATAATCAGCTCGTTGGAACCATTGGTTAAGCGCACATCCACCACCTCGTCGCCTTCGGAGATAATCAACGCCTTCACGCCATTGGCACGAGGACGGGAATATTCCTTGAGGCAAGTCTTCTTCACGATACCATTCTTCGTGGCAAAGACCACATAATGCGAATTGGTGAACTCCTCGTCGCCGAGACCGCCTCCACGCAAACGGAGGAAAGCGTTCACGCTGTCGCCTGTCTCCAAGTTGAGAAGGTTCTGTATGGCTCTGCCCTTCGATGTCTTGTCACCCTCAGGGATGTCGTAGCAGTGGAGCCAATAGCAACGGCCGAGACGTGTGAAGATGAGCATGGTCTGGTGCATCGTAGCTGGATAGATAAACTCCGTGAAGTCTTTCTCCCTCGTATGGGCACCCTTTGAGCCAACACCGCCACGGGCCTGTTCGCGGAACTCCTTGAGAGGCGTGCGCTTGATATAGCCGAGATGGCTCACGGTTATGACCACTGGGTCATTGGGATAGAAGTCCTCTGCGTTGAACTCATGCTCGTCGGGTATAATCTGCGTGCGACGCTCGTCACCATATTTCTCCTTTACCTCATTGAGCTCGTCTTTCATCACCTTCTTGCAAAGCTCTGGGTCGTCCAGAATCTGCTGGAGATAATTGATGCGACGCTCCAGTTCATCGTATTCGGCATGAAGGTCGTCGAGACGCAGCTTGGTGAGTTGCGAGAGACGCATGTCCACGATAGCCTTCGACTGCAACTCGTCGAGCTCGAAACGCTTCTCCAAGTTGCGCTGTGCATCAGAAGGACTTTCGCTGCCACGGATGATGTGCACCACCTCATCTATGTTGTCGCTCGCGATAATCAGTCCTTCCAGGATATGAGCACGCTCCTTTGCCTTGCCAAGCTCAAACTTGGTACGGCGTATCGTCACCTCATGGCGATGGTCTATATAGTAGCCTATGCACTCCTTCAGCGAGAGAAGCTTCGGGCGAAGCTGCGAGTGGTCGTGCTTGTTTGGCACAAGGGCAATGCAGTTTACAGAGAAGCTGCTCTGCAAGGCCGTCATCTTGAAGAGTTTGTTTAGGATGACCTTGGCATTGGCGTCCCTCTTCACGTCAACGACGATGCGCATGCCCTGACGGCCCGTCTCATCATTGACGTTGCTGATGCCCTCAAGCTTGCCTTCTTTCACCAAGTCGGCAATATACTCAATGAGCTGCTGCTTGTTTACACCATAAGGTATCTCCGTCACCACGATGCGGTCGTGGTTCTCGTCGCTCTCAATCTCTGCCTTGGCGCGAATGACCACGCGGCCACGGCCTGTGGTGTAAGCGTCTTTCACGCCCTGTAGACCATAGATGTAAGCGCCTGTGGGGAAATCGGGAGCTGGTATGTACCTCATCAATCCGTCAACGTCGATGTCCGGATTGTCGATATACGCGCAGCAAGCGTCAATCACCTCGCAAAGGTTGTGTGTGGGGATGTTTGTCGCCATACCCACGGCAATGCCGTTGCCACCATTGACGAGCAGGTTAGGAATCTTCGTTGGCATCACGGTTGGCTCCTTCAACGTGTCGTCGAAGTTGTTTGCCATGTCGACAGTGTTCTTGTCGATGTCGTCCATGATGTGCTCTCCCATCTTTGAGAGGCGGCACTCCGTGTAACGCATGGCAGCCGGCGAGTCGCCGTCCACGCTACCGAAGTTACCCTGTCCGTCCACAAGCTTGTAGCGCATGTTCCACTCCTGTCCCATGCGCACGAGAGCACCATATACTGAACTGTCGCCGTGAGGGTGATATTTACCAAGCACCTCACCCACGACACGTGCGCATTTCTTGTAAGGTTTGTCACTTGTGTTGCCAAGTCCGAGCATGCCGTAGAGTATGCGGCGATGAACAGGCTTGAAGCCGTCCCTTACATCGGGAAGGGCACGAGCTACAATAACCGACATTGAGTAGTCGATGTAAGAAGACTTCATCTCTTCCTCAATGTTGATCTTCATAATCCGATCCTGATCGATGGTCAGATTCTCATCCATTATTCTTTATGTCTTTATTTGTGTTAAAATTCAATTTAAGGGCATTTAAAAGCACGACAATCGATTTTCAATGCCTTTTCAAAGTGTAAAATTACGCATTATTTTCCACATCTTCCACCTTTCTTAATGAATTTTATAACAATATTTCGAATAATGCGCATTTCTCGCTGACAACTGCTTAGAGAAGAGGCATAGCTTCCCTAAAGGCAAGGCATTTCCCTTAGCCACATGCCAAAGAAACGGTCATATACGATATAGTTGCCATGATCTTTATAGACAAACTCCCTGTTGAGCAAAGTTTTCATGGCAAGGTTCACACTGCTGGTAGCAGGCAGGTCGTGACTTTTGATAAACTCTTGCGAGAGAACGGAAGAAACTGATTTTTCCCGTGCGATAGCCATCAAAAGAGCAGCTTGGTTGTTTGTGAGCGACTCGTAATAATTGATGAAAGCAACTTCTTGCTCATTGATCAATTCGGAGACAACCCTGTCAATCTCCCCGTCTGATATTTGTCTCCCGTTTTGGTAAAGGCGATTCAAGATGTCTTGAATATACCAAGTCTGTCCATCTACATTGTTGTATAGGTAGGCGAACGACTCCTCATCTATCGATAAAGATTTAGAGGTATTAGGCAATTTCTTGGTCGTCATCCATTTGTTAGCAAACTGGTGATACTCATAAATATCAATGACCGGCAGATTTACAATTTGTGAACTTTGATAGAACGGGCGCTTTGCCGACAAAAACATGTCGGTCATCATGTGCTGCTTACTGCCTGCAAAAATGAAATACACGTTTGGCAAGAATTGGATGTAAGAGCGCAGCAAAGGCTCAGCGTTGCCTTCTGGATATTCGGCTATCTGCTGGAACTCGTCGATGGCGATATACACTCGCTTCTCCGATTGCCTCAAATATTCGAAAATATGCTTTAGCGATTCCTCCCTTTGACTTGGCGAAACAGTAATGGAAAAAGTCGGAATGCCTGTCATCTCGTCAAAAGACATTGCTGGCTTGTAATTGGCAAAGAATGCCATCACCTTGCGAACTGCAGTTTGCGAAAATGTATCCAGTTTTCCGACGACCGTCTTTGCCAACAATTGAATGAATTGGCTCATGTTTCTAGTGGCATTGATATCCATGTAGAAGCAATGCGTGTCAGGCTCTTGTTTGGCAATATTCTCGAAGACATGATGAATCAGCCCAGTTTTCCCTATACGCCGAGGCGAAATGAGCACGATATTGCGTTCGTTTAGCAAGGCTTGCATTATTAGCATCGTCTCTTTCTTACGGTCACAGAAGTAATCCGCTCCTTTGTAACCGTAGATAACAAATGGATTATTAAGCCGTTCCATAAGCAATTATGGTTATTCCATATTTTATGTTACATATTTTATGTAATGCAAAGATAAGAAGAATCTTTTATTCTAAAAAGAAAAAAATCGCCAATGTAAAAAACTTGCATGATTTATCCCATATAATGAGAAAATATGCCCTCCTACGTTAAATATTTCCCCCTCGAGGAGAATCTTCTCATATTTTATGTTTACCTTTGCAATACCATAGATTTTTTACTGTTGTGCCCGACACGAAATTAGGGTTGAGATAATGATGAAGAAAATTCTTTCGTTGATTGTCGTTTGCTGTTTTGCGATAATGGGTTATGCACAAAAACCATTATCATTCTCAACAGTTATTTATGAAGATAGTGTGGATGCACAAAGTCTTTACAATCTGACAAAAAATTGGATGGCTCACACCTTTGAGGGTTTTAATAATTTTTTGGAGCAGTCTGGCAAAGAGATCACGGGAAAGGGAAAACTGACATTTCCTACAACCCTTCTGTACTCAAGCATTAAAGGACATATAGAATATTCCCTTAATGTACAGTTCAAAGATGGCAGACTAAAACTTACAATGGGGAGTTTTACACATATTCCGGAGCTGGTAGCTTATTTCAATAATGACATGGGGGTGTTAGTTGATAGCTTGCCTGAAAAATTAGATGATATAGGTATAAAAGGTGCGAACAGAAAAGGCTGCTATAAATATTACTTCAAGCATGGAGTGCCATTGTGTAAAACAGAATTTGACAAGCTGGCTGCTGACTTGAAGTTGTTCCTCAACAATCGAATTTCCAATAAAGAAACATGGTAATAATAAGCCCAGCCTATTTAAGCATTGTAAAGAGGCTAGGCTGGAACTAACGCTGCAAAGATACAAAAAATATTTGAACTGACAAACTTTACTTGAAGTAAAAGAATGAATGGCATCATCACAGACGAGCTTCAGACTTTGTTTTCACAGTTCTCTGCATATAAGATATAGATGTGCCAATCCCACATAAAGCAAATTATTGCTTTTTATTACGATGATATTTATAAATCGCCCACAAAGTTACTTCACCCAGAACAATTCTATCCCATAGCCAAGTCCAAGGTTTCGGCTATATTGCTTATCTTGCGCATTGTTCCAGTGTTCAAACACTCCAAGGCTCCCTGTCTTGACCCCATTCGGGCGATAGTCTCCCCACTTGGCATTCCAACCCTTTGCCGCCTCCTTGAGATAATTGTCACAGTTTTGGCTCGAACCTTTCTTGAATTGCGGAGCACCACTAAAGCCCAGTTCCCCACCAAACTCGGCAAACAGGAAGTCAAGTCCTACGCACTCAATGGCAACAGGGTCGAGAGACATGAAATAGCTTCCGCTCCACTGTCCCCCAAACATCTTCCAGCGATCTCGTTGTGGAATAGGTGCACCCACATTGGTTTGCATCCCATACAGTCCATCCACGATATAGAGTAAAGTCTTTTTGCCAAGATTAGGGCATCCCATCAAATCAACATACGCACTGTAGTCTCCTTCCTTGCCTGACATCTGACTCACGGTATGCGTCCCGTGCATTCTGGCAGGAAACGGAATAGACCCAAAATGATTTTTGGCACACAATGTGGCTCCCGTTATTTCATGACCTTTCAGCAATGCCATGTTGACGAGATAAGAGGCATCCACCACCGCCTTGGGCAATACGGTGCCAAGAGTCACGTTCGGGTCGGTGTAAGAGATGGCATTCTTGACCCAATGCGCTGAATCCACGCCTACAGAACCAGTGGCGCTCATCCATTTGACACGAGGAAACAAACGGTGCACAGGTTGATAGATTCTATCAGGCATAGCTCGCTTCTTCCAGCCTATCGTTGCATCATATACGGTAATACATTCTTGGGGCACCTTGGCATAAGCAGTCAACTGCCGAAGGATGGCGATGGTAGCTTGCGGCGATTGGTCGATGTCGTTGTCTCGGTCGTCAGTGCTATAGGTGTTGTTCAAGTTTATCTTGACAACCACCTGTTCGCCATTTCTATAACCGCGATTACCACGGCCGTTATGAGAATTGTAGTACTGGAATATTTTTTTCCAAGCCTTCTTTACGGAACGCTCTCCCGACAAAGCACACAGCGAACGGACATACATATCGTCAAGACGCTTTTGGTCGATGTTTTTCTCATCCCACCAATGACCATCATGGCCATTCCAGAGAGCAACCAAAGAATCTCTTACCCAAGTCACTCTTCCCGGGAATATGCCTTTTGCTTCTCCTATCGGCTTATTTGACTCAAAATGTAATTCTTGTGCAGAGACTTTTGTAAAAGCTGTTTGAAGTACGAGCGCACTGCACAAAAGCATGGAAAACAAGGTGCTTTGTTTCATGTTTGCTTGAAATATGTTACTTATTAAACGAGCCAGCAACGAGAGTTGAAACGTCCGTTGTGTCATGTCAGATTTAATAATGTGATTATGGGAATCTCTTTCTTCGGTGTCATTTCATGTCGAAGGTGTTCATCGAGTGGGCCTTCAGCGTCATGTTGAGATACTTCTTGCCCAGCTTGACCGACACGGTGCGAGGCTCGTTGGCGAAGTTGGCCGCCACAACGACATACTTGCCGTTCTTGTGCCTCGCCACGAGCACGGGTGTCTGTCCGTTGCCCTGCCCCACATAGCCCACGATATCGGTTCCGGGTTCTATGAAATGGCTGTAGTGCATGAATGCATAGTATTCCGGCGTGAGGGTGTAGGTGCGTGTCTTAGAGTCGACATGTACGAGCGCGTTTTGCGGCCATCCCCAGAGCGTCTTGCCGTTGTCGGCCAGCACGCCGTTCCAGTTGAAGAACTCATTGCATCCGTTGCCGAGATAATGGTTTATCAGCTCAAAGACGTGTTCGCCTGCTTTCCAGTCGAACGTGCCGCCACCACACTCACATTCCGAACAGATATAGCTCCACTCCGGGAATTTCTTGCGCAACCGAGCGAGAATCTCGCGTCCTTCCCATTGCAGTCCGACACCCTTGACCTGGCTCTTCATGCGCGGGTCACTCAGTATCTCGTCCGCATTGTCGTAGCGGTTGGTGTTGAACGTTCCCATGTAGAGCGCCACTTCGGGATGGGTCTTCTGCAACGTGGGAGCGAGGTACTCCATGTTAAAGCGAATGGTGCCCTGTGGTGTCCAGGGGCAACCGGGATAAGGTGTGTAGCTGTACGACTCGTTTTGGAACATCACCATGTCGACAGGTGCTCCCTCGGCCTTGTAGAGGTCGATGAACCGCGCGAACATATCGGCATAGGCTTGCAGATAACGTGGGTCCTGGATGAAGAAGTCCTGGCAGGTGAGTCGTCGGGGGAATTTGGTCTTGTCGGGCTTCATCTGCTCATTGTCGGATCGGTCGCCGTCGCCAAAAAGCAGGTAGTCCTTACGCGGATCGAGATCATTGGTGGGATTGCTCTGCACGGCATAGTGGTGGTTGATCTTCATCCATGTCGGCGGACACCAGGGCGACACCCACAGGGTAAGCTGTGGATAATACTTCTGCGCCAGATGGATAAATGGCAACTTCGTCTGCTTGTCGTGCTCGATATTGAAGTATTTCAGTTGGAAATCGCCATCGACCGAGTCGCAGCTATACCACCCCATGTCGAGGTCGTTGCCGTTCATTGCCACCCTTCCTCTTGTGAGGTGCAGGTCTCCGGTGGGCGACCAGAAGCGACGCATCACCTCCTCACGGTCGGCTTCGGAAAGGATGTTGAGCGCGCGCCAGTGTTGTTCGTTGAAGGTTGTGCCCCATGCGCGATAGGTCACGATGGGGTCGGTAGCTGCATCGACACTGAGCAGCGGCGTTCCTGCCGCCTTGGCACTCAAACTCACTGCCGAGCGTTGCATGCATTTGTTGTCCACTGATGTGTAGACTGTCATTTTCTGAGCTATACATGGCACCGAGGCAAGGGCAACAACGGCTGATGCCGCCACGTTCAGAATGATTTTTCTCATAGTCTTGTAGTTGTAAAGATTGTTTCTATAATTGCAAAGATAGTGCAAAGATAACATCTTTTCAACATTTTAGCAAGCAATGCCACATAAAATCCGTAACTTCGCAGACGGAAACACATTTCTTCAACCTTTTTATCGCATGAGCATCAACATACAAAGAAACCAAAAGAAAAGAGTAGTCATCGTGGGCGGAGGACTGGGAGGACTGCGCCTGGCCGAAGACCTGCTCGGAGCGGACATGCAGGTGGTGCTGGTCGACAAGAACAACTTCCACCAGTTTCCGCCTCTTATCTATCAGATTGCATCGGCGGGCATCGACCCGAGCAGCATCTCCTTCCCCTTCCGGCAGATTTTCCGCAAACAGAAGGACTTCTATTTCCGCATGGCGGAGGCACGCATGGTGGACACCGAAAAGAAGATTCTGCAGACCTC
Source organism: Escherichia coli (assembly GCA_963593695.1). GTDB lineage: Bacteria > Bacteroidota > Bacteroidia > Bacteroidales > Bacteroidaceae > Prevotella. The sequence continues at coordinate 11,650 of CAVBBO010000021.1, read as the reverse complement.
CATCGGCAAAATCGACTACGACTACATCGTGTTTGCAGCCGGCACAACGACCAATTTCTTCGGCAACAAGAACATTGAGGAGTGGGCCATGCCCATGAAGACTGTGTCGGAAGCCATGGGACTGCGCAATGCCCTGCTCTCCAACCTGGAACGCGCACTGACCTGCGCCACCGAGGAGGAACGGCAGGAACTGCTCAACGTGGTCGTCGTGGGCGGTGGTGCCACGGGCGTAGAGATAGCCGGTGCGCTGTCGGAGATGAAGCGATATGTCATCCCCTACGACTATCCCGACATGGACGCCTCGCTGATGCACATTCACCTCATAGAGGCTGGCAACCGCCTGCTGGCAGGCATGTCAGAGCAGTCGTCGCGCAAGGCATACGACTTCCTGACAAGCATGGGTGTCAACATACAGTTTGGAAAGATGGTGACCGACTACCGCGACCACAAGGTGGTGATGAAAGACGGCACGGAGATTGCCACGCGCACCTTCCTTTGGGTGTCGGGCGTGAAGGCCAACCAAGTGGCTGGCATCGACGGCGACCACCTTGGACGCGGTGCGCGCATCGTGGTCGACGCCTACAACAGGGTGCCGGGGCTCGACGGTGTGTTTGCCATCGGCGACCAGTGTCTGATGACCACCGATGCCGCCTACCCTGGCGGACATCCGCAGGTGGCACAGGTAGCCATCCAGCAGGCCAAGAACCTGGCACGCAACCTGCGGCGGATTGCCAGTGGCGAGAGCGAGGAGAGCCTGACACCATTTGCCTACAACAACCTCGGTTCGATGGCTACCGTGGGCAGAAACAAGGCGGTAGTGGAGATCGGCAAGCTGCGCAGCCAAGGCTTCTTCGCATGGGTGCTGTGGCTCGTGGTGCACTTGCGCTCCATTCTCGGTGTGAAAAACAAGATGATGGTCTTGCTCAACTGGCTGTGGAAATACGTCAGCTACAACGACTCCATCCGCATGATCACCTACGCCACCAAACCGCGAGAGGTCATCGACAGGCTGAAGCGCGAGCAGACCACGCACCTCGGAGACGACTTGCTTGACTGACCGCCACCCACCAAGCATCCGTCAAGCGATGTTGAGGATTATCATTAAAAGGTAACGCCCTGGTGACTACGCTTAGTCACTTACGGACATTACCTTTACATTAATTCTGTATATGATTGCTTATCCTGAATACTATGGCAAGGTGTCTGGCAACTGCACGACACCTTGCCAAAGGCTTAATCGTTCCAATTCCCCCAAATGTTGTTGTTCTTTGCCCCCAGGCCTTCAAAATCGTCGTCATCACCACCGGCACTTATGCCACCGCTGATTCCGTCGCCCGATGGTTTAGAAGGTGTCGTAGGAGTGGTAGGGTCGCCGACATCATAGTTGGCGTTTCCGCCACTGCCCACGAGCAAATGGCAACCTGTCTCTACTTTTATTATTTCTATCTTAGGAGCTACATATTTCTTTTTCATTTTTCCACTGTTTATCTTTGTTCAACACGAATGTTTATCTCACCACGAACTTCTTGCCGTTCTGGATATAAATGCCTCGTGGAAGGGCGTTGGCCTGATTGCCACGAGACACCACCTCGCCATTGAGATTATAAACAGTCTGGGCATCCTTGCCTTCGCCAGCCACGATGGAGACTTGCTCAACGCCCGTAACATCGCCGTCGTTGCCGAAGACTGACAGTTGGCTCACCTTTGCCATGCTCGAGCCATTGCCTCCAAAGAAGTTGGTGTAGTCGGCCTTTCCGCCTTCGTGCGCGTTGTTCTGCACCAAGCACTTGTTTGCCTCCCAAGCAAGCTTGCTGCCTGTGTAGAACCAGAATTTATACTTCGCGTCCCCTACCTTCTTGTTAAACATATAGCTATACTGAGGTATGGTAACCACCCCTGTAGCAGCATCGTTGGAAGAGCCCTTACCAACGGTGTACTCCGTCTGATAGTTGCCTATAAAGCGATATTGCGTATGGTCGGCGTTGGAGCCTTGGTCGCTTGCGTTTGCCTTCACGACTGTTGGGAGAGGAGCCCCCGGCACGAGCTGATAGTCCTCAATGTGGAACAGCCCCTTGGCATCCTCATTGCTGATGGTGGGATAGATCATGTAAGCCTCGTGAGCATAGATCACGATGTCGTCGGCAGCTACAGATGCGCTGGCATCCGTGGTGTAATTGCCATCGGCATCCTTTACGCTCTTGTGGGTATATACATCGTTTTGGAATCTGAGGGTGATGTGCTTCTCGCCGTCTATGGTTGTGCGGTCAACGCCCGAGAAACGGCACACGTGGGTGCCTTCACCGAAAGTGTTGTCCACCTGCGCCTTGGTCATGTTGAAAGGCACGCAGATGGTCCACCAGTTGCCGCCCTTGACTTTCACGGGATAATCAGGATCCTCGTCGGGGGCTGTGCCGTTGACATCGGGTTGTGCCAACGGAAACTGGCGAGTGCCGAGGTAGGCAATCTTGCTCAGCTCGTCTGCCGAATATTCGCCTTCGTCTGTGCCCACCTTGAATCCGCCGTATGCCAACAGCTTCAGGTCTTCCTCTGACAGGGTTGGGCGATATTCCGTCACTCCATTCCAGTTGTAGCCATTTGAGTTCACTGCATAAGAACGGCTGAGCTGTGTCATGCTTGGCCAAATGCATTGTTCGCCCATGTAGGTGTCCTTGAAACCCCAATCCACATCTTTATAGGCAGTGCAAGTTCTGTAGGTCAGCGTGCTTGTCTCCTCGCCTACATGCTGTTGCGCGGAAGTGCTTCCCTCCGGCTTGGTTTCATACACTCGCGTGATGTCGGTGTAAGTGGCTTTGTTGTCTTCGCTCAAGCCCTTGGGGAAGTGGAGTATGCAGATGTAAGCTTGGTTATTATAGTAATTTCCGCGGTTGGCATATCCTGTCGACATGTCGTCAGAATAGTTGGTGCCTGCGGTAGGTGTGTAACCATTGTGACCATTGTGCAGGTTTTCAGAGAAGGCGGTATAAGAACCAAAGTTTGGAAAGGCGGTAGAGGTGCCCGACGGCATCAGCGGAGCCTTGGAACCATAGAAATACACATCTTGATATTCACGAAATTTAAAAGCAAACGGACCAATGTATTTCACGCTGGCTGGAATCTCAAGCACTGTTTCCGTGATTTGGCTGGCCAATGCGAATGCGCTGTTGCCGATATATTGCAAGCCTGCGCGGAACTTGAGGTTTTTCAATGGGACATTGAGAAAAGCATAGTCGTCGATGACCTTGAGCGATGAAGGGAAATTGACGCTTGTCAGCGAACTGACTCCAGCAAACGCTCTTTTGCCGATGTGTTCCAGTCCATCATTGAGCGTGACACTTGTCAGCCCACCCCATCCAACTTCAAAGGCGGAGTCATCAATCTTCTTTAGAGTCGACGGAAGATTGCAAGTCGTGATATTGCTTGACTGATAGAATGCTTTCTCGCCTATCTCCTCGTAGCCTTCTGGGATAGTGATGGTCTTAAGCGTTTGAATACCATTACTATTGATTGGAGACATGAAGTTGGCTGGCACCACCATCCGCTCTTCTTCCACCTGAGTATAGTCGTCCTTCACGGTGGTCTTGTTGGTCAGAGGAAGCGTGATGTGCTCCAATACCAAGATACCCGCCCAACTCACATCATCCGGCTTCAGAAAGATGGAGCCATTCAGGTTGTTGACAGTGGCTTCGCCTAAGTCGATGTGCTTGGTAGTTAAGTTAGCGCTTGGATAGCCGTTTGTTGTAGGGAAGAGAATTGCGCTTACGATGCTTTTGTCTATCACAAGAGGTTGGGCAGAATTAGCGTTTGCCACCTTAATGTTCTCGTAAGTGCCTGTTACGTCGTTACCGGATGTCTTAACACCTTTTTTAACTTGTGTGTTAATCAAGTCGATGACAGACGATTCGTCATCGCCAGTCAAATCTCCTTGACCCGAAATTGTCAAGGTTTTCCCGTCTTCCGACGTAGAAAAACTTATTGGAGGGTTAGCAGTCTCTTGAGCCTTTAGTACCCCCCCCCCCGCAAAGTGCGACGAGGAAGCAAAAGCTTGATAATAAGACAGTTCTTACCATTTTTAAATTGTCTCTTTAAAAATTATCTATTATAATTTACCATTTAAGAAATATAAGCGCATCTGTTTTTGTATTTATGCAAAGGTAAGCATTTTTCTCGAACCACCCAAAGTTTTTAACCTTTTTAACATTACAAATAAAACACTCACCTTTGCATTATCCATAAGACAAGCTGCACTTATTGCTCTTTGGGTTCCGTCTCTATGTCGCGGCGCGATTTCGACTTGATGACAAGCCACACGCCACTGAAGACGAGAACCACGGCGACGGCCTGCTTCCACGTGAACACGCACATGCCGCACACGAGGCTTACGCTGACAGCCACCACGGGCTGCACATAGTTGTAGATGCTCACCACCGTAGGGCGCAATATGCTTTGGGCTATCTGCATGAGCATGTAGGCCAGGCCAGTGGCAAACAAGACGACAAAGCCTGTCTCTACCCAAGCCTTGGCAGGAATCTCATGCCAAGCCGTCTGCGCGACATGGGGCACAAGGAATGGCGACATGATCAGCGCCGCCCACGTGAACATCCACTTGCTCACGGTGATGGGCGAATAGCGACGCAGATAGTTGCGGTACAGGGCAAGGTAAAGGGCAAAAGAGAGTTGGGCGAAGATGCACATCAAGTCGCCTCGAATGTCGCCCACGCGCGAGTCGTGAGCCGCGGCACTGCTCAGGATGAGTATGAGCGCGCCCGAGCAGCCTATACACACGCCAAGGGCCTTGCGACCGGTGATGGGTTCCTTCAGGATTAGGGCCGACAGGATCATGGCGAATATAGGCAACGCCGTGGTCACGATGCTGGCATTGGAAGGCGAGGTGATGCTCAGCCCTATCGTGAAGCAGCACTGGTTGAATATCAATCCGAGCAATCCTGCACCGCAGAAGGCAAAAATATCTTTCAAGGGAACGTGCTCGCGACGGGCAAACAATGATATTATCCAAAAAAACAATGCTCCACCCACGGCTCGCATAAACACGAGATTGAGATTGTCCACCCCGTGGAGCATGGCATCCTTGCCTATCGGCGACATGAGTCCCCAGCAGATGTTGGCAGAGAGGATGCAGGCGTGTGCCAAGAGGGGCCGTTTGTTGTTATCCATCTTAACTTTTAATGACTAACGTGATTTTTTATTAACATGCAAAGTTAGCGCAAATTGCGGAAACCCGCAAGCTCTTGCCTGTTTTTAACGCGCAGTCGCCTATTTTATGAAAAGCAGGCTCATTTATCTCGCTCATATTGAGGGAGTTTCCCTTTCCATTGAAAAGGCATCGGCTTTCCAGTGCAATGGCATTGCCTTTCCATTGCAATGCCACTGGCTTTACAATGGAGAGCCGAAAGCCGTCGTTTCGCAACAACGCTAGCGGCTACGCGGTTATTAATAAATGCTTAGCAGGGCCCGCCCCTGCTAAGTATTATGGTATGCGTAATCGGCAAAGCCGACATCTTTAAAATCTTTCAAATCCATGTGAAACGAACTACGTGAAAAACGCTTACACGAATCAACATAGCGCCAAAAATCATGCGCGACAGCACGTGTTCTCGAACAATATTCGTAAATTTGCAATCTTAAGCAATAAGGTAACGAATACCGACCGACACATCATTTTATATACAACAAATCATGAGAGACAACCCTGAAGAACAATTCCCGATAGTGGACGAAGACGGAAACATCCTTGGTGCCATAAGCCGCGGACACGCCCACGACGGCAGCAAGATATTGCACCCCGTGGTTCACCTGCATGTGTTCAACAGCAAGGGCGAACTGTATCTGCAGCATCGACCGGAATGGAAAGACATACAACCCGACAAATGGGACACTGCTGTGGGAGGCCACATCGAGCTCGGCGAGAACGTGGACCAGGCGCTAAAGCGTGAGGTAAGGGAAGAACTTGGCATCACCGACTTCACGCCCGAGCCACTCGGCCACTACGTCTTTGAAAGCCAGCGTGAGCGCGAACTCATAAATGTATTCCGCTGCATATACGACGGCGAGGTAAACCCCAGCAAGGACGAATTGTGCGGTGGCCGCTTTTGGACGCCAAGCGACATCGAAGACAACATGGGCAAAGGCGTGTTCACCCCAAATTTCGAGAACGAATACCAAAAACTGTTTGTCAAGGCGAAACAATGACGCACACATAATGAAAATTGCGCAACGGCTATTGCGTTAAATATCATTAAAGGAAAGACAAACGGAGAAAAGAAAGAAAGCAAACGAATATAAATATAGAAAATAATTTGCGAAAACGCACATTTTCATTAACTTTGCACTGTAATAATTGAATAACTGGGAAACCATTTAAACTAAGATAAACAACTATGAGAGTCATTATCGAAAATGATTACGACAGCCTTTCAAAATGGGCTGCGGAGTATGTAATCAAGCGCATCAATTCAGCTAAGCCAACCGCCGACAAGCCTTTCGTTTTGGGCTTGCCCACAGGCTCTTCGCCCATCGGGATGTATGCCGAGTTGTCAAAGGCTTGCAAGGAGGGTCGCGTTTCGTTCCGCAACGTCATCACGTTCAACATGGACGAGTATGTGGCTTTGCCCGAGGAGCACCCAGAGAGCTACCACAGCTTCATGCGTCGTAACCTCTTCGACAACATCGACTGCCCGAAGGAGAACGTCCACATCCTCAACGGCAACGCCGAGGATCTCGACAAGGAATGCGCAGCCTACGAGGAGAGCATCCGCAAGGCAGGAGGCATCGACCTCTTCATCGGCGGCATCGGCCCCGACGGACACATAGCTTTCAACGAGCCGTTTTCTTCGCTCAAGAGCCGCACTCGCGTAAAGACCCTCACCACAGATACCATCATCGCCAACTCACGCTTCTTCGACAACGACGTGAACAAGGTGCCTAAGCACGCCCTCACAGTGGGTGTAGGCACGGTGACTGACGCTCGCGAGGTGCTCATCCTCGTGAACGGCCACTCCAAGGCACGCGCCTTGCAGGCTGCAGTGGAGGGTCCCGTGACACAGGCTTGGACCATAAGCGCGCTGCAGCAGCATCCACACGCCATCATCGTGGCCGACGAGGCAGCAAGCGACGAGCTGAAAGTGGGCACTTACCGCTACTTCAAGGACATCGAAAAAGACAACCTTTAAACACCAAACAGAAATGAACCTTCATTTAAGTTCACAAATCGTCCTCAACCAAGTGGCTGAGGAGTTCTACAGCCCAAAGTCTGCCATAGAACGCTCCGAAATCACACGTTTCGAGAAACTTCCTACCGACATATACCCTAAGGCTGAAGATGGCGTGAAAGCCATTGCCGACGCCATCGAGCAAGAGATCAAGGCAAAGAAGCAACAGGGCAAACAGTGTGTCATCGGCTTGGGCACAGGCCAGAGCCTGACACCTATCTTCGACGAGCTGATCCTCCGCCACGAAAACGGACTGAGCTTCGACAACGTGACCGTGGTCAACGCATACGAATACTACCCACTGAAGCCGGGAAGCGCCATCAGCAGCCTCCAGCAGCTCAAGGACCGTCTGCTCGACAAGATTGGCATCCCCGTGGGCAACATCCTCTCGCTCGACGGTTATGCCGCACAGGGCGACCTCCAGAAGGTGTGCAGCGACTTTGAAGAGCGCATTGCCACCATCGGCGGTATAGACATCATGCTCCTCGGCATTGGCCGCATGGGCAACATCGCAACCAACGAGCCTGGCTCTGCACCATCGTCAAGCACGCGCCTCATCCTGATCGACGCCACGTCGCGCGAGGAGATGACGATGAGCTTCGGCGGACAAGACGCCGTGCCTCCATGTTCCATCACCCTCGGCCTGGCCAACATCATGGCATCGCGCAAGATCTTCCTCACCGCATGGGGAGAAGAAAAGGCCGACATCATCCAAAAGACCGTGGAAGGCCCTGTGACCAGCGCCATCCCTGCCAGCTTCTTGCAGACCCACAACGGCTGCCACGTGGTGACCGACCTCGCCGCCGCCGGCAAGCTGACACGCATCATCCATCCTTGGCTCGTGGCAAGCTGCAAGTGGAACGACAAGCTCACCCGCGCTGCCCTCGTTTGGCTCTGCCAGAAGATAGGCAAGCCTATCCTCAAGCTCACCAACAAGGACTACAACGAGAACGGACTGTCTGAGCTGCTCGCGCTCTACGGATCGGCATACCAGTGCAACATCAAGATATTCAACGACCTGCAGCACACCATCACGGGATGGCCTGGCGGCAAGCCCAACGCCGACGACTCCAACCGTCCCGAGCGCGCCACTCCGTTCCCGAAGCGTGTCATCGTGTTCTCTCCGCACCCCGACGATGATGTCATCTCCATGGGCGGCACCATCCAGCGCCTCGTGAACCAGGGACACGACTTGCACGTGGCTTACGAGACTTCAGGCAACATCGCCGTGGGCGATGAGGAAGTGACCCGCTTCATGCACTTCGTCAATGGCTTCAACCAGATCTTCATCGACAGCAAGGACGAGACCATCAAGACAATGTACAAGGACATCAAGAAGTTCCTTGCCGAGAAGAAGGAAGGCGACATGGATACTCTCGACGTGCGCCGCATCAAAGGCCTCATCCGTCGTGGCGAGGCAAGGACAGCCTGCACATACAACCACATTCCTCTGGATCACGTCCACTTCCTCGACTTGCCGTTCTACGAGAGTGGCAAGATAGAGAAGTTGCCAATGACAGAGAAAGACGTGGAGGTGGTGCGCAACCTGCTCGTTGAGGTCAAGCCCGACCAGATCTTCGTGGCTGGCGACCTTGCCGACCCTCACGGCACACACCGCAAGTGCACCGATGCCGTGCTGGCAGCTCTCGACCTTGAGAAGCAAGCCGGAGCCGAATGGCTCAACAACTGCCGCGTGTGGATGTATCGTGGTGCATGGGCAGAGTGGGAAATCGAGAACATCGAGATGTGCGTGCCAATGTCGCCGGAAGAGCTCCGCGCAAAGCGCAACGCCATCCTCAAGCACAGCTCACAGATGGAGAGCGCTCCGTTCCTCGGCAACGATGAACGCCTGTTCTGGCAACGCGCCGAGGACCGCAACCGCGGCACCGCCAAACTGTACGACGACCTCGGACTGGCTTGCTATGAGGCCATGGAGGCTTTCGTGCAATACAGGCCATAACACAAACATAGCTTAGACTTAAGGAGACAGCGGTTTCCTCATAAAGGTTGGTACAAAGTCAATCCCATTCCCATGCTCTCACAAAAGAGAGAAGGGAATGGGATTATTGTTTTATACCCAAACATTCAGATAAGTCGGCTTGAAATGCATGCTTGAAGTGAAACGCAGATGTTTTAAAGGCATTTCTTCGCTTTTTTGTTAAAATTGTGCGCTTTGTTTCAAACAAAAATTGTATTTTTGGAATCAAAAACAAATTAGTCGAGAATTTCAATGGCAGAAAAGATAAACATCAATTCGCTGGGCGAGGCGATGAACAATGCCATGAGCCTTGTGGAGGCACAGAGCGAACAGCTCACCGGCGTGCAGCCCAAGACCTACAATGTTCAACGACGACCTGCTGTGCGACTCACACGAAGTTGACACGGTTCAACACGGAAGCGAATGTGCTGATGAGCGAGAAACAAAAGAGTTGGGAAGATTTCAAAAAGGAATAACGGTATGGGGAAAGATGTAAATCTCATGGCTTCGGGCGACAGTTTGGTTGCTGCTTTGATTAACGACCTTCGCCAAATCATTGACGAAGCGAGAAACCATGTGGCAGCTACAGCCAATTTCGAGCTGACCATGATGTATTGGCATATTGGAGCGCGAATCAATCGAGATATCCTTGGAAACGAGCGCGCTGCGTATGGCAAGCAAATTGTGTCGACGGTGTCGACACGATTACAAGCCGTATATGGGTCGAAAGGTTTTGAAGTAAGAAGCGTTCGAAGAATGATGCAATTTGCCAAGAAATTTTCAGATGAGCAAATTGTGTCGACACTGTCGACACAATTGACGTGGAGCCATTTCATAGAAGTCTTACCTTTGAAAAATGAACTGCAGAGCGAGTTTTATCTAACTTTGGCTGCCACGGAAAGATGGGGAATAAGAAAGCTTCGCAAAGAGATTGATGGCATGCTTTATGAACGTACGGCTATAGCCTCCAAGCCAGACGAATTGGTAAGAAAAGAGCTTGCTGAATTGCGAGACGACAACAAATTGTCGCCCGACCTTGTTTTCAAGAGTCCATACTTCCTTGAGTTTGCAGGACTGAAGGGGATGTACAGTGAGAAGGACTTGGAGGACAGCCTCGTGGTCCACTTGGAGCAGTTCATCCTGGAGTTGGGCAATGGTTTTTGCTTCATGGAGAGGCAAAAGCGCATGATTATCGATGGCGAGGATTTTTATCTCGACCTATTGTTCTATCATCGCAAACTGCATCGCCTTGTGGCGATTGACTTGAAACTTGGTCGCTTCAAAGCACAATACAAAGGTCAGATGGAGTTATACCTTCGTTGGCTCGAAGCCAATGAAATGGAACTGGGAGAAGAAAGTCCTCTTGGGCTTTTGCTCTGCACGGAAGGAAGCGAAGAGCAGATAGAACTCTTGCAGCTGGACAAGGCTGGCATAAAGGTGGCTAAATACCTGACAGAGCTACCTCCCCGCGAACTGCTTGTGCAACAAATTCGGAAGTCATTGGCGGAAGCCAAAGAAAGACTCGGAGGCGAGGATAAGGAAGGTGAGGGATGATGATTAAATACAAAACATAGCCTCTTAGAGCAACAGGCAGTAATACTTGCTGGCAATGTCGTGGTGGAGCTGAAAGTGGTGAAATTCATCCTGGAGTTTGCCGGCAAGCTCAACTTCTACGTCACTGCCGCCGACAAGTTGCTGCGCGGCGAGGGCGACAATGCCAGCATCGGACTGCTCATCTGCCGCTCGAAGGACGACACGGTCGTGGAATGGTCGTTGCAGGACATCAACAAGTCCATAGGCGTCTCGTCCTACCATCTGCAAGAGGTGGTAAACCGCACCATAGAGGAATTGGAAAGCAAGATAAAAGAACACCAATAAAACAATCACCGCCGTATGCCACACGACTATTCGGAGGACAACCTCATACAGAAAAGCACAGTCCTGCTGATGGAGCAGGAACTTCCCGAAAGTTATCCTGAGGAAAGCATGGGCTTCTATCGGGATCAAGTGTATAATTTCGTGAGCCAAAGATATAATGGCTATGCATAATATGAGCAAGAAGAAAATATTTGCGCTTTATTCATTAGGGGTAGGAGCATATTATGTTATGTTCCAATCACTCTACAACTGGATAGCTTATCGAGACATCTTTCCATATACCGATGCGCATAGCTTTTGCCTAAGCACCTTGTTAAACTTTGTGCCGGTGTGTTGTATTGCCAGTTTCAACGTCTTGCTTGTGTTCCGATTCTTGAAAGTAAAGAACAGAGCATATAAGGTTGTCATTGAGCTATTGCTGTCCAATGCTTTTGCAGTCCTGTTCAATGTGTTATTCCTCTTCATCATGGCAGGTGGAGACTATGGCCATGTGGACTGGGCTGGAACTACACTGTAACCATCCGAATTGAGCCGACTTGTATTAATCACTTCCAATCCCGAACTTTGC
>CAVBBO010000020.1:0-32032 GCA_963593695.1 Escherichia coli | reverse complement strand
ATCAGGTGTTGATTCAATGCTGTCGTATCTTGTCATCAACGCGAACATTCGAGAGGCAATGTTGAATAGCGATGCAGTGTCGTATTTCTGCTTTAAATACAACTTTTCATTACCAGCTTGGTATTGTTTCTTTAAAGATTCGAAAAGGAGATCCCATATCTTCTCATTTCTTATATTGGAAGAGTCTTTAAGCAATGTCATCATTGATGCTTCAACCTTGTCTAGGTCTTTATTGGCCTTGAGGTTGTCTATTGCCGTATTTATTTCTTTCTTTTGCGCGAATATTGGAGCAAACGACAATATGATTATAAATGTTGCTACTATCCTTTTCATGGATGCGAAGTTAATAAAAAAATGGGAAAGGAATAACTTTTCCATTTCCCATTTAATTATTATTAGAGATTAGTCGATGTGGAGCTTCTTATTAATTATTTGCACTTCCACCGACAATATCCAAAAGTTCATTCGTAATAGCAGCCTGACGGCTCTTATTGTATTGCAAGTTCAAGTCCTTGAGCAATTCATCTGCGTTGTCTGTAGCGGCTTGCATGGCTACCATACGGGCAGCATGTTCGGAAGCGTTGCTATCAAGAAGCGCGGTGTAAATCATCAAGTCCAGAGCCTTTGGAACTAATTCTCCAAGCACAGTCTTTATATCCGGCTCAACAATGAAATCATCATTGAGTGGAACGGCTTCTATAGAACTCTTGTCAGCAGTCTTACCCTTCTTACGTAAGTATTCCTGTGCTTTTGCTGTCGCAAGATTTGACGATAGGTCTCTGTCGTTATAAGCACCTATCTTCTCTGTAGACAAGTCTACAGGCAAATATTGTCTACATGTGAGCACTTGAGACCCTGCACTTTTGAAATGATGATAGATGAGCTCTACCTTATCATATTCGTGCTTGGTATACTTCTCCATGAGCTCCTCAGCGATGCTCCGGCATTCTGTTGCGTTAGGCTTGTCTGCCAATTCTACAAAGTCGCCACCACACTTTAGCCCAAGGCTTTTGACCTTTTCAGCTACTTTCCGACCAATTGGATAGATGGTAATATTATTGATGCCTTGAGCATGATACCCATCTATTGCATGTAGCATCTTTCGAATGACGTTGTTGTTATATCCTCCGCATAGAGAATTATTCGAGGAATAAACAACGAGTGCCACGCTTTTGATGTCCTTGCGTTCTTCCGTGAGGTCTCCCTCGGCGGCATCAGGCATGGAGACAAGAAACGACTTCAAGATATGCTCCAGCAAATTTTCATATGGAAGCATATTCTGAATGGCAGTCTGTGCGCGGTGAAGCTTAGACGAGGCAACCATTTTCATGGCACTTGTTATCTTACGCGTGCTCTCTACAGATGCTATACGGGTCTTTATCTCTTTTAATGAAGGCATTTCTATTACGTTTTATTTAGAGGCAAACTGTCCAGCTACATTCGCCATTACGTCTTCAATGGTCTTTGTGCATGTCTCGTCAATCTTACCAGAAGAAAGAATATCAAGCACGTCCTGATGCTGAGTGCGCATTTGCTCCAAGAACTGATCCTGAACATTGCGAACCTTGTCAACAGGTACGTCATGCATAAGTCCGTGAACACCGCAATAAAGAATCGCTATCTGCTCGCCTACTGGCATTGGGCTGTATTGTGCCTGTATCAGCAACTGGTTGTTCTTGCGACCTCTGTCAATTGTCATCGCCGTGACAGGATCCATGTCGCTTGAGAATTTAGCAAAGCTCTCAAGCTCACGGTACTGGGCCATGTCAATCTTCAGCGTACCGGCAACTTTCTTCATGCTCTTGGTTTGCGCGGAACCACCTACACGACTCACCGAGATACCGACATTGATTGCCGGACGGAAGCCTTGGTTGAACAAATCCGTCTCCAAGTATATCTGTCCATCGGTAATTGAAATTACGTTTGTCGGGATATATGCAGACACGTCACCAGCTTGTGTCTCGATGATTGGAAGAGCGGTAAGCGAGCCACCACCCTTTACATGTCCTTTAAGAGATTCTGGCAGATCGTTCATTTGCTCTGCAACCTCTTGCTGCTCATTAATCTTAGCAGCACGCTCCAATAAGCGAGAGTGAAGGTAGAACACGTCGCCAGGATATGCCTCACGACCAGAAGGACGGCGAAGTATCAATGACACCTCACGATAGGCAACGGCTTGCTTGGACAGGTCATCGTATACAACAAGAGCGTCAAATCCACGATCGCGGAAATACTCTCCAATAGCAGCGCCAGCAAAAGGTGCATAGTACTGCATGGCAGCAGGATCTGCGGCTGTAGCGCTAACAATGATGGTGTAAGGTAGCGCTCCTTGTTCTTTCAGGGTTTGCACCAGAGCAGCCACGGTACTTGCTTTCTGACCGATGGCTACGTAAATGCAATATACTGGCTTGCCAGCCTCGAAGTTTCCCTTTTGGTTAATAATGGTGTCAATGGCTACTGCTGTCTTGCCAGTCTGACGGTCGCCAATGATCAGCTCACGCTGTCCACGACCGATAGGAATCATCGAGTCAATGGCTTTCAGACCTGTCTGCAATGGTTGTTTGACTGGTTGACGGTATATAACACCAGGTGCTTTTCTGTCAAGAGGCATCTCGAATGCATTTGTCATGTCAATGTCTCCCTTTCCGTCAATTGGCTGGCCAAGGGTATTGACAACGCGACCGAGGAAGTTGTCGTTGACACGAATGGAGGCAATGCGGTGTGTACGCTTGACTTTCATGCCTTCCTCAATGCCTGAAGAAGCACCCAAAAGGATACAACCAACATTATCTTCCTCGAGGTTCATGACAATTGCCATAGTGCCATTTTCAAACTCCAGAAGTTCGCTCGCCTCAGCATTGCGCAGTCCATAGACGTGAGCCACACCGTCTCCTACTGTGAGAACGGTACCCACCTCATCAAACTGCTCTTCCGAGTTGACGCCTTCGAGTTGCTTGATTAGCACTTCAGACACCTCACTTGGTTTTAACTTATCACTCATTTATTATAATAATAAATCAAAGTTTACTTACTTCATTCAATTCTCAATATCAAGACTTTACGCTGTCAGTTGATGGAGCACACCCTTGAGCTTTGTCTTCACGCTTGCGTCGAAACAATATGTGTCGTACTCAAGTATGAATCCGCCTATTATGCTCGGATCCACTTCTGTATTGAACTCAACTTTACCGTGTGTTCTTTTTTCCACCATTTGCTTCATCTTGGCTTCCGTCTCTTCCGAAACCGGAACGGCGGTTATCAACTTTCCACGAATGATGTTTTTGTGTTTCCGGTATAATGTCAAATAGGCCGATGCCATGAACTGCAGGCTAGACTCTCTTCCTTCCTTGAAAACGAGATTAAGAAATCTCACTGTCAAGTCGTTGATGTCTCCACCACAGGCAGTTTTTAGTAAGGCCATCTTCTTCTCGTTTCCAAGGGTAGGATTGTCTATCGTGAACCGAAGCTGCGGCACTTGGATATAATTTGTCGAAAGCGTCTGCATCTCTTCATAGACAGCGTCTTCCTGCTTTAGCCGAATGGCGCTTTCCAAGAGAGCTTTCGCATATCTAACAGC
The DNA here is from genome assembly GCA_963593695.1 of Escherichia coli. GTDB lineage: Bacteria > Bacteroidota > Bacteroidia > Bacteroidales > Bacteroidaceae > Prevotella. The sequence goes on along the minus strand of CAVBBO010000020.1, from coordinate 28,455 downwards.
TATTACACCTGTATCCATAGACAATCGTTTTATTTGGCTGCCTCTTCTGAGTCAGCAACTTCATCAAGAATCTTGTTGATTAATTCCATCTGCTTGTCATCAGTCGCCAATTGTTGCTTCACAATTTTTTCTGCGATTCTAACCGAAAGCTCTGCTACCTGTCCGCGTATTTCACGAATGGCCTGCTGCTTTTCTTGCTCAATCTCAGCTTTGGCATCTTTAATGAGCTGTGCGCTGCGATCCTTTGCCTGGTTCTCAGCCTTGGCGATGATGGCATCACGTGTCGCAGAGGCTTCTTTCAAAACCTCTGCTTGTTTTTCGCGTGCTTCCTGCAGAATGGATTCGCCTTCTTTTTGTATGTTTGCAAGCTTCTCATTGGCATCGTGAGCCTTTCTCAAGCTGTCGTCGATGTAGTCTTTACGCTCTTTCACCATCTTGGTGATGGCAGGAAAGCCCCATTTCCACAGGACGGCAAGCACAATGAGGAAGACAATAGTCATCCAAAAGAGTAAGCCTGTGCTTGGTATCAATAAATCCATACGCAGTTGTTTGTTCTATGATGATTAGATGCAGAGGAATGCAACGACCACAGCAAACAAGGCTACACCCTCGATAAGGGCAGCAGCAACAATCATGTTTGTAAAGATCTTGCTCATTACTTCTGGTTGCCTTGCCATTGCGTCCATAGCCTGTCCGCCAATGCGACCGATACCAATACCTGCGCCAATTGCTGCGAGACCTGCACCAACACCGGCACCCAACTTTGCTACGCCTGCTGCGGCGGCTTGCAATAATAATGCTGAAATCATAGTTGTAAATTTTTAATCGCCCCTTGCTTTGCCTCTTGGCTTAAATAGCCTAGAAACTGGGCCATAAGGCTGTTGTTTATAAATGTTTTTGTTATTATTTTTTTAAATAGCTCAATCCTTTGCACGGGCCAAGCCAATAAATATAGAACTTAACATGGTGAATACCATAGCTTGTATGAAGCACACCAAGAGCTCAAGACACATCATGAAGATGCTCATAACTATACTTAGTGTAGACATTCCGATTGCCACGCCTATGCCCATCGTTGCCACAACAAAGATGATGCAAGTCAAGGAAAGAGCTATGGCGTGTCCTGCCATCATGTTGGCAAAAAGTCGAATCATCAGCGCAAATGGCTTTGTGAATATTCCCACGAACTCAATAAGAGGAATCAATGGGAAAGCCTTCAATGCCAAAGGGACATTCGGCCAAAAGATATCTTTCCAATAATGCTTAGAACCACTAAATTGTGTTATTACGAATGTACATAACGCCAGGAAGAATGTGCAAGCAATATTTCCCGTCAAGTTGCCTCCACCAGGAGGGAAAGGCATGATGCCCATCAGGTTACATGTAAGTATAAAGAAGAAACACGTCAGAAGATATGGAGAGTATTTTTCATAATTGTCTCCCACTCCAGGTTTCACAATGTTGTCTTCTACCCATGACACGAGCATTTCCATCAATCCGGTGAAACCGCCTGGGGCCGGGTCGCTAGCCTTATGCTTTCTATACCACCTTGCCGGTAGCAATATACATAGCAAGAGAATGACAGAATCGATGAAGAGCACTGCTACGGTCTTGGTAATGCTTATATCAAATGGCAATAATTCCTTGCCGCCTTGCAACTCCACAATCTTTCCCGCATGGGAGCCAACCGTAGCGATAGCAAGGTTGAATGGTCCTTTTCGATAGCCATTCGCATCGGCTTCCTCCGTGAATTGAGACGTGCTGAACACGTGCCAACCTGTTGTACTCTTAACAATGACCGGAAGATTGATTACGATATGCTTCGTCCCAATATCCGTAATGTGCCAATCGTAGGAGTCTTTGATATGCCCTACTACAATCTGTGACGTATTGAGACCTTCTCCTTGCTTTTGCTCTGCCAAAGCAGGCATGGCAAGCAAGAAGGCTAATATGCAACAGATTATATGATTAAAATATCTCATTCTTTCAAGAGCGTTTAATGTTATTTTTCAATGTCAAGACCATCATTGCAGCATACAAGAGAAACTCCACGACTACAAAGGCTTTTGACTCTGTTTTACTTTGTGATATAAACAATAAGTACACGCCAGAGACGAGTAGTATTGTTAACATCCTGAAGGTCGCGTATGCAAAATAGAATTTTGTCATTTGTTTTGGCGCCCTTGATTTAACAAAGTCACATCCTTTTTTCCACCCTACTCCGAGCAATGTGAACATTGCCACTAATAGGAAGATAGTCAATGGGGAAAGCATATACTACTTTGTTTTGCCTTGATTCATGAGAGGTCAAATCTCCACACAAAGGCTAATCTCGTTTTTCTTTACTTCTACGAAACCGCCCACGATGGAAAGCTTTTTACTCTCCCCTTTGCCCTTATATTCCACATCTCCTTTAACAAGCGATGATATGATAGGTGCATGGTTGGCAAGAATCTCAAAACTGCCTTGTATGCCTGGCACTTTGAGACTATCAACCTCACCACTGAATATCACTTTCTCAGGAGAAATAATCTTTAACTTCAACATATTCATGCTGCTTTAGCTTGTTATGCCTTAGCCTCATTGATGAGCTTCTTACCCTTGGCAATAGCATCTTCTATGGTGCCAACATTCATGAACGCTTGCTCTGGAAGGTCGTCCACCTCACCATCCAGGATGGCGTTGAAGCCCTTAATGGTATCTTCAATGCTGACCATTACACCCTTGACGCCTGTGAATTGCTCTGCTACGGTGAACGGCTGTGAAAGGAACCTCTGTACGCGACGAGCACGGTTCACAACCAGTTTGTCTTCATCAGACAACTCATCCATACCAAGGATTGCGATGATGTCTTGCAACTCTTGATAATGCTGAAGCGTTTCCTTTACTCGCTGGGCGCACTCATAATGTTCCTTGCCAACAATCAATGGATCAAGAATACGCGAAGTTGAAGCCAGAGGGTCAACAGCTGGATATATACCAAGTTGGGTAATCTTACGATCGAGCACCGTTGTTGCATCAAGGTGGGAGAATGTTGTTGCTGGAGCAGGGTCGGTCAAGTCGTCTGCCGGAACATAAACAGCTTGCACCGAAGTGATTGAGCCTTCTTTCGTGGAGGTAATTCTTTCCTGCATTGCGCCCATCTCTGATGCCAACGTTGGTTGGTAACCCACGGCTGAAGGCATACGGCCAAGCAATGCAGACACCTCTGAACCGGCCTGAGTGAAACGGAAGATGTTGTCAATGAAGAACATGATGTCTGCAGGACCACCGTCCTTGCCTCCATGATCACGAAATTCCTCTGCGATAGTCAAGCCTGACAAAGCCACACGTGCACGTGCCCCTGGTGGCTCATTCATCTGACCATATACAAGGGTCGACTGTGACTTGCTAAGCTCATCTTGGTCAACAAGTGAAAGATCCCATTTGCCTTCGTTCATTGCCTTGCAGAACTTGTCGCCATAACGGATAACTCCCGACTCGATCATGTCCCTGATAAGGTCGTTGCCCTCACGTGTGCGTTCACCTACACCAGCGAACACAGAGTAACCAGCATGACCCTTGGCAATGTTGTTCATTAGCTCCATGATAAGCACTGTCTTGCCTACACCAGCTCCACCAAACAAACCAATCTTTCCACCTTTCATATAAGGCTCAAGCAAGTCGATGACCTTGATGCCGGTAGGGAGCATTTCCTTATGGGTAGACAAGTGTTCAAACTTAGGTGCCGGACGATGGATGGGATAGCTGCCTTTCATGTTGAGTTCGCCCATGCCGTCGATAGGTTGCCCTATGACGTTCATCATTCGACCACGAATTTGGTTTCCCGCAGGCATTTGAATTGGAGAGCCTGTCGGTACGACCTCAAGACCTCGCTCCAAACCGTCTGTAGAATCCATGGCAATGCAACGCACGGTATCTTCTCCTATGTGTTGTTCAACCTCTATGACAATTTCCTTGCCATCAGAACGTGTCACTTTAAGTGCCTCGTAAATTTGTGGCAACACCTTCTCAGCTTCCTGGCCTTTCGTGTCGAAATAGACATCGATGACAGGACCGATAATCTGAGAGATGTGTCCTTTAATCTGTGACATACAATATCTTTTATAGTGAATTTAATCCTAATTATATATGTTAAGCCATCTGGCTTTCTAGATACTCAACTCGTCAAGAACCTCTATCAACTTACGGTCGAATGGCTTATCAGAGCGAACGGCCTCAACAAGGGGTATGTATGTAACCTCGTTGTTGTGGATGCCAACCATGATGTTGCGTTGTCCTTGCATGATTGCTTCCACAGCACCAACACCTGTGCGGCTCGCGAGAATTCTATCGTGAGCAGAGGGACGGCCACCACGTTGCACATAGCCGAGAATGGATACTCGCACGTCAAACTCCGGGAATTCCTTTTTCACGCGGTTGGCGTAATACATGGCACCGCACTTAGGACTTTCAGACACGACGACGATACAGCTCTTCTTTGACTTGCGTATGCCACGCTCCATGAACTTTGCCAGCTGGTCTACGTCGGTAGAATCTTCTGGTATGATTGCTGCCTCTGCACCACTCGCTATTGCTGAGTTTTGTGCCAAGAAACCTGCGTCACGTCCCATCACCTCAATGAAGAAGATGCGCTCATGGCTCTGCGCGGTGTCGCGGATACGGTCAACGCAGTCCACAATGGTATTAAGTGTGGTGTCATAACCAATGGTGGTGTCGGTGCCATAGAGGTCATTGTCGATAGTGCCTGGCAAACCGATGCAACACAGGTCATATTCCTGTGCGAAATTCTTGGCACCAGTGAGCGAACCGTTACCACCTATTACCACGAGAGCGTCTATTTGCTCTTTTTTGATGTTCTCATAAGCTTTGGCACGCCCCTCTGGTGTCATGAACGCCTTTGAGCGGGCTGTCTTAAGAATTGTTCCGCCTTGCATTATGATGCCCGAAACGTTTTCGGTGGTAAAAGGCTTGATGTCATCGTATATCAGTCCATCATAACCACGGTAAATACCTTTGATGTTAAATCCATTGCAGATACCAGCACGAGTTACCGCTCGTATTGCGGCGTTCATGCCTGGTGCATCACCTCCGGAAGTCAGAATTCCGATCGTCTTAATTTTTCCCATACGCGGTCTATTCTTATGTATTTTTTTATATTTTTCCTTGAATTTTCTGCGGCAAAGTTAACCACAAATATCAAAACTTCCAAACCCAAATGGGTTTTTTTATACACGTTTAACGTAAGATTTTTGGAAAAAAATATCACATCATCATCTTTTTCTCGCAAATCCTTGATATCATTTACTATTTCTTGCTAATAATTTTTTTTCTATAATTCGATGCAGTTTTACATTATTTATTAGTGTTAATCGAAACTTAACGTAATCATAACACTTCTGCATATATTTGCTAACCGTTTTGTAAGAAGATAGGTCTATATTGCTTAGGAAAATTGTTTTTAGCTTTATAATTTGTAACAAGGAAGTTGTCGAACCGGAATCAAACGACTTCCTTGTGCAGTTAATGTTTTTTAGCGTTTGCCAGATGTCTTATCTTTCTGGCAACAGGTCATCATCGACAAAAGAGAATGGCAATAGGTCCTTTATCGATTTAAATCTGAGGATTTTGTCTGTTCCGGACAACAATATTTCCACAGGCTGATTGTATCTTGACTCCATTTGCAGGATTACCTGCCGACATGATCCGCATGGCGAAATGGGTCTGGAGCGAAGTCCGTTGGAATCGGCTGCCGCAATTGCAAGCATCATGATGGGTTGGTCAGGGTAATTGGCTTGAGCCGCGAACACGGCAGTGCGTTCAGCACAAAGACCTGAAGGGAATGCCGAGTTTTCTTGGTTTGCGCCTATTATCACCTTGCCGTTTTTGAGCATTAACGCCGCTCCTACGTGAAAGTTGCTATACGGCGCAAACGAGTTGCGGGTAGCTTCCCTTGCTCGCTCTACAAGATGTCTTTCTTCGGCTGTCAACTCATCCATTAAGCAGGAGTCGTAGCAGATTTCCAATTTAGATTTAATCATTTTGTTTCTTTTTTAGTGTTTTCGTAGGCACCGATGTCTGGCTTCTCGTCTCGTTTAATGGCGTCGTGGTCGTCTGTTGGGGATGTTGCAGGGTCAGCCTTGTCTATTGCCACCGATTTGTCGCTAAGATGGAAGTCGTAGATTAGATTGTCTGTGTCAATGTTCGCAAAGTGTTTCACGCCCATGGTTGTCGTGTCCTTGACGTCTTCAAAGATCACGTTTATCATCCTTGTGCTATCATCACTTGTTGGCTTAGGCGTGCGGATTACGCAATGGGAAAATTTCCAATCAACCTGTGTGGAGTCTTTTGAAATATAAACGACGTCGTCGGCATAACCAGTTATCAAAGAATTGGTTACACTGAACTTTTTTGAGTCCTTGTTGAGCACGGCATACAAAGCCATGCCTCTCATTCCGTCAAAAGGATAAAATTGCGCTATGGTTGAACTGTTTATATCAATGTCTCCACCTGTAATAGAGATGCAGTCGCCTAAAGTGTTTGTAATCTGCGAATTGAGAATTGAAGCATTTATGTTGTCAGCCACAAGTCCTGCACCTTGACAATTGTGTATGGTAGAATAGTTCAAAACAAGTTTTTTCTTGCTTATGCCTGAAGAATCAGCCACGATGCCATTGAAACAACTATGTATATCGGTATGGCACAGCTCGTTTCCATACGAGGATGGGTAGAGCTTTATGCCTTGCCATTGACCCGGCGTGCGGTCGTAAGGCAAGTAATCGAACATTCTGTCTATCCTGTCGCCTCGCAAGACCACGTTGTTCTCAGCAGTCCCGTTGCAACGCAGAGTTCCGTAAACTTCAATTCCCGCATCGTTGTGGAAATACAGTGTGGTGCCAGGTCCGATGTTAAGCACTGCCCCACTGTCAACCTTCAATCCCTTATATATAATAATAGGTATGTTGCTTTGAATGGTCGTGTCCTTTGAAATCTCAAGGCCTTTCAACTGTTTTGCGTTCCATGCCCAAGCATTGAGATTCACTTTTTGTGTAACCCCACTTTGCAGAGTGAAGACTATGTTGTCGTCGTTCTTTTGTGGAGTTTGTTCGGTGGCATTGGGCAATGTCGCCTCAACATAAATTCTGACGCTGTCCTTGTTTCTTATTTCAATGTCAGACGTTTGCCAGTTGTTGTCCTCACCGAGATAGATGCCATCTATATTTACCCTGAAAGCCGAGGCATTGCCTTTTTCAAGACTCACGCCACAACGCAAACCATCGCCCGACTTATTGTATACCCACATGGAACGTGATGCCGACGGCACATTGCTGAACACCGTGTCAAGGGACAGCGTGTCGTTTGAAAACGAAAGCCTGTTGTCCCGCGATGTCGTAAATCCTTCTTCGTCGGCGCACGCCACCAAGCAACACGCGACGAATATTAAAGATATGATGCGTAAGATGATTCTCATTATAATGCAAAACGTCTCTTATGTCATATTTTTAAACGAACAGTTCCATCAATTTATTGTATTTGCAGTTCCCGTCTTTGTCATTTGTTTCCAAATAGTTGTCGACAACCAAGTCTGCATATTTTGCCACCACCTCGTGAGGGTTGGTGGTTTCGAGTCCCACGCAATACATTCCAGCGGCTTTGACGGCTTTCAATCCATTGATGCTATCCTCAAAACCGATGCACATATCTGGTTGGAACCCAAATCGTTTCGCGCCTTTGAAATAACAATCCGGGTCTGGTTTGCTGCGGTCGAAATCCTCGCTTGTGAGAATCGCGTCAAAAAGAGACTTAAACTCGGGATGGACACGATACACATTTTCCATTTTCTTGATGTTGCTGCTCGTCACTACAGCCGTCTTTATGCCAGCGTTTCTGATGTCACTGATGAATTTTGGGAAACCCTCTATGTATTCGTATGCCATCGATTTCTCAAAGTCGTCAAGAGCTTCCGTGATTTCTTGCTGAACTTTAACGTCATCCTTGAAATGCTTGTCCATAATCTGAACAAGGGTTGACCCTTTAATCATATTTGCGAATTCCATGCCCGAATGGAAATATTTTTCTCCCATGCCAGCCCAAAAGTCAGTGTATTGACACTCCGTGTTTAGGACCACTCCATCCAAATCGAACAATGCTGCTTTATGATTTTTCATCTTTTCAACCAATATGTTATTATGTTGTACAAAATCAATGTCTTGCTGCAAAGTTACGACAAAAATCACTAACTTTGCATTTGATAGTAAGAAAAAACATAGGCTATGGATTTGATTTCTAAATATTTCAATGACCTCAGCGAACAGCAAACGCGACAGATAGACGCTCTTGACGAGCTTTATCGAGATTGGAACTCCAAGATAAATGTCATATCCAGAAAGGATATTGACAATCTCTACCTCCATCATGTGCTTCACTCCATGGCAATAGCCAAGGTCATCAAGTTTCGTCCTGGCACACGCATCCTTGATTTTGGATGTGGCGGTGGTTTCCCGGGCATACCCCTTGCCATCCTCTTCCCCGAATGCTCGTTCAAGCTCATTGACGGAACTGGAAAGAAAATCACGGTGGCGACAGAAGTTGCACGCGCTTTGGGCCTTACCAATGTAGAGGCGGTCCATCTTCGTGGAGAAGAAGAGAAAGGCAAATATGATTTTGTAGTGTCGCGCGCGGTAATGCCATTGCCCGACATGGTCAAGATTGTAAGGAAAAACCTTGTCAAGACTTCTCAACACAACTCATTGCCGAATGGAATACTTACCCTAAAAGGAGGCAACCTCGACGAGGAGCTCAAGCCTTTCAGTAAGATAGTGAAGAGCATTGCCATCTCCGACTTTTTCGATGAGCAATGGTTTGAGGAGAAAAACGTGATATACCTGCCGGTTTATTGACATTAGTGTCTACACATATTTATATTATATCATTCTTTTAGCATAGTAAACAAAGATGTTGAATATCCAAAGATTTATATGCAACCCGCTCAGGGAAAACACTTACGTGGTGAGCGACGAGACCAAGGAATGTGTTATCGTTGATTGCGGTGCATGCTATGAGCCGGAAAAGGAAGCTATAAAAAACTATATCGAGAGCAATGGCCTCACAGTCAAACACCTGATAGCCACTCACGGACACATTGACCACAACTTTGGCGACAAGTTTGTTTTCGACACGTGGGGGGTAAAGCCCGAAGCCGGTACTGCCGACGCTGAATTTTTCAAGGCCATGCCACAACAAGCCAAGGCGATATTCGGGATTGACAACCTCACCCAAGACGACTTTGTCTGTGTAGGCAAATGTCTTGACGAGCTCGACACTGTCGATTTTGGTTCACATAAGTTTACGATATTGGCGACTCCTGGCCATACGCCAGGCGGGCTGACATATTATTGCGAGAAAGAACGTGTGGCTTTCACGGGCGACACGCTTTTCCAAGGCTCAATAGGCCGCACCGATTTTGAAGGCGGTTCCATGTTCATGATGGTCATGAGCCTTCGTCACCTTTCCCAACTGCCCGACGACGTGCGCGTGTTTCCTGGCCATGGCGCTGAGACAACTATTGGCGCAGAGGTGGCTGGCAATCCGTATATCGACAGATAAGGCAAGCGAAAGGCGAGGTGGAAAACGTTGTTGGTGAGAAAATCATCTTGGGCATCGACCCTGGCACAAATGTCATGGGATATGGTGTGCTGACCGTGCGTGGCAACAAGGCAGGACTTGTTGCCATGGGCGTGATAGACATGCGGAAGGAGCGTGACCCCTATTTGCGCCTTGGAAAGATTTTCGACAGAGTGACAGGCATCATCGACGAATACCTGCCAGACGAGATGGCCATCGAGGCTCCTTTCTTTGGAAAGAACGTTCAGTCCATGCTCAAGCTTGGGCGTGCCCAAGGAGTGGCCATTGCCGCAGCCATTCACCATTCGGTGCCTATCCACGAATATGCTCCGCTGAAAATCAAGATGGCGATTACGGGCCAGGGGCAAGCGTCAAAGGAACAGGTGGCAGGAATGTTGCAGAGGTTGCTGAAGATAGACAAAGACGACATGCCGAAATTCATGGATGCCACCGATGCGCTCGGAGCAGCCTATTGCCATTTCCTGCAACTCTCTACCCCACAGACCGACGCTCGTCACTATGGCTCATGGAAAGACTTCGTGGTGAAAAACAAGGATCGGCTTTCGCGTTAAGAATGCTGCAATTGCGGCAACAAGACCATACGAGAGAGCTTGATGAGCATTGACGCCAATGAGGCTTCGGCTTTCCATTGAAAAGGCGTTGCCATTCCAATGCAAAGGCAATGCCATTCCACTGCAAAGGCAACGCCTTTCCACTGGAAAGCCGATTAAGTATAAAACAAACAAAAAAAACATATGAGCAGACCAATCATAAATGTGAAAGACGGTGTGGTGCGCATGCCCGAATGGCGTATGGCGGAACCTGTCAACTTTACCGTCAATGATGGTGAGCAAATCGCCATCGTAGGACCAAACGGTGGTGGCAAGACTATGCTTGTCAACATCCTTACGGGCAGTCATCCCTTGCTTATGCATGACCCGGAATACGACTTCTATCCAAGCACAAGCAAGAGCTTGGCTGACAACATAAAGTATATCACTTTCCGCGATGCCTACGGTGGCGACAACGACCGTGCCTATTATTTACAGCAACGCTGGAACCAAACCGAGATAGACGACAACACGCCAACCGTAAGCGACAAGCTCGATGCGGCTTACGCTCGCGCAGGCGAAGACAATGCCGCAAGGCAAGCTCTCAAGGAACAACTCTACGATATGTTTAACATGAGGGTGCTGCTCGACAAACCAATCATTCTCTTGTCGAGTGGAGAACTGAGAAAGCTCAAACTCGCCGAAACGCTTTTCTCCCAGCCGCGCGTGCTGATCATGGACAATCCGTTCATTGGCCTTGACGCTGGAACCCGCGACCAGTTGAAGCGACTTTTTGCATCTATTATCAAGGAAGAGAAAATTCAAATAATACTTGTCCTGTCGAAGACCGACGACATTCCAGAGTTCATCACACATGTGGTAGAAGTCAAGGCCATGCGTGTAGGCGAGAAGATTACACGCGAGGAGTTTGTCGCCTCTCATGTATGCCCCGACGGTTTCGTACTTGCCAAGGATGTGGCTGACGCAATTGTCGGCCTACCATATAAAAACGACGACTACAACACCCATGAGGTGGCAAAGTTGAATCATGTCAGCATACAATACGGCAACAGGGTAATTCTCAAGGAGCTCGACTGGACTGTGCTGAACGGCGAACGCTGGGCGTTGAGTGGACAGAACGGAGCAGGAAAGTCTACCTTGTTGAGCCTGATTTGCGCCGACAATCCTCAGAGCTACGCATGCGACATCACGTTGTTTGGCATGCCGCGTGGAACAGGCGAGAGCATTTGGGACATAAAGAAACACATCGGTTATGTGTCACCTGAGATGCATCGCGCATACCAGAAAGACATTCCGGCCATAAGAATAGTGGCGAGCGGTCTGAAAGATTCCGTCGGACTTTACGCCAAGCCTTCCGAGGAGGAATATGCCACATGCCGTTTCTGGATGAAGGTCTTTGGTCTCGAAGGCAAGGAAAACACAACGTTCCTGAAGCTATCCAGTGGTGAGCAACGCCTCGTATTGCTTGCGCGCGCCTTCGTCAAAGACCCCGAGCTCCTTATCCTTGACGAGCCTCTCCATGGACTTGACAACTACAACCGTGTGCTTGCCAAGAATGTCATAGACACGTTCATGCAACGAACAAACAAGACCCTCATACTGGTGACACACTACGAAGAGGAATTGCCAACTTGCATTGACCATAAGATTAAACTCATAAGACACTGATATTCTATATATAAATGAAGACTTTATTTCTTTCTCTGATGTTTCTTTCAGCGACTCTTTCTTGCGCCGCAAGCAACAAGACCCTAACACTTCGTATAGTGGAAACGAGCGATGTGCATGGCTCGTTTTTCCCCTACGACATGATAGACAGGAAGCCCAAGGCAGGAAGCGTGGCACGGGTCAGCACTTATGTCAACATGCTTCGCAAGCAACACGGCAAGAACCTCTTGCTCCTTGACAACGGAGACATTCTGCAGGGACAGCCTGTGAGCTATTTCTCCAATTTCATAGACACGGCTGAAGTCAACATAGCCTCTCAGGTGGTCAACTACCTTGGCTACGATGCCGTAGCTATAGGCAACCACGATGTGGAACCCGGTCACGGTGTCTACGACAAGTGGGTCAAAGAGCACAAAATGCCAGTGCTTGGCGCCAACGTCATTAACGCCACGACAGGTGAGCCTTACCTGAAACCATACACCATCATTAGTCGTGAAGGATGCAAGATAGCCATATTGGGCTTGCTCACCCCAGCCATACCTAACTGGTTGCCAAAAAACATCTGGAGCGGGTTGCGCTTTGAGGAGATGGTATCCTCGGCAAGACGGTGGATGAAGATTCTTAAAGAGAAGGAAAAGGCTGACGTGGTGATAGGTCTGTTTCATTCGGGAAAGTCGGGAGGAATAACGACATCAGACTATGAGGAAGATGCGTCCGAGAAGGTCGCAATGGAGGTGCCAGGCTTCGACCTCGTGCTTTTCGGTCACGATCATACACGCCACCTCGACAATGTTGTCAATGTGGCTGGCGATACCGTGCTCTGCATGGATCCCGCAAACAATGCCATCACCGTGGCCGATGCCACTCTAACCCTTGAGAAAAAGAAAGGCAAGTGGCAAGTAGTGGAAAAGAAAGGCGAACTGAAAGATGTCACGAAGCTGCCTGTTGATGAAGATTATATGTCTTATTTCCAACCCTTCATTGACAAGACAAACGCTTTCGCCAATGAGAAAATAGGAGAATTCAAGCATACCATAAAAACGGCAGACAGCTATTTTGGCAACTCAGCGTTCAATGACCTTATCCTGAACCTCGAATTGCAGATAACCCATGCCGACATAGCATTCAACGCCCCGTTGTCTTTCAACGCTTCGATCAATGCCGGACCGGTTTATATGAGCGACATGTTCAAGCTTTATAAATACGAGAACCAATTATACGTGATGCGTCTCACCGGTGAGGAGATTCGCAAGCATCTTGAGATGAGTTATAATCTTTGGATGAACACAATGACATCTCCCGACGACCATCTTCTTTTGCTTGACAATCGCACCCAGGGAGATGCCCAAAGAATGGGCTTCAAGAATATGTCGTTCAATTTTGACGCGGCTGCCGGCATCGACTACACCGTGGACGTGACCAAGCCCAATGGCGAAAAGGTCAAGATATTGCAGATGAGCGACGGCACGCCGTTTGAGCCAACCAAATGGTATAAGGTCGCTGTGAACAGTTATCGGGGCAATGGCGGTGGAGAGCTTCTGACGAAAGGAGCCGGCATTCCCAAAGACTCTCTTGAAAGCAGGATTGTCTGGAGGTCGGAACGTGACCAACGCCACTACCTCATGCAGGAGATCAAACGACAGAAGGTGCTTGATCCACAACCTAACCACAACTGGAAGGTCATACCAGAAGAATGGACCAAGGCCGCTGCCGCAAAAGACCGCAAATTGCTTTTCGGTGAGTAGGCCACCATAGTCAAAATGAAAAGCCATGACGAGTTAGAAGCCTTAACAAATGAATATAAATCAAAAATAAAGATAAATAAAAAGGCTATATCGATATTTTTCCTTAACTTTGCAACCAAATTGGGCATATTGCGCCCTATAGACATTTATAATAGTCTTCATAGGTATTAAGGGAGACCTTATTATACAAGCAAGGTAATTAAAGCAAGGTAGATAAAATGCGTCAGTTAAAGATTCAGAAAAGCATCACCAACCGTTCAAGCGAAGCATTGGACAAGTATCTCGTAGAGATTGGTCGCGTGCCAATGATTAGCGTGGATGAGGAGATTGAGTTGGCACAGAAAATCCGTAAGGGCGGTCGCGAAGGCGAACGCGCCAAAGAGAAACTTGTCAAAGCCAATCTTAGGTTTGTTGTGTCTGTGGCAAAGCAATACCAGCACCAAGGTTTGGGTCTTACCGACCTCATTGATGAGGGAAACATTGGCTTGGTAAAGGCTGCCGAGAAATTTGACGAGACCCGCGGCTTTAAGTTCATATCCTATGCGGTATGGTGGATTCGCCAGAGCATTCTCCAAGCGATAGCTGAGCAAAGCCGCATTGTGCGTCTGCCTCTCAACCAGGTGGGTGCCTTGTCGAAGATTAACTCTGAAATCTCAAAGTTCGAGCAGAAAAACCAGCGTCGTCCTTCTGTGCAGGAGTTGTCATCGTTGACCAATATCGACGAGACAAAGATAGACCAGACCATCAAGGCCGACAACCATCACATGAGCATTGACGCTCCTTTCCAAGAAGACGACGACAACTCCATGGCAGATGTCTTGGCTTCAGGCGAGGACAGCAGGGCCGACAAGCAGGTCGACTATGAAAGCATGGCCAAAGAACTTGACACCGTGCTTCGCAATGTCTTAAAAGACCGCGAGATAACCATCGTACGCGAGTGCTTCGGAATAGGTTGCCACGAGAAGGGACTGGAAGAGATTGGCGATCAGCTTGGATTGACACGCGAGCGTGTACGCCAGATACGCGAGAAGAGTATCGTTAAACTTCGCGAAAGTGGTTATGCCAAGCTCTTGATTAAATATCTTGGTTGATATTGAGACTTTATTTAAACATAATATAAACAACAAATCCCTTTTCTCAATAGTTCGAGAAAAGGGATTTGTTGTTTTCATTGATCAACCCCATAACCGAAAAGCGCGAAGTCTCCTTTTGCAGGATCGTCAGGAAACACCTCTCTTAAGGCTTCGGTGAGGTTTGTCACCGTTTTCCAGCTTGCCGTCTTTCCTGATATGAGTCCCAAACGGCTTGCTTCTTGCATGACGTGAGTATCGAGAGGAACATAAAGTGTGCGCTTGTCGATAAACGCAGACCATAGCCCAAGGTCTACCGGGGAGTTGTCTCTAACCATCCATCTCATGAACATGCATGGACGCTTAGCGACAGAACTGTGAGGCGACGGCACCATGCCTTTTATGCCGCGCTCTCGAAAATAATCTCCAAATGCTTCAAGCACTTCAAGAGCAGTGTTTCGCTTGGCATGCTCCTTGGCAAACGCGCCTATCGAACCATTGACGATGACCATGTCCCTCAAGGCATCGAAAAGTTGAAGCATCATGTGGTTACTGTAAAAACGGTAATAGCAATCATTGTTGTCCGCAATGTCGCGATGGTAGCTTCCGTCCTTTATCCAGTCAACCGTGTGTCCCCCACTCTTCTTCAGCATAGAGTGAATCTTTGGCAAGAACAGTTCTCGCTTGCCAAAGCTAAGAACGGAAGCCAAGAATGCCATAACCTCTTGGTTTTCTTGACCTGTCACTTGATGCATGAACCATGACGGATCACCATTCAAGAACTCCACGGTCTCATATTTTTCTGAAAGCCTACGAAGAAGTGTTGTTCTCTCTTGCTTATTCATTGTTTCTACATATTTCGTGGTTGTGATTTTGAATGTTGCAAAGTTACGAAAAAGTATATTAACATGAATGCCTATTGGTATTAAGGTTTATTTCATAGAGTTTCGGCAAGAATATGGATGGTTTTTAGTACCTTTGCCTTTATGTATCCAACTTGTGAAAATATTGACAGTATGAAAAAGTTTTTAGGCATTATTGTTTTTTTCTTACTTCCATTATTTGCTAATGCGCAGACTTTTCAACAACTGTGGAACAAAGTTGGAGAGGCAGCGAAAAAAGACTTACCACAAACTCAACTTGCAATAATTCAGCAAATTGAGAAAAAAGCCACAAAGGAAAAACAATATGGCCAACTCCTCAAAGCTCAACTTAGGCATGGCATATTACAGGCAGATATCACCCCAGACTCTGCTGATGCCCATGTAAAGAGAATGGAGAGTCAGTATAATCAGTTTAGTGACCCTGCACTGAAAGCTGTTTACGCCACCGCCATAGGAAAGGTGTATGAAACGTTAGGCTCCGACAGTGACGAGATAGCCCGAGAAAAATGGTTTGGCAAAGCGATGGCCAATCCCTCTGTACTTGCCTCGCAAAAGAGCGATGGCTATGAACCAACCTTGGTAAAAGGAGCAGACAGCAAGATATTCAACAACGACTTGCTCCACGTGATTGCCTTGGAGACGAATCGATACACCGCTGCCCAATCTTACTATCAACAACATGACAATCGCGATGCGGCTTGCTATATGGCCATGTTGGTGGTAAACTGTAATATGGACAAGTGGGGAGTTTCCATTTGCGCAGACAAACTCGACTCTCTCTTGCGAGTTTATCAAGACTTACCCGTTGCCTGCGAACTTGCAATAGTCAGGTTACGGACAATGAACGAAAATGACGCAGAGGCAAAGGTCAAGTTCATCGAACAAGCATTGGCCAAATGGGGTACGTGGAAGCGTGCAAGCTACTTGCGAAACCAGCTGAATCTTTTGGAGCAACCGTCATATTCAATCAATATTGGCAAAACCGTGCAGCCAAATAGAGATTTTAGGCTTAACATAACTTCCATCAGGAATGTAGCCAAGCTTAACGTCTCCATTTTCAAGGTGGCCGTTGATGGGAATACCCACCTCGACCCTTCGGTAGACTCAGACTACAATAAGCTAAAGAAATGCATTGCTCCATCTCCTGTTGCCACCTATGAAAGAAACTACGATGGACTTCCCGCGTGGAAATTGACTTCCGACAG
This sequence comes from Escherichia coli, assembly GCA_963593695.1. Taxonomy (GTDB): domain Bacteria; phylum Bacteroidota; class Bacteroidia; order Bacteroidales; family Bacteroidaceae; genus Prevotella. The sequence goes on along the minus strand of CAVBBO010000020.1, from coordinate 11,687 downwards.
TATCAGACTAAGTGGCTTACCCGTTGGAGTTTACATGATAGAGGTGTCTACGGATAACAGGAATATCAAAGTCAGCAGACGCCTTTTAAGAGTGACTGACGTTTTTGTCATTCACCAAACGTTGCCAGACCATAAGATTAGGCTTGCGGTTGTGAGCGCGACGACAGGTAAACCATTAGCTGATGCTAAAATAGTAATAACCAATTATCAGGCCAGTGGCAAGCCCACAGCAGACAAGCAAACACTCACCGTCGACAAGAACGGTGAAGCAGTGTGTTCCTATAAGAACATGCCAAGGCATATCTATGCCTACACGCCAAACGATAAGTCATCGGCTGAAAATGACCTTTTCGCTTATTTCAATTATTACCAATCATCGGGCCAACCACACAAGATAGCCGTTTATACCGACAGATTTATCTATCGCCCGGGGCAGAATGTCCACGTGGCAGCGGTAGCGTGGGAGGCAAACAAGGAAGACCTCACGTCAAAAGTAGCGCCAAACACGTTGTTGACATTCTCGCTCATGGATGCCAACTACAAGAAGGTTGCAGAAAAGAACGCCACCACAGATGATTTCGGCACAGCATGTGCTGATTTTTCCCTACCACAACACGGTCTTACAGGTAACTATCATGTAGAGGTAAAGACCGCAAATAGCGACCGTTCAGCGACAGCCACCTTTCATGTGGAGGAATATAAAAGACCATTGTTCCAAGTGGCGTTTGACAAGTTAGCCAGCAATTATCATGCAGGCGACACTGTGACACTTCGTGCAGTTGCCACAACCTATTCGGGCGTTCCTGTTCAAAACGCCAAGGTGAAATACACCATAAACCGAAGGAATGGCTTGAGATGGTATTCGTGGGGAAGGATGGATAAGACTTTGCTTCTCTCCGACTCTACTATCACGGGCAAAGACGGATCGTTCAATGTTCGCGTGCCTATGAGTTTCCCAGAGAATTCCCACATTCATGGTGCGGCATTTTTCGAATTTGATGTCAACGCGATAGTAACCGACATGTCTGGTGAGACTCATGAGGCTCAAACATCCCTGCCATTGGGCAATCGCAATACCATTCTTACAAGCAACCTTCCTGACAAGACGTTGAGCGACAGCCTAAAAAACATTATCTTTGGCTACAAGAACTTGAGAGGAGAAGAAGTTGACGCCATTGTAAGATACAGGTTTGACAATGGGGTTTGGAAAGAGGCGAAAACAAATTACGAGGTTGCCATCGACGGCAATCTAGCTTCTGGTCTGTATCATGTGGAGGCTATATGTGGCACGGATACGCTGAAAAACGATTTTGTACTATTTACCCTTCAAGACAAGAAGCCTGCCATTGTCACTCACGATTGGTTCTATGTCTCCGCCAGACAATTCCCATCAGATGGCACGCCTGTTTATGTACAGGTTGGCTCCTCGGATATAGGCAACCGGTTATACTACACCATCTTGTCGGGCAACAAGGTGTTGGAGAGTGGAAGCAAGACATTCAACAACAATGTCTTCACGCGTGCTTTGAAATATGAGAAAACATATGGCGACGGTATAACCATTGCCTTGGCGTGGGTTGCAGGAGGCAAACTCTACGAACATAATGTCCAGATTTGTAGTCCCGTTCCTGACACAAGATTGCGAACAGAATGGAAGACATTCAGAAACAAGCTTGTCCCGGGTCAAAAGGAAACGTGGACATTGCAGATTCTCTCTCCTGCAGGCAAGCGAACAAATGCACAGCTCATGGCATCATTGTATGACAAAAGCCTTGACGCGCTTTACCACCATTCGTGGCACATGGACAACACTTTTAGTTTCTCTCTTCCGTATTCCGTCTGGCTAGGCACCTCGTCTTACACGAGTTATCTTAATGGAAGTCAAAACTTTAGCAATATTAAGGTCGAGGACTTGTCGTTCACTCATTTCGACTATACCCTTTTCCGAATTATACGTCCTTTTGCCCAAGTTTTGCGCCTTGATAGTGAGATAATGCCTATATCGAAGGCAATGGGTGCCAAGAAAGTCATGACAAAAGGTATCAACTCTCTTGCGGTAAACGAGACAAAGACCTCGAAAAACAGAGACTACGGAACTCTTGAAAGCCAAGAAATTGACAAAGAGGATGCATCCAATGATATACGTGAGAACCTCACGGAAACGGCATTCTTCTACCCTGCCCTGACCACAGACAGCTCAAGTTGCGTGAACATATCATTCACCTTGCCAGAGAGTGTCACGACATGGCGTTTCATGGGATTGGCCCACGATGCCAACATGAATAATGCCCTGATTGACGCTGAAGCAATAGCGTCAAAGACAATAATGGTTCAACCAAATATGCCTCGCTTTTTGCGTGAAGGCGACAAGGGACAGATTTCAACGCTCGTATTGAACACGTCAAACAAGGATGTGGCAGGTAAAGTAAAATTGCAGATAGTTGACCCTGAGACGGAAAAGGTTGTCTACGAAAAAGAACAGGCCTACTCCATTCTTGCCAATGGCTCCACTTCTGCCAACTTTGATGTCGATGCATCCGAAATTCTTCACTTATCAAATGGCAAGACGCTTCTTGCGGCCCGCATAGTTGCAGAGGGCGACGGCTTCAGCGACGGTGAGCAACAGTGGCTTCCATTGTTGCCAGACCGAGAGTATGTGATAAACACCATTCCGTTTTATCAAAATCATAAAGGAGACAAAGAGATAGACTTGTCACATCTTTTCCCAAATGATAGCAAGGACAGGAAACTCACCTTAGAATATACGGCAAACCCATTGTGGCTTGTGCTTCAATCCATGCCAACCCTTGCCAACCCTAACGACAAAGATGCCGCGTCGCTATCCGCGGCTATCTTTGCCAATGTGCTGGGCAAGAAAATTCTGTCTTCCTCACCGCTAATCTCAAAGACCATAGCGTTGTGGAAACATGAATCGGGCATGGACAATTCGCTGGTAAGCAATCTTGCAAAGGACAGCGAACTAAAAACAATGGTTCTCGATGAGACACCATGGGTTAACGATGCTGACAACGAGACAGAGCGTAAGCAACAACTTGCAGAATACCTTGACGAGAACACACTCGCATATAGGACATCCGACTTTACGTCAAAACTTCAATCGCTGCAAAATAGCGATGGCTCGTTCTCATGGTGGCCAGGTATGGCTGGTAGCGGTTTGATGACAGCAAACGTTGTAGAGACCCTCACAAGACTCAACTATCTGGTCCAAACTAAAACTGACGGCATCAACGACATAATTAACAAAGGGTTTAAATACCTTGATGGCAAAATGGCCGAAGAGGTTGCAGAAATGAAGAAGTTGGAGAAGAAAGGCAAAAAAGGCTTAGTCCCAAGTGAGCTTGCTTGCCACTGGCTTTATTCTTCGGCCTTGGCAAAGAGAGCCAAGACACAGGACATGAATTACATTGTAGACCTTCTCGACAAGTCATCGAACAACCTTACCATTTATGGTAAAGCAGGCTCGGCGGTTATCTTGGCGCAATATGGCAAGCAAGACCATGCTAAGGAGTTGATAGAGAGTATTCGACAATATTCGGTATATACTGATGAGATGGGGCGCTATTTTGACACTCCACGAGCCCAATATAGTTGGTGCGACTATCGCATTCCGACTCAAACATTCGCGATAGAGGCTATTCGTCTTGTTGAGCCTGCCGACACGACTACAATCAACCAGATGCTACAATGGTTGTTGCAAGAGAAACGCACTACTATGTGGAGCACTACAATCAATACGGTCAACGCAGTCTACGCCCTATTACTGGGCAACGACAATATGACATTAGACCATAATTTTGCAGAGGCACAACCTGTCGTAATCACAATAGATGGTAACCAAGTCGACTTGCCAAACGCGACAAGCGGAATTGGATACATAAAGACAACCATTGACCATGCCAACGCCCATAAGCTTAAAGTTCAGAAGCTCACCGATGGAACCTCCTGGGGAGCCGTTTATGCTCAGTTCATACAGAACAGCTCCCAAGTCAAGGCCACAGAGTCAGGATTAAGCATTAAACGTGAGGTAATTGGTGCCAGCAACATGAAGCTGGGCGATAAAATAAAAGTAAGACTAACGGTCAACGCCATTCGCGACTTTGATTTTATACAGATTCAAGACAAACGCGCCGCTTGCCTGGAACCCGTGAACCAAATCAGCGGAAACCATGGGGGATATTATGTAGCTCCCAAAGACAACATTACTAATTATTTCTTCGACCATCTGCGAAAAGGCCGACATGTCATTGAAACAGAATACTATGTCAATCGTAAAGGTGACTATATTTCCGGCATAGCCACGATACAGTGCGCATATTCGCCAGAATTCATAGGAAGAGAACAAGGAAAAGAATTTATTGTAAAATGATAATAACAACAATATGAAGATAAGACAAATTTTGCTATGCTTTGCGCTAACGCCGTTGTTTCTTCACGCACAGACCATATCATTGCCCTCAAGCACTATCAATTGTGGTCAAGTGATGTATAAACATCCGGTGAAGGCTGAGTTTAAAATGGAAAACACGGGGAAACTACCCCTACTGATTCGGAATATCCGCACGTCGTGTGGATGCACGTCTGTCACCTACCCCACTGATGCCATAAAACCAGGGGAATCGTTTACAGTAAGTGCTGTTTACGATGCAAAACAGATGGGACATTTCCAAAAAGAAATAGGCGTATATAGCAATGCCGACACCCAACCTCTGATGTTGACTATTAAGGGAGTTGTGGTGGAAGAGGTTACCCATTTCGATGGTGAATTCCCATATTCCATAGGCGATGTTCTTGCAGACAAAGCCGACTTGCTTTTTGACAACGTAAATCGAGGAGAACAACCTGTGGAGAAGATTCATATATTCAACAATGGCAATCAGACAGTCACGCCACAACTTATGCATTTGCCACCTTATCTCAAGGGAGAAGTTAAACCTTCAAGGGTTGCCCCTGGACGTTCCGCGACAATATTCTTGCAAGTTGACTCCCGCAAACTTCATGATCTTGGTTTGACCAATACAAGTATCTATCTTGGATCGTTCCAAGGCGACAAAGTGTCTACAGACAAAGAGATAGATGTCAACATTGTGTTGCTTCCAAACTTTGAGAAATTGAGCGAAAGTCAACTCGCCAATGCTCCCAAACTTCAACTTTCAAAGGGGAGTCTTAATTTCGACAAGACTTCTGGAAAAGCCAGGGAAAAAGACGAAGTGGAGATAACCAACATTGGAAAATCAGAACTATCCATCCGCTCGCTTCAAATCATCGGCACAGGACTCGACATTTCCTTGAACAAGCAAAACATCGGCCCTGGTGAAACTGCCAAGCTGAAGGTAGTCGCAATAAAGAGTATGATCGCGAAGGCTCGTAAAGCACCACAAGTGCTGATGATAACAAATGATCCTTCTCAACCAAAAGTAATTATAAACACGTCGTTCAAATGAACCTGAAAGTTGAGATAGACAATGGTAGTGGCTTCTGTTTTGGGGTCACTACCGCCATCAGAAAGGCAGAGGAAGAGCTGGCAAAGGGTTGCAAGCTTTATTGTTTAGGCGATATTGTTCACAATGACATGGAGGTTGAGCGTCTTCATGACCAAGGTCTAGAGACTATTGATCATGAGCAACTCAAGTCGCTGCATAACGCAAAAGTGCTTTTGCGAGCCCATGGTGAACCACCAAAAACATACGATATAGCACGACAAAACAACATTGAAATCATAGATGCCACGTGCCCTGTTGTCTTAGCTCTTCAAAGACGCATAAAACTCAAATGGTGCATAAACAGAGAAGCTCAAACTGTGATTTTTGGGAAAAAGGGCCACGCCGAGGTGTTAGGGCTTGTCGGTCAAACTCATGGAGAAGCCATAGTAGTAGAGAATCTAGAAGAGGTTAAAGAGAAAATAGACCTTTCCAAAGACATCAACCTTTATTCACAGACAACAAAGAATCTTGATGAGTATCGCCACATAATAGATTATATTCAAAGCAACATAGACGCAGAATCGGCATTCAAGAGCTACGACACTATTTGCCGTCAAGTAGCCAATCGCATGCCGCACATTGCTGACTTTGCCGCCCACCACGACATAATACTGTTTGTGTGCGGTCGTAAAAGCAGCAATGGCCATGCGCTCTTTACACGATGCAAGGAGGTGAATATTAACAGCCATCTTGTTGAACGTAAAGACGAGATAGACTTCTCATGGTTCGACAATGCGGAAACTGTTGGCATTTGCGGAGCTACCAGCACACCCAAATGGCTTATGGAAGAGTGTAAGGATGCTATTCTCAGCTACTGATTAATATCAATTCACTTGACTTCAGTCAAAAATAGCAACTTTTTCGGCAATTATTCTTATAAATTGTTTTGCGGCATTGCCATTTTGCCTACCTTTGCAGTGTCATAAAGAAATAAGAAGCAATACAAAAGCTTCTTAAAGACAGAAAAAGCAAGACTAGCGAGTCTTTTTGAGTTTAACAATTTTAAAAAGGGTAACACAATGAAAAAGATTGTATTCACAATGATCGCTCTGATGAGCATGACGTTTGCCTTCGCAGAGGGCGAGTCTAACACAAAGGCTAACGTGGCACTGGCTAAAGAGGCTCAGAATTATGAGATGAACATTAGCACGACATCTCTCGCTCGCGCCTTGAGCCTTGATTATGACGAGATTGACGCGGTAAATTCCATTTCCGAGTCATTTGCCAGCGACATGAAGAAGGCAAGCGAGGCTCAGGGTGAGGAGCGTAGCAAGCTTTTCAAGAAAGCACTAAAGCGCAACTTGACTTACATGCACGCAGTTCTCAGCTACGAGCAGTACTCAAAATATCTGAAACTTCTTAATACGACTCTCAACAACAGGGGGTTGAACAAGTAAGATTACAAAAAAAGGGAATTAGAAGTGTCTTAACCTCTAGTTCCCTTTTCTTTTGTTACACTATATCTAAAATTTTGGTGAACTTATCAACCAAATAGTCTGGTTTGGAAGCCTTCAACTCATCAAAGCCACCATTACCATAAGTTACTGCGCATGTTCTTGTTCCTGCATTGCGGCCCATAAGTACGTCAACTGGAGCATCACCTACTACTAGAGCTTGCCAAGGTTTGAAACCGAGTTTTGACAGGATCAAGTTCACTGGTTCAGCGTTAGGCTTGGCTTTAGTGACATCATCGCCACCCACAATCATAGAGAAAAGGTTGGTAATGCCAAAGTCTTCAACAAGGATGTCTAGCGATTCATGTTGTCTACTACTTGCCACAGCCAAGGTCTTTCCTTCATCATACAGTCGGTTAAGCGTGTCAATAACCCCTTCGAAAGGCTTTACAGCTCCTTGCTTATTGTTTACATGGAAGATTTCTCGATACACCGCAGCACATTCTTCGCTTTTCTTTTCGTCCATGCATGCGGATACGGCGAAACATTCGGTTAATGGCAGACCAATTGTCCTGACACACTCTTCCACACTTGGCTTCACTATTCCCAAGTGGTCAAAAGTATCCATCATGGTCTTTACAATCAATCCACGGCTATCACCAATTGTACCGTCGAAATCGAATATATACAAGTCTGGCATCTGTGAATATGTCCTAAATAAGATTGTAAATCTCGCTTGGAGATTTTCTTCTAAGCACATCAAGCGCAAAATCCGCACCAGGCTCGTTGCCTGCCACTATTCCGTGTTCTCTCAATATTTGTTTGACCTGTTTCTCCGCAAGGTCGGGATGGTTGTTTTCATCGCTCAAATGACATAGCCACACATGTTTAAGCGATGGTGTAGCATAATCGACAATAGCCTTGGCACATTCAGCGTTGCTTTGGTGGCCGTAAGGTCCTGCTATCCTATCCTTGAGATGTTGGGGATAAGGTCCTGTCTCCAGCATTTGCTGTTCATAGTCCGCCTCAATGACGAGATAGTTAGCCGATGCAATATAAGGCTTCATGCTGTCGGTTATGTGCCCAACATCGGTCATTAATACGAAAGTGACATCATCATATTCAACCTTAAATCCAACACAATCAGTGCTGTCATGTGGTATTCCAAAAGGCGTTATCGTGAAGCTGCCAATGCGAAACGGCGTGTCTCTCATTATCACACGCTTCAGGTCGGGAGATATTTTCTTTCTAACACTCCAATTCTTTCCTATGCCCTCATGCACTCCAAGAGTAGAATAAACCGGCAGGTTATAGTCATGGCTCAAGCACCCTACAGACCTCACATGGTCTGCATGGTCATGGGTCACTACTATGCCTAATGCACTGAAAAGTGATAAGCCATAGCCTTTGAGGTGTTTCTTCAGTGTGCGCACGCCCACTCCCGCATCGATGACCAACGCCTCGGTGTCAGTATAAAGCATACTACAATTGCCACTACTACCACTGCCAAAAGATACAAAATGTAGCATCGTTTTTGTAATTTACTTACAAAGTTAACTAAAACATTTCATTTCACGTGTTTTCGGTAGTACAAAAATGTTTAAGTTTTTGCTCAAGATACTTACCTGTTACACTGTCTTTGCACGATGCAATCTGTTCTGGAGTTCCTTCCGCAACAATGGTTCCGCCAGCATTTCCACCATTTGGCCCCATATCTATAACCCAATCTGCATTTTTCACAACGTCCAAGTTATGCTCAATCACTATTACAGTATGTCCGCGCTCAATCAGTTCATTGAACGCGTTTAGCAGTTTGGAAATGTCATGAAAGTGCAAACCTGTAGTTGGCTCATCAAACATGAAGAGAGTTGGCTCCTGCTTTTCTTGTCCTATGAAATATGCAAGTTTAACCCTTTGGTTTTCACCTCCGGAGAGCGTGGATGAGTTTTGCCCAAGTTGTATGTAACCCAATCCAACCTGTTGTAAAGGCAGAAGACGGCTAACCACATTTTTCTCATTATATTGCGAGAAGAAATCAATAGCCTCATCCACGGTCATGTTTAACACATCGTCAATATTTTTATCATGATACTTTACATCAAGTATCTCTTTTTTGAACCTTTTACCATGGCATGCCTCACATGTTAACGTGAGGTCTGCCATGAACTGCATCTCGACGGTTATCACTCCCGCACCTTTACATTCCTCGCAACGTCCACCCTCGGCGTTGAAAGAGAAGTATTGTGAAGTGAAGCCCATCTGCTTTGCCAATGGTTGGTCGGCAAAAACCTGTCTTATTGAATCATAGGCCTTCAAGTATGTGGCAGGATTCGAACGTGTACTCTTCCCTATTGGATTTTGGTTAACGAACTCAACGTGTTTCACAGCTGTCCAGTCACCTTCCATAGTTGAGTATTCGCCTGGTTGATCTGCCACCTCGTTCATCCGGCGTTTCAATGCTGGATAGAAAATACCCTTGACCAAGCTCGACTTGCCTGAACCTGAGACTCCGGTAACCGCAGTTAAGACATTGAGAGGAAAACGAGCGTCAACACCTTTAAGGTTGTTCATTCGGCAGTTCTTTAAAAGAATGCTTTGGTTCCACTGGCGGCGTGACGAAGGCACCGCTATTTTATTTTCACCAGCAAGATATTTAGCCGTATAGCTTCTTGGATAATGCTTGATGGCATCTTTCCAAAACTCGTCGTCTTCAGAACCTATAGTAGATGGGCACATTTCGCAAACGATCTCGCCTCCATTTCTTCCAGCGTCAGGTCCCACATCTATAAGCCAATCAGCAGCAAGCATCACCCCCTCGTCATGTTCCACCACTATTACGGTATTGCCTTCTTGCTGAAGTTTGCGCAGTACTTCTATTAACCTGTCTGTATCACGACTGTGAAGACCGATACTCGGTTCGTCGAGTATGTATAACGAGCCGACAAGTGGCGAGCCAAGCGAAGTGGTCAATCTGGCACGTTGACTTTCGCCACCAGACAGTGTGCTTGCCGGGCGTCCCAACGTCAAATAATCCAAACCTACCTCTACGAGAAAGCCAAGACGTGAACGTATCTCAGTGAGCAAGCGTTTTGAGATTTTTTGCTCGTGTTCAGAAAGCGTGAGGTTGTCGAACCATGTCTTCAACTTGCCAATAGGCATTTCCACAAGGTCATTGATTGAAAGGCCATTAATTTTTACCCACGTGGCTTCTTTCCTTAGTCTCGTACCGTGACACTCCGGACATACCGTTTTCCCACGATAGCGACTCATCATGACTCTATATTGGATTTTGTATTGGTTGTCTTTCACCATACGGAAGAATGCGTCAAGGCAAACAGCATCATCTTTAAGGTTGCCGTTCACATCAATGTCCGAAGGGAAACCGTGCCACAACATATCCTTTTGTTTACGCGTAAGTTCATAGTAAGGCGTAAATATAGGGAAGTTTGCATCTTCAGCCTTTCGACAAAACGCAAGCTGCCATTCCTTCATTTTTTCCCCGTGCCAACATTGTACGCAACCATCATAAACAGACAATGAAGAATTAGGAATTACCAAACGCTCATCTATGCCTATGACACTGCCGAATCCTTCACAAGTGGGGCAAGCTCCAGCTGGCGAGTTAAAAGAGAACATATTGTCGTTCGGTTCCTCGAAAGAGATACCATCGGCCTCAAACCTTGAGAAGAAGTCGTAACTTATATTTGACGGCAACATCACCACCCTGCAAGCTCCACGCCCCTCATACATGGCAGTTTCTACAGAGTCTGTTATTCGTGACACCACGTCTTTATCGTGTGACACTCCCAGACGGTCTACGACAAGAAAAACGCTTCCATCTTCCAATTCTTGTGCGTTTTCCAACAGATCTTCTATACGTGTTGCTATGCCACTTATAATGACACGCGTAAAACCTTCCTTTAGAAAGGTATCCAACTGCTGTAACACTGTGCGTCCTTCGGTTGGAACGACTGGTGCCACAATCATCAGCTTAGTGCCGTCGGCCATAGACAGCACCTTGTCAACAACATCTTGCGGTGTGTCTTTTCTCACCTCCTGGCCACTAATTGGAGAGAACGTACGACCAATACGTGCGTACAACAGCCGTAGATATTCATATATCTCAGTGGACGTGCCCAATGTTGACCTTGGGTTGCGCGCAGCTACCTTCTGTTCAATGGCTATTGCAGGTGGAAGACCTTTAATATAATCACATTCTGGCTTTTTCAGCCTGCCAAGAAATTGTCGAGCGTATGACGAGAGGCTCTCTACATAACGGCGTTGCCCTTCAGAATAAAGTGTATCAAAGGCAAGGCTCGACTTACCAGAGCCAGACACTCCTGTCATAACCACCAAATGATTACGTGGAATCCTAAGGCTAACGTTCTTAAGATTGTTTACGCGAGCACCTTTTATCTCTATATATTCATCTCTATCCATTATTCCAATTTTGTTGCAAAGGTAAAAAATCTAATTGAGAAAAATAGTTAGTAATACATTAAATTGGCTCAATGATGATTGTGTTGTCAGGGTTTGTCGACAGCTACAGAAGATTAAATCGTAATGCCTTTGCCATTTCACCGTAACAACGTTGCGATTGCGGCGTTAACGCTTCGTAACCATCCGAGTAACTACTCAGGTGGGTTCGAGCCTCCTAGCATGCCCAATTGCTCCCGTTGTGACAACGGGAGCAATTGGATATCGGGATATCAATGCTACAAATTTAGCATACTAGGCTTAAGTTGCGCGATCATCTGCAACTCTTTGAATGGTGACACGGCCTGTTTCTTTG
>CAVBBO010000019.1:0-12495 GCA_963593695.1 Escherichia coli | reverse complement strand
CCTCGAACAACTGCTCGTAAGAAGGATTGTGAGCGATTACAGTAGCACCTGTAATTCCATACTTTGTTAAATCTAACTTTGCCATTTTTTTTAAAATGTATTAGTTATGAAAAATGTGAACTTTCCGTTTTTTCGAGGGCAAAGGTAACAAAACTTACATGCACGGCAAAAAGTCTCGCGCGTTTTTTCGCGTGTTCTACATCTTTTTTAGGTTAAAGAAATTAAAACCACGTTTTATTGGTTCGTTTTGCTAAATGCAGTTGTCATTGCGAAGATAAGTTTCACCCCTTTTTTGCCTGTTATAACTCATATTTTGCTTAACTTTGCAATATGAAACAATAAACAATCAATAATCAAGTTTCAGCCAAAACATGATAGATGTAATCAATATTTCCGAAGTAAACAGCATTGTCGGCCAATACATTGCCGAGATGCGCGACAAGGATTACCAAAGCAACCGCCTCCTCTTCCGCAACAACATACGTCGCGTGGGTTGGTATGAGGCCTTCGAGGTGTCGAAACAACTCAACTATGACACGCGCGAGGTCGCGACCCCCTTGGGCGTGGCTAACGTGAACGTTCCGTCAGACAATGTGGTGCTCGCGACCATCTTCAGGGCAGGCCTGCCTTTCCACGAGGGTTTTCTTGATGTGTTCGACCATGCCGGCAACGCATTCGTGTCGGCATATCGTGAGTATACCGACGAGCAGCACCACGAGGTGGGAATCCACGTGGAATATCTTGCCACGCCGTCCATCGAAGGCAAGACCCTCATCATAGCCGACCCCATGCTTGCCACGGGCGGCAGCATGGAATTGGGCTACAAGGCTTTCCTTACGAAAGGCAAGCCAAAGCGCATTCACGTGTGTTGCGTGATAGCCACGCCCGAGGGAATAGAGCACATCAAGAACGTGTTTCCCGAGGACAGAACCACCATCTGGTGCGCAGCCATTGACCCCGGCATGAACGAAAACAAATACATAGTACCAGGATTTGGCGACGCTGGCGACCTATGCTATGGCGACAAGCTTTAAAGCCGCACCTCGCAAAAGCAATAATGGCTAAATAGCTTTCTCACAGCTATTTAGCCATTATCATCCAACATCATCCCTACAAGCAAAAAACCTTGCGCAAAGCCCCAATCGCCTTTACAATGGAAAGCCGATGCCTTTGCAGTGGAAAGCCGATGCCTTTGCAGTGGAAAGCCAACGCCTTTGCAGTGGAAAGCCGAAACCCTATCGACAGCAACAATTGCCGCTGACAATCCGCGAGCGGTTCAATTAAAATATATTAACGGAATTTTTGTGAAACATACATCTTTTATAATGTACTTTTGCAAACCGAATTAAACAAACACGACGTCGCAAAAGAGACGTTGACAGGTTTTAATGCCACAACGAGATATTATAAACGATGATATACCCAAAGAATTTTGAAACCAAGATAGGGTTCAACGAAATAAAGGACAAGGTGGGTGCCTATTGCCTCTCCCCTCTTGGAAAAGGATTGGTTGACGAGATGGCCTTCTCCAACGATGCCGAGACCATCAACACTTGGATGGAGGAGATACGCGAGATGAGGCAGATAGAAGAACAAGACGATTTTCCATTGGCCTTTTTCTTCGACGTTCGCGACAGCCTGAAACGGCTCAGGCTGCAAAACACGTGGGTAGAGGAAAGCGAACTGTTCGACATCAGGCGCTCGCTAAAAACCATCGCCGACATTGTGGCTTATCTCTATCGTGGCGAGGACTTGCCAGAGCAGGACGATGACGGCAGCGACGTGACAATGAAAAAATGGGACTACCCTGCCCTGCACGACATAGCCGACGGCATTGCCACTTTTCCAATCATAATTCAGCAAATAGACCAAATCATAGACAAGTTTGGGCATATTCGCGACAATGCCTCTCCCGAGCTGCTCAACATACGCCGTGAGCTGGCAAAGACCAACGGATCGGTGTCGAGAATACTCAACAACATTCTCCGCGCTGCACAGAGCGACGGCATAGTGGACAAGGATGCCGCGCCAACCATGCGCGACGGCCGCCTCGTCATTCCCGTGGCACCCGGATTGAAAAAGAAGATATCAGGCATCGTGCACGACGAAAGCGCCACGGGCCGCACCGTGTTTGTGGAACCTACCGAGGCGGTGGAGGCCAACAACAAGATTCGCGAGTTGGAGATGGAAGAGCGCAAGGAGATAATCCGCATATTGTCGAAGATGGCACAACGAATACGTCCGCACGTGCGGGAGATGCTCGACTCGTACGACTTCCTTGCCAAAATAGACTTCATACACGCCAAGGCAAAACTTGCGAAAGAGATGGAAGCCTTCGAGCCAACGGTGAAAGACTCGCCCTATGTCGACTTCATACGTGCCCGCCACCCGCTGCTTGAGGCTCATCTCAAAGGCGAGATCGTGCCTCTCGACATAATGCTCACCCCCGGAAAGCACGTCCTGATAATCTCCGGACCAAACGCCGGCGGCAAGTCGGTATGCCTGAAAACCACGGGCTTGGTGCAATACATGCTGCAGTGTGGCCTCAGCATTCCTGTGGACGCAAGGAGCAAGTGCGGAGTATTCGACGACATAATGATTGACATTGGCGACGAGCAAAGCCTTGAGAACGACCTGTCCACCTATTCGTCGCACCTTCTGAACATGAAGAACATGATGAAGCAGGCATCAGGCAAGACGCTTATTCTCATCGACGAGTTTGGCACGGGAACAGAACCGCAAATCGGCGGGGCGATAGCCGAAAGCGTGCTCACGCAGTTTTGCGAAAGGCAGGCTTGGGCGGTCATCACCACCCACTATCAAAACCTCAAGCACTTTGCCGATGCCCACGAGGGCGTGGTCAACGGCGCTATGCTCTACGACCGCCACGAGATGCGCCCACTGTTCCAGCTTGCCATAGGCAGGCCGGGCAGCTCATTTGCCATAGAGATAGCGCGAAAGATAGGGTTGCCCGAACAGGTGATAAGACAAGCTTCGGAGATAGTGGGATCCGACTATATCCAGAGCGACAAATACCTGCAAGACATTGTGCGCGACAAACGCTATTGGGAACAGAAAAGGCAAACGGTGCACCAGAAAGAAAAGGAACTGCAACAACGCATCGACCAATACGAGAAAGGCATAACAGATGTGTCTGCCGAGCGCAAGGCCGTGATAGCCAAGGCGAAACAAGAGGCAGAAGAATTGCTCAAGGAAAGCAACAAGCGCATAGAAAACGCCATAAGGGAGATACGCGAGCAGCAAGCTGCCAAGGAGGAGACAAGGAAGATACGCGCCGAGCTCGACTCCTTCAAGGAGGACGTGGCAAACGACAGCTGGAAGAACTCATCTAAGAAAAAGTCGGCAGGACTGATTTCCGACGAAGACTTCCAAAAGAAAGTGGAACAGCTGAAAGCCAGAAAGCAGCGACGCGAGGATCGCAAGAAGACCAAAGGCAAGGACGAGGAGAAGGCTGCTAACGCACTGAGAAATGCCACAGGCAAGGCCCAAGCCACGGCAGACCGCCCAATAGCCGTTGGCGACAGGGTGCGACTAAAGGGATTGCGCTCAGAAGGCGTGGTGGAGCAGTTGTCGGGCAAGACCGCCTCGGTGCTCGTGGGTGGCTTGCGAACAAAGTTGCCCATTTCGCGGATTGAGCTCGCGGCGCAAGACGCTTCGGCACCCAGGGCCACGGACCAGCCCAAGAGCAAGATGGATGCCATAAAGGAGGGTCTGCAATCGTTCAACGTGTCGCACATGACGCAAAACACCATCGACGAGCACAGGAAAGACTTCCACCCCGATCTCGACATCATGGGAATGCGCGGCGACGAGGCTCTGCAAGCCGTGAGGTATTTCATCGACGATGCTGTGCTCATGGGCGTGCAACGCGTGCGCATACTTCACGGCAAGGGCAATGGCATACTTCGCACGCTCATCAGGCAATATCTCTCGGCTGAACCCACAGTGACCAACTACCACGACGAGGACGTGCGCTTTGGCGGAGCCGGCATCACCGTGGTCGACTTCTGAATTCCAAGCTTTCGCCCAATAAGAGAGAAGTCAGAATTTCCGGAACATAAGCCTTAGCCGGCGCGAGCGGAGTGTCATCCGCGAGCCGTCTAAGGCTTCTTTCTTATAATGTGTCTCCAAATCCTCTATGCCATAGTCGCGCAATAGGGACGGATCGGAAACAGGCTTGTTGCCACCGTCGCCAAGTGTCTCCTCATGGCCTTCGTTGGTATAGGGAGAATATATCGACAGGCTATCGCCATCTTGGTTGAAACGGAAATAGAAGTTTGAGGAACCGCCCTGCAACCACAAAAGACGCACTTGGAAAGCCCAAAACACCTTGTCGCCCGACGTGTCAAGAGAGCCGCCCGTGGCGAGAGTGTCTATACGCTCAAGATGCCAAAAGCCATCGAGCTTGCCATTGTCGGTCGTCTCCAAGTCGCACGACATGAGACACAGCGACATGAAAACGACAGTGAGTAATACTATTGGTTTAGCCATTGTCGCGAAGCCTTTCTTTCAACTTGCCGCTACGCCTCATATAAGCCATAAGCAACAACACACTGCCAAAAGCCACAAACAAAGACACTATATAAGACACGTTGGCAAACGAGTCGTAGAGGCCATGAAGCGTGGCAGGAACCACAAGGGCGAGGAACCACAGGGCATGGCGGTAACGCGGATAGAGCCCTGCCATGCCAAGATAATAGCCTGCTATGCCACACCAAATGGCATGGAGAAAGGGCAAGGAGGTGAGACGGGCAATGTTGAGTATGAACGCCGTGGTGTAGTCGGCACGTATGTTTATGGTGGTCTGGTATTGCACTCCCTCGAAAACGCCAAAGGCTATGCCGGCGACAAGTCCGAAATAGACCATGGTCTGGGCCAACATGGGCTCGCGGCTGCGACGTTGGAGTATGAGAAGCGGTATCATCTTGGTAAACTCTTCGGTGAGTCCCACGCCAAGCACATAGCCAACGATGCTTAGCGGGAATGCCGCCTCGGTGAAGACATTGAAGAAATTGAGACTGTGCAACGTGCCAAAGACAAGAAACACACCAGCTTGGGTAAGGAAGAAGGTCGTGATGGTGGTCTTGGCATTTACCTGCCGAGTGCTGAACAACCATGCGAAAAACAATCCCCAAATGGTGGCGAAATACAGCGAAACGACATAGAACACCAAAATGCCGCCAATGGGCAAGAGCATGATGACCGACAACGACAAGCCAGCTATGGCAAGAATGAGCAAGCGCTTGTCCTCAAGGAGCGAATGTCGCCTGATGTCGTCGCGAGGCAATATGAGGTCACGCCCGACGTGGGCCAATTGTTTAAACAAAGAGCCATTGCTCTTGACCGTGGGGCGAAAGCCCTTGCGAGCCAAAAGTTGTTTTATGGTACCCTCTTCTCCAGTGGCGGCATCGCGCGCCTTGTCGTTGAGCAGAAGTTTGCCTTCCTCCACATATCTTGCCACCATGGACTCATCGTATGGTCCATAATCACTCGTGTTTCTTGTTACTATAAGCATATATCAACATTTACTGACATTGCAAATGTAACACACATTATTTAATCTCGCAACATTACATGGCAGAAAAGAAGAAAGAATATGGGAATTGACAAAAAAGTCCTACAAAAATTTGTTTATTACAAGAAAAAGACCTACCTTTGCACTCGCTTAACGATTGAGGCGGCACAAGTGCTACTCTTGTTGAGAAATTTCATTGGACTTGTAGCTCAGTTGGTTAGAGCAACAGACTCATAATCTGGAGGTCCTAGGTTCAAGCCCTAGCTGGTCCACACAAAAAAGCAGTTGCCAATTATAGCAACTGCCTTTTTTCGTTTGCATGTGTAAAGAGAAAACTGAAATATCACACAAATAGTTTGCGCTATTGATGAATACTCGTAACTTTGCAAATAGGATAAGACTAAACAAAAGCAAGACGCATCTATGGCAGAACTCCCAGCCCTTGTAAAAGACTTGGCATTGATTCTCATCGTTGCCAGCATGGTGACACTTATTTTCAAGCGACTCAAACAACCTTTGGTGCTTGGGTACATCGTCGCCGGCTTCATCGTATCTCCCCATTTACCACTCACGATGTCGGTCGTGGACAAGGCCGACATACAGACATGGGCAGACATTGGCGTGATGTTCCTGCTTTTCTCTCTCGGTCTCGACTTCTCGTTCAAGAAGATTCTCAAGATGGGGTTGGCGCCCATCATTGCCGCCGTGTGCACGGTGTTTTTCATGTCGATGACGGGCATGACGGTGGGGCATCTCTTCGGCTGGAGCCAGATGGACTGCATTTTCCTTGGCGGTATGCTCGCCATGTCGTCGACCACCATTATCTACAAGGCCTACGACGACCTGGGGCTTTCGCAACAATCGTTTGCCAAACTCGTGATGAGCGTACTCATCCTTGAAGACATCCTCGCCATCGTGATGATGGTCATGTTGTCGGCCATAGCCTCTGGCAGTAACCCAGACGGGGCGCAAATGGTTGGATCTTTATTGAAGATAGTCTTCTTCCTCATACTGTGGTTTCTCGTTGGCCTCTATGTCATCCCGACACTGCTTCGCGCCACTCGCAAGCTGATGACCGACGAGACCCTTGTCATCGTAGCCCTTGGCCTATGCTGCGCCATGGCGTGGATAAGCACGGCGGTTGGTTTCTCGTCGGCCTTTGGCGCGTTTGTCATGGGCAGCATCCTTGCAGAGACGATAGAGGTGGAGCGCATAGAAAAGGTCGTGGCACCAGTGAAAAATCTCTTTGGCGCGATATTCTTCGTGTCGGTGGGCATGCTTGTGGATCCTAATATTCTCGTCAAGTATGCACTGCCAATCATTGTACTCGTAATCGCCATAATGGTTGGGCAAGCCGTGTTTGGCACATTCAGCTACATGTTGTCTGGCCAGACATTGAAGACCTCCATGCGTTGCGGATTTTCAATGGCGCAGGTGGGCGAGTTCGCTTTCATCATAGCCTCTCTCGGACTGTCGCTTAACGTCATCAGCGATTTCATCTACCCTGTCATAGTGGCCGTGAGCGTTGTCACCACCTTCATAACCCCCTACATGATACGAGCAGCCGTACCCACCTACAATGGCATTACCAAAGTGCTGCCACGCAAATGGTCAAGACGGCTCGAACACTTGGGAACTGCTCACCAAACAACGACCAAAGAACTGTCTACCTGGAATCGCCTGTTGCGAAAGATGAGCATAAACACACTCATATACACCGTGCTGTGCATAGCAGTAACCGCGGTGATGCTGACCTTTGCCCTGCAATTCTTCCGCCACATACTGCCACATTGGTGGGCAAATGGAGCCACCGGGGTCTTGACATTCGTCTGCATATCGCCTTTCATGCGAGCCTTGGTCATGAAAAACAACCATAGCGAAGAGTTCAAGGAACTGTGGACCGAAAGTCGGCTCAATCGCCTACCCCTTATTTTCACAGTGCTAGTTAGGGTAACCATTGCCGCATCAATACTGTTTTATGTCTGCAACTACCTTGCACGCTTTGCAAACGCCTTAGTGATAACCCTTGCCGTGACGCTTATTGTTCTGATGGCATTGTCGCGCCGACTCAAAAAAAGCTCGATAGGCATGGAACGGCGTTTCATAGCCAACCTCCACTCTCGCGAAATCAAGGCGCAGGTTGAGGGAAAGAGTAAACCACAATTCGAGAAGAACCTCGTTGAGCGCGACATTCACATCTCCGACTTTGACGTGCCCTCCAATTCCTCTTGGGCAGGCAAGACGCTTGGCGAGCTCAAGCTCAGCTCGCGTTTTGGGGTGTATGTGAGCAGCATTCTCCGTGGCCACAAACGCATCAACATCCCTGGTGGATGCACTATTATCTTTCCAAACGACCGCTTACAAGCCATCGGCAACGATGAACAACTAAAGGACTTCGCACAAGCGGTAAAGACAAACGTGGAGGCTGAGGACACACAGATTGAACACCGCGAAATGAAGTTGCAAAAGGTAAAGCTTGGCAAGGACAGTCCTTTCATTGGCCTTACCCTTAAAGAAAGCGGCATCAGGGAGCAATACAATTGCATGGTGGTAGGCGTTGAGGAAGGCCAGGACAGCCTCACTTGCATGAATCCTAATCGCAAGTTTGCCGCAGGTGACATAATTTGGGTAGTGGGCGAAAAAAAATCCATCAAGAGTCTGCCCGACACTTGATGGAATATCTAAAGGAAAACGTAAAGTCTATTCGTGCGTGGCAAAGCGCTTATCTGCCAACTCCGCGTACTTGGTTCCCGGGCGACCATAGTTGGCATAAGGATATATGCTAATGCCACCACGTGGGGTAAATAGCCCCGTCACCTCAATGTATTTCGGGTCCATCAGCTTAATCAAATCCTTCATGATGATGTTTACACAATCTTCGTGAAAGTCACCATGATTGCGGAAGGAAAACAAATAGAGCTTCAGGCTCTTGCTCTCCACCATCCTCACGTCGGGAATATAGCTGATGCGGATCTCTGCAAAGTCGGGCTGACCCGTTATGGGACAGAGCGACGTGAACTCAGGGCAGTTGAACCTTACCCAATAATCGTTGCCTTGGTGCTTATTGACAAAGGTCTCCAGCACCTCTGGCGCGTAATCCATGCTGTATTGAGTTTTCCTGCCAAGGGCCTTGAGCCCCTCTTCGTTTCTTTCTGTCATTGTATATCTTATAAATTGAAAATCTTAAGTATGTTATAGTCGATGCCTTTGTCGTAAACATCCTCACCTTCATGCTTCTTCAAGAACTTCACGACACGTATGGTGAGCGGCAAGGCTATCACCTCGTAAAACGTCTTTAGAAACACCTGCCACAACATAAGACTTGGCAACTCCTCCCATGGCACGACTCCACCAAGCGCAAGAGGAAAGAATATCACGGAATCGCAACTCTCTCCCGCCACGGTGCTCAATATGGCACGCGCAGAGAAATGGCGGCCTTGGTCGCGAATCTTCATTCGGCTCATGACATAAGCGTTCATGAAACTTCCCACGATAAACGCCACAAACGATGCAGCGGCAATGCGTGGGGCAAGCCCAAAGATGGCATGGAAACCTTCTTGGTTGTTCCAATACGGCGCACCGGGAATCCAATCGCACAACGCGCCCATCGCCACGAAAAAGAAGTTCATTGCAAATCCCATCCATATGAGCAATCGAGCCTTGCGGTAGCCCCATACCTCACAAACGCAATCGTTTATGATGTATGAAACGGGGAAAACTATCAAGCCTCCGGTCAAGTTGACGGAACCAATGGCTATCTGCTTGGTTTCAAGGATGTTTGCCAAGATGAGGCAAACACAGAAAAAAACGCTGAAGAGCATGAAAAGCACGCTCACTTCAGCACGTGGTTGTTTTGTCATTTCTTGTTTTGTTAAAGGGGGTTTAGCAAGTACCCCTGTTCGTAAATTATTATTTCGGTTGCAAAGTTAATAATAATTTCTCAAACATCTGCTTCGCCACGTGCTTATTATCATCATGTTAACCTGCGGCTTATGCCAATCATCCCAAATACTGTTTCAGGATCTTGGCCGCAGGCGAGTGCCTTATTTTCCTTATGGCCTTTTCCTTGACCTGCCTGATACGTTCTCTTGTCATGCCCATGTCGCTGGCAAGTTCCTCAAGGCTCTTCTCAGGACTTCCTATTCCAAACGAAGCCTTCACAATAGTTTGTTCGCGGTCTGTAAGCACTTCCTTGAGCAAATCCTCTATAAACTTGTTGAGCGACGCGTTGTCTACCGACTTGTCAGAAATGAAAGCATTGTCGTCGGAGGTAAGCATTTCGCCAATTGTATTGTCGCTGGAATCATCACCCAATGGCGCGTCTATGCTTGTTGGCCTATTGTTTGCGTCCTTTGCCGACTCTATTACTTCCTCGTCGAGTCCGGTCTCAACCGATATCTCATGGATGGATGGCATTCTTCCGGTTTTCTGAAGGAAAGCCTCTGTGGCCCTGTTGACCTTCAACGCCACACCCATCTGGTTCATGGGCACATGTATGATACGGCTTTTCACGGCGAGAGCTTCCATAATGTTTTGCCGAATCCACCAAACGGCATAGCTTATGAACTTGAATCCACGAGTCTCGTCAAACTTCTCAGCGGCTTTCACCAGGCCGATGTTTCCCTCGTTTATAAGATCCACAAGCGAGATGCCTTGATGCTGATATTGTTTGGCAACAGAAACGACAAAACGCAAGTTGGAATTGACAAGCCTGTCTCTTGCCTTCTGGCCTTCCTTGCCACCGAGGTGAATTTTCTGCGCGAGAGAGGCTTCCTCCTCAGGTGTGAGCATTGGCTCACGGGCTATCTCTGAAAGATAGCGATCCAAAGACTCGCTGTTACGGGCAGTAATAGCTTTAGTTATCTTTATTTGTCTCATTTCAGGCCTACGTTATTGTCTGGTTGTGTTATCTTTACATTATATTTGACAAAGATACTACCTTTTATAGACAACACAAAGGAAAAGAAGATAAATTATCGTTTTTCTTCATAATAATGAGCAAAATTGAAAAATGGCTCACTTATCACTTCGTCTGATGTCGACGTGTACGTGTTTCCGTAAGCGTCTTTCACCTTGACCGTTATGCGGCTTTCTGCCGAGCGAGGCACATAATAATATAAGTGGTTCATTATAAGATAGCCATTATTCTTGCTCACGAACTGGTAGCTCACCGACTGTGAATAGCGATGATGATAACCTGTGGCGAAAGCGTCTTGTCCTTGATGGTCAATGCGCCGCATCTCACGCTCCACGCCATTCTCTATCGCATAGACGCGCCATCGTGAGTCGGCATTGAACACGTTTGCTATAATCACGCCGCTGTCCACGGGCAATTGCCAATCAGCAGCATACGACTCGCCATTGAAGTTGGTCGATGCCTTGAACAGTGTCATCTGTCTTGACCTTGGCCAAAAAGTTCCCTTATAGTAACCATCAGTTATGTTAGTTCCATTCAAGGTATAGACATAATAGCCGTTTGGCGTGCCGCAGATATTTATGTTTGATTGCCAAATGTTGCCACAAGCCGCGGCATGACAATGTTCAAGTATATGTCCACCATCGAACTCAATCTCATGGTTTATCGCAAAATGGGTATGACCGCAAAACAATTCATACCCACCCTTGAAAACCTTCAGCTCGTTCAGCACACGCTTGAAGACCGAAGATGAATAATGTCCTGGTTCTGATTCAAGGTTTAGCGACGTTGCTCCCTTGCGTGGGCGATTGCCCATGGTAAGGGGAATATGATAACATAGAACGACCTTCTTGTCGTGATTGACAAAGGAGAGGTCTTCGTGAAGCCAACGCAACTGCGAGGCCGTCAACTCTCCAGGTTGCCAATAAAGCATGCCACGATAGAAATGCACGTCGTTGAGGCAAACATAGTGCACATCACCACGGTCGAAACTGAAATCGGTTGGTCCGAAACTCTCTTCCCACTTCCTCACATATAAGCTCTTGCCGTCTTGGTCGTGGTTGCCTATCACAGAGAACACCGTGGCTCTCGACGAGCCCAACGCCTCACGTATCTGCCGTTCCAAGCCTGCATTGTAGCCTCCATAATATTGCACGTCATCGCCCATGGATATGGCATACACGGGCATGGTGGCAGACAACGTGGAGATGGTTTGCCTCACATCGGCCATGGTCTCATCGGTGAAACGGGCAAGGTCGCTTTTCTGTATTGGGTTATCATCAGGCCCCGTGTAATAAGGACTAAAGGCATTTGTTATCTGAGGATCTCCGAAGACGATTAGCTTATATTCGCGCTCTGGGCCTCCAGCCAAGCGTTTTAAGGTAAAGTTGTATTCATTTTGCCTTGCCTTCAACGGCTGGTAAAAAAATGCAGTTCGGTCGGTTGCGGAATGTGTGGGTATCTCGCAATCTGCTGGCACCGAATACCATACGAACCGCGCGTTCTTGTCGCGCATGAAGATATACATTCCCTTGTCGTTGGTCACGGCACACGAATATCCATCACTTACCACGACACCACTCATGGGGTTGCCCAAACTATCGGTAAGCGTTCCTCTCACGGTTGGATCATAATCTGGTATTGAGTCAGAGACTTTTTGCTTGCGCAAAGTGTCAGCCTTTGCCACCTGCAATTTGGGGTTCTTGACCTGTGGCTTGACAATAGTATCTTGTGGCGTGGTATTCTCACCTCTAAATGTCGCCAAGCTGATTATTGCGAAACTGCCAAGAATCACCAAGGCAACGAGAGCTATAATATAAATATGTATACGTTTCCCTTTCATAATCGTTGCAAAGTTACACAAAATAGCTTAAACTCCGCATGAATGCAGCCGTTTAGCTTATTTTGAGAAATACGCGTTCGGACTTACGCTATATTATTTCTCCGCCAATTGGTAATGATAGGATGGTGACGGCGACGTGGCGTCCGCCTTCGTGTCGTATGACACGTACCCGCCATCGAAAAGCGACATCTTGAGGGTGTC
>CAVBBO010000018.1:0-47935 GCA_963593695.1 Escherichia coli | reverse complement strand
TCTCGATATACTTGTTGTCGTAGGTGATGTAAGGATGGTCGAGGTCTACGAAGTAGCCCATCTTCTCGGTCAGTTCGCGCCACTCGGCAGTGAACTTCATCACGTTCTCACGGCACTTGTGGTTATAGTCTTCCGTGGAGATATACTTTTCTGATGCCTTGTTGTCGATATCCTTCTTGGTGATGCCAAGTTCCTTCTCCACGCCCAGCTCCACAGGCAGTCCGTGGGTGTCCCAGCCCGCCTTGCGGTGAACCTGGAAGCCCTTCATGGTCTTATAGCGGTTGAAGGTGTCCTTGATGGAACGAGCCAACACGTGGTGAATGCCGGGGTGGCCGTTTGCAGATGGAGGTCCCTCAAAGAAGACGAACTTGGGGCAACCCTCACGCTCATCGATGCTCTTGTGGAAGATGTCGTTTTTCTCCCACTCTGCTAAAACCTTTTCATTTGTCTTGGTAAGGTCAAGACGGTCGTGCTCGGCAAATCTCTTAGCCATAATGATATTTCTTTTTACCTTATTATTTTTATTATTTAGGCGCAAAGTTAGCAAAAAAATAATAGATAATCATTATCTTTGCACTAAAAACATAAAAGTATGGTAATTAAGACAGCAGAATATACCATTTCGTCGCCTACGGTGACGATGTGCCCCAAGGACCAGCGCCCCGAGTTTGCCTTCATCGGCCGAAGCAATGTGGGCAAGTCGAGCTTGATAAACATGATTTGCAACCACAAGGGCTTGGCCAAGACATCATCCATGCCTGGCAAGACGTTGCTTATCAATCACTTCATAATCAACCGCGATTGGTATCTTGTAGACTTGCCTGGCTACGGTTATGCCAAGCGTTCCAAGACAGAGCGCGACAAGCTTGACCGCATGATTCGCTCTTACATCCTCCAGCGCGAGGAGCTTGTCAATGTATTCGTGCTCATAGACATCCGCCACGAGCAGCAGAAGATAGACCGTGAGTTTGTCGACTGGCTCGGCGCAAGCAACATTCCCTTCTCCATTGTCTTCACCAAGGCCGACAAGCTCACCGTGGGCAAGGCTCGTGCCAACGCCAAGGCGTGGATGGACGCGCTCCTTGACACTTGGGAGGCATTGCCACCTTACTTCATCACCAGCGCCAGCGCTAAGTCGGGGAAGGAAGAAGTGCTCGATTATATCGGGCAGGTTCTCAAGGACATAGGCCATACTGAAAAATAACACGGGATGACACCATATTTAGACATTCAAGGGTTGACGAAGAGCTTTGGAGCCCAAGTGCTCTTCGACAACATTAACATGTCGGTTGCCGAGGGGCAGAAAGTTGGGCTCATTGCCAAAAACGGCACCGGCAAGTCGA
The DNA here is from genome assembly GCA_963593695.1 of Escherichia coli. Taxonomy (GTDB): domain Bacteria; phylum Bacteroidota; class Bacteroidia; order Bacteroidales; family Bacteroidaceae; genus Prevotella. The sequence continues at coordinate 46,592 of CAVBBO010000018.1, read as the reverse complement.
CGCTCTTGGAGATTATAGCCGGCAAGGAGGGTCGCGACAGTGGCTCGATAATATTCCACAACGACATACGGGTGGGATACCTTGAGCAGACACCCGACTTCGACCCCGAGGAGTCGGTGCTGGATGCTTGCTTCAACCACAACGGCGACCCGGAGAAAGTGTTGAAAGCCAAGCAGATACTCACCAAGCTCCATATCGATGACCTCTCGCAGCCCATGAAGGAGCTTAGCGGAGGGCAGCGCAAGCGTGTGGCACTTGCCAATGCGCTCATAACCGAGCCCGACTTTCTCATTCTCGACGAGCCGACCAACCATCTCGACCTTGAGATGATTGTCTGGCTTGAGAACTATCTCTCTCGCTCCACGCTGACCTTGCTCATGGTAACCCATGACCGTTATTTCCTTGACAACGTGTGCAACGTCATATTGGAGCTCGACGACGAGACCATATACACCTACCGTGGCAATTACAGTTATTATCTGGACAAACGTCAAGAGCGCATCGACAACCGGCGCGCCGAGATAGCCCGTGCCAACAACCTTTACCGCAAGGAGCTGGAATGGATGCGCTCCACGCCACAGGCGAGAAGCCATAAGGCACGTTACCGCGAGGATGCGTTCTACGAGCTTGAGCAACGTGCCCACAGGCGCATAGAGGAGCGGCAGGTGAGGCTGAAAGCCAGCAATGTGTATATTGGCTCTAAGATTTTTGAGTGCCAATACGTTTCAAAGAAGTTCACCGACTCGCAAGGCAACGACAAGACCATCCTTGACAATTTCTATTACAACTTCGCGCGCTTCGAGAAGATGGGCATCGTTGGCAACAACGGCACGGGCAAGTCGACGTTCATAAAGATGCTCTTGGGTGTCGTGCCGTCGGACAGTGGCAAGTTTGATATTGGCGAGACGGTCAGGTTTGGCTATTTCTCGCAAGACGGCCTGAAGTTTGACGAGAGCCAGAAGGTAATCGACATCATTACCGACATAGCAGACTATGTTGACTTGGGTGGAGGTCGCAAGATGACGGCATCGCAGTTTCTCAACTATTTCCTTTTCACGCCCGAGCAACAGCAAAACTTCGTTTATAAACTCAGTGGTGGCGAGCGGCGCAAGCTGTACCTCTGCTCCGTGTTGATGAAGAATCCCAATTTCCTCATCCTCGACGAGCCCACCAACGACCTCGACATCCAGACGCTTCAAGTGCTTGAGGAATATTTGCAGGATTTCCCGGGTTGCGTCATCGTGGTCAGCCACGACCGTTATTTCATGGACAAGGTGGTAGACCATCTTTTGGTCTTTGAGGGCAGCGGCGTGATAAAGGACTTCCCGGGCAACTACACCCAGTATAGGGAATGGAAGTCGCTGAAGTCTGAAAAGGAAGACACGGCTGCCAAGAAGGTGAAGGCGGTGAAGAAAGACTATCACCACGACACCCGACGCCGAATGTCGTTCAAGGAGAAGCGCGAGTTTGAGCAACTGTCCAAGGAGATAGAGGCCCTGAGCGCTGAGCAAAGCCAGATAGAGGAGATGCTTTGCAGCGGAACGCTATCCGTGGAGGAGCTGACGGAGAAAAGCAAGCGTCTGCCCCAGATCAAGGACGAGTTGGATGAAAAGGAGATGAGATGGTTGGAGCTCAGCGAGTTGGAATAGCGTGGCTGTTGTTGTGTGTCCTCTTGTCGCTATCGGTAAACACAGACGCGAAGAGGGTTAGAAAACTCTCGTTGCTCCGTCGTATCCACACCTATGCCACGACCATCGACACCACCAACATGCCAAATGAGGCTTATTCCTATTCGCGCGCTTTCATCAAGGTAGACAAGCGCAACCCCATCCTCATGCTCGTGCCCACCGCCCGCATCATTGCCCGAGGCAGCAAGCGGGAGTTTCTCACGGAGAATTTCTCGAAGATACGGATGAGAAACTACAACGACTTCGACACGAAGACCCTGTTGAGGATTAGCAACGTGCCAGGCTATCGAGGCGTCATGAGCAGTTTCGACAGGTACATGACGCCCACCATCTACGATGAGACCATCGTGGGCAAGACCATCCTCTCACCTTTCCACCCAAACAACTTCAAGTTTTACAAGTATGAAGTGGATGCCGTCACTGGCGACGTGGTGAAACTGAGCTTCTATGGCCGTCGCAAGAACACCCAGCTTGTTCATGGCAACGCCGTTGTCGACAACCTGACGGGACGCATCATCAGCTGCAACCTATGGAGCGAATACGACATGGTCAACTCGCTTCTCTCAATGACCATGGGCGACAGGGGCTTCAACTCGCTTTTCCCTAAAGACTGTGAGGGGCTGTTGCGTTTCAAGTTCCTAGGCAACAAGGTATCGGCACATTACGCGTCAAACTATGGCTTGGGCAACGCCCTGCATGGCGACTGCTATGACAATGTGGACGACCCCGCGCTCATGGATAGCGTGCGTCCCAAGCCGCTCCCGGCTCAGGAAAGGAAGATCGTGGACGACATGGTGGCAATGAAAGCCGCCAAGGACAGCGCCGACACCGATACCGTGACCACGGACAAAAGGCGTGGCAGTTGGGTGAAACGAGTGTTTTGGGATGCAGTGGGCAACAATGTGCTCAACCGCATCAAGATGACTTTCGGGCAAAACAGCCAAGGCTACCTGCGCATAAACCCGGTACTGAACCCGCTATACATGAGTTACAGCGACCGACGCGGGTTCACCTATAAGTTTGCCATGCACGCCAACTACCAGACGGGCGACGATGCCGAATTGCTCGGCAACTTGCGCTTCGGTTATTCGTTCAAGCTCAAGCAGTATTATTTTCGTTTGCCATTGTTCTTTTATATGAGCCGACGAAAAAACAGGTATGTCAAGTTTGAGATAGGCAATGGCAACCGCATAAGCAACAACCTCATCTATAAAGAGATGGAACAGGTCTTGAACACCTTTGGCGACCATGCCTTGATGAAGACTCCTGACAATTTCAATGAGTTTACCCAGACCGACGCACGCCTGGTGTTGAACTTCGACGTCAACAGTTTCATCGGGTTCCAGATAGGCTCGCTTTATCAGAGGTACAAGGCGTTTACCCCGGGTTTCTTCCGTGCCATGAACATGCCTACCAAATATGTAGCCTTCGCCCCGGTGTTTGAGGTTCAATATCGTCCGTTGGGATGGTCGGGGCCTATCCTGACCCTTGATTATGACCGTGGCATAACCAATGTGCTGGAATCCAACACCAAGTATGAGCGATACGAGTTCAACGCGGAATACATCCACCACCTCAACCGTCTGCAATCGTTGCAGATGAGGCTTGGAGCGGGATACTATTCCCACAAGGGGCGCAATACCTATTTCCTCAACTATGAGAACTTCAAGGAAAACAACATCCCGGGAGGCTGGAACGATGACTGGAGCGGCGAGTTTGAGCTGTTGAGGAGCGACAACTACAACACGTCGCCTTATTACCTTCGCGGAAATCTCACCTATGAGTCGCCGCTCTTGCTGCTCAGTTGGCTTCCCGTGGTGGGCCACTACATGGAGATGGAACGCGTCTACGTTTCGTGGCTCGACGCAAGCAAGATGCATCCCTACCTTGAGTTTGGCTATGGCTTCACCACGAGGCTGTTCTCAGCCGGCTTGTTTGTCAGCAACGGCAAGGGCAACCGCACGTTTGGATGCAAGTTTGGCTTGGAACTCTTCAGGCATTGGTGATGGCTTGTCCCAAATAATCAGTTACCCGGTCGGAGATTCCGGTCAGGCTTGTTTCACAGTCCGAAATACCGGGCAATGGGATACCGCCGCAGTGCCCACACGAAAGCCCAACTGAAGAGCATGACAAGGACAAACTGCATTGTCGGATAGACATAGTAGTGGGTTTGCAGAACCGGATGGAGCAAATCGGTACGGTTCACCGCCTGTATTATAATATGATGCACGATATAGATGCCCATGCTGCACGCATCGAGGCTCTTTGTCCATCGTGGCACGTCACCGATGCGCGATGTGCAGAAGACGATGAGCAAGGAGAAAACAAGCGCTACACTGCACGGGAGCGAGAGCAGCTGACGGTCACACAACAAGGCTTGGAGAACCATTGCGACAAGCGCCGCCACGGCCACCGTCACAAAGAGCAGCCGCCATTTTCGTAGCCGGTCGAGATCGACAGTAGCAATGAGCATGCCTCCAAAATAGAAGAAAAAGTAGTGGGGAAATCTGCTGCCCAACACAAAGGCAACAAAATAAGACAGCGCAAGGCAGATTGCGGCTATCAAAAACGCCGCAGCCTGGACATGCCTTCTTTCCCACAACACGAAATCAATGAGTTTGCCCACGGCATAGCACTCAAAGATGATCACGAGAAACCACAAGTGGCCACAATATCCCGTAACCAGTCCGCCGGGACTTCCTTGCCGTAGCGCTATCAACAACAAACCTACCGTGAGATATGGCACTAGCACGCGCCGCGCCTTATCGAGAAGAAATTGCCGCCGGTCTGCGTACCCCCCCCCTAAATCGCTTATAACCAAACAGATAGCCTGCAACAACAAAGAATATCGGCAGGTGAACCCTGTTCAGATCCAATGAAAGTTTAGTATACAATGGCACCGTCACTCCGGCACTGTCTACTCCTGGCCAAATAAAATAAGGGCAGATGCAATGGTAGTAGACCACCAGAAACATGGCCAATACCCGTAGAATGCTGATGCCGTATAGACGTTTCTCTTTCATCGTTTTACTTATCAAGATGTTGACAATCTACAAAATTCGTCAAAAAACTTGAGATATGCAAGCAATTCTTTGAGAATCTCCTCTATGAGGTTTCATTCCGTGTAGATTATTCTGTCTCTTTCCTGATGCTTTTTTGGTACGCCCAGTCCTAAAACTATACGAAAACGGCAAGTTTTAGGATTCACAGTCCTAAAACTTTTATAAATCAACCACTTTTAGGATGCCATGTCCTAAAAAAGCAGTAACTTCGCAGCAGTTTCAAGAAAAAGCACTGCAATATGAAGCGAATAGAACGTACAACATACCTCAACAAGCTGATTGCCTTCAAGGACAAGGATATCATAAAAGTGATAACCGGCATACGGCGTTGCGGCAAATCCACAATCATGGAGATTTACCGCGATTGGCTCAAGAGTCACGGCGTAGGCCAGGAACAGATCATATATCTCAACTTTGAGGATTACGACTATTACGAGCTACGCAATCCGCACAAGTTGTACGACTACATAAAGCCTCGGATACTGACAGACCGCATGACCTATATCTTCTTCGACGAGATACAGCACGTGACCGACTTTCCCGACATTGTGAACAGCCTCAACCTCAAGCCCACTGTTGACCTTTACGTCACAGGTTCCAATGCCTACATGCTGTCGAGCGACATTGCCACTTTGCTGTCTGGAAGATACGTGGAGATTGCCATGCTGCCGCTGTCGTTCAAGGAATATGTGGAAGGCACGGGAGGTGGCGGTAACCTCGCGGAGACCTACCTCAACTATATCACAAAAAGCAGCTTCCCTTATACCATTGAATTGGATACTCCAGCTGAAATCAGCGACTATCTAAATGGAGTATACAACACTATCGTCGTGAAAGACATCATGTCGCGCAAGCGGCTGTCTGACGTGATGATGCTGGAAAGCGTCATACGCTTCACGGCAGATAATATAGGTAATATACTTTCCACAAAGCGCATTGCCGACATCATGACTGCCGATGGCAGGAAGATCGACCAAAAAACAGTGGAGCGCTATCTGTCGGCTCTCAGCGAGACGTTCTTCGTATACGAGGCTAAACGCTACAACATCAAAGGCAGGCAGCTTCTCAAGACGTTGGGCAAATACTATCTTGTGGACATCGGTTTGCGCCGCATGCTCCTCGGCTCACGCTCGTTCGACGCAGGTCGCATACTTGAGAATATTGTCTATCTGGAACTGCTCCACCGCCAAAAGAAGGTGTATATCGGAAAGGTTGACAACCTTGAGGTGGACTTTGTGGCAATAGATGAGAATGGCATCACCTACTATCAAGTGGCTGCCACCGTGCGCGACGAGAACACTCTAAAGCGTGAGCTTGCCTCACTACAGCAAATCAGCGACCAGTACCCCAAGTATATCCTAACACTCGACGATGACCCAACAGCCGACTACAACGGGATAAAACGGGTAAACGCACTCAAGTGGATGATGGAATCTGTTTGATGATGTTATAAGAATTAGATTTATTGCTGTCCGCAATGCTTATTTGCGGTCAATACTATAATGCGGAAATGCAGCCAGCCTTCTTGTGAACAAGGAGGTTGGCTGCATTTTCTGTATATGCAAAAGGGCTGTGATGTTATTTCACGGCAATCTTGATGGCATGGGCACCCGTCTTGGTGAAACTCCCGAATCTTAGTTCTCTCCTATGCCAATGGCTTTGCTTGTAAATATTTTTGGTCAAAAACACGTCATCGACAGCCTGCAATCTAGAGCAGCGGAACCGCTGCGTTTGGATTCTCCTTGCCGCTTCGGCGTGCTTTGAAGGGCTTCATTTTAGCCTTCGCACCTGTTTTCCGCCGTGATATAGGCGTAGAAGAGCAAAAATCGCTTGCCTTTCAAGCGTAAAGGCGATGCTATAGCGGTGCAAAGGCGACACGATTCCAGTGCAAAGACGACACGATTCCAGTGCAAAGGCAATGTGAAAAGACTCCGTTTCAAGTCCCAAAATGGCCTCATAATGATAACATCCTAATAGCCAAAGAGATAGAAAAAGCCCTCGCTATTCGATCATTTACAGGCAAAAGGTTGGTCGCTTGGAAACAATGGATTCTCAGGAAGCCTTTTGTCGTGATTTTTCACGATTGAACAACGAAGGAATACAGTTACCCATTGTCACTGCAAAAGGCACTGCGTTTCGTTACAGGACAAGCATTTTCTGCTAAAAGAGTTAAACGCCTTGTGGATGTAACTATTTTTTTTTACTTTTGCGAACAAATACATCTATAAACGCAAAGATAAATATGAGCATCAAGGAATATCGTTTATCTTCAATGGAGGAACCATCAGACGAGCTATTGAAAGAACTGATGGAACAAGTAGCGGATTCTGCCAGACAGAGTTCGGCAAATGCAAAAAATGTCTTGCAAAGAAAAATGCAAGAGACTATATCTTTTATACGCAGTAACCGAGATAGGGCATTGTCATAAATAGAAATGCAGCCAATCATCCTATGAAAAAGGAGATTGGCTGCATTCATAATATATGCAAGGGGGTGTGATATTATTCCACGGCAATCTTGATGGCATGGCCACCAATCTTGGCGATCACAAGGGAAGCGGAGGAAACGACTTGCGAAGCCACGCCATCAATCGCCTTGGTCGTGCCAATCTGCTTGCCGTCAGCGGTATAGAAACGGACTTCCTCGTTATTGTCGAGGCCCGAGATGGTGACGATGCATCATGTGAAGTAGCTACGATGCCGCGAGTCTTGGCTTGGTTGATGTTGGTGGAAGAATAGGCGTAGATGTAAGGATATATGTCGCCAAGCGCGTCCTTGTAATCCTGAAGATATTCCTTGGGGACATAGAGGATGCAAGTAGAAGGGATATCTGAATACCTTATAGTATTTTCAGGGCATTTACCTTCGAATATAACAGATTCGAGATTAGTGCAACCATAAAAGCTGTCAAGGCCCAAATCTGTGACAGAAGAAGGGATTGCAATGCTGGTCAAACTGGAGCAACTAGAAAAGCAACCATCGCCAAATGACTTGACAGAAGATGGTATCGTGATGCTGGTCAAGTTAATGTAATCACGACAAAAGTACAACATTCTTTTCTGATTCTTTAATCATTCGGCACATTTGTTTGTTTTTACGTGCAACTTTTTTTTCAAAGAATTGCTTGCACATCTCAAGTATTTTGACGAATTTTGTATACAGGTTGTACATACGATGATTGGGACTTAATGGTTTGCTCATCACCAAGTTGCTAAAAACCAACAATACGTGCAACTTTTTACTCACATTTATCAACTAACTTTAATTCCGCCAACGGGTTATAATTTATGAGATCTGTATTGATATTTTTATATTGTGCATTAACCCTATTAGTTCATGGTCAACAGGTCATAAATTTTGATTATCAGGACTATGGAGGTGAGGCTCAAAATTGGGCTGTGAGCCAAAATACCGACGGAAACTTATTCTTTGCCAACGAAGGAGGGTTGCTAAGGTTCAACGGCAGTGACTGGGAGTTGCTGAAAGCTTCTGATTTCTACAGCGTCAAGGCTGTCTGTTGCATCGGGGAACGTGTCTACGCAGCGGGCAACAACAATATCGGTTATTGGACGAAAGAGAAAACCGGGGAATTCAAATATACCTCGTTGCTTCCCTTGTTGGCCAAGTCTGGCGTTAAGGAGCATGGTGTGTTTTGGGCCATCGCCAGTGATGGCAAAAGGGTTTATTTCCAGGAATATGGCCAGATTTTGATGTATGACGGCCAGCGCTTCCATATTGTGGGCAACGACTTCTACTCTACTTTCTGTTGTGACCACGGCCGGATCTTTACCCAGCATTCATTCAGTGGCTTGTATGAGATAAAGAATCATCGTGAACAACTGGTCAGCAACGACGCGAGGCTCCAGAACCATATTGTGCGGTTTGTTTTCGAAAAAGCCAATCATCAGCTGATTATTGGCTTTATTGACGGTGAGGTGTGTACACTCACAAATACGGGGCTTCACACTCTTTGTCGGCTGACCGATGCCAATGGCGGGGCCATCCTGGTGGAGTGTGGCACACGCTACGCAGAGGATGACCACAAAATGGCCGTTGCAACCAGTGACGGAGTTTACCTGTTGGATATAGACAGCAAGGAGATTCATAGGCTTCCTAAGGGTATGTTACAAGACTTGAAGTGCACTGCCCTTCTTTACGCATCGCATGATGATTTATGGGGAGCGTATGACTTTGGCATCAGTAGGTTTCAACTGAATCCATTGTTACATCTTTGGTGCACCAATCAAGAGATTGGAAAGTTCTATGATGCAGTCCACTATCTCGGTGGCATCTATCATGCAACGGGCAAGGGACTATACATCAACAACAAACTGGCCAACAAGAACATTCTCCCAATAAAATTTTATGCTATCAAGGATGCACTGCTTTGCGGAACAGAATCCAAACAATTGCTTGTCAAGACAGGCCCCTCTCCTTTTTCCACGCTGTTGGAAGTAGATGGTGCTTCACAATTTGAATATGTTGCCGAAAATGGACAGGAATTCTTGTTTATAAAATATCATGAAGGCATCGTCATCTTAAAATGGTTGGCCGGCAAATGGCAGCAGCGTGCCATCATTCACAGTCCAGGGGATTATTTCCAGATCATGCCCGAAAATCCCACAGTGGTCTGGGCACTGGAGCCTGAGAAGGGAATTTATCGTATCCGTTTGACCAGCAATCAGCAGTCTGTGGAGAGGGCTGATACTTTCAAACTGGTTGGCAAAGAGGCTGACCTGTACAGGGTTCGCCTGTTTAAAGTTGATAACAAAACATGGTTTACGACATCAAATGGTATATATTACTATGATGAAGTTAACCACCAGTTTGAATACCATAAGAATCTCTCTGAGCAAATCAGGTTTTCAAATTAGATACGCGACATCATTCCGGCAGGCAGCCATACATTTTGGGTGGCTGAGAATGAGGAGCTGTGCCTGTATCGCATCAACGACCAGAACGCAAAGCTTGAATACTGCCTGCCCTTCACCAACCCCAAGTTGATGTTGAAGGATGGCCGACTGAATATCGCGACAGTAGGCGACAGTGTCTATATCCCGACCTTTGAGGGTCCTGTCATCTTAAATCTCAATCGGTTGAAGTCTGCTTTTTCCCAACAGAAAGGAATCAGGCTGGAGGCTATCAGATACATGGCAGATGAGCATATGTGCTATGCGGCATTGGATGGAAAGATTGTTATACCTAACGATGCCTCCAATATTGAGATACGTCTGTCGGCAGGAATTCATGAGTTTGCACCAAGTTACTCCTTCCGTTTGAAAGACATCCAAAGCGAATGGAGTCCGTGGCAATCGTCAGGTGTCATCCGATTCACGAATCTTTCGCCTGGTTCTTACAAACTTGAACTCAAAGACAACATAGGCAATACTCGTGAAATAACTTTTCGTGTCCAAGCTCCTTTCTTATTACGGTGGCCGATGATTCTCTTATACATCTTGGTGCTAATCTGTGCAACGAGCTTGATAGTCTATTCCACGCGTGAAAAGAAGTTGCGCCGTATCAGAATGGAGATGGCAGAGGAGAAGGTAAAAAATCAGGAAGGACAACTAAAGACACAGATGCGCTATCTCACACAGAAACAAGAACTGCTGGAAAGCATCTCGTCAGAGATAGAAAGCCAAAAGCAGGCCCTTGGCGACCGCTATCCCAATAAGATGTACCAGAAGCTCAAGAAGATTATCAAGGAGGGTACGACGGAGGAAGACAAGCTCCATTCCTTCGAGAATTACTTCGTAGATGTCCACTATGAGTTCATGTTGCGGATGCAGCAGGCATACCCCTCGCTATCTGCGTCAGAACTCCGTTTCTGCTGTCTGCTAAGGGCCAATCTTTCCACCAAGGAGATAGGAGCCATTATTGGTATCACGACCCACTCCGTGGAAATCAAGAAGTACCGGTTGAAGCAAAAACTGGCTTTTGAAGGCGATGACAACCTTATTTCCTTTATTTTGAATTTCTAGAATTTCAAAACTGATAATCAGACGTTTATAGCGTTTGTAGTAGTATTGAGACAGGGCGGAAAAAGATTTTTCCGCCCTGTTGAGTGTTTGTGCATTTCGCATATTTGGAGGCAAATGGATTACGTCGTAGATTTGCACCCGACAATTCAGATCTTTAACTATTATGCAAATGTCAAACCTAATTAACAAACAAATCGTAACGACTTGTATGATGTGCACAGGACTTCTGTTCTCTGTGCAACGTGTGAACGCAACACTCCCACCGGGATCGGAGACCAGCAACGGCTCTGCTATTAACTATGTGCAGGAGGAAGGCACTGTGAGTGGTACCGTCACCGACAAGAAGACGGGTGAGCCCATGATTGGCGTTACCATCTCTGTGAAGAATGGCTCAGAAAAAGCCATTACTGATTTCGACGGAAATTTCACCATCAAGGGTTCCGTTGGTGCAACACTGATTTTCTCCTACATTGGTTACCTTGACCATGAAGTCGTGGTCAAGGGTACTGCTCCTATGAAAGTGACAATGTCCGAGGATGACAAAGTGCTTGAAGAAGTGGTGATCGTCGGTTATGGCGTCCAGAAGAAAAGCTCTGTGACAGGTGCCATCTCTCAGGTGAAGTCTGGCGACATTGAGAACCGTACAATGACAAACGTGGAGCAGGCCCTTCAAGGTAAGACTGCCGGTGTGCAGGTCATCACCTCCACAGGCCGCCCAGGAGAGAGCAGCACGGTAAGAATCCGAGGCTATTCCTCTAACGGGTCCTCCGACCCTCTCTATGTAGTCGACGGTCTGCGTACCAACAGCATCAGCAATATCGACCCCAACGACATTGAGTCGATGGAGGTGCTGAAAGATGCGGCCAGCGCGGCCATCTATGGTGCAGAGGCTGGCAACGGCGTTGTCCTCATTACCACCAAGCGGGCCAAGTCTGGCAGGAGCATCATCTCATACGATTTCCAACTCTCTTCCCAGAGTTTGTCGCACACGCCAAAGTTGATGAAAGCCAAAGACTATATCCAGTATATGACGGAGGGCGGTTTCATCAACCAGAACCAGCTTGATGAATATTACGACGGCAAGACCGATACCGACTGGATGGACTTGATGTTTGAGAACAGCAAGATGCAGCGCCATAATCTGAGTTTCCAGAAAGCGATGGACAAGGCCTCGATCTATGTGTCGCTGGGCTACCTTGACAACAACGGCATGATTATCGGTGACAAGGACAAGTTTGAGCGCATCACGGGTACCATTAATGCCGATGCTGAAATCTACAAGTGGCTGAAGGTTGGCACCAACAACCAGATTGGCCGTTACAAGATGAGTGAGGCCCACGAATGGGGTCAGTATGGTTCTATTATTGTTGCCACCATCATGGCATCGCCCATCCTGACACCAACGTCGAAGACACTGCCCAGTTATATGGAGCGTTTTGCCAACCACCACTTGGTGAAGAACGCCAATGGTGATTACATCAACATGAATCCTTACGGACTGTTGGTAAACCCATTGAGCTTCAATGAAGTCTATACGTCGAAAAACGATGGTTTCGCTTTCAGTGGCTCCACTTATCTGGACTTCAAGCCCTTCAAAGGATTTGTTTTCACCTCGCGCCTCGGCTACCGTTTCAACTTCCACAACACCTATTATTCAGAAGCTCCCCACCAGACGGTCAGCGACTCCTACATAGACTATTGGAACGTTCAGGCCAGCTCTTCCAACACCACCTATTATCAGTGGGAGAACTTCGCCAACTATACCACGACCCTTGCCGAGAAGCACAACCTGAATGCCATGCTAGGTATGTCGTTTTCGTCAAACCGCTATTTCAACACCAGTGGAACGGCCAAGGGTTCCAACTATGGCGACTTGGGTATCACGAAGAATGACCCAAACTATGCCTACTTTGCCTACATCACCAGCGGCGCCACACGTACCGTCAGCGGTGGAGAGCCTACACGTACACGAAAGCTGTCGTACTTCGGACGTATGTCGTATGACTACAACAACACCTATTATGCACAATTCTCCCTCCGTGCCGATGCTGCCGACCTCTCCATCCTGCCTTTGAACAAGCGTTGGGGCTACTTCCCAGCCGCCTCCCTGGGTTGGCAGGTCTCTAACGAGAAGTTCATGCAGAGCCAGCATGCTATCAGCCACCTGAAACTCCGTGCCAGCTGGGGTCAGAACGGCAGTGTGGCAGGTCTGGGAAACTATTCATACGCTTCAGTCATTGGCAGCAGCAGTTTCTACGCTTTCGACGGCAATGTGAACCCCGCCTATACCATCGCCTCACAGCCCACCAGTACGGGTAACTATAACCTGAAATGGGAAACCTCCGAGCAGTGGGACCTTGGTCTCGACATGCGTTTCCTGAACAACCGACTGAGCATGACGGCAGATTACTTCATCAAGAAGACCAAGGACTTGATTATCACAGGCTACACCCCCTCGTACATGATTGGCGTGACGGCATCACCCATCAATGCTGGCAATGTGGAGAACAAGGGGTTCGAACTGGAACTCTCCTGGAAGGACAACATCAAAGACTTCACCTATGGCATCAGTGCCAACATCGCCACCTTGAAGAACCGCGTGACCTACCTGACCAGCTATGCAGGCAAACGGCAGGGTACATATAACAGCTTCGAGGAAGGCTACCCGATGTGGTATATGCGCGGCTACGACTATGTAGGTACAGCACCGACTACTGGCTATTACCTCGACGGCAAGGCTGTATCGGAAGACACCACCAATGCTATCATGTACCAGGCAGGTTACCCGATGTACCGCGATGTCGATGGCGACGGCTTTATCGGTGACAACGACCTGACCTATATCGGCAGTGGCATTCCCGATTTCACCTACGGTGTCACGCTGACTGCAAGCTATAAGAACTTCGACCTCGTGGTATTCGGCACGGGTAGCCAAGGCAATGACGTGTTCTACAACAACAATGTGGCTTCCTATTCTATTGCCAACAAGTGGCAGGACTTTTACGATGGTCGTTGGACTAAGGATGGTGACAACAGTCGGTATCCGCGAGCCTCCATGCAGAACGACGACAAGTTCAACCACTGCTCCTCGTTCATCTATGACGGATCCTATTTCAAGATCAAGCAGATTCAGTTGGGCTATAGCCTGCCCAAGAACATCCTGAGCAAGGTTTACCTCACGAACGCTCGCATATATGTATCAATGGACGACTTCTTCACATTCACCAGCTATAAGGGTTTCGACCCCGAGACCGTTGCAGGCGGCACCGAGATAGGCTCTGACATCGGTGTATTCCCCTCTTCAAAGAAACTGGTGTTCGGTTTAAACGTGACATTCTAAATTAGAAATTGGCAATTATGATTACATTAGGCATTATGAAAAAGATATTCAACAAGATAACGGTTATTGGCTATTGTTTAATGGTTGTCGGCCTGACCTCCTGCGAGGACAAACTTGACATCAACCAGCATGGTGTCACTCCCAGTGACAAGTTCTATCAGACCGACACAGAGATAGAAGAGGCAGCAGCTGCTCTTTACACCAATCTGCGTGACTATTTGGACAAGGCGCAGCAACATAAAAACTGGCTGAGCGATGACACCTGGTGTGGTGGCGACAACCACTGGAATTCAGGCACGGCCTATCCCACCTGCGACTATACGTTCGGATCTAACAACTCCGACTTGAGCACGATGTTCAAGAATCTCTATAAGACGGTATATGCCGCCAACGTGATTATGGAGAATGTGAGCGACGAAACGGCAACTGGCAAACGGGCCATAGCCGAAGCACACACCCTCCGTGCACTGGCCTATTTCGAGTTGACAAGCATGTGGGGCACGCCGCCACTGATTGACCATACCCTGAGTTCCGACGAGTATGCACAGACCAACAGCAAGACAGAGGACTTGTGGGCATTCATCGAGAACGACCTGAAGGCTGCCATCAACAGCGGAGCCCTGACACAGAAGACAAGCCTGAATGCCGTCAACTACCGTGCTACCCACCAGTTCGCACAGGCTTTGCTTGGCAAGGCCTATCTCTTCCAAAAGAAGTATTCTGAGGCTCTGCCACTGTTCGAGGAAGTGATCAACTCTGGCAAATATGCCCTCTACCAGGATTACAACAACATCATGATGATGAGCGCAGACGGCAACTGTGAGAATATCTTCGAGATTAACATTCCCTTCGACACGAAGAACGACGATGGCGTGACGGGTGCGCAGACCACTTGGACGGTCTTTGGCCCCACTGCCAAGTATTTCGACATGACTGGCAGCACCACAGACATCTCCTCCAAGGGCTGGGGCTTTATGAATCCCACCCGCGACCTTTACGATGCTTTCGTGGCCGACAATGGCGTGGACGGCTATCGCCTGAAGTGTACGCTGAAAACACTGACACAGTATCGTGACGAGGACGGTGTGGTCTGTATCCTCTCTCCGTTGCTCGACCATGAAGGACTTATCTACTACAAGTTCCGCTATCTCGACTCCGAGATTGAGCCTAATGCCTCCTGGGGACAACAGTCTGCCAAGAACTACCGCTGGATGCGCCTGGCCGACGTGTTGCTGATGGCAGCGGAGGCTGCTGTTCAGAGTGGCAACAACGCAAAAGCACTGGACTATGTAAACCGTGTCCGCGAGCGTGCCCAGTCGCCCCTGCTGACTAATGTCACAATAGAAGACATCAAAAAGGAACGTCGCCTGGAACTTTGCGGTGAGATGGTGCGTTGGCAAGACCTCATCCGTTGGGGTGATGCGGACAAAGTATTGAAGAACAAGGGGCGCTGGTCTCCCGACTGGAATGTAGAACTCATCAAGGACGACAACGGCAAAGTCATAGGCTATGGAAAGGAGACTGTCACTATGAACGAAATCTATGGTGCCGACAACTGCGGCTTCAAGGAGCGCCACTGGCTGCTACCCTTCCCTGCCGACGAAATTTCCGTAAACCCTAATTTAAAACAAAATCCTGGATGGTAAAATGAAAACAAAAGTATTCATACTTAGCATTTTAGTGTTGGTTAGCAATTTGGTTGATGCCCAACCTGCGTACCTGAAAAATGTCGGCGGCACTCAGCGGCTCATGGTAAACGGGAAACCGTTTATCATGGTAGCCGGGGAACTCCACAACTCCACCTCATCCACATACGAGTATCTGTCTACCACATGGGCATCTCTCAGGGCCATGCACCTCAACTCGGTCATCGCCACGGTGGCATGGGAACAGTTGGAGCCGGAGGAAGGGAAGTTCGACTTCGAAATGGTGGACAGCATCATCAGCCTGGCCACCCGTTACCAAATGCCGACGGCCATCGCATGGTTTGGCACGTGGAAGAATAGCGAGTCGAGCTATGCCCCGCTTTGGGTGAAGAAAGACACCAAGCGCTTTTTCCGTGCCCGTAACAAAGATGGCGAGGCCACATCCGTCATTTCGCCTTTCTGTGAGGAAGCCTGCAAGGCAGACATCAAGGCCTACACCAAGTTGATGCAACATATCAAGGAACGCGATACGCAGCATTATATCGCTCTGATGCAAGTGGAAAACGAGGTGGGTGTCTTTGGCGAAATGGATTTTGGCAAACAGGCTCAAGAGGCATTCAACCAGGAAGTTCCTGCCAACGTGATGACGTATCTCAAGAAGAACCGCAGCTTGTTGAATCCCGAACTGAAGAAAATCTGGACGGATGCCGGACAGAAGTCCAAGGGTTCGTGGAAGGAGGTGTTTGGCGACAATGTCTATGGTCGACACACGTTCATTGCCTGGGCTTATGCGGCTTATTGTGAGCGTGTCGCCAAGGCTGGCAAGGAGGTTTATCCGCTCCCGGCATTCATGAACGCTGCTTTGTTGCCTCCTGGCCTGTCACCCGGCTTAGGCTTCAACGGGTGTCCCGTTCCAAATGTCATCGACATCTATAAGGCCACCGCTCCCAGTGTGGACTTCTGTGCCCCGGATATCTACCTCCCTCTCTTCAAGCATTTCTGCAAGGAGTTTCATCGCCCGGACAATCCATTGTTCATCCCAGAGACCATCCGCGACGCGGCTCAGGCCTACTATGCCTTTGCCGAGCATGATGCCATATGCTACTCTCCGTTTGCCATCGAGGATGCCTATCTTGACAAGGAGCTGGTAGCTACTTATCAGGTTTTGAACGAACTGTTGCCCACCATTTCCAAATATCAGGGATCAGGCAAGATGCATGGCTTTGTCAGGGAGAATGAAGAGACCGACACCACCCTGCAGATGGGCAACTACGACATAGAGGTGCACTACGTGAAAGAAGAGCGCAAGGCCTTTGGCATGATTATCCAGACAGCCGATGATGAGTTCATCGTCTCGGGAGTTGGAGCCATGCTCACGTTCAAGTCGCACAATCCCAAGCTGAACACCAAGTTTGCCCAAATCCATGAAGGGCGTCTGGATGGCGAAAAATGGACCACCACCTGTTGGCTGAACGGAGACCAGAGTGTCAGTTATAATGTGCTCTACCTGCGTGGTAGGGTAAATTATACCGACAAGCTCAAGCCCGAGGCGGGAGAGGTGTTTCCCATGCCCAATGTGGCAGTCAATGAAACCCAGAAGCCCATCGTCATTGAACGGTTGAAGACTCCTGGCATTTATAAGGCAAAAGTTTATTCCTACCTAAAATAAGACATCACTATGAACAAAAGATATATTTCTATCATTGTCTTGGTCTTGATGGTGACGATTGCCTACGCTGCCAAGAAGCAGCCCGTCAAGAAGACTGAGGCATATGTCGACGAACTGATGCAGAAGATGACGCTGCACGAGAAGATCGGCCAGTTGAACCTGTTGCCTTCCGGTCCTATTGTAACAGGCATTGTCAAGGACCAGTGGGGTGTGACCGACAAAATCCGCCGTGGCGAAGTGGGCGGCCTTTTCAATCTGAAAGGCACTGCCGACATCCGCCATGCGCAGGAGGTGGCTGTCAAAGAGAGCCGCTTGGGCATCCCACTGCTGTTTGGCATGGATGTTATCCACGGCTATGAGACCGTGTTCCCGATTCCCTTGGCACTGTCGTGTTCCTGGGACATGGAGGCGATTGAGCAGTCGGCACGTATCGCAGCCATCGAAGCCAGTGCCGCAGGCATTCAATGGACGTTCTCGCCTATGGTGGACATCTGCAAGGATGGCCGCTGGGGCAGAGTCGCCGAGGGCAACGGTGAAGATCCGTTCCTGGGTGCTGCCATTGCCAAAGCGATGGTGAAAGGCTATCAGGGTGACGGCACCTACAGCGACCCCACACAGATCATGTCGTGTGTGAAGCACTTCGCACTCTACGGAGCCGCTGAAGGCGGGCGCGACTACAATACGGTAGATATGAGTGAGAACCGAATGCGCAACGAATATTTTCCTCCTTACAAGGCTGCCGTTGAGGCTGGTGCTGCCAGTGTGATGACATCTTTCAACGATATCAATGGCATTCCTGCCACCTGTGACCGTTGGCTGCTGGAGGATGTATTGCGCAGGGAATGGGGATTCAAGGGCTTTATCGTCACCGACTTTGCTGCCGTTGAGCAGATCGCAGACCATTTGGGAGGCACACGGCGTGAGGCTGCCGTGAAGGCACTGAAAGCCGGAACCGACTTGGACATGTCCGATGAAATCTATCTGCAGGAACTGGAGAATGCCGTAAAGGCCGGTGAGGTGAGTGAGACTGAGATTGACACGCTCTGTCGGCGTGTGCTCATGGCAAAGCTGCAACTCGGTTTGTTTGATGACCCATATCGTTTCCTTTCCGCCAAACGGGAACAGACAGACATTTACAATACGGCCCATCGCGAGCAGGCAAGGAAGACGGCAGAGGAAACCTTTGTGCTATTAAAGAACCAGAACCATCTGCTGCCATTGAATGCTACGGGAAAGATTGCCTTGATAGGCCCGTTGGCAAATGCACACAGCCAAGTTGCCGGAACGTGGAGCGTGGCACAAGACAATGGTAAGTACAGCACACTCTTCCAAGCTATGCAGCGTTATGTAGGAAAGAATGCAGAGGTGCGTTATGCCAAAGGCAGCAACTTCTTCTACAGCGAACAGATGGAGCGCAATGCTGGGGTGAGCCAGAAAGAACTGCCCCACGGTGATGACAAGGCCCTATTGGAGGAGGCACTGGAAACGGCACAATGGGCTGATGTCATTGTGGCGGCACTTGGCGAACCCTCAGAACTGAGCGGAGAGTGTGCCAGCCGTACCAACCTTGACATGCCCGATGCCGAACACGACCTGTTGGTGGAACTCTTGAAGACGGGCAAGCCTGTAGTGCTGCTGCACTATTCGGGGCGTCCGACAATTCTGTCATGGGAGAAAGAACACGTCCCAGCCATCATGAATGTATGGTTCGGCGGCAGCGAGTCGGGTGATGCCATATGCAACGTCCTGTTCGGCAAAGTGTCGCCAAGCGGAAAACTCACCACATCGTTCCCGCAGTCTGTAGGTCAGGAACCGTTCTACTATAACCATCGTAATACAGGCCGACCGATAGAGCCTGGCAAATGGTTTGAGAAGTTCAAGGCTTGTTATATTGACGTAAGCAATGATGCCGTCTATCCCTTTGGTTATGGACTGAGCTATACCCAGTTCACCTATTCTCCTGTCACCCTTTCCTCCACCAAGATGACTAAGACAGGCAATATCCGTGCCTCTGTCACCGTTTCTAATACAGGCGACTATGACGGTGACGATATTGTACAGATGTATATCCACGACAAGGACGCTTCCATCACCCGTCCCATAAAGGAGCTGAAAGGTTTCCAGCGCATACACCTCGCCAAGGGTGAGAGCAAAACGGTGACATTCGACATCACCCCTGACCTCCTGAAGTTCTACAATGCAGATATGCAGTATGTTTTGGAGCCAGGCGAATTTAACATAATGATTGGCTGCAACTCCGAGCAGACGGAGAACCACTTGATCACTGTAACCGAATAACAACAAACGTAACACCGATATGAAGAGACTAATCACCTTATGCTGTGTTTTGACAACACTTGTCAGTTCCTTACAGGCTGAGTGGATATGGTATCCAGGCATGCTGGCTGCCTATCGACAGGTCAGGCAAAAGGCCATGTCAAAGGAACGCTGCGTCAATGTGGACTATCCAGGCAGGTTCTTCGAATGCCAGTCGAAGTGTCTGTTCAGGAAATCTCCCAAGTCGCGGGTTATTGAAGTGAATACCACTGATGGCACTTTACCGGCACTGTTCATTCAAGATGGTTCAGCAAAGAACTGGCAGGTGAGCCTTGACGGGAAGACGTGGGTTCTGGCCGAAAGCGACAGCAGGTGCAACAATCCCAATATTCGTCCTGATGTTGACAGGGAAATCACGGTTCCCGTCAAGCCTGTTTCCTACATTCCCTTGCGCCAGGTGTCCGTCTCTTCATCGGTTGTTGAAATGGGCAGCAACGGTTGTTTACTGGTAGACTTCCATACGCTGGAGATGGGAAACGTGGTGTTGACGGCTGAGGGAGAAGGTTCGCTTAGTTTCATTGCCGGAGAGTCTCAAGAAGAAGCCATGGAAGAGAACCCTGCCACCTTTGAGCAAAAGCCACTGCCACCTGTCACACTGACCGGAAGCCGTCAGCAGATAGAACTGCCGGAGTATGCCCTTCGCTATCTGAAAATCCGTTCTACGGATCACTGCAAGGTCAGCGACATCGTGTTTAACACCAAAATGTGGCCAGTGGAACAGCAGATGACCTTCGAGAGCGATGACCCTCGGATGAACCGCCTTTTTCAGGCTGGAGTGGAGACCCTGCATACCTCTATGCACAACTTCTACCTCGATGGCATCAAACGCGACTATCTGCCGTGGGCAATGGATGCCGTGGCAAGCACCTTCGGCGGTGACTATGCCTTTGGTGACCAGCAATTGACCCGTAACAGTATCTCCATAGCCCTGATGAGACCCAATCCCTCAGTAGACGACTGGGGCATCGTGGATTATCCACTTCATGCCCTTCTCGGACTGGAAGAGGACTATCTGCGCTATGGTGACATACGTACGTCGCTCATGTTTCGCGACCGTATTGAGCAACAGATAAGCCTCTACGAAGCCAACCTCAATGGGCAGGGATTCATTGTGGCACCCAAGGAGTCGTCAGGCTTTATCCCCGGATGGAACCGCAAGAATGGCCCGGAGGATTATGGCACGGCCGCCTATGCCCAGATGCTACTTTATATGAACTTCAAGATTGCGGCACGGTTTGCTACCCGATGGGGCGAAAAGGCCAAGGCCAAGCACTATCAGCAAGTGGCCGACAGTTTGGGGAACCGTATCATATCTGCTTTCTGGGACAAGGACAGGAAGGTGTTCGTCAATGGCTATACTGAAGATGGACAGCGCGATGAGCGCATTTCCCATCAGGCACAAATCATGGGCGTGTTGGCTGGTCTGTATCCCCAAAGTGATTATGACTTGTTGTTTGACCGAATCCTCCCAAGTCTGTCTCACTACTGCTCAGACGTCAGTTATGAGAAAGGCTACGACTGCCTGGCATACGCCAAGGCGGGCAAGGTGCGTGAAATGTTCCTGTTGTTAAACAAAGTATGGGGACGTTGGCTGGACGAAGGCTATCTTCGTTACCCTGAGAATTTCTCCGTCAATGCGCCGCTTAGCCAGCAACTCTCTTTCTATGACCGTCCGTTTGGACTGAGTCTTTGTCATGGGGCCAACGGCGTGCCTCCCATTTTGGGAGTGTTGAAGGGTATCTATGGATTCTCGCAGTCAGAGACAGACATCAACAGTTATACCATCAAGCCCCAACTGCTACACTTGAAATGGGCGAAAGGGCGCATCCCCACCCACAATGGTTACATCACACTCTCGCTAAACAAGCAGGGAAAGAGCTGTATCACCATTCCCGCAGGTTGCAAAGTAACACTTGTCAATGGCGGCGCTTCCCGTATATTGAAGCAGGCCGGCACTTACGAATTTGACATCCAAATACAATAGAAGAATGAAAAAGCAGATCCTTTTCAGCATATTGTGCCTACAGGCAATGATTATTGGGGCAACGACCAGAATTTCACAACTGAGAGTGCAGCACACCATAGAGCCATTGGCGATAGAAGACAGACATCCTATGTTCAGTTGGCAGATGGTGTCCGATGAACGGGGGCAGCAGCAGAAAGCCTACCAAATTTCCGTTACCGACAAGGTTTCGGGGCGTGAGGTATGGAACAGTCGGAAGGTTGTCAGCAGTCAGTCCGACAATATCCGCTATGCAGGAACGGCCCTACAGCCAGAGACATTTTACGAGTGGAGTGTCACCGTATGGGATGCACACAACAAGCGCCATCGGCAGAAGTCGTCCTTCGCAACTGGACTTATGAATACTCAGCCTTTGGCATGGGAGGGCGCGGAGTGGATAGGCTCAAAGGCGAGTCGCCTGAGTGCCCCGTCCGACTACTATTTCAGCATCAATACCGCCTTCCAGTTGGTAAAAGGCAGCCAGGTGTCCTTTATTCTCGGTGCCAATGACTTCCGTCTGAACGATGCTTTTCAGAACATCGACAATATGCAGGGCGAGAACTATGTCCGCGTCGAGATAGACTTCTCTGGCGTTGGTACGGAGAGAGGTGCCGTCCTGAATGTCTATCGTGCGGGCTATGCGCCTGGCGACAAGGCGGACAAGCCCTTGTTCTCCGTCTGCAAGGCAAACTATCCTCAGACAAACATCAACGAACTGCTGACAAAGGAGAATATGCGCCAGAAGCACACGCTCTCGATGCGCGTAGAGACCAGCAATCTGTCATTCCAAATTGACGGCACGGGACTTATAGCACAGCCATACGAGGCGCCCTTCTATTTCAAACTGATGGGCATGGAGGCAGATTCGGCCTCTCCGTTGGCGGTAGGGCAGTATGGCAACACCCATGACTTCAATTCCTTTCCCAACCTCTGCAACATTGGCTTTGCAGCGATGCCAGAGAGCAAGGTGGTACTTTCCGATTACTCCATCACTAACCGTGGGCGCAGTGAGGACAACGTCGTTTTTACCCAAGAACAATACGACCGCTTCAATCAGATTCCCTGTACCAGGGTGGAAGGCAAAAACATCATCATAGACAATCCTGGCAAAACCATGCGCATGGGCTATGTGGATCCTTCCCACGGTGCCCTGACAATGGTACGCTCAGACTTCAAGACCGCCAAGGCGGTGCGCAGTGCCAAGTTGTACGTCACGGCAATGGGAGCTTACGAGATGTATATCAACGGCAAACGTGTCGGCGAGGACTGGTTTGCCCCAGGCGACTCACAGTTTCGTGAGGTGCTGGGCTACAATGCCTACGACGTGACCCACCTGCTCACCGTCGGACAGAATGCCATTGGTGCCCTGCTCATTCCCGGATGGCACACCGGCTTTATGACCTATATCACCATGAATTTCAACTTCTGGGGAGACCACGAGGCATTGAAAGCAAAACTGGTTATCAACTATCAGGACGGATCGCGTGAGGTGGTTGTCACAGACCCCAACACGTGGAGGAAGTTCGACGATGGTCCTTGGCGTTACGGAAACTTCTACAATGGCGAATGTTATGATGCCACCAAGGAGGTCTCCGTCAGCAACTGGGCAACCCCCACCTATGACCAGAGCCGTTGGACACAGGCAGACATCATCGCCATGCGCTCATGGATGAATCCCATGATTGAGGCTCGTTATGATAGCCCAGTCCGTGTCCGGCAGACATTGGATGCCCACCGGGTGATGCCTGTCCACAGCAACGACCAGCACACCTATACTTACGACATGGGCGTGAATATGGTGGGCGTGCCGCAGGTGACCATACCTGCCGGATGGCTACAGAAGGGCGATACCGTCATTATCCGCTACGGCGAACAACTCTATCCCGGCTTTGACGGCGATGAGCCTTACTATGTGAAGACCTACGGCAAGCAGGGAAAGAATATTGCCGGGCGAATCCTGCAGGCCAACCTCCGAGCCGCCTTGGTGACTGATTTCTACATAGCCAACGGTGCAGAAGAGGTGACATACATTCCACGCACCACTTACAGGGGCTATCAATTTGTCCAGATTACCCTGCCATCGCACACGGGAGCCTTGCCCCTCGCCAACATCAAGGGACTGGTACTCTCGTCAGACTCTCTTCCGACAGGCACTTACACTGCCAAGACCTACGACGGAAGGACAGGCGAACTCGTAAATCAGCTCTTCAAGAACATCCAGCGTTCACAAATGGGTAATTTCTTCACCATTCCCACCGACTGTCCGCAGCGCAATGAGCGCATGGGGTGGACAGGCGACGCACAAGCCTACTCCCGCACCGCCACCTATCACAGCGATGTCTACAACTTCTTCCGCCAGTGGATGCGCTCACTGCGTGCCGACCAGAGCGTGGAGGGAGGAATCGGCTCCACCGTGCCCGACTTCAGCCGTGAAAAGAGCAAGCACTTTGCCGACGGAACGACTTGGGGAGCAGCCGTGTGTATGGTGCCTTGGCAACTATACTGCCAATATGGCAATACGCAGATCATAGAGGACAACATGGAGGCCATGATGATGTGGCTCGACGGCATGGCACGCTATCCCCAAAGCGACGCCTATCCACATCTCTCCTCCAAGGCAAGCGGACTGGCCGACTGGCTCTCGATGGACAACCTGACACCGCCCGACCTGGTGAACAATGCCATCTATATCTATATGATGGAGGTGACGGCAGAGATGGCACGCGCCATCAACCGCTATGATTTGGCTGCCAAACTACAGCAACGTCATCAACAGGCCAAAGATGAGTGGAACCGCTGCTATGTAGATGTCTCGACGGGCAAGACCCATGCCGCAGATGGCCGGCTGGTTCACTCCCAGTCATCCTATGCCACACCGCTCAACTTCAACTGCTTCAACGAGCAGAACAAGGTCAAGGCCGAAGCATGGCTATCGACTCTGGCACAAAATCCCTCACTGAGTGGTGACGGTCAGATGACCTTCCCCGCCTATACCATCACCACGGGATTCTCTGGCACGCCCAATATCTTGCCTGCCCTCAGCCGGGCGGGAAAGACATCTGATGCCTTCCGTATGTTCACCTGTACCGACTACACTTCTTGGCTCTATCCGGTCACAAAGGGTGCCACATCCGTTTGGGAGCGATGGAACGGCTATGAAGCAGCCTTTGGGGAACATACAGAGAACAACATGAACTCTTTCAACCACTTTGCCCTCGGAGCCGTCGGCCAGTGGATGTACGAGTATCAGCTTGGCATTACCTCTGGCAGCGAGGCCGGTTATAAGCACTTCACACTTCAGCCCACAGCGGCAGCCCCCTATCAGTCGCTTTCTGGCAGCTATCGCTCAGACTATGGCAACATCCGCTCCAGCTGGACAGCCGACACAAACGGTCAGATGGTGTCCTATCATACGACTGTCCCCGCCAATACCACGGCAACCCTTTATCTGCCCATCAATGCCTCGCAGTTCAAGTCTGCCAAAGGAGCTAAGTTCGTGGGTATTACCCTGCACCACAATACTCAGGTAGCCAGGTACGAACTGGAGTCGGGCACTTACGATTTCAGCCTTTCTGGACATACCGTTCACGTGAAATAGTCTTGGGTTGTATTAATATAGTTTCATACATGAGTTAGGTATAAGTTAGATTTGTAGTGTTTGTTTTGAAGACTTTATTGTCTAAAATGGCGATTATATGGAATAAAAAGCGTAACTTTGCCACTTGGTTATTTCATGCTTAACATTCAATTATGTCATTCCCAATACAAATCGACATATTAGAGCTTATCATCAAAGGCATCATCATTGGCATCGCGGCCTCTGCGCCAATGGGTCCCGTGGGAATCCTTTGCGTTCAGCGGACGCAGAAGAAAGGCCGCTGGTATGGATTCGCCACGGGCATAGGAGCCTCTGCCAGCGACTTGTTTTATGCCTTGATCTCCGGAGCGGGCATGTCGTTTGTGGTAGACTTCATCAACAATCCCGTCTACAAGTTCTACTTGCAGCTTGCCGGCGGCGTGATGCTCCTCGTGTTCGGTCTTATCAGCTTCTTCAGCAACCCGCTGAAGAAAGCCCATGTCAACGGGCAGAAAGAGAAAGGCACACTGATCCACAATGCGGTGACGGCATTCTTCATCACCTTGTCAAACCCCTTGATTATCCTGCTCTTCATAGCCCTCTTCGCCCAGTTCAACTTCATCATCCCCAACCAGCCGGTGCTCATGGTCGTGGGCTATGCTTCCATGATAGGCGGCGCGCTGCTGTGGTGGTATGGGCTTACATGGATGATCGACAAGATACGCGCCAAGTTTGACCAGACGGGCGTAGTGATAATCAACCGCGCCATAGGCAGCTGCGTCATCTTCTTCTCGCTCATCAGTCTCATAGGCACCATCTTCAACATTTACCTCTTCCCGGAACTGCAACAACAGTAGTTTGCGGGCCAAGTCACCCTAACACATCAACGTCATGTTCATAGCAAAAGAGATAAGAAAGAAATCGATAGCCGAATATCTGCTCTACATGTGGCAGATAGAGGATCTCATCCGTGCCTACGGATGCTCGCTCCCACGCATCAAGCGAGAATATATCAGCAAGTTCAGCAACCTCACCGAGGAGCAGAAAGAGGAGGAGGCCGACTGGTTTGGCAACCTCATCCGCATGATGAACGAGGAGGGCAAGCGCGAGAAAGGCCACTTGAACATCAACGCCATAATCATCCAAGACCTTGCCGACCTTCATGAAGAGGTGGTAGAGTCGAACCGTTTCCCCTTCTACAACGCCGAATACTACAAGGTCTTGCCATTCATCGTCGAGCTCAGACGCAAGGGCAACGACGACGTGGGCGAGATAGAGACGTGCTTCAACGCCCTCTACGGCAAGATGCTCCTGCAGATGAAGCACAAGGACATCTCGCCAGACACGGAGCACGCCCTGGCCGAGATAACCACGTTCGTGGGAATGCTCAGCGACTATTACATCAAGAACCGGGACGAGGGTCTCGATTTCGGATACAACGACTAATAAGACACAAACAATGAATATCCTTGTTACCGGTGCCAACGGCCAGCTTGGCAACGAAGTGCAGATAGCCTGCAAGCAATCGGGCAAAGACCATTATTTCTTCACCGACGTTTGCGACGGTTACGAGAAGCTCGACATCACCGACATAGATAAGGTTCGCGCCTACGTAAAGGAGCACGACATCAGTTGCATCGTCAATTGCGCGGCATGGACCAACGTGGACAAGGCGGAGACCGCCGGCGACATAGTGGAGACACTCAACGCCACTGCCCCCGAGAACCTCGCCAAGGTGATGAAGGAAGCCGACGGACTGCTCGTGCACGTCAGCACCGACTACGTGTTCGGAGGCGACCCCTACAACACGCCATGCCGCGAAGACCAGAAAGGCACGCCCACTGGTGTCTACGGGCTCACCAAGCTCCACGGCGAGCAGAAGATTGAGGCCACAGGATGCAAGCACATCATCATACGCACGGCATGGCTCTACTCTGAGTTTGGCCACAACTTCGTGAAGACGATGCTCAACCTCACCGCCACGAAGCCAAAGCTGAAGGTGGTGTTCGACCAAGCGGGCACCCCGACTTATGCCGGCGACCTAGCCAACGTGATATTCGACATCGTGGAGAACCGCAAGTTTGAGGGCAACACGGGCATCTACCACTTCAGCAACGAGGGCGTTTGCAGCTGGTACGACTTCACCAAGATGATTGCCCTTCTCGCCGGCCACACCGAGTGCGACATAGAGCCGTGCCATAGCGACGAATACCCATCGCCCGTCACCCGCCCAGCCTATTCCGTGCTCGACAAGACAAAGATAAAGGAGACCTTCGACGTGAAGATTCCATATTGGCTCGACAGTCTCAAGAAATGCATGAACAATATCAACAATGAATAAGCAAATAGAACGCAGGCGTACATTCGCCATCATCTCCCACCCTGATGCCGGTAAGACGACGCTGACCGAGAAATTTCTGCTCTTCGGCGGACAGATACAGGTAGCAGGGGCCGTGAAGAGCAACAAGATTCGCAAGACGGCGACAAGCGACTGGATGGACATAGAGAAGCAACGTGGTATCTCCGTGTCGACCTCGGTCATGGAGTTCGACTATCTTCCCGAAGGTCAGACGGGCGAGCCTTTCAAGGTGAACATTCTCGACACGCCCGGTCACCAGGACTTTGCCGAGGACACCTACCGCACGCTCACCGCCGTAGACTCCGCCATCATCGTGGTAGACTCTGCCAAGGGCGTTGAGGCGCAGACCCGAAAGCTCATGGAGGTGTGCCGTATGCGCAACACGCCGGTCATCATATTCATCAACAAGATGGACCGCGAGGGACGCGACCCCTTCGACTTGCTCGACGAGCTTGAGCAGGAGCTCAACATCCACGTGCGCCCACTCTCATGGCCTATAGGACAAGGCATGAAGTTCAAGGGCGTTTACAACATCTACGAGAACAACCTCAACCTCTTCACCCCCGACAAGCAGCGCAAGACGCAAAAGGTGGAGGTCGACGTGCAATCGTCCGACCTTGAGCAACACGTGGGCGAGGACTTCGCGCAGCATCTTCGCGACGACCTCGAACTGGTGGACGGCGTTTACCCGGAGTTCAACGTCGACGACTACCGCAAGGCAGAGGTTGCGCCAGTGTTCTTCGGCTCGGCGCTCAACAACTTTGGCGTGCAGGAGCTTCTCGACTGCTTCGTGCAGATAGCCCCCTACCCTCAGCCCACAAAGGCGGAGGAGCGAATGGTAACCCCCGACGAGCCTAAGTTCACGGGCTTCATCTTCAAGATCACCGCCAACATCGACCCCAACCACCGCTCGTGCATAGCCTTCTGCAAGATATGTTCAGGCAAGTTTCTCAGAAACCAACCCTACTATCACGTGAGGCTCGACAAGACCGTGCGCTTCTCCTCCCCTACCCAATTCATGGCACAGCGCAAGAGCACGGTAGACGAGGCTTGGCCAGGCGACATCGTGGGCTTGCCCGACAACGGCATCTTCAAGATTGGCGATACGCTGACCGAGGGCGAGAATCTCCATTTCCGCGGCTTGCCTTCCTTCTCGCCGGAGCTGTTCAAGTATATCGAGAACGATGACCCCATGAGGTCGAAGCAGTTCCAAAAAGGCGTGGAGCAGCTCATGAACGAGGGCGTGGCTCAGATGTTTGTCAACCAGTTCAACAACCGCCGCATCATTGGCACCGTGGGTCAACTCCAGTTCGAGGTCATACAGTATCGCCTTGAGCATGAGTACAATGCCAAATGCCGCTGGGAGCCTGTACATCTCTATAAGGCTTGCTGGATTGAAAGCGACGATGCACAAGAGCTCGACAACTTCAAGAAGCGCAAATACCAATACATGGCAAAGGACATTGAGGGCCGTGATGTATTCCTCGCCGACTCAAGCTATGTGCTGAGCATGGCAAAGGAAGACTTCAAGAACATCAAGTTCCACTTCACGAGCGAGTTCTAATCACTCCCCGTACCTTTATCAGACAGAATAGCACCCCCTACGAAACGAGCCGCGCGTCAACGACATTGTTGACGCGCGGCTCGTTTTGTTTTGTTCCATGTTGGCGGATGGAATGTTGCTTTTTATCACTGCGGATAGACCATGTTTTCCGGCTCCAAGTGCTCCAGCACTTCCGTCAGATACTTCCTCGACTCCAATTTAGCCATAGGCAGGTCGTGAAGCAGGTAGTTGCCGCAATCGCGCGGAGCAGCACCCGGCACCTCGCCCTCAAAGTCGGCAACGAACTTAAACGTGCGACGCATGAGGTCGGCAATGTCGCTGGGTTCCAAGTCACCACGAAGCAAGAGGTAGTTGCCCGTAAGACAACCCATTGGCCCCCAATATATTATGCGGTCTTTCCATTCCTCGTCGTTTCTGAGGTAGGTGGCGGCAAGATGTTCTATGGTATGGAGAGCGCCAGGATGAAGCGCCGGCTCTCGGTTTGGCTCCTTCATGCGGATGTCGAAGGTGGTGACGGTCTCACCGCCAACCTCATCCTTTCGCGACACGTAGATGCCCCGAAGAAGCTTCTCATGGTTGATTGTAAACGAAGGTATCTTGTTCATTGCTAACGTTTTAGTCTATTAACTCAATAAACGACCGCGTGACCATAAAGCTATCGTTGGCCACACGATTCCAGAAGTCGAAGTATTGCGATGCCTTGGTGTCTTTCAGAGGTACGTCGCTGATGACGCGGAAAGATATGAATGGTGTCTTGTAGATGAGGCAAGTCTGGGCTATAGAGCAGCTCTCCATGTCCACGGCAGTGGCGTTGGGGAACTTTGATATTATCTCCTGCATCTTCTGCCTTGAGTCCACAAACCAGTCACCGCTCACCGTCAGGCCCTTCACTATCTTGCCGCCCTCGGGCATGTTCACCGTCAACGCTTTCTCCACGAGGTCAGCATCCGCCTTGAAAGTAGGCGGCATGCCTATCACCTGTCCATAGCTGGCGTTGTCTCCGCAATACACGTCGTGGTAGACGCAAGCTGACGCCACCACCACGTCGAGTGGATTCAACGAGGTGTCGGCTCCGCCGGCGCAACCCGTGGAAATGATGAGGTCGGGATGATAGTTGTCTATCATCTCCACCGCGCCAATGGCCGAGTTTACCTTGCCTATGCCGCATTGTTGCAATATGACCTCGTGATTGCCAATCTTGCCAACTACAAAATCTTTCTGGTTGTGACGTTCGGTCGTGGCCTCGTCAAGCAACGAACGGAGCTGTGCCAACTCCTTGTCCATCGCGACTATTACTCCTAACTTTTTCAAAACAATAACTACTATTTTTCATGCAAAGTTATGAAAAAATCACTACCTTTGCCACATAATTGACAGAAAACTTATGAAAACATTAAAGAAATGCCTGCCCGACATTTTGGCAGTGATTCTTTTTATCGTCTTGGCCGTGGCTTACTTTGCCCCTGCCGACTTTGAGGGTCGCATCCTCTTCCAACACGACTCGGCCGCGGGTATCGGCGCGGGACGCGAGGCTCAACAATACCATGAGCAGACGGGCAACACCACAAGATGGACCAACGCCTTGTTTGGCGGAATGCCCACTTACCAGACGGCTCCTTCCTATGCGAGCAACACCGTCATCAACCAAGCCATTTCCCTCTACCACCTGTGGTTGCCCGACTACGTGTGGTATCTCTTCGCCTATCTCTTGGGCTTCTATATCCTTTTGCGCGCTTTCAACTTCAAGCAACACCTCGCCGCATTGGGTTCCATAGTATGGGCGTTCTCCAGCTATTTCCTCATTATCATCGCGGCTGGCCACTTCTGGAAGGTCATGGCCCTTGCCTACCTTCCTCCAATGATTGGCGGCATCGTGCTCGCCTATCGTGGCAAATACCTATGGGGCTTCGCGGTCACTGCCATATTCACGGCGTTTGAGATCAAGGCCAACCACGTGCAGATGACCTACTATTACCTGTTCATCATCCTTTTCATGGTCATTGCCTGGTTCGTAGCCGCCATCCGCCAACATTGGCTTCCACGTTTCTGGAAGGCATCTGGTGTCGTGGCTGCCGCTGCTCTCATCGGCCTGTGCATCAACCTGTCCAACCTTTACCACACGTGGCAATACCAAAAGGAGAGCATGCGCGGAAAGAGCGAGCTCGTGAAGAAGAACTCCGCAAAGCAGACGTCGAGCGGTCTCGACCGCGACTACATCACGCAATGGAGCTATGGCATCGACGAGACGTGGACTCTCCTCGTGCCTAACGCCAAGGGCGGTGCCAGCGTGTCAATGGCGGCCAACGAGAAGGCAATGGAGAAAGCTGACCCGCAATTCATGCAGGCTTATCAGCAGCTCGGCCAATATTGGGGCGACCAGCCTGGCACAAGCGGTCCCGTGTATGTGGGCGCGTTCGTGCTCATGCTCTTCATTCTCGGCTTGTTCATCGTGAAAGGTCCGATGAAGTGGGCATTGCTTGCCGCCACTGTGTTGTCGATCCTCTTGTCGTGGGGCCGCAACTTCATGGGCTTCACCAACTTCTTCATCGACTATATCCCGTTGTATGCCAAGTTCCGCACCGTGGCATCCATCCTTGTCATTGCCGAGTTCACGATACCTCTTCTCGCTATGCTTGCGCTCAAGAAGATCATCGACGAGCCCGACACGTTGAAGACCAAAAAGAAATGGTTGTGGACATCGTTTGGTCTTACCGGTGGCTTGGCATTCCTCTTCTGGGTTGCCCCATCGCTGTTCTTCCCCAACTATATCTCCGTGGCCGAGGCTCAGCAGTTTGGTCAGATTGCCCAGCAGGGTGCAGAGGCTGCCCAGTATGTCAACGCGTTTGAGTCCAACCTCTCCTCCGTGCGCCAATACATCTTCTCGTCCGACGCTCTCCGCTCCTTCATCATCGTAGCCATTGGCACGGCCTTGCTCCTGCTCTTCTACAAGAAGAAGCTCAACGCCAGTTTCACCATTGGCTGCATTGCCTTGCTCTGCCTCGTGGACATGTGGCAGGTGGACAAGCGCTATCTCAACGACGGTATGTTCGTGGAGAAGAGCGTGCGCGACACGCCTCAGCAAATGACGGAGACCGACAGGATAATCCTGCGCGACAAGGCTCTCGACTATCGCGTGCTCAACCTCGCGTCCAACACGTTCAACGAGAACGAGACTTCATATTATCACAAGAGCATCGGCGGATACCATGCCGCCAAGCTGCGCCGCTATCAGGAGATGATCGACGCTTACATCGTGCCTGAGATGCAACGCACCATGCCGGCTATATCAAAGGCCGGTGGCGACATGACGAAGGTCAACGGCGACTCCATATTCCCGGTGCTCGACATGCTCAACACCAAATACATCATCCTGCCTTTGCAAAACAACCGCACCGTGCCATTGCAGAACCCGTATGTCAACGGCAACGCGTGGTTCGTGGACAACCTCTATTATGTGGGCAACGCCAACGAGGAAATAGCCAAGGTTGGCAAGATAGACCTCAAGCACGAGGCTGTGGCAGACAGCAAGTTTGAGGCGCAACTCGGAAAGGCGGCTAAGCAAGACGGCGAGTCGATGGTGACGCTGAAGAAATATGAGCCTAACCATCTCGTCTACCACGCCAACTCCGACAAGGGCGGCGTGCTCGTGTTCTCGGAGATATATTATCCGGGCTGGACGGCTACTGTGGATGGCAAGGCCGTGGAGCTTGGGCGTGTCAACTACATTCTCCGTGCCTTGCAGGTCAAGCCGGGCAAGCACGAGGTGGTGCTCGACTTCCATCCTTCGTCTATCCGCACCACTGAGACAATAGCATACGTTGCCTACATCCTCCTCGCATTACTCATCGCCCTCGGCGTTTACACTGAGTGGAGAAAGAAGCAGTCAGCATCATCCACACAGATTCCAACGAAATAATTTCCGCTACGAGTTCTAACTCACACGGACTTATTTCACACGGATTTTAAAGATTTAAAAGATGTCGGCTTCGCCGATTACGCATACCAGGGCTATGTCAACACCCCACGGGAAATGGCAGGGGCGGGCCCTGTGCCCGTCCGAACCCCGAATGGAGGGACAAGCAGAAACTATCTACGCATAGCCGCTCGCGGCGTAGCTATCTTTTAAATCTTTAAAATCCGTGTGGAAGAAACCTCGGGAGAATATAATATCATGGAAATAAAACGAAATGACATATATATAAACTTGAGACTTGTATCCTCGCACGGATTTTAAAGATCTAAAAGATGTCGGCTTCGCCGATTACGCATACCAGGGCTATGTCAACACCCCGCGGAGAATGGTAGGGGCGGGCCCTGTGCCCGTCCGAACCCCGAATGGAGGGACAAGCAGAAACTATCTACGCATAGCCGCATGCGGCGTAGCTATCTTTAAAATCTTTTGAATCCGTGTGGAAGAAAGTTCGTAATAAGTTATACTATTGAAAGATTGGAAACGGAAATAACAATGTAGAAAGCAACAAGGAAATGACGGAAGATGAAATCACCTATAAGATAAGGCACGCCATTTTTGATGTCTACAATGAACTGGGACCAGGGCTTCTTGAAAGCATTTATAAGGAATCCTTAATCATCCAATTGAGAAAAGACAAACTAAAAGTATCAGAAGAATCCTCTGTTCCTGTTTATTATAGAGGTACACTTCTCCCAAAAGCATGCTTGCGTATCGACATCTTGGTGGAAGACGAAATAATAATTGAGCTAAAATCCGTAGAAGAGCTCAAGAAAGTACATTTCAAGCAACTTCTGACATATCTAAAGCTTTCAAAATTACATTGTGGCCTACTTGTCAATTTCAACACAGACAACATCATGAACTCGATACACAGAGTCTTCAATGGTTATAAGGATAAAACTGAATAGCAATTTACTACCACAGTTACACATTGGGGATTAACTCACACGGATCTTAAAGATTAAAAAGATGTCGGCTTCGCCGATTACGCATACCGAATCTACGCGTAGCCGCTTGCGGCGTAGCCATCTTTAAAATCTTTAAAATCCGTGTGAAAGAAAACTTGAGAGAACATAATATCATGGAAATAAAACGGAATGATAAATACTAAAAACATGAGATTTCTATCCTCACACGGATTTTAAAGATCTAAAAGATGTCGGCTTCGCCGATTACGCATACCGTGGCTATGTCAACAACCCATGGGAATCAACGCGTAGCCGCTCGCGGCGTAGCCATCTTTTAAATCTTTTGAATCCGTGTGAAAGAAAAAACAAATCTCGCATTAAGAATACATTATGTATAAAAACATGATAACGACAACGAACATGAAAACATCATTGAAATGGGCAATGGCAGCAATGCTGTTGCTCATATTTTTGCCAATAGGCGCCAAGGCGGCAAACAATGCGGCAGAGGCAAGAAACCTGTTCAACAAGGCATGGAAAATGTACACGTCACCAAACGGCGTGTCGGTGAGCTACTCGGTGAACATCATAGGGCTCTACAAGACCGCGGGCACCATCTGGATAAAAGGAAACAAGCAACACTATCAGGAGAAACGCTACATGGGATGGTCGGATGCCACCCATTTCTACAAGGTTGACACGAAAAAGAAGACCGTGGACTTCCACAACCCCAAGTCGCCAAAACGCGACAAGTATCTCTCCAAGTTCACCTTCTCGCCAAACGACTACAACTATTCATTGACCAACGAGAAGGAAGGCTACGTGGTCCACCTCGATGCCAAGGACAACGTGAAGAGCAGCGTCAAGCATGCCAAGCTCGTGCTCGACCGCCATACCAACTACCCCACCGCCATGAAGATAAAGGTGGCATTCTTCTGGACGACGGTGAAGATAAGCAACTTCCACCCCGGCATCACCAACGACAACATCTTCGTCTACCCACCGGCAAAGTTCAAGGGCTACAAGTTCACCAATCACTGGCCCGACTGACCTTCGCGCTGCCTCACAGCCTCGAAGAGCAGAATCGCCGCCGACACCGACACGTTGAGCGAGTCGAGCCGCCCCTTCATGGGTATGCGTATATGCGCGTCGGCGGCATCGCGCCACACGTTGGTGAGACCTGTCGACTCCGTGCCCATCACTATGGCCGTGCCATGGCTCATGTCGGTGTCGTAATACAGGCGCGAGTCTTGAAGCTGCGCGGTGAGAATCTTTATGCCCCGCTCCTTGAGAAAGGCTATGCACTCCTCCGAGGAGCAAGCCACCGTGGGCACGGTGAACACCGCGCCGATGCTCGAGCGTATGAGGTTGGGGTTATAGAGGTCGGTCAAGGGGTCGCACACTATGACGGCATCGGCAGCAGCCGCGTCGGCCGAGCGCAACACCGCGCCAAGGTTGCCGGGCTTCTCCACGCGTTCCAGCACCACCACGAGCGGGTCTTCGGGCAGGCGCAAGTCGGCAAGGCCAATGTGCCTTGCACGCATCTCGGCAACCACGCCTTCCGTGCCTTCCCTGTATGCCATGCGGCCATAGACCTTCGCCGACACCTCATGGCCCACGCCTTCGCGTGCCAAGGCGAGGATCTCCGCCGCACCTTCATAAGCCTGGAGTATCTCCGGACAATAAAACATGGTCTCCACGTCGAAGCCTGAACGAACGCAATGAAGCAACTCGCGGGCACCCTCCACTACGAAGAGCCCCTCCGAACGCCTGAAAGCCGACTTCTGCTGCAACTGTATCAGTCGTTTGACCTTTGGGTTCTGAGCGCTTGTGATGATTTCCCTTTCCATATCTCACAAAATTACTAATTTATCTACTATTGACCAAAAATTCACGTAACTTTGTGGCATGGAATTCAGAACGATAGTAGACATTCCCGAAAGCCCTTGGAAGATAGAGCCTTGCGAACGCATGCTCTTTATAGGCTCCTGCTTCGCCGACAACATCGGCAAGCGGTTTGCCGAGGAGAAGTTTCGCGCCGTGGTCAACCCCTACGGCGTGATGTACAACCCCGCCAGCATCCTCCACACCGTGCAACGCTTGCTCAGCGACGACGCCATGCCTTTCTCGCCCGACGAGCAAGGCACCGCCGTGATGACCCTTGGCACCAACCACGTCTACATACTCAAGGAGACGGGCGAGATTGTGGACAACTGCCAGAAACGCCCGCAACGCCTTTTCGAGGAGCGTGAGCTCACCATAGCCGAGTGTGCCGCCTATCTCGAAGAAGCCATCTCGCTCATCTGCCGGCGCTTCCCCAAGACGCGATTCATCCTCACCGTCTCGCCAATACGCTATCGCAAGTATGGCTACCACGAGTCGCAACTGTCGAAGGCCACCCTCTTGCTTGCCATCGACTCTTTGATAAAAGCCCAAACGTCAACGTCCGACGCGCGGCATATAAACTATTTCCCTTCGTTCGAGATCATCAACGACGAGCTTCGCGACTATCGTTTCTACAAGCCCGACATGCTTCACCCCTCCGAACAAGCCGTGGACTATATCTTCGAGCGCATTGCCTCAACCTATTTCCCGGAAACCACGCTCGCCTTTCTCAAGGAGTGGAAGCCCATACGCGAGGCCCTCAACCATCGCCCGCTCCATCCCGAGAGCGAGGAGTATCAACGCTTCAAGCAGCAGACCGAAGACAGGCTCAAGGCCTTGGAAAGAAAATATGGGCTGTAGGGTACTTTCTATACCCTCTCACAGATTTTCCACAATACCCTTTTATTTTTTCCTCACGGATTTTAAAGATTTAAAAGATGTCGGCTTTGCCGATTACGCATACCGGACTGATTTGCAGGGGCGGGCCCTGTGCCCGTCCGCAACCAATGTGGATGCATTGACAAATCTGATGTGCTGCGCCATTCGGGTCGCGGACGGGCACAGGGCCCGCCCCTGCCCGTCATTTATTATTCAAATCAACATGCATCCAAAAAATCGAGATTCTTAAAATCCTATAAATCATTCTAAGATTTTTCATAATTTGTGAATTATCCACAAGCGATAATCACGATGAAAAATCACAACAAAAAGCACATCGTTTTATCTTAGCTCAACAGACACGACAGGTACAACAAATGCAACCTGCACAACACGAAAGATAGTTGTTTGGCAATTGTGCTATATGCCACACAATCAATGCAATACGCTATCCGAGGTTGTGCAGGTTGCATTTGTTTTACCTGTTTTTATTTTATCGAATCGGCATATCGATGGAATCGCGGTGGCTTTGCATTGGAAAGACGATGGCTTTGCACCGTAAAGGCAACGGCATTTCAGTGGAAAGCCGAACGCCTCGCGTCATGATGCCATTTGATTGGTAATAATAATTTACAAGCACAAGAGCAATCCAACCACATCCTGCCATTCATCACACCTGCAAAACCCTATCAAAACCCCATCGAGATCCCGCCCAAAACATCACAAGACGTTATAAGAAACAGTATATTTACACATATTTGATAAAAAACGTCATCAATTATTTGCATTTTGTTGTTGTTTTTATTAATTTTGCATTTAATCACAAAAAAGTATATAATTTTTTTAATTTTAAATGAGAGATTTATGGTAAAAAGGTTTAGCTCTACTTTGGCTGGCTTGGTCCTATGCGTGGGAACTAGTTTTGCCCAAGGTAAAATCTCCGGTAAAGTTGTGTCTCAGGATGACGGCGAGCCCGTGATAGGCGCGTCCGTCATGGTTCAGGGAACCAAGATGGGCACCGTGACCGATGTAGACGGAAACTTCACGTTGAACGTGCCAGCGGGCAAGAAAATCGTCGTTTCCTACATCGGCATGACCCCTCAGACAGTCACCATGCGTCAGGGCATGACCATCAAGCTTGTCGCTGACAACAAGACCCTCAACGAAGTCGTGGTGACGGGTATGTCTAACGTGGACCGCCGCATGTTCACGGGTGCAGCCACTCAGGTGAAGGCCGACGATGCCCTCATCGGTGGCTTGGGCGATGTCAGCCGCTCGCTCGAAGGCCGCGTGGCTGGTGTCAGCGTGCAAAACGTGTCGGGCACCTTCGGTACGGCACCAAAGATCCGCGTGCGTGGTGCCACGTCAATATATGGTAACTCCAAGCCGCTGTGGGTGGTAGACGGCGTGGTGCAGGAAGACATCACCGACATCAGCGCCGACGACCTCAGCTCCGGCGATGCCGAGACGCTTATCTCATCTGCCATCTCAGGTCTCAACTCCGACGACATCGAGAGCTTCCAGATTCTGAAAGACGGTTCCGCCACATCTATATATGGTGCACGCGCCATGTCGGGCGTCATCGTCGTCACCACGAAGAAGGGACGCGCCGGCCAGGCACACATCAACTACACCGGCGAGTTCACCACTCGCATGATACCTTCATACAGCCAGTTCAACATCCTCAACTCGCAAGAGCAGATGGGCATCTACAAGGAGATGGCCGACAAGGGTTGGCTCAACGTCTCCGACGTGCTCAACGGCAGCGACTACGGCGTCTACGGCGACATGTGGCACCGCATCAACACCTACGATGCCACAACAGGCCAGTTCCAGCTCGCAAACACACAAGAGGCGCGCAACGCCTTCCTCCAGACTGCCGAATGGAGAAACACCAACTGGTTCAAGGAGCTCTTCTCCAGCAACGTGGTGCAGAACCACTCTCTCAGCATGAGCGGCGGCACCAAGAAGTCGAACTACTACGTCTCCATGTCGTTCATGGACGACCCGGGATGGTACAAGGAGTCGCAGATGAAGCGCTACACCGCCAACTTCAACGCCTCGCACCATGTTCTCGACAACCTCACCTTCACGCTCCTCGGCTCGGCATCATACCGCAAGCAGAAGGCTCCTGGCACATTGAGCCAGAACGTGGACGCCGTGACCGGACAGGTGAAGCGCGACTTCGACATCAACCCATACTCTTACGCGTTGAACACCTCGCGCACGCTTGACCCCGACACATATTATCAGGCCAACTACGCGCCGTTCAACATCTTGAACGAGCTGGAGAACAACAACATCGACATGAACGTGGTCAACACCAAGTTCCAGGGCGAGATTGCCTACAACCCCATCTCCGACCTACGCTTGCACGTCGTGGGTGCCGTGCAGTATGACAAGTCGTCGCAGGAGAACAACATCACGGAGAACTCCAACCAGGCATTGGCTTATCGCGCATTGGGCAACTCCATCATCCGCGACAACAACGACTACCTCTACACCGACCCCGACAACGCCTACGCGCTGCCTGTCACCATCCTGCCCCAGGGCGGATTCTACCAGCGCACCGACCTCTCCAAGCTGTCTTGGGACGTGCGTGCCACAGCCGACTATCACCACCGCTTCGCAAACGGCCACTTCATCGACGCGCTCGGTGGCTTGGATATCTCCAACGTTGACCGCTCACGCTCATGGTTCAATGGTGTAGGCATGCAGTTCTCGCGTGGCGAGGTGCCTTTCTGGGTCTACGAGTTCTTCAAGAAGGCGCAAGAGCAGAACACCGACTACTTCACGCTCTCTCACACGCACAGCCGCACGGCTGCCTTCTTCGGCACCGCCACATATTCTTATAAGGAGCGCTACAACCTCACCGGCACCTACCGCTATGAGGGTTCCAACCGCCTTGGCCGCTCACGCTCAGCCCGCTGGCTGCCCACATGGAACATCTCCGGAAGCTGGAACGCCGACCAGGAGCCTTGGTTCTACAACACCTTCGGCAAGGCGCTGACCCACGCCACCCTGCGTGCATCTTATTCGCTGACCGCAGACCCGGGCCCAGCCTCATATACCAACTCTACGGTTATCCTCAAGTCGTATAACCCCTACCGCATCTTCTCTTCCGACCGTGAGAGCGGCATCCAGATTGACCAGATTGCCAACGCCGACCTCACCTATGAGAAGAAGCACGAGTTCAACCTCGGCACGGAGCTTGGTTTCCTCAACAACCGCATCAACCTGACGTTCGACATATTCTGGCGCAACAACTACGACCTCATTGGCCCCACGGCTACACAAGGCGTAGGCGGCGAGGTGGTGCGCTACGCCAACATGGCTTCCATGAAGTCGGCCGGTCAGGAGGCATCGCTCCAGACACAGAACTTCAAGTTGAAAGACTTTAGCTGGACGACCAACATCATCTTCTCGCACGTCACGACAGAGGTGACCGAGCTCATGGCACGCGCCAGGACGATGGACCTCATCTCGCAAAACGGTTTCGCCATGGTGGGACACCCATACCGTGGTCTCTTCTCTATACCTTACGCCGGTCTCGACGAGCACGGCATACCACAGCTCTATACCCCGGAGGGCGAGATCACATCCACCGACATCAACTTCCAGAACCGTGACAACAACTCATACCTCATCTATGAGGGTCCGACAGATCCTACTATCACAGGCTCTTTCGGCAACGAGTTCCGCTACAAGAACTGGCGCCTGAACGTCTTCGTGACCTACAGCTTCGGCAACGTGATCCGTCTCGACCCCGTCTTCCGTGCCAACTATAGCGACCTGACGGCAATGACCAAGGAGTATCGCAACCGATTCATGATGCCAGGCGACGAGGCTGTGACCACCATCCCCGCCATCCTCGACTATCGCACATATCAAGACAACAAGCAGCTGCGCTATGGCTACAACGCCTACAACTACACTCACGACCGCATAGCCAAGGGCGACTTCATTCGCATGAAAGACATCTCGCTCTCATACGACTTCCCGAAGGCATGGTTTGCCAGCACGCCTATCAGCAACATTTCGCTCAAGCTCCAGGCCACAAACCTCTTCCTCATCTACGCCGACAAGAAGCTGCAAGGCCAAGACCCAGAGTTCATCAACTCAGGTGGTGTGGCTGCTCCAGTGCCAAGACAATACACGCTGACCCTCAAGGTCGGAATGTAAACGGCGACAATGAGAAAACCACATATTCGGAAGAAACAAAAACAAGTATAAGAACATTCTTATGAAAAAGACATATAACAAATACATAGCTTTCACGCTTCTCGCGGCAAGCCTTGGCTTATCGTCTTGTGATAAA
Organism: Escherichia coli; assembly: GCA_963593695.1. GTDB lineage: Bacteria > Bacteroidota > Bacteroidia > Bacteroidales > Bacteroidaceae > Prevotella. Next base: position 5,406 of record CAVBBO010000018.1, on the reverse strand, counting down.
TTCCTCGACGAGCTGCCCGACAACCGCATGGAGCTGCAAGACAGTCAAGACATCACCGACCTGCTCGTGTCGGCATATCCGGCACGTTATCCTTCCTTCCTGTTGGAGCGCTACTCCGACAACAACGACCAGTTTGACGTGACAGGATGGAACGACGGCGAACAGTTTGAGAAAGAGGCCTACAACTGGAAAGACATCACCGACATCTCGACCTCTGAGTCGCCACAAAACCTTTGGGAGGACTTCTACCTCAGGGTGGCCACCGCCAACGAGGCTCTCAAAGCCATTGAGCAACAAGGCAACCCCTCAAGCCTCAACGCCCAGCGTGGCGAGGCACTGCTTTGCCGCGCCTACAGCGAGTTCATGCTCGCCAACGTGTTCTGCAACGCCTACAGTGCCACCACTGCCGACAAGGAGCTTGGCGTGCCCTACCCCACTGAGCCTGAGGAGCACGTGGGCACACAATACCAGCGCGGCACGCTGAAGCAACTCTACGACCAGATCAACAGCGACATAGAGACCGCCCTGCCTTTGGTGCAAGACGACCAGTACAGCCAGCCGAAGTTCCACTTCACACGCGCTGCTGCCTACGCCTTCGCTGCCAAGTTCAACCTCTACTATGGCAACTACGACAAGGCCGTCAGCTATGCCGACAACGTGCTTGGCGCCAACGCCGCCAACGGCTTGCGCGACTGGGCCACGTTCTACGGCCTGACCGTGAATGGCCAAGTGGCTCCTAACGGCTACGTCAGCTCAACGGAGGATGCCAACCTGCTGCTCATATCGGCATATTCTCAATGGGGTGTCTTTTACGGACCTTACCGCAGGGGCAACGAGTTTGCTCACAGCCAGCTCATCAGCACCACAGAGACCCTGCAGTCTCAAGGCCCATGGGGAAGCAGCGCCTCGTTCGGCTACACCGTGTGGCACAACAACAACCTGTCGAAGTATTTCATCAACAAGATTCCTTACAGCTTCGAGTACACCGACATCCAGGCTGGCATTGGTTACGCCCACAGCGAGATGCCTGCCTTCACCACCGACGGCACCCTGCTCGTGCGCGCTGAGGCAAAGGCGTTGAAGGGCGACTACAATGGCGCCGTGAGCGACCTCAACCTTGAGCTGAAGGCTATGTCAAACGGGAGCAAGAGCGTCACCCTCGACGGCATCAACACTTTCTATGACGGCACAGCCGACTACACACCCAAGAACCCAACACCAAAGAAGGCGTTGCACCCCGTGTTCACCACGCTTAGCGACAAGACCCAGCAAAACGTCATCAATGCCGTGCTGCATCTCCGCCGCATACTCACCTTCGGCGAGGGCGAGCGTTTGCAGGACGTGAAACGCTATGGCATCGTGATCTACCGCCGCACGCTCAACCGCAGCAGCCAGGTGCTCCAGGTGACCGACTCGCTCACACAAGACGACCCACGCCGTGCCATCCAGTTGCCACAAGACGTGATCTCTTCTGGCTTGCAAGCAAACCCAAGAAACAAGTAAACAACTTTTCAAGCAAACATAGACATGAAGAAAATATATTTGTTTATCCTCGCGGCTGTCGTGGCGTTAGGCTTCGCCTCATGCTCCAACGACGACCCAACCGGAGAGGAGATCTTCCCCACGACCTCGCCCATCAGGGACAACTTCGACAAGTGGCTGCAGAAAAACTTCACCGCGCCATACAATGTCGACGTGAAATACAAGATGGAGGACATCTACTCTGACATGAGCTACAACCTCGTGCCAGCCGACTCGGCAAAGTCAGCCAAGCTGATGATTCTCGCCAAGTATCTCTGGTTCGACGCCTACTCAGAGGCCATGGGGCCATCGTTTGTGAAGGAGAATGTGCCAAGAGTGATCCACCTCATTGGCTCACCCGCCTACAACAGTGGTGACGGCACGATAGTTCTTGGTACGGCAGAAGGCGGCTACGTCATCACCCTCTACATGGTGAACAACCTCTCCGACAAGACCCTGCACAACTATGCCACCATGAACGAGTACTACTTCCACACCATGCACCACGAGTTCACGCACATCCTCAACCAGAAGAAGAACTATAGCGAGAACTATAAGCTCATCACCGAGGATGGCTACATCAGTGGCGACTGGTATATGAAGTCCGACACGGAAGCCCACGTAGCCGGCTTCGTCACTCCATACGCCATGAGCGAGCCTGGAGAGGACTTCGCCGAGATGATGTCGGTATATGTCACCGACTCACCTGAGGAGTGGAACGCCATCATCAAGGACGCCGGAACCGAAGGAGGCGAACTCATCAACCAGAAGTTGATAATGGTGCGCAGCTACATGAAAGACTCATGGGGTCTCGACATAGACAAGATGCGCGACATCGTTCAGCGCAGGGCCGCAGAGATCAGCTCACTCGATTTGACAACATTAGAATAAGACATCAACTATGAAAAAGATTATAAACAGCATACTTATAGGCACTGCCATCCTTGGCTTGTCGTCTTGCTCGCTGCACGACGACACCGAACTCTTCGGCGAACCGGCGGCAGAACGTTTGGAGAAAACCGTAGCGGCTGACAAGGCTTTGCTTGAGTCGGCTTCAAACGGATGGGAGCTGCACCTGTGGACAGGCGAAGACTATAGCAGCGGCGGCTACACCTACTTCATGAAGTTTGCCAACGACAAGGTGACCGTAGGCAGCGACATAGCAACACCCGACATGACAACCACGTCGAGCTACGACGTCATCTCCGACCAGGGTCCCGTGCTCACCGTGAACACCGCCAACGAGATATTCCACTACCTCGCACAGCCTTCCATGGCCGATGACGACGGCGAACAGCAAGACTATGAGTTCGTCATCATGCGCACCACCAACGACTCCATCTACCTCAGGGGAAAGAAATGGGGCAACCACATGGTGATGACCCGCGTATCGGAGTCGACAAGCTGGAAAGACGAGATCACCAAAATCCAGCAGATGGACGAGGACTTGATGAGATCCTTCGCCGTGGTTGAAGGCAACGACACGTTGGGCAACGTGTCGCTGAGCGACGACCGCATACTCACGTTCACCGACAAGGACGGCTACAAGAAGATACCTTACTACGTGTCTACGAAGGGCATCACGCTCGCCAAGCCCCTTGAGGTGAACAGCAAGTCGATGCAGGATCTCAACTACGACTCCGAGGACATGTCGCTCACATCCAACGAAGCTACGGCACAAGGCATGAAGCTGAGCGTGCTCATACCGGAGAACTACATGAAGTACAAGGAGTTTGCCGGCAACTACAACATCACCACCTACTGGGGTGCAAGCACCCGAGTGTTGACTCTCGAACCCGCCGGCGATGGCAAGACTTACCTCTTGAAGGGTATGAACGACAACTACGACCTCACGCTGACCTACGATAAGACCAACGGAACGCTCAACCTCAACACCCAGCACCTCTACGACTACAACGGTTACCAGTTGTGGCTCTGCGGATGGAACGCCTTTGGAACAGGCTACTTCACGTGGTCTACCTCCGCAGGCATGGTCCTGTCGCACGACATCAGCCAGCCGGGCACAGTGCTGACATTCGCCGCCAACGACTACACAGGCTTGACGACCGACTCGTTCTACCTTGCATTGTTCTCTGGCACGCCAAGCAGCAGCACATACGCTGGTAGCGCAAAGGGAATAAGCTCACTCTACATCCGTCCTGGTGACTACCGTCTGGTGGCTCCCGAGACGTTGACTAAAATAAACTAACAAGATATCACGATCATGAAAAACATAAAAGGACTGATAATTGCCGTGGCTTGCATGGGCGGACTGAGCTTGTACTCATGCAAAGACAACCCAGACGACGCGATACAGAGCCAGAGCCAGCTCAAGGTAGTGTCGGTGACAAGCACGACATTCAAGGCCGCGGGAGGCGAGGACACCCTCACCGTGGACAAACCCATCACGTCGGCATACGCCAACGTAGACTGGGCCACCGTGAAAATAGACAAGGCCAGCAACTCCGTGTTTGTGACGGCAGCAAGCAACAATAGCAAACAATCGAGACACACCACCGTGGTGGTGAAGTCGAGCCCTGCCGACTCGGTAATCGTCGACTTCGACCAGTATGGCTTCGTGTTCTCCACAGAACTGCCACAGAGCCTCTTGTTCTCCGACAAGGCTCAAACCGTGTCGTACGACATGCAGGTGGACGTCGCGCCAACAGTGACCAGCACCGCCTCATGGCTCAAGGCCACGGCAGACGGCGACAAGATAACGTTGGAGGCAGCCGAGAACGCCACAGGGCATCCTCGCTCAGCCACGGTGACAATCACCACAAGCAACGGTACGACCTACACGTCGAGCATCATCCAGGGCGAGTTCAACAAGGATGCAGCCGGTGAGTACTACCTGCTCGATGGCGACAGCCTGGCAGAGGGTATCACCTACGGCACCCCGGCTACCCTCAGGGAAAGCAGCAAAGGAGCCAAGGAGCTCTACTTGCCACAGATTGGCAGTGCCATTGGCCTGACATGGAACGACGCCACGTTTACGCTGACCATTGCCGGCGGCACGTCTGTTGGCCCGTTCACATTGGGCAAGACCACCTATTATCTCTTCGCCGACTTGTTTGCAACCGACGGTTACATCTATTGGGACAACAGCGTGACCTACTCTGCACAGATTGTCTACGACGAGGAGAAGGAGATGACCTATGGCGAGTTTAAGGACGACGGCACCATCGACGAGGAGACCCAAGTCAACGGACTGAGCATCGACGCATTCAAGGCCAACGAGCTGAAAGGCGACAACTATGTTGGAGGCCTGCTCTCGCTTGGCAACCCAATCCTGATAAAAGTCGACGAAGCGTCGGGTGCCAAATCGTTGCGCCGCAGCGCCAAGGCCTTGCGCCAGGCACCGCTTCAGCTCTCTAAGCGCGGATTGATAAAGTAACGCACCAAGAAATACCAAACTAAAAGAAGCCCTCATTGCCGAAATGACAATGAGGGCTTCTTTTATACACATCCTACTTGCGCTTCGCCGTCAGTGTAGGCGAAGATTTTGCTATAATAGTATAAATCTCAGCAAATTCTGGGTGCTTTCTGTTTTTTTTGAGTACTTTTGCCAATAAACATACATAGTAGGCAAGAAGGTTATGGCATTGAAGTTATATCCCATAGGAATACAGACGTTTGAGGAAATCATCAACAGAGATCTCCTCTACATCGACAAGACGGAATACATCTACCGCATGGCTCATACCAGCGGAAAGTATTTCTTCTTAGGACGACCACGCCGTTTCGGCAAGTCGCTCCTTGTCACCACCATGCAAAGTTACTTCGAGGGAAAGAAGGAACTCTTCGAAGGTTTGGCCATCGAAAAACTGGAGAAGGAATGGACGGAATACCCTGTACTGCATTTCGACATGAGCTTGGGAAAGC
>CAVBBO010000017.1:0-23681 GCA_963593695.1 Escherichia coli | reverse complement strand
CTTACTATCTGGTTGCCACTGTAAGTGTACCTAAGGTTGTCTATCTCGTCATAAGCACCGTCGTCGTGCAGTCCTTGCCTGCGGAGCGACAGGATATTGCCCATTTGGTCATACGTGTATCGCGTGTCGTAGTTACCGCCGCCTTTTTTGCCAGTGGCATCCTTCTCGCCGTATGTCGCCGCCGTCAGTCTGCCAAGGCCGTCATAGGAAAAGCCGTATTGCCTTGACCTGCCGTCATTGCCTGTTCTCCATTTCATGGCAGAGACATTGCCACCATAGAGGGGCTTGGAGGTTCCGTCGTTCTCATTGTAAAGCAGCTCCTCCTCGAAGTCCTGGCTCGCCACCTTCGTCAGCCACGAGCGCAGGTTGTAGTCATAGGCCGTGGCAAGGGCGGAGCTGCCGTTCGCCTTGTTAGACTTCAGCCTCCCAAGCTCATCATATTGGTTGTCCGCCAAGACGCGCGCGTCACCGCCGTTAACTGTGTGCTCGACTGTCAGGAGCCTTCCTGCGTGATCATAAGCATAGGCGTATTCCTCGTCAAGGTCTTTCCCCAATTGCGGACCATGGTGCGAGAGGTGCCTCTTGGTCACCCTTCCGAGGAAGTCGTGGGCTGTATTCTCGACATCATAGCCTCCCATGAGGTTCTCCGTCTCCACTCTCGCCGGCCTCGCGCGATAGTCGTACTTGATGACGGAGAACAACCGCCGTGACGTTACGCTGTCTGTCGACTCAAGCACGTAATTCATGCCGCCTGTCACCAGACCCGTGACGCATTCTGCCTTTTGCCCGTATCTCGAGTCGCCTTTGGGCAGGTTGACATCCTGACACAGGTCGTCGAGGAAGTCGTAGTTGTCATAATATATTGCCGCGGTCACATTGGCATCCGTCAATGTGATACCAGATAACGCGTACCCTGCCAGTTCGGCTCCGTTGCCCGTATAATGGCAGTAGACCTCGCCTTGCACCTCGTATCCACGTGGAAAAGTGAAGGCGCACGTGCCGCTGACGCATTGGCGACCGAGGGAGTCGCAAAGGACAAACGTGGACCTGCCACGCTTTCGCTGCTCCGCGTCTTGGGAAAAGACCATCCTGTCGTTGATGTCGTAGGCGTAATGAACCCATCCGCTGCCTGGGAGCTTCTTGCCCGTCATCCTGTCGCGGTTGTCGTACCGGTATTGGTAGGCGTACTTGTCCATCAGCTCCTTGTCTACGTCACCGGTGCCTATTCCGTCGGAGGCTGCAGGAGGAAGCACCGCGAGCAAGTTGCCGAACGGGGCATACACGTAATAGGTGTCAAGTGTTTTCCTCGCTCCGGCCTCGTTCACCATGCGCCTCTCCAAGACTGTTCTGCCGTCACGGTCCACGAAAGAGAAGCGGACGTTCCCGTCCTCGTCCTCCGTCCTTGTTACCGCCAACGTCCCGGAGGCGTATTCTCCGCAGGACCTTACGGTGACGTCATCGACACCGTTCACGGCCTTGAGCATGACGCATCCCAAGGTGTCACTGCCGCTGACATTGGCAAGGCTTGCCGTGACGACGCCCTTGCCCTTGGCGTGCCAGTCCTCGCCGGGACCGTATGCCACGAGCGGCCTCGACAGCGGCGAGTCCTCATATACAGTAAAGGAGAACGGCTCCCGGTCAGCATAGCAACCGCCATAGTCAAGGCTATTGGCATCGCCAAGGAGCTTGTCAAGCGGAGTGTCAGATGGAGATGTCACCGGCAGCCATGCCCTGCGCTCGCGGCCGAAGCCGTCATAGTCTCGCGCCTCCACGATGTCGTCTCCCGTGGGGCTCATGCCGCGGGCTATGCTCTTAGAGAGGCGACCGAAGTCGTCGTACTGCCTCTGGAGGCTCTCACCGTTATACAAGGACCCGTCACGGCTGGTGAAGTCGGTTATGGTGTTCCAGCCTTTCACCTCACCCTTCTCCGGCGGCGGAAGCAACGGGAGGCTCTCCATGACGACGGTGATGGCAGACTGCTCTCCCTGTATGACCATTGCCATTTGGATGTCAGTGTCCCTCATCATGTCCTCCAGGTAACCTCCATATACCAGGAAATACGTCCCGGGGCTTAGGACGAGCCCGCTGGTGTCAACCGCCGTGGTGTCGGCGCTCAGGCTTCCCGTGCCCTCGACATACCATCGGAATGACGCCTTGAGTGAATCTGTGCTCGACGTGTCGTCATACAGTCGGACGTCAAGCGGCAGTTTGCCCTCCGGCATGCCGGAGCCAAGACCTCGCGTATAGTGGAAATCGAGACAACGGAAGCGTATGGTCTGAGCGTCAGTCAAGGTTATCTGAAAGCCTCTCAGGCTGTCCGGCGTGGTGCCGTTGTTCCAGTGGCGCATCATGAGGGTGTCTGCGTAACCCTTTATTGGGAAGACTTCCTTGAAGAAGTCGGCGACGGATGGTTCCGCGTAATCCTCAGACTTGTCGCCATTATCCAAAATTGCGAAGTCGGAACATTGGCTCGGGAAAATCATTGACATGGCATTCTTGGCGACATAGTCTCCACCACGTGGCGCGTTTGCCAGCCAAGACTGGTGGGCGGCGATGGAAATACAGCATATTGAAAGCGACACTATGGACAGGAGCCTTTTCATACGCGAAGTTTATCAAAAATGTTTTATTAGGATATTAGTTCTCTTAAATCTACCGCCCAAATTTAGTGGTATTTTCCCATATCTCCAAATATATTTAATGGAAATATCAGCAATTAGTTGTGAAGTTATCCACGTTTTCAGAATAACTCACTACCTTTGTGTCATCAAAAAACGGCCATCCGCCTTCGCGGAGACAAACAAGCAGTAAATATACACATCTTTTATTATAATGAATAGGAAACCTGCCCTTCTTGGCTTGGCGCTCGCCACGATAATCATTGTCGTGGCATCGTGCGGTACGCACAAGAACAACATAAACGACCGTAAGGACAAGAAAGACAAGACCACCCTCTCTACCGACTCCACCGGCAAGTCGCCACAATTCACCATGCCCGGCAAGGAGACACGCGCCGTGTGGGTAGCCACGATTGGCGGCATCGACTGGCCGCGCCGCCATTTCACGGAGGTGGCGCAGAAGGCATGGTACGAGCAGATGCTCGACTCGATGCAGAAGCTCAACGTCAACACGGTGTTCTTCCAGGTGCGCCCCAAGGCCGACGCCTTCTACGACTCGCCCTACGAGCCGTGGAGCCAATACGTGACGGGCTACAGGGGCAAGGCTCCTACCTACGACGTGCTGAGATGGGTCATCGACGAGACCCACCGACGCGGAATGTCGTTTCACGCGTGGATAAACCCTTACCGGGTGGACCAGAAACAACGGTCGGGCGACAAGTTTGCCAAGCTAGACGCGAGGATACCGCAGAATCTCGTGAAAGACTACCGCATGGTGAGGGTCTACAACCCCGCCTTGCCCGAGACACGCCAAAGGGTAAGTTCCATAGTGGGCGACCTGCTGCGTCGCTACGACGTGGACGGCATACACCTCGACGACTATTTCTACCCTGCCCTGCAAAAGGGCGAGAAGATGAAAGACGAGGCGGAATACCGACGCTACGGCAATGGCTTCGCTTCGATAGCCGAGTTTCGCCGCGCCATGGTCGACTCGCTCATCGTGGCGATGCACGACACCATAAAGACCGTCAAGCCCAACGCCGTGTTCTCCATATCGCCACAAGGCAACTATGAGAACAACTACAACACCATGTATGCCGACATAGCCTTGTGGTCGGCACGCGGTTGGTGCGACGTCATCATCCCGCAACTCTATTGGAGCACCGAACGATGGTTCCTGCCTCGCCTCAAGTGGTTCTCCGAGAACGCCACGGCAAAGACCAAGCTTCTCGTGGGCTACGCGCTCTATCGTTTCGGCGAGAAGTCCAAGAGCAGCTACTACCGTACGGCAGACGACCTGGCGAGACAGATCGACGCGGCACGCGCCGACGGCAAGGTGTCGGGCGCGGCGCTCTATAGTGCCAATTGGCTGATGGACAACCCGGTGAACATCAATGGCGTGATAGCCTCACGCTTCCCCACCCTCGCCCTCGCTCCCTATCTCGGGCAGGGCAGCGAGACCAGGCCGGAGGCACCGAAGACGCTCACCGCCTCGGGAAGGAAGTTGAGCTGGAGCCAGATGGACGACTGCTATTATGCCGTGTACAGGGCCGATGGCGACAAGGCGGAGCTTGAGGCGATAGTCTACGGCACCAATGCCACCGCAAAGGCCGACGCCACATATTTTATTACTGCCGTGAAGAAAGGCTGCAACGCCGAGAGCCTGCCGTCGGCGGTCGTGACCACAAGGAAATAATTGCAGCAAACTGGTGCCGGAGGGGGCACCGGGCCCGCCCCTGCAAGTGCCCCGTTTTGATTTCAGTGAAAAGCCATCGGCATTCCAATGCAAAGCCGCCGGCTTCTCAGTGCAAAGCCGCCGTCATTCCAATGGAAAGCCGGCGGCTTTGCATTGGGATGCCGAAAGGCACGAAACAGATGTCGTGCATGGGGCGGACCCTGTGCCCGTCTGCAACCCGAAAGTCCATGCACGATTTTTTGGCACGATACTTGCAGATATTAACTAAATAGAGTAAATTTGCATCGGATAATTCAAAATAAAGAAAGGAAGACTTCACAAATGACCAGTCAGTTTTCACCAAAGGTATCAGAGATTCTTGCCTTCAGCAGGGAAGAGGCGAATCGTCTGGCCAGCAGCTCCGTGGGACCCGAGCACCTCTTGCTCGGCATGCTGAGGGAGAAGGCTTCTCCCGTGGCCGACCTGTTCAAGCAACTGAACATCGACAGCCAGAGCATAAAGCAGGAGCTTGAGGAGAAAGTGCGCGAGGACGAGATAGCAGAACCCGTGGACACCAGCGAGCTAGTGCTCAACAACCAGGCAAGCAACATCCTGCGCCTTGCCGTGCTCGAGGCTCGCCTGCAACATACGCAAATGGTCGACGTACAACACTTGTTGCTCGCCATGCTGCACGACCATGCCGACAACATGGCAAAGGAAGTGCTAGAGAAGAACAACCTCGACTATGAGACTGCCGTGCGACTATTCAGCAAGCCTGCCACTAAAGACGGCATCGGCCTGCCCGACGAGGAGATGGACGACTATGAGGAGGACAACCCGTCGGCAAAGCAGGGCAAAGGCAATGCGAAACAGCAAACCACAGCCACACAACCGCAAGGCAACGGCAAGACTCCCGTGCTCGACAACTTCTCCATAGACCTCACCAAGGCAGCGGCGGAAGGCAAGCTCGACCCAGTGGTGGGAAGGGAGAAAGAGATACAACGCGTGGTAGAGATCCTCGGACGCCGAAAGAAGAACAACCCCATACTCATTGGCGAGCCCGGCGTGGGCAAGAGCGCGATAGTGGAGGGACTGGCGCAGATCATTGCCAACCACAAGACCTCGCCCATGCTCTTCAGCAAGCGCGTGGTGAGCCTCGACATGACCGCCATAGTGGCAGGAACGAAATATCGCGGACAGTTTGAGGAGCGCATACGCGCCCTGCTCAAGGAGCTGGAGAACAACCCCAACATCATCGTGTTCATAGACGAGATCCACACCATCATTGGTGCGGGATCCACACCGGGCAGCATGGATGCCGCCAACATCATGAAGCCGGCATTGGCACGCGGTGCGATACAGTGTATCGGAGCCACGACGGTGGACGAATACCGCAAGTCGATAGAGAAAGACGGGGCGCTGGAGCGCAGGTTCCAGAAGGTGATGGTGGAGCCCACCACCAAGGACGAGACCTTGCAGATACTGCTCAACATCAAGGAGCGCTACGAGGAGCACCACCACGTGAGCTACACCGACGAAGCCATGAGAGAAGCCGTGAGACTCGCCGACCGCTACATCACCGACCGCTTCATGCCCGACAAGGCAATAGACATAATCGACGAGGTGGGCTCGCGCGTTCATCTGAAGAACGCCAAGGTGCCACAGGAGATCACCGACAAGGAGAAGGAGATTGAAAGCATAAAGCAAAAGAAACAGGAGGCCGTGGGCGCACAAAACTTTGAGCTCGCCGCCAACTATCGCGACCAGCAAACCGTACTGGAGCAAGACTTGCGCCGCATGCAACAAGAGTGGCAAAAGGGCGAGGCGCAAACCAGGCAAACCGTGACCGAGGGCGACGTGGCTGCCGTGGTGTCGATGATGACCGGCATACCAGTGCAACGCATGGCCGAGGCGGAAGGCAAACGGCTGCGCAACATGGGAACGGAACTGAAGAAGGCCGTGATAGGGCAAGACGGGGCCATAGAAAAGATGGTGAAAGCCATACAGCGCAACCGCGTGGGCCTGAAAGACCCCAACCACCCGATAGGCGCATTCATGTTTCTTGGCCCTACGGGCGTGGGCAAGACTTACCTTGCCAAGCAACTCGCCGAGAGGATGTTTGGCTCTAAGGATGCCTTGATACGTGTGGACATGAGCGAGTTTACGGAGAGCTTCAACGTGTCGCGACTCGTGGGAGCGCCTCCAGGATACGTGGGCTACGACGAGGGCGGACAGCTCACCGAGCAGGTGCGCCGCCACCCCTACTCCATCGTGCTGCTCGACGAGATAGAGAAGGCCCACGGCAACGTGTTCAACCTCTTGCTGCAAGTGCTCGACGAGGGAAGGCTCACCGACGGCAACGGCCGCCTCGTGGACTTCCGCAACACGGTGATAATAATGACCTCCAACACCGGCACGCGCCAGCTCAAGGAGTTCAGCCGTGGCGTGGGATTCAACGCCGGAGGCATAACCAACGCTGCCAATATGGACAGCAAGGACAAGCAATACGCACGCTCCATAATACAAAAGAGCTTAGCAAAGCAGTTCTCGCCAGAGTTCTTGAACCGTCTCGACGAGATTATCACCTTCGACCAGCTCGACCTCAATGCCATAAAGCAAATCATCGACATTGAGCTCGCCGGGCTATACAAGCGCGTGGCTGAGCTTGGACTGACAATCTCGCTCTCCGACAAGGCGAAGGAGTTTGTTGCCACCAAGGGCTACGACATACAGTTTGGCGCAAGGCCGCTGAAACGTGCCATACAAACCTACATCGAGGACGGACTCTCCGAGATGATTCTCTCCGAGGAAGCGGGCCAGGGCGACACCATCGTCATAGACAAGGCGGAGGATAAAGACGAGCTGACCTTCAGCGACGTCAAGCCCGCCGCCATCGAGCAAGCCCCGCAAGGGTAATGCAATCGCCATTCGGATTGCGGACGGGCACAGGGCCCGCCCCTGCAAAGCGTTCATGTTGTTTTCCCAACAATTTCGTGGATAACAACCGTTGGCAGGGGCGGGCCCTGTGCCCGTCCGCAACCCGAATGGCTTTATAATACCCCCGAATGGCATTATTACACCCCCGAATGCCATACGAAAAACGCTTGTAGGGGTTTCCCCCTCACGACATAGGGAAAAGCCACGCTAACTATGAAAACTATATCATAACTTTGCAACATGAAAATAAACATGAACGACAAATTTAAAAACGGTATAGCTATGAAAAGGTTATTTACAGCACTCGCCCTCTTGCTCACTTTCACACTGAGCACTTCCGCCATGAGCTATGAGCAGGCTCGCAATCAGGCTCTCTTCCTGACTGACAAGATGGCATATGAGCTCAACCTGACCGACCAGCAGTATGAGGCAGCCTATGAGATAAACCTCGACTACCTGATGCGCATCGACGATGTCAACGACCTCTACGGCACTTATTGGAGGCAGAGAAACCTCGACCTGAGCTACATTCTGCTCGACTGGCAGTATCGCGCCTATGTTGACGCTTCCTACTTCTACCGCCCGCTCTACTGGAACGCCGGCTACTGGCACTTCGGCATCTACGCCCGATACCCGCACCGCGACTTCTTCTACTTCGGATGCCCCAACTTCGTGTGGAGCTACACTGGCGGTCACTCTTGGATGCACAACGGCGGACGCTCATGGTATCACGGACGCCTTTGGAACGGACCTCGCGACGGCGGCCCACACCCCGGAATGAGACACAACTGGGACAACGGACGCTACGGAGCCGGATACATTCAGCACGGTCAGCGCAGCTGGGCACAGGCTCCACAACGCGGCAACGCAAGGTCTAACGACAACCGCGCATTTGGCAACCGCAACAACGGAAACCGCACGTTCAACAACGGCAACAGCAATGGCAACCGCTCGTTCGGCAACATGAGGTCGCAAAACGGCTCCGACGACAGTCCGCTCCGCAACGGCAACCGCTCGTTCGGCACGCCACGCGAGAGCAGCACCCGCTCCACAGTGAACCGCTCTACAGAACGCTCAATGGGCAGCGGATTGTTTGGCAACCGCGGCGAGACGCCAAGAAGCACATTCCAGCCACAGCAGAGCAGCCCATCGCGCACATTCTCCGCTCCATCGCGCTCTTCATCGTCTGGCTCATTTGGCGGCGGACGCAGCACGGGATCCTTCGGCAACAGGGGCAACTCTGGCGGCGGCTCCTTCGGAGGCGGTGGCGGTTCCTTCGGCAGAAGATAAGACAGAGCGTTTACACATTATTATATTATATGCTTAAAAAAAAGTTGTTTGCGAACGTAACAAGCGTTACGGTTCACAAACGACTTTTTTTATTCCCGTTTTATTCATCTTTCTATCATTATTTTCGTAATTTTGCTTTGAAATAAAAAAAGAAAAGCAATGCCTTTAAGACTTCCTGATAAACTCCCCGCCATAGACATCCTGAAAAAGGAGAACATCTTCGTGATGGACGAGACACGCGCCCACTCGCAAGAGATTCGCCCTTTGCGTGTGGTGATTCTCAACCTCATGCCAATGAAGGTGACAACAGAGACCGACCTCGTGAGGTTGCTCTCCAACACGCCCCTTCAATTGGAGATTTATTTCATGAAGCTCAAGAGCCACACGTCGAAAAACACGCCTGTGGAGCACATGATGATGTTCTATCGCGACTCTGAAGAGCTTATGAAACAGAAGTTCGACGGGATGATTGTCACGGGCGCACCTGTGGAGACCATCCCCTACGAGAACGTGGACTACTGGAAAGAGTTCAACGAGATAGTGGATTGGGCGCGACACAACGTGCAGTCTACGCTTTATCTCTGCTGGGGTGCCATGGCAGCACTGTACCACTTCTATGGCATACCAAAATATCAACTGCCGATGAAGAAGTTTGGCATATTCAAGACTTATCCATCCAACGAGCAACTGCCCATATTCCGCGGTTTCGACGACATGTTCTACATGCCGCACTCACGCCACACGGAGGTGAGACTATCCGACATCATGAAAGTGCCGGAGCTGAGCATCATAGCCAAGTCGCCCGAAGCTGGCATCAGCATTGTCAGCTCGCGCCATGGACGCGACTTCTATATCCTTGGACACCTGGAATATGCGCCCAACACACTCGACAACGAATACCGGCGCGACCTCGGCAAGCGCGACGACGTGGCACTGCCGCAACATTATTATCACGACGACGACCCGGAACGAGGCTTCAAGGTGAGGTGGCGTTCAGCGGCAAACCTGTTTTACAGCAACTGGATCGACTATTACGTCTACCAAGAGACACCGTTCAACATAAGCGACATCAAATGAGCTGCTATGTTGATTCGTTTTTCATTCACAAACCTCACTTCACACGGATTTTAAAGATTTAAAAGATTGCTACGCCGCCAGCGGCTACGCGGTGATGCTAGCAGGGGCCGCCCCTTCTAAGCATCAAAGGCTGGCGGCGTAGCAATCTTTCAAATCCGTGTAAGAAAAAATAGTCAAGAAAGTAAATATCCACACGAATCAACAAAAGAGAGCAAATAAAGACACACAAAAACGGCCAAAGTGTTAAATAAGAGTTAAAATGTTGATTTTGTTCGCAAAGTTGAAACAAAACCCTTACCTTTGCACTCGCTTTTGAAAACAAAGCACGGGTGGTTACCAGAGTGGCCAAATGGGGCAGACTGTAAATCTGCTGGCTCTGCCTTCGGTGGTTCGAATCCATCACCACCCACAAAGAATAATATTTTTCGTAACTTTATACATGTTTAGTGCCGTAGCCGCTGTGAAGCGCCTACGGTTTTTTCGTATATATTGCCTCTCATTCTTTCAAGAGACAATTCAGCGGATAAAGCGAAAGGCATTTTGGTTTCGTTCAACAAAGCATTCTTCCGAAAAAGGTTGCGCAACGTAAGCAACCCAAAAGCTCTAAAGCATGCCACTTTGCAACGTCTAAAAACGAAAAAGAAAGAAAACAAATGTAAAAATCTCTATGTGTCCGCACACAGTTCGTTGATTTATATCAAAAATGAAGAAAAAGCGAGCATTTTCTTTCAAAAAGACTTGGAGGGTATTGAATATATGCGTAACTTTGCAAACGTAAAACAGAGGGTAACACCTCTGAAGCAAAAAGACAGAACAAGTTAGTAGATTTTTCATATAGGTTTTTAGTTTTTAGGTTTTGATAGATTGTTTTTTAGATTCAAAGGTATTTAGTTTTTAGGTTAAAGATTAGTTTAGTTCTCAGGTAACATTGATGCAAGATGGTTGGTTGACGCCGTGAGGCGGAAACCATCAATCGAGCTCAAACAAAAGAGGAATTAATTGTAATTCACAATATACAGGCAGCAATCGTGAGATTGCTGCCTGTCTTCGTTGATACGGTTCACTTCTCAGTTTTGAAGAACCTCTTCACGGGTTTCATGAAGCGCGACACGGTTTGTGGTCGAGGATAGCTCGTGGAAACCGACATCCCACTGTAATACACGTACAGGCGTTGCCTGACCCTCGACAAGGCCACGTAGAGCTTTCGCGCGTCCTCCTCCAACGCCGTAGGGTCGTTGAGGTTATAGAAATTGGGTATTCTGCCATCCACCACATCAAACACTATCACATTGTCAAATTCCAAGCCCTTTGCCTTGTGGATGGTGGAAACAAACACCTTGTCGTCGAGCGACGAGGAACCGCAGATGTCGGCTTCCTTAAACGTGGTTATCTCCATGATGTGATTATCCAGTTGCTCTTTAAGCGAGGGCTCCACGGCTTGGTCGATAACGTCGGCATCGAGGAAACGCAGCACGTAGTCTATCTTCCCTATCGGCTTGATGATCCTTTCTTCAGTCAGGAAGCGGTAGAAGCGGTTCATCTCTGCTGTCAGTGCCGATTTGTCACACATGGCTCTGGCATAGAGTTTGCTGCACGTATCATGATAGATGTCGGCATAGTTTCGCTTGAGCTTGTCGGCAAACGCCTTGACCGACTGTTTAGCAAGGAAGGCATCCTGCCTTGCCATTATTTCCAATCCCCTGTCATGACAATAGTTCACGAGCGACACGGTGGCATTGACATCATCATCGGCAAGGTGCGAGTTCTCGCCTTTCAGGCCAAGCTCCGCAAGCAGAGCCTTGAGCTTGAACGCCTTGAGCTCAGGACGAAGAAGGCGTATAAGCTTCAACGAATCGAAGCACACGGGATGCAAGGCGCACCAGTCGGCATCTGGAAGATAATCTTTCAAGCGGAAGCACATTATATTATAATCGAAAGCGGCATTGTGCGCCAACAGCGGTGCGCCATTGGCAAAGCTGAGAAACGCCTTGAAGCCTTCGGCTTGGGAAAGGAGCTTGTTGTGTTTCCGCTCCTCTATGACAGGGTTCACTATATCGCCAAGCATTGCCGGTATGGGCCGTTGCGTCTCCAAGTAGACACAAAACTTGTCGACGACCTCGCCTTGCCTTATCCTCTCGGCGGCAATTTGGACGACATCGTCCTCAAAAACGTTGAGCCCCGTGGTCTCCGTGTCAAACACAACTATATCCTCACTGTCATAGGCACGCAAGAATCGCTTAACATAGGTGTCATGGTCGTCTACGGTGCCTTTTAGCAAGTCGGTAGGCGCGATGGCAAACGTCCTCAGATTGTGCACAAAGCCACGAGCCGTGGCAGCCGTGGCACAGATTTTCATTCCTTGCATTATCTGCGCCCAAGCAAGAGAGTTGAGTTCGTTGTTGACAACGCTAAGATGCGCAACGAGAAGTTTCATCTCGGGCGTGGAGAAGAGGTCGGTGCCAGAGATCTTGAAATGAGGGACTTCGAGCTCATGAAGGCGTTCACTGATCACGTCGGCATCGTGATTTGAGTTGACCACGATGGCCGTGGTCTTGTCTTCCGCCGCGAGTCGTCGTGTAAGCGAAGCCACGTCATGTATCTCAGTCTTGACATTACCCGAACAACATATATGGAGGCTGGAGTCCTTGGCAACGGCAACACTGCTTGGCACAGGAAGGAGGGCTGGGTCTGAACGCAGGTTGGCTATGGCATATTGGTTGAGCATCTCCACTATGTTTCGTGGCTGCCGGTGGTTGATGCCCAGATGGTGCACACTGCCCTCACACTGCTCCTTGAGGGCGTTGAGCGTGGCGAGCTTGGCTCCCATGAACGAGAATATGGCCTGCTGCTCATCGCCAAGATAGAGGAAGCAACCGTTGTCGGCACGCAACTGATTGATTATTGCGAGCTGGAGAGGATTGAGGTCTTGCACCTCGTCCACCTGAATCCACTCATACCGTTTGTAACCATCGTCCTCGCAAAGGGCATGATAGGTAAGTTGCAACAAGTCCTCAAAGTCGAGCAAGCAATGCTGCCGCTTATAAGCCACATAAGCATGGGCATATCTCGCCTTGGTGAGCAGCTGCGTGGCTTGATACCGCATAAACTGCGGGAACACGGGCTGGCACACGAGGTCAAGATAGAAGTCGGCATGATCGTAGACATCTATCATGAGCGAGGCGTCGAAAGGCTTATGCGTTGCCTTCGCCAACTCTTTCATGACGGCGAGATCTTCCGCCGTGATGCACTCGGGATGCACTCGCAACTCACGCGGCACACCATTGATGATGTCGTACATGAAATGCGAGAAGAACATGATTTGCGCGTGCGCCCTCTTCTTGCTGAAATCGCGTCTTACCGCCTCCTCATCCTCGTTGAGATATTGGGCGAGGATACTGTCCACGGTATCGTCATCAATGATGGCGCTCTCTGCCGGCACTATATTGTTGGTGAAAAGGAAACGGGAGCAAAACCTATGGACGTTTCCCACGAAGACACCTTCGGCCTTGTCTTTTCCAACCCTAAGGTCCACACGCTCGCGCATGCCACGCGCCGCACGATTAGTAAACGTCAAGCACAACATATCGTCGGCCTTCACCCCATTGGCGAGAGCTTGGCGAATGCGTTCCGCGAGAATCTGCGTCTTGCCGCATCCAGGGGGCGCGAGCACGAGGTGCTGGCCACGGTCGAGGTCAAGAACCTCTTGCTGCGACTTGTCGGGTGTCCACTGTAAGTTTCGCTCCATAATATAGTGATATTAACTTTGCTCTTAATGTGAAATCCACTAATGTGGTATAATAAGCTTTGCTCCGTAATAGTGATAAAAAGACGGGGCGACCATCATGGCCGCCCCTTGCCTATTCAGTAACAGGAATTATCCTATTCCATGATTGATCCAATTAGCAGCTGCACTTCCAAGGCTTGAGCTGCTTGAAGAAGTCGTTGCCCTTGTCGTCCACGAGGATGAAGGCAGGGAAGTCTTCCACAGTAATCTTCCAGATGGCCTCCATGCCCAGCTCTGGATACTCCACACACTCGATGCTCTTGATGCTGCTCTGAGAGAGAACGGCTGCCACGCCACCGATGGTGCCGAGGTAGAAGCCGCCATGCTTGTGGCAAGCGTCTGTTACCACCTGTCCGCGGTTGCCCTTGGCAATCATCACGAGACTTGCGCCATGATCCTGGAACTCGTCCACGTAGGGGTCCATACGGTTGGCTGTGGTCGGACCCATAGATCCGCAAGGATAACCCTCCGGAGTCTTGGCAGGACCAGCGTAGAGGATAGGATGGTTCTTGAAATAGTCGGGCATCTCCTCGCCAGCGTCCAAGCGAGCCTTGAGCTTAGCGTGGGCGATGTCGCGAGCCACGATGATGGTACCCTTCAGGTTCACGCGAGTGCTTACGGGGTACTTGGTCAACTCGGCACGCACGGCGTCGATACCCTTGTCGAGGTCGATCTCGATGCCCTTGGCACCCTCGCCCGGCTTGCGGAGCTCCTCGGGAATCAACTCTGTCGGGTTCTCGTCCATCTTCTCCAACCAGATACCGTCCTTGTTGATCTTAGCCTTGATGTTGCGGTCGGCAGAGCAGCTCACGCCCATACCGATAGGGCAGCTGGCACCGTGGCGAGGCAAGCGGACCACACGAATGTCGTGGGCGAGGTACTTGCCGCCAAACTGTGCGCCGAGACCAATCTTGTGAGCCTCAGCAAGGAGCTTGTTTTCCAAGTCGATGTCGCGGAAAGCGCGGCCTGTCTCGTCGCCTGTGGTAGGCAACTCGTCGTAGTACTTGATGGACGCGAGCTTCACTGTCAAGAGGTTCTTCTCAGCTGAAGTACCACCGATAACGAAGGCGATGTGGTAAGGAGGACATGCGGCAGTGCCGAGGCTCTTCATCTTCTCCACGAGGAAGGGGAGGAGTGTGCCCTCGTTCTGGATGGTAGCCTTGGTCATGGGGTAGAAGTAGGTCTTGTTGGCGGAACCGCCACCCTTAGCCACCATCACGAAGCGGTACTCGTCGCCCTCTGTAGCCTCGATGTCGATCTGGGCGGGGAGGTTGCAACGGGTGTTCACCTCGTCATACATGTTGAGAGGTGCGTTCTGCGAGTAGCGCAGGTTGTCCTGTGTGTAGGTGTTGTAAACACCGAGGCTCAAAGCCTCCTCGTCCTCGAAGTCGGTCCATACGCGCTGGCCCTTCTCGCCGTGGATGATGGCAGTACCTGTGTCCTGGCAGAAGGGGAGGATGCCCTTCACGGCCGTCTCTGCGTTGCGGAGGAACTGGAGAGCCACATACTTGTCGTTCTCCGAAGCCTCGGGGTCGGTCAGGATCTTTGCCACCTGTGCGTTGTGCTCACGGCGCAGCATGAACTCTACGTCGTGGAAGCCCTGCTGTGCGAGCAAGGTCAACGCTTCCTTGGAAACCTTGAGGATGGTCTTACCCTCAAACTCTGCTGTGCTTACGCCTTCCTTGGTAAGCAAGCGATACTCAGTCTTGTCTTCTCCCAACTGGAACATGGGAGCGTACTTGAATTCCGGAATCATAATAATTTACAATTTATAATGTATAATTCATTGTTTTTGTTGTCGTGTTTTGAGTATAGATGTGAGGATTTTCAGTAGTTCAATACAATCCCCACATATACTTTTAAATTGTTTGTCATCAATGTACCCACTTTCATGTAGAATTTCTAACCAATATTCTGTTTCTGCAGCTTCTTTGAGAGAAATGCTTAGCTTTGCATAGAAATCAGCTTTTGATTGAGCTACGCTTGCTTCTTTTGCGTTGGCTCCTATGCTTGTTCCGCTTCTTACAATCTGCTTAGAAAGAATATATTCTTTTTTGTTTTCACACAGATATTTTTACAAGCGAACAATTCGAAGAGCAAATTGTTTGCTCTTTATTAGAATTGTGTTGTATTCTTTCATAAGTTGCAGAATTGTACATTATTAATTATACATTGTACATTAAATCAGTAGCCAAAGATATCCTTCTGCGTGAGATGCTTGATTGGTGCTATCTTCTTCAGAGCCTCCATGTCGAGGTTCTTCTCGTCGCCGAGGATGATCATGCGGAAAGGCTTGGCCACGATGTTCTGCTTTTCGAAGTTGGTGATGTCCTGCAGGGTGAGGGCAGGGAGGTCTTCATAGAGCTTCTTGCTGGGGTCGTAGTCGAGACCCAGCTTTTGGGCGTTGAGGTATGCCGAGATGACATTGAACTTGGTGGTGCGTGCGCTCTGCAGCGACTTGGTCAAGCTCTGTTTCGCCAGGTTGAAGGAAGCCTCGTTCTGTGGGAAGTCATTGATTATCTCGTTGAACACCTTGATGCAGTCGGTCATCTTGTCGGTCTGCGAGATGATGTGGGTGAAGAAACACTCCGTTTCGTTCTTTTCGCTCGGGCGAACGTATGCTGCCCCGGCGTTGTAGGCCAGTCCGCGAGTCTCGCGCAGCTCCTGGAACACGATGGTGTTCATGCCGCCGCCGAAGTACTCGTTGAAGAGGCTCACCACGCCGATGTTGTCGGCATTGAAGAGCTTGCCCTGGTTTTGGTAGCTGCGCAAGTAGATGTTCTTCGCCTCGTAGGGGGCAATGTAGATCTCATTCTGCTTGATCACCTGCTTCTCGTATTTCTTGCCCTGTGGCACCTCAGCGAGCTTCTTGGCTGTCTTGTGCTCCTTTGCAAGCAGCGCGCTCAGCTCCTTCTCGCTGTAGGGACCATAGTAGAGCACGGTGTGCTCAATGTCGTTCAGTCCGCCGAGGAGATTCACGAACTCCTGTGGGTCGCTCTGGCGCAACTTTTCGGTGCCAATGCTGTTGAGATAAGTGTTGTAGGCGCCATACGTGCCGTAAGCCCAAAGACGCGCGAAGTTCTCCTTTTGGTTGGTCTTGGCATCGGCGTGGTTCTTGTCGATGAGGTCAACGTACTGGTTCCAGCTTGTCTTGTCGGCCTTGGCATTGTGGAGCACGTCTTCCAGGAGCTTGAGGGCAGCCGGGAGGTTCTCGTTCAGGCCGTTGAGACTTATTTGGAGAGTCTTACCGCCTTGCGCGACGCTGTAGTTGCAAGCCAACTTATAGAACGCCTGCTTGATGTCGGAGACGCTCATCTTGTCGGTACCTATGTAGTTGAGGTAGTTGGCGGCATAGCTGTAGCGCGTATCGTCCTCGTCGCCAAATTCATAGCGGAACACAAGATTGAACAGGTCGTCTTGGGTGTTCTGCTTGTAGAGCAAGGGCAGCTTCTTGCTGGTCTTGGTCACGGTAAGGTCTTTCTTGAAGTCCAAGAACTGTGGCTGTATAGGAGTCACCTCCGAGTTCTTGATTTCCTTCACGAAGTCGCTCTCGTACTCGCGGTTGGCAGGAATAGGCGTGATGATTGGCTTCTCTATCTTCTTGAGGGTCATGTCCTCGCCGAGGCGCTTATACACGCAAACGTAGTTGTCGGCACGCAGATACCTGTTGGCGAAATCCACGATATCCATCTTGGTGAGTTTGCTTTGGCGGTCGAGCTGCAGAGCCACCTGGCTCCAGTCCTGGTCGTTGATGAAGGCGTCGCCCATCATGCTGGCCCGTTTGTCGTTGCTGTCGAGGCCCTTGTAGAAGTCGAGCTTCTTGTTGGCGATGACCGACGGCAGCAAGTCGTCGGAGAAGTTGCCATGGCGAAGCTTGTCCATCTCTTCAAGGATGAGTGCGCGCACGTCTTCGAGCTTCTGGTCCTTGTTGGGCACGGCTTGGATTATGAAGGCGGAGTAATCGTGCAAGCAGTCGGCGTAGGCAGCTGCCCCACTGAGCTTCATCTTCTGCTCAAGGTTGACCTCCAGGAGACCGGCCTTGCCGTTGGCGAGCATACTGACGATTACGTCGAGGGTGTCGCCCTGCAGGTCGTTGGCTCCCTTCATCTGCCATCCGAGCATGACGTTCTCGGCATCATTGCCCACCACAGAGGTGTCCTTGACGGCAGTGATAGCTGGCTGTGCCGGGAACTCGGGGCGTGTGAGCTTGTCGCTCTTCTTCCAAGAGCCGAAGTACTTGTCGATGACGGCTATGGTCTTGTCGGGGTCGAAATCACCTGCCAATACGATGGCCACGTTGTTGGGCACGTAGTACTGATGGAAGTAGTTCTGTATGTTGACTATGCTTGGATTCTTCAGGTGCTCCTGCTCGCCGATGGTGGTCTGCGTGCCGTAGGGATGAGTTGGCGTGAGGAGCTTCCAAAGGGCGGCATACTCCTTGTCGGCATCGCTCGCCATGGTGATGTTTTTCTCCTCATACACGGCCTCCAACTCAGTGTGGAAGCCACGTATCACCATGTTCTGGAACCTGTCGCTCTGCACTTTTGCCCAGTTCTCTATCTCGTTGTTTGGGATATTCTCCACGTAGCAAGTCACGTCGTTCGAGGTGTAGGCGTTGGAGCCTTCGCTGCCGATGCTTGCCATGAGCTTGTCGTACTCGTTGGGGATGTTGTACTTGGCAGCGAGTTGCGACACGGAGTCGATCTCGTGGTATGCCTGCTTGCGCTCGGCAGGATCGGTGAGCTTGCGATAAGCCTCATAGCGACGTGTGATCTCATCGAGGTAGGGCTTCTCTTTCGCTGCGTCGGTGGTGCCAAACTTCTTGGTGCCCTTGAACATCAGGTGTTCGAGGTAGTGGGCAAGTCCGGTGGTCTCGGCTGGGTCGTTGCGCGAGCCCGTCTTCACGGCGATGTTGGCCTGCAAGCGAGGCTTCTCCTTGTTTACCGACATATACACCTTCATTCCATTGTCGAGGGTGTAGATGCGTGTTTTCATTGCATCGCCGGGCACGGTGGTGTAATGATAGTCCTTGGCTGTGGCATTCATGGCTCCCATGATGAGAGCCGCCATCATTACATGTTTTAGTCTCATAACTACTTTCATAATGTTGTCCGCAATTCCGCAAGGGGTTTGGACAACTTATTCAACCTATTGATTCTTAATCCTTAATATTAATTATTAATTATCAATTATAAATTATCAATTAATTCTCGTAGTCCACCTCGTGGTCGAGGTTGTAGATGAAGTTTCTGAAAACCTCTTCCTCCACGTCTCCCATGGCAAACTCCTTCTCAGCGTCTTTCTTGATCTCGGCTATCCAGGAGCGGCGTGCCGTGATATAGTCCTCGTGGATGCGGGCGGCATCGTCCAGGGTTACCTCGGCAATGTTGTAATAGTCGCAAATCATCTTGTAGGTCCACGCCCATTGGTATTCGCGGTAGCGGTCGTTGATTTCCTCGAAACGGTCGATAAGCGACTGGATGCCGTCGAAGTTGTCGTTCTTGAGGTCGTCGATGATTCGTTGTTCCTCCGTCGCCGGGAGCAACAACCCCGAGAGGTCGTTCCAGTCTCCTTCGCCCGTCGTTGTGGCGGGAGGAGCCAGCGTGGGGTCACTCTTCAGCACGCGTTTCAGCACGGCACCCATGTAGATGCGCAGCGCGATGTCGTAGTATTTGATGCCCTTGCGCAGCGAGGTGGCAGGAATGATGTACTCGTGGTAGAAATAGTTGGACACGTTGTCGCCGGTGACCTCTCTGAGACTTTCGAGTATCTTCTTGCCCTTCAGAATCTCGCCCACGGAGAAAGGAGAGAGCCAGTCGAAGTTGACGATGCTCTTGCGGTTCTCGGGGGCTCGGAGGTCACGGCGCGGCCATTTGCGGATGTCGCGGTAGAGTCCCACGGTGGTGATGTTCCTGCCGGGAATGAGGAACATCTTGTCGCCGTCGGCGATAAGGTAGGCAAAGGGCAGGTTGCGCGTATTGGGGTGGTGCATCAACTTGCCGAAGCACACAGAGAAGGTGCCCAGCGTGGCTGGCATCAGCAGGTAGGCGCCGCTGGCGGTCTTAGAGCCGCGCTCCAAGGTTCCCCAGTGCATGGGTCCCATTTTGTAGGCATGGTTGGAGAAGTTGGTGGCTGAGCCGGCGTTATAGAACGAGAACATGCCGCCGATGAGGAGCGAACTCTTGTGGTGGGAGGCTGTGAAAGGTCCACAGAAGGCGGCACACGCCTCGCCGTTGCTCATATAGGAGTTGGCGAAGAAGACGGAAGCCTCGGCGGTGAATCCGTTGCTCAACTGGCAAGCCTCGCCCACGAAGCAGTCTTGTATCTTGACACTGTTGATGACGCTTGCCCGCTCGGCGATGATGCTGTTCTCGGCTATTACCCCCGTGCCTATATACACGTTGCCGTGGATGGAGCCCAGCAGGGTGCAGTCGCTCAGGCGTGCCGCTCCGTTCACCTCGCAGAAGTCGTTGACCACACAGTTGGTGATCTCCTTGGTGTTGATGATCTTCACATTGTTGCCGATGTGTCCCCGGTCAGGCATCTTGTTGTCGATGTCGGTCCTGATGAGCAGCCTTATCTTCTCCTTCAGTTCCTTGTCGGAGAAATGCTTCACCATGAATGCCGCGAGCTGACTGTTGAGATCGCTGAAGAGGATGACGTTTCCCTCGCCCACCTCGTTGAGCACGCTGACATGATTGCCTTCGCCGTAGGTTGCTCCCTCTGTGGTCTCCAGTGTGGAGACGTTGGAGATGTAGCAGTCGTCGCCGATGGTATAGTTGTTGATATAGTTGCCTATGTTCTCTATGAGACAGTCGTCGCCAATGGTGACGTTGCGCAGGGTGGCGTTGTTGATGCCGGAGTGCTTCACGAAGCCCTGGCTCACCTCGACGTTCTTGTCGAAACCTCCGATGTTCACCTCTCCATAGAGCATCACGCGGTGCATGTAGTCGGGCTTAAAGCTCTCGCCCACGTTGACAGAAGTCCAGTCTTCTGCCCAACAGCCGTTCTGCTTGAGCACCTCGATTTCCTCCGAGGTCAATTGTCTATAGTCGTTCATAAGCATTTTTGCGTTACATCTTACTCGTAGTCCTGATACAGGAAGTCGTTGTAGGGATATTTCTGCACGTGCAGTTCCCTCACCTTCCTGTACAACATTTCCCTGAACTCATCGATGTTGTCCCTGTTTTTCGCCGACACGAAGATGCAGTCGTCGTTGAGCTTTGCCATCCACGTCTTCTTCAAGTCGTCGAGCGAGATGTTCTCCTTGCGCGCCGGCGTGAGGTCGTCAGGATCTTTCTCGGTCCAGCTATAGTTGTCTATCTTGTTGAAGACGAGCATTGTCGGCTTGTCGGCGCACTCAAGGTCTTTCAGCGTGGAGTTGACCACCTGTATCTGCTCCTCGAAGTCGGGATGCGAGATGTCCACCACGTGAAGCAGCAGATCGGCCTCGCGCACCTCGTCGAGCGTCGACTTGAACGAGTCTACGAGGTCGGTAGGCAGCTTGCGGATGAAACCCACCGTGTCGGCGAGCAGGAAGGGGAGGTTCTCTACCACCACTTTGCGCACCGTGGTGTCGAGCGTAGCGAAGAGCTTGTTCTCAGCAAACACCTCGCTCTTGGCGAGCAGGTTCATGATGGTGCTCTTGCCCACGTTGGTGTAGCCCACGAGGGCCACGCGTATGAGCCTTCCGCGGTTCTTGCGCTGTGTGCTCTTCTGGCGGTCTATCTCCACGAGGCGTCTCTTGAGAAGCGACACGCGGTTGAGGATAATTCGGCGGTCCATCTCGAGCTGCGTCTCGCCAGGTCCGCGGAGTCCCACGGAGCCCTTGCCGCCGCCCGATCCCGAGCCGCCACCCTGACGCTCAAGGTGAGTCCACATTCGCTGCAGGCGAGGCAGCATGTAGCGATACTGCGCCAGCTCCACCTGCGTCTTGGCGTTGGCAGTCTGGGCGCGCATGGCGAAGATGTCGAGGATGAGCGACGTGCGGTCGAGGACCTTCACATGGAGCTCGTTCTCGATGTTGCGGAGCTGCTTTGCCGACAGCTCGTCGTCGAAGATCACCATGCCTATCTCGCGGTCGTTGTCTTCCTCGTCCTTGATATATTGGTGTATCTCCTCCAGCTTGCCTTTACCCACATAGGTTGTTTGGTTGGCGCCACCCACCTTCTGGGTGAAGCGCTTCACTGTGACGGCACCGGCGGTGTCGGCGAGAAACTCCAGCTCGTCGAGATATTCTTTTGTCTTAGCCTCGTCCTGCGACGGGGTTACCAGTCCCACAAGTATGGCAGTCTCGGCCTTGCTGGCCTCAGCCTCGGAGTATTCAAATTCCTTCATTAAGTTTCGATTGTGTGTTATGATGCAGACGTGTGCAGCTTATCTTATGCAAAGATAATGCAAGCGAGCGCAATGAAAGCTGGCTTTCATATTGCCGAGTGCAGCTTATCTTATGCAAAGATACATAAAAGATGGGAGACCATAAAGATGTAGATAATATTTTTTTGTAACTTTGCCGCCAGTTAAATCGGGCAAGGGCCCTCAACTAAACAAAAAAAGATGAAAACAAGTATTGTTATCTCCATGGCATTAGCCATGACGCTGGCACTCGCTCCCTTGGCGGAAGCTGCTGCCAACACCACGGGCGTGGAGTCGCTCGCCACAGCCAAGAAGAAGACCGTGAAAAAGACGACAAAAAAGACAACAACAAAAACAACCGCCACGACCGCAAAGACGACAACGCCTACGACAGACGCCACGACCAGCGCGTCTTCACTGACGGGCAACACGACCAACGCGGAAAGCACGGCAAAGTCGGTCGCTGAGACTTCATCCAGCAGCGGCAGCAGCCTGCTTGGAGGCATCATATCCGCCATCGGCGGAAGCGGCAGCAGCAAGACCGGATCACTGCTCTCTGGCCTGACCGCCATCCTCGACGCCACCAAGGGCGCAACGAAAGACCGCATCGTGGGCACGTGGACTTACACCGAGCCTGCCGTGGTGTTCACAAGCAGCAACATACTGAGCAGCATCGGCGGCAAGGTGGCGGCACAGACCATCGAGAACAAGCTGCAGACGCAACTCTCCAAGGTCGGAATAACGAAGGGAATGATGACCATGACTTTCGACAAGGACGGCAATTTCACACAGACGATTGGCAAGCGCAGCACGTCGGGCACTTACACCATCAGCAACAGCAACGTGGTGCTCAACTATGGTGGCACGGTGAAGCAAATCGTAGGCACCACACAGCTCGACGGCAACGACCTGCTCATCGTGATGGATGCCTCCAAACTGCTGAAGTTTGCCAACGTGATCAGCAGCGTCTCTGGCAACTCTGCCCTGAAGACTCTTGGCTCAGCCATCAGCTCAGTCAACGGCATGCAGGTCGGCCTGAAGCTCAACAAGTAGGCATGGAGCTGACCATCGTCTCCGACGACCGCCCAAGGGTGCTGCTCGTGCAACCCGTGGACAGCCACGACATGGAGGAACTGGAGGCGGAGGTTGATTATCTCCGCGCCAATTCTCCCCTACCCTTCCGTCTCGTGGCGATGCGCGTGAGCAAATGGAACGAAGAGCTCACGCCATGGCCCGCACCGCCCGTGTTTGGCAAGACCCCGTTTGGCGACGGCGCGCAAGCCACTCTCGACAAGATAATGACCGTTGTGGAGGAGCAATCACGATTCATACACGGCAAGGAGCAAGCCGACGGCGACCTTTCGCGCGTTGTGCTTGGCGGCTATTCCTTGGCGGGGCTCTTCTCGCTATGGGCTGGCACGCAACGGCCGTTTGGGGCTATAGTGTCGGCATCACCATCGGTGTGGTACAAGGATTGGCTCAGCTACGCCGAGTCGCATCCGTCGATGTCGCATCATGTTTATCTTAGTCTCGGCGACCGCGAGCACCGCTCAAAGACCGCAATCATGGCAACGGTGAACGACTGCATGAAACGCCAACACGACTTGCTGCTTAGCCAAGGCGTGGACACCGAACTGCACATGAACCCGGGCAACCATTTCCAAGACAACGGCATGCGCTCCGCCATGGGATTCGCATGGTGCATCAAGAAAATAGAGGGTCAATCGTTACCTCAGTGAAGCCGCGCTGGCAGGTCCATTTGTGGCGCGTCGGCTTTGCAATGGAAAGGCAACGGCATTGCAGTGGAAAGGCATCGGCTTTACAATGGAAAGATAATGGCTTTCCATTGTAAAGCCGATGCCTTTATTTTTTGTCATTTATTCCTCCACCGTCCAGTCGGTGATGTTGTGCTTCTCCACGTCGAAGTTGATGCCAACCTTCACTA
>CAVBBO010000016.1:0-18734 GCA_963593695.1 Escherichia coli | reverse complement strand
TCATTGACTTCATTTTTACACCTCAAAATGTGTCAAGTTTTTCCAGTTCAAGTCAAATACAAGAGCAGCGTGGCGCACGTGTGACGGCTCATGTGGAATGTCACGTGTTTCTCCACTCCTGCCGCCTTCGCCCACCTGTTCAGGTAGTCGTAAATGATTGACCTGTCTCGGAACTTGAATATATAGTTTTCCCGGCCGTCATAGCCCTTATCCGGCAGCCACCTCATAGCGTTTGCAGAGAGGGGGATATACACCGGTTCTTTGGTTTTTTGCTGCACAATCTCCACCTGGTACTCATCCTTCCCCACCTCTACGATGTGCTTCCATTTCAGTCGCGACACGTCGATGTAGCGCAAGCCGGTAAAGCAGCAGAACAAGAAGGCGTGCTTCACCCGCCAGTCATCGCATTCGGCTGCCGCCATGCGTCTCACCTCGTCAAGCGTAAGGTATTCCTTCTTCTTCGTCCTGCGCTGCGGTTTCTCCGCTTGTGAGAGCTTATGGAATGGGTTCGCGGCTATTATCTCCAGCCTCACCGCCTTGTTCAGCAGGATAGACAGCATTGTGAAGTAGATGTAGATTGTCTCCTGACACAGTCTGCCCCCATACTTGTTAATGCCGTCCCCGTGAAGATATTCCAGGAACTGCCTTGCGAATGCCGGCGTGATATCCTTCATCGTCGTCCTCCTCGGAGCAAAGTTACTGATGTGCCGGATGAGATTATGGATTGTCTTCGAGTAGTTGATATTGCCGTGGTTGTAGTAATAGTCTTGCTGATTCTCCAACCAGTCAACAAGGTTCACCCTTCCTGCGTTCTTGCCGGCGAACGGCCGCTTGTCTTCGAGCAGTTCTACCATGCGCTTGGCCTTCATCTCCTCTGCAATCCTCAATGTCGCACGGTTGGCAACCTTGTCGCCTCGTGTGGTCTCCTGCACCAGATGCAAGCCAAGATACTCCTTAATGCGCACACCGTCTACCACCATGTCCAGGTAGAGCGACTCCCTGCCGTGCGCAATTTTTTTCGTCCGTAAGTGGACGGGACTGTAATCAATTCTCTTTTCCATTTTTTCTTCGTTTTTTTGAGGGACATTTTGGGGGACAGCACCGGGGACGAATAAGGGACAGAACCCTCCCAAACAAACCGATAACAAACCAATAGCAAACCACAACGACGCTACTCCCATAAACGCAACAAAGCCGCTGAATATCAGCGACTTTGTTATGGTTTGTTGTATGTTTGTTCCGGTTTGCTTGTGATTACCCGAAATTGTCGTACATTATGCTATCCTGCTCCACGCCGAGGCTGTCGAGATAGTCGGTGACGGTCTTGATGAGCATTGGTGGTCCGCAGAGATAGTACTCGCAATCCTCTGGTGCCTCGTGGTCTTTGAGATAAGTGTCGCGCACGCAGTTAACGGCAAATCCTGCATAATACTTCACGCCTTGAGCATCGGCGACAGGGTCTGGACGGTCGAGGGAGAGGTGCATATGGAAGTTGGGGAATTCCTTCTCCAGTTCCCAGAAGTCCTCCATGAAGAATGCCTCGCTCAGACTGCGGGCACCGTAGAAGAAATGGAGCTCGCGGTCAGTGGTGTGGAGCGTCTTTGTCATGTGCATGATTTGTGCACGCAGCGGAGCCATACCAGCGCCACCGCCAATCCAAATCATCTCACGCTTGCTGTCAAACTTGGGATGGAAATCGCCGTAAGGGCCGCTCATGCGCACCTTGTCGCCTGGCTTGAGAGAGAAGATGTAGCTTGAGCCTATGCCCGTTGGCACATCTTGGAATCCTACTTGAGGGCGTGGCAAGAACGGTGTCGAGGCTATACGCACGGTGAGTGTTATGATGTCGCCCTCGGCAGGGTAGTTGGCCATGGAATATGCGCGAACGGTAGGCTCTGGGTTGTGGGCCTTGAGCGAGAGAATGTTGAATTTCTCCCATGTTCCGATATATTCCTCGCCTATGAGCGACTTGTCAAAGTCCTTGTCGTAGTCGATAGTGTCGTATGCAGGGATGGCAATCTGTGCATACGAGCCAGGAACGAAGTCCATGTGCTCTCCAGGAGGCAACGCCACCTTGAATTCCTTAATGAAACTAGAAACGTTCTTGTTGGAGATGACAGTGCACTCCCACTCCTTGACATTAAGGATAGAATCGGATACTTTCACGCTGAGGTCGCCGTGAACTTTCGTCTGGCATCCAAGACGCCAATGATCCTTTATCTCCTTGCGTGAGAAGTGGCCTTTCTCAGTGTCGAGTATCTCGCCACCACCTTCAAGGACTTGCAGACGGCATTGTCCGCAACTGCCTTTGCCGCCGCAAGCAGACGAGAGGTGTACGCCATTCTCGTTGAGCGTGGAAAGCAGCGAGCCGCCTTGTTCCACTTCCAATTTCTTGTCGCCATTGATGGTGATGGTTACCTTTCCGCTCGGGCTGAGATATTTCTTAGCGATAAGCAGCATCGCCACCAAGAGGATGATGATGACGAGAAACACTGCTATGCTTACGCCTATAAATTGTCCCATATTCTTATTATTTCTTTATTCTATGTTTGTTCTATGTTGTTTCTTCTTTAGTGGTTGTCAGAACTTCAGACCACTGAAGCACATCATTGCCATGGCCATGAGACCGACGGTTATGAAGGCGATACCCATGCCTTGCAGTGGCTTTGGTATGTCGCTGTATTCCATCTTCTCACGAATGGCTCCGAACATGACGATGGCGAGTGTCCATCCGAGTCCGCTTCCAAGAGCGTAGGCTATGCTGTCGCCAATGTTGGAGATGGCCTGTGCGTTATCGATGGGGAGCTTGATGCGTTGTTGCATGAAAAGCGATGCACCCATGATGGCGCAGTTGACGGCGATAAGTGGCAAGAAGATACCCAAGGACGCATAGAGCGAAGGTGAGAACTTCTCCACTGCCATTTCCACGAGTTGCGTGATGCCGGCGATGATGGCAATGAAGAGGATGAAGCTGAGGTAGCTCAGATCCACTCCGTTTACCAAGCAGTCGGGACCGAGGACATACGTTTGCAAGAGATAGTTGATAGGCTCAGTGATTAAGAGCACGAAGGTCACGGCAAGACCCAACCCGAGAGAGGTCTTGACATTCTTGCTTACAGCCAGGTATGAGCACATGCCGAGGAAGTAAGCGAAAATCATGTTGTCTACAAATATAGACCTGCAGAGTAATGCTATAGCGTGTTCCATTTCTTATTACTTCTTTTCGTCTTTAACAAAGAAGGCCCTGTTGACCCAAATGATGCAGCCGATGAGGATAAGGGCCGTGCACGACATGGTCATCATGCCATTATTGATATATCCGAGGTCATAAGCCCCTTCAGGTATTATCTGGAACCCGAGAAGCGAACCTCTGCCGAAGAACTCGCGAAAAGCTCCCACCATGACTAGGATAGCCGCATAGCCGAGACCGTTGCCTATACCGTCGAGGAAAGAGGGCCAAGGTTTGTTCATCATGGCGAAAGCCTCCAAGCGGCCCATGAGGATACAGTTGGTGATTATCAGTCCGACGTATACGCTCAGCTCTACGCTGACATCGTAGGCGAACGCCCCGAGAATCTGGTTTACGATAGTCACCAGTGCCGCGACGACAACGAGTTGCACGATGATGCGAATGCGCATCGGTATGGTCTTGCGGATGATGGAGATGATGACGTTGGAGAATGCCGTAATCACTGTTACTGCGAGACCCATCACGATGGCGGGCTTGAGCTGTGAAGTAACGGCAAGGGCACTACAGATGCCAAGCACCTGTACCATGATGGGGTTGTTCAGGTGCAGAGGCTCGGAGAATGCCGCCTTATTCTGTTTTGAAAATAAACTCATAATTCGATAATTTTGTCGTTCCGTGAAAAAATTATTTGCTGTTGAGGAACTTCAGAAACTTCCCAAGCCCGTCGTGGAGCATGGTGGCCACACCGTTTGAGGTGAGCGTGGCACCTGTCACGGCATCGACCTGTGTGGCGGGATCCGTAACTTCCTTGTTCACCGACAAGGCTATTGTGCTGCGGTCTCCATCCTTGAAGAGCTTCTTGCCCTGGAATTTCTCTTGCCACTTCTGGCTGTCCTTGATTTCAGCACCAAGTCCGGCTGTCTCGCCCTCGTGGTTGAAATAGGCACCGTAGACGGTGGTCTTGTCGTCGTTTACCGACACGTATCCGCTTATGCCGCCCCAAAGACCACTTCCGGTCATGGAGAAGACATATTTCGCCTTTCCGTCGATGTCGCACACAAACATCTCGCTGCCGTCGACGGTCTGCTCCGATTTCACGACTTCCTTGTATTTAGCTTCCGCGGCGTTGTCGTCGAGTCCGCGTATGTTGAGGCTGTAGAGTATCTGCTTTTTCTTTGCCAGGGCCTCGTTTGCTGTCTGCATGGGCTTTAACGCCTGGTAGACGAAGGCAAGGAGAAATGCCACTACCACGACGATGACAGCCGAGTAGATAATGGTATATGAATTGCTGTTAGTTTTCATTTCCTTTATGCTTTTATTCAGAAACCTTGCTGCGTTTGGCTCGTTTGGAGATATTGCACTCAACTACACAATAGTCTATGAGCGGTGCAATCATGTTGCCAAAGAATATGGCGAGCATCATTCCCTCGGGATAGCCTTGGTTCTTCACGCGCACGATGATAGCCATCGCGCCAACGATAAATCCGTATATCCACTTGCCTGTTTCAGTCCTGGCTGACGTCACGGGGTCGGTTGCCATGAAGACGGCACCGAAGCAGAAGCCGCCGAGGAGGAGTTGCTCCCACCAGTCTATCGATGATGCTCCCGTGGCATGGAAGATGGCTCCCATGACAGATCCGCCTACGAACACGCTTAGCATGGTCTTCCAGCTTGCTATGCCTGTCCAGAGCAGGATGATTGCGCCTATGGCTATTGCCACGACTGAGGTCTCGCCTATGCATCCGGGTATGAATCCCGTTATCAGGTCACAGACGGATGCGTCCAAAGGCGTGCCTTGTGCCACATGTGCCAATGGCGTCGCCATGGTGAAGGAGTCGGGGAGGGTGTTGCCCAAGCCGAAGATGCTGTGGTTGGCCACCCAGATTGTGTCGCCCGTCATCTGTGATGGATAAGAGAAGAAGAGGAACATACGCGCGCCAACGGCCACGTTAAAGATGTTCATGCCGGTTCCACCGAAGATCTCCTTGCAGAAGATCACGGCGAAGGCGCAAGCCAACGCCAGGATCCACAACGGAGTGGTCACGGGGATGATGAGAGGTATGATGATACCCGAAACGAGGTATCCTTCCTGTATCTCCTCGCCTTTCCATTGTGCCCATGCGAACTCAATGCCCAGGCCCACGATGTAGCTCACGAGAATTTTTGGCAGCACGGCGAGGAAGCCAAAGCCGAAGATGCTCCAGAATGATGCCGTGGCAAGCGTGCCGGCGGCGAGATAGTTTTGATAGCCCACGTTGTACATTCCAAAGAGCAGGGCGGGTATCAACGCTATTACCACAAAGCTCATTATGCGCTTCGAGTCGATGGAGTCGTGGATGGAGGCGCCGCTCGTTGACGTGGTGTTGGGTACGAAAAGGAACGACTCAAATCCTTCGTACACACTTCTCAGGGCATGCAACTTGCCGCCTTCCTCAAAGTTGGGCCGTATCTTATCGAAATATTGTTTTATTGCGTTCATTCCAAATATTGGATTAATATTGGATTGTGTGATTAATGTTGAAAGAATGTTTGTTCAAGCCTTGTCGCCTGACTTACGCGTTCTCTTTTCTCAGTATGTCGAGACCTTCGCGCACCAGTTGCTGCAACGGCAGCTTAGAACTGTCCACGAACTCGGCGAGGGCGAAGTCCTCTGGGGTCACCTCGTAGATGCCGAGTTGCTCTTGCTTGTCGATATCGCCGGCGATGATGGCCTTGATGAGATATTCGGCGTAGATGTCCATCGGCAGCACCTTGCCATATTCTCCGCTCATTATCATGTGGCGCTCACTTCCCTTGACGCGTGCGTCGAGGTCGTAGGCCTTCTTCTTGCCGAAGAGCCAGGAGAAATAGCTGCGGTTTACTGAGAATTGCTTGGTACGTGGAAGAATCCATCCGAGGGTCTCGTCGATGTCGTCGCCTTCCGGTATCACGGTCACTTCAGACGTGTGCGCGCCGA
Organism: Escherichia coli; assembly: GCA_963593695.1. Classification (GTDB taxonomy): domain Bacteria; phylum Bacteroidota; class Bacteroidia; order Bacteroidales; family Bacteroidaceae; genus Prevotella. Next base: position 12,588 of record CAVBBO010000016.1, on the reverse strand, counting down.
GGAATCCATCGATGCTGTCTTTCGTTCCGGTGAGTGGGTTGCCGTTGATGATGCGTGAGTGCCCTGTCTCTTCCAGCCTTCCTGCGAGAATGTCCTTCAGTGGTGTGCCGACCTTCACGTCGGTGTAGGATGGAGCTTTCACTCTGCTTCCTGCCACGGCAATGGTTCTCGTGAGGTCAACCTTTCCGGTAAGGAACAGGCGGCCTATGAAAATGACGGCCGTCGGGTCTACGGTCCACACGGTCTTGTTCTTGCTCATCGGCTCCACGTGGTTTATTTGCACGTCGACGTTTCCTGCCGGGCAAGGGCCATCGAAGACATTGAGGTCCACGCCCTCCACGTTTGTCAGAGCTTGTGCCGTTTGCTTTGCACCCGTGCCAAGATGTACGGTGGCTATTCGGGCCAATGCCTTGAGACCGGTCTTGAACGCTTCCTCGTTGCCTTGCAGCTCCACCTCGAAGTCGCATGCCAAGGGCATGTCGCGCAACGCGGACACGAAGATGCCGTCGGGGGTAGTCTGTGGGTTTGCCACCACGCCATAAGGCAGCTGGTTGATATAACCGAAGATGCCTGCTTCCAAGAGCTTGTTTTTCACGGCCTCGCCGTCAAGCGTAGCGACCTCGGTCTTGCCGTAGTCGTGAGCCTGTTGGGTTGAGTCGGCCTCAACTGTCACCATAAGGACTTTGCGTCGGGCTCCTCTTGCCACGGCTTTCACGGTACCGCTAACTGGAGACGCAAAGCCCAACTCGGAGCATTGCTTGCTCACGAACAGTGGCTCTCCGGCGAGCACGTGGTCGCCTTCCTTTACCGACAGCTTGGGAGTGATGCCGGGGAAAGACAACGGGGAAAGACCAAAAAGGGAGGACTGTGGTGTCGCCACTCTCTCTTTCACGGCTTTCCCTGCCAGGTTAATGTCTAAGCCTTTACGCAACTTAATTACATTTGCCATAGAACTGATAAAAAGATTTTGATGTATTTTCTTTGCGTGCAAATTTAGCAATTTTTTGTGCCAATTTACATAAATCGTCCCTCTTTTTCTTTTATAAGGATTATTTTTTCCTTAATTTTGCAAGAAGTTAACTTCTGCATTACATTTTCGTTTCTATTGAAGAGGCTAAGGCGAATAATAAATTATCTCGTATGGCTGACGGTGGGTCTTTGCCTTGCCGTCATGGTCATTGTGCGCGTTCCCATAATCCAGTCGGCATTGGGAACCGCCGTGGCGTCTGCCATATCTGATAAGTTTGGCACGCCTGTCTCGGTGGGCAGGGTGGATGTTGGCATCTTCAATCGCATCATCATCGACGATGTGGCGATGCTCGACAAGCGTGGCAAGCGCATGTTGTGGGTGTCGCGCCTTTCCGTCAAGTTCAGCTATACCGACTTGGCAAGCGGGAAGATCACCATCACGTCGGCGCAAGTGTTTACCCCCAAGTTTAATCTTTACAAGGAAAACGCTAAGTCGGCCCCCAACTTCCAATTCGTTCTCGACGCCCTTGCCTCTAAGGACACCACCAAGAAGTCGCGCCTGAACCTTGCTATCAACAGTCTCATTATCCGTCATGGCAAGGTGGTTTGGAACCGATGGGACAAGCCGCGTCTCAAGACCTTTGATGCCAACCATCTGAACATTTCTGAGATAAGCTCTCACATTGTCTTCGACATAGTAGACGGCAATTCCTATCATGCATTGTTGAAGAAATTGTCGCTCCGCGAGGCATCGGGCCTTGATGTCAAGTCGCTCTCCTTTAAGGCCGCGGCTACGAAGACGTCGGTTGCCATCGACAATTTCTCTTTGACCATGCCCGGCACGGAGATATCCATTCCCCATGTTGAGGCAAGCAAAGGCAAGGGCACGCAAGCTTTTGCCCTCACCTTGGCGACATCGCGCGTCAATCCTCACGATTTCCGTGCCTTTCTGCCGACACTCGCGTCAATCAACAGGCCTGTTCTTGTCAGGCTTTCGGCTCGGGGCAGTGGGCGGCGCGTCAGCTTGAACCAACTCGACATCGCAATGCCGCACTATGCCGGATTCCACGACTTCGACAAACCGTCGGACCTTCGCCTCTCCGCTGAGGGGTGGCTCACGACGGGCAAGCCCATGGCATGGCATGCAGATGTGAGGCAATTCCACGCCAACGCCAATGTGGTGAAATATTTTGCCGGCAAAGTTCCGGACGTAGTGACACGATTGGGAGACATTGCCTTCAATGGCACGGCCTCGGGCAAGGGACAGGACATTCAAGCCAAAGGAAAATTGCGCACAAGCGCGGGAATGGCGGTGCTTGACCTCAACAAGCGAGGACAACGCGTTGGCGGACACGTTGCTACCGAAGCGTTCGACCTCCAGAAGGTGCTTGACAATCAACATTTTGGCACGCTTGCAGCCGATGTTGTCGGTGGCGGTGATATCAAGGCGAAACGCTTCGAACTCAAGGGGAAGGTGACGCGGTTCGACTATAACAATTACGCCTACCGCAACATATCGCTCAACGCCACTTTGGCTGATGGCATGGCAGAGGGACGCGTGAGCATCGACGACCCTAACGTCAACCTCTCCTTTGATGGTGGCGTGAAGCTTCAGGGAGCGGAAAAAGCCGTGAGGATCAAGGGTGCTGTCAATCGTTTTCTGCCCTCGGCGTTGCGACTGTTCGATGGTCGCTTGGCAAAGGCCACTTATAGTGGGACGGTGGACGCCAACTTCCGTGGGCACGACATAAACAATGCGGACGGTTATCTGCGGTTAGACAATTTCGTGATGAGGCAAGGCGACGACAGCTATGTCCTCGACTCGTTGAGGCTGCGTGCAGGCCACTCCCAGCGTGGCCATTACCTGCTCATGCACAGCGACTTTGGCATGGCAGCGGTCTATGGCAAGTTCGACTATGCGGTCTTGCCCCAGGCGATAGAAAACGTCATCGTGAAGAAACTGCCAGGCATCACCAATCTCGCGCCTTTCCACTATCGCCCCATAAACGCGGGCGCGGTCGACTTCGTGGCTCGTCTCACCGACAGCAATTGGGCGCGTCCTTTCCTCAACCTGCCGCTCGACATTCTCGACACTGTATCAGTGAATGCTTCTTTCGGAAGAGACGGAATCTCGCTCGATGCCGATGTCTCCGCCCCTGACGTGGTTTGGGGCGACCGCCACTTCAAGCATGTCAACGCCAAGGTGCGCACGGAGGACGGTGTGCTCTCTGTGGACGCGGGGCTCACCAACATGAAAGACGAGCGTGTGGGCACCGACATAGGGCTGAAAGCCTCGGCAGGTTTCGACCGCATCGCGGCTCAACTTTCGCTCGACAACCATGCCAAGGCACAACGGCTTCGAGGGGCATTGGACGCTGACGTGGCATTCCGCAAGACTCCCGAAGGTAAGACACTCGCGCTCGTCAACTTCAACAAGTCGCAATTTCACGTCGGCGACACGCTGTTCGAGGTGCATCCGTCAACAATACTATATAGTAAGAAACGTCTTGAGGTTCACGATTTCGCCATAAGCAGCGGTTCGCAAGGCATACTCGTTTCGGGCACAGGCTCCGACAGTAGCCAAGACTCGCTCTCCGCACATCTGTCAAACATTGATGTGGGCTATCTGCTCGATCTCGTCAACTTCCATTCAGTAGAGTTCAGCGGGGCGGCATCGGGCACGGCGAGCGTGAAGGGCCTCTTCGCCAGTCCCGACATCAATGCAGCCTTGCGTGTAGACGGTTTCAGGCTCATCGAGGGGCGGCTCGGCACGCTCCACGCCAATGTGGGATGGAAACTCAGCGAGGGCAAGATAAACATCTCCGGCATGACTTGCGACACCATACAAGATCCTTCTGGCCCCATACCGTCAAACACCTATGTTGATGGTTACGTCTCCACGAAAAACCATTATATAGACTTGGACATGAAGCTCGACAATACGCGTGCCGAATTCCTTGGCACGCTCTGCGACAGCTTCCTCGACGACGTTGACCTCCGCGGCAACGGTGAGTTGAGGCTTTGGGGCGACCTGAGCGAGCTCAACCTCACGGGCGACATCGTTGCCGACGGCGCGATGACCATAAAGCCTACAGGCGTGCGCTATCGTGTCAATGGCGGCAAGGTTCATTTCATAGAGAACGAGATCCAGCTCCCCGGTGACACCATCGTGGACGAATACGGCAATCGAGGACTTGTCAAGGGTGCCCTTCATCACCGGCACATCAGCCATATCACGGCCGACATAGCCGTCCATGCCGACCACTTGCTCGCGTTCAACACGAACGGCAAAGATGGCAGTAGCTTCTATGGCAGGGTGTTCGGAACAGGCGACGCTACATTGAGAAGTCGTCCTGGATTGTTGGATGTCAACGTCAATGTCACGCCAACAAAGGGCTCGGAAGTAGTATACGACATTACGAGCACCTCGGCTGCCTCGACGCAAGACTTCATCACTTGGCACGACCGTGACTCCGTAGCCGCCCGCCCCGGCTCCGTGGCGGTGGCCGACTCAGCAAGCGCGGCAGACATTCCTACCGACATCCACCTCAACTTCTTGATAAACGTGAACCCCAACGCCACGATGCGGCTCATCACCGACAAGGCTTCGGGCGATTATATCACGCTCAACGGCAACGGCACGCTGCGCGCCTCATATTTTAATAAGGGCAGGCTCGACATCTTCGGCACTTACACCGTAGACCAGGGCATGTACCGCGTCACGGTGCAGAATGTCATAACAAAGGTGTTCAACTTCACGCAGGGCGGAACCATCACTTTCGGGGGCGATCCCTTCGTAGCGCAGCTGCAGCTCAAGGCGGTCTACCCGATAGCCTCCGTGAGCCTGTCCGACTTGCAGGTGGGCCGCAGCTTCTCGTCAAACAATGTCAAGGCAAACTGCATAATGAACATCAGTGGCACGCCAGAGGCACCACGCGTGACCTTCGACCTCGACTTCCCCACGATGAGCACGGATACCAAGCAGATGATCTACAGCCTTATCAATGGCGAGGAGGAGATGAACCAGCAGGTGCTCTACCTGCTCGCCGTGGGCAGGTTCTATTCTCGCGGAAACAACAACTCAAGCGCTATGGGCATGACTCAAACGTCTCTTGCCATGCAGAGCCTGCTCAGCGGCACGCTGAGCCAGCAAATCAACAACGTGTTGGGAACCGTGATGAAGAACAAGAACTGGAACTTCGGTGCCAACATCTCCACAGGCGACGAGGGATTCTACAATGCCGAGTATGAGGGACTGTTCAGTGGCAACCTGCTCAACAATCGCCTGATATTCAATGGACAGATTGGCTACCGCGACAACGCCAATGCCACCATGTCGTTCATTGGCGACTTCGACCTGCGCTACCTTATCTTCCCCAACGGCAACTTTAGCGTGCACGTCTACAATCAAACCAACGACCGCTATTTCACGCGCAATTCGCTCAACACCCAGGGCGTGGGCTTTATCTTGAAGAAAGATTTTGGCAGCCTTCGCGATCTCTTCTCATTTGGAAGGCGCAAGCAGAAAGAGGGGAAAAAGAAATGACGCGCGGCAGATGGTGGCAAGTGTGCGGCGTGTCGTTATGCCTCAACCAGTTTCCAGTCAATTAGTCCCTTGCCCATGTCGTCGAGTTCCACGGCAAGTGCGAAAACCTTATGTCCGGGGGTCTTGAAAGGGTCGGCATAGCGGTTTTCCTTTATTTGGCGTTCGGCGGATGCGATGCCGCCATTCTTCGTGAGCTTCAGCTCCATCACATAGACGTTGCCGTGCAGTTCTACCACCATGTCTATTCTGACTGTCGATATCATCTTCTCAACCTCCACGCGGCAACCGATGGCATTGAATATAGTGCTCATTATGAGGCGGTAGCGTTCTTCCATGTCCATTGATGCAAGCTTCTTGTTGCTGTATGGCACGTCGGCAACCAACGCCTTCAAGTATTTCTTTGCCTCATCCACATTGCCGAGCATCAAGTGCATATAGAGGAACCCCTGTGTTGATTGTATGTCGCCCCTGCGGCGCATGGCCAACGCGGGAAGCACAGCTTCGTAGAGAGCTTGGCGCACCTCATGGTTTGGTATGCCGAGGAGATAAAGACCGTTCATGTAGCCCTTGATGGTGAGGTAGCCCGACTGATATAGAAACAGTTCGGCACCGCCACCCGTCACGTCGGATGTCTCGATTATCGCACTTATCAACGCGCAATGATCGAAGTCCTTGAGCCGAATTTCCATGTCGTTGACAAACTTTGGGAGCAACGACGTGGCGCCGGACGATGCCCAATAGTTCCTTATCCGATTGTCAGCCAAAGCATTGACAAGGCTGAATGGGTTGAACACATCCACCATGTTGTCTATACTGAAATGATAGCCGTCGTAGTTGGCTTTCAGCTGTTCTATGGACTCCTCCACGGTCCATCCGTTCTGTTTGCCCATCGCCTCAATCTCGGGCATGAAGTTGTCGGCCATCTCCTGTTTGGTAATGCCGCACAATGGGGCATACTGCCCGTCAAAGCTGATGTTGCTCAGATTGTTGAGCACGGAGAAGAGTGAAATCTGCGTAAATTTGGTGATGCCCGTTATGAACACGAACTTCTCGTAGTAGTCGTCGGCCTTCAATATGGCAAACACTTGACGATAGACAGCCGTGCATGCTTCGTGCTCCGGCGTGAGCCACGAGTGCTGAAGGGGCGAGTCGTACTCATCGATGAGTATCGCCACTTGCTGCCCAGTCTGCTCATACGCACCGACAATAATCGCGTCAAACCTGTCGGCAAGACTGTCTGTCGGTTTGGGGGTCAGACCATACTTCTTCTCATACCTGCCAAACCAGTTGCCCAGGTAAGAGCGGATGCTGTCTGCATCGGCTCCCGCGCGGCTCATATCAAGACGAACCACAGGACGCTTGGTCCATTCCTTTTCCAAGTCCATTATCCGCAAGCCCTCGAAGAGACGCTTCTCGCCCTCGAAATAAGCCTGAAGAGTGTCAACGAGTACCGACTTGCCGAAGCGACGTGGACGGCTCAAGTAATTGAACTTCTTGCCCTTGTTGACAAGATTCCAAATTAGGTCGGTCTTGTCAACATACACATATTTATTCTCCCTTATCTCATAGAAAGACTGGATGCCAACGGGTAATCTTCTGTCGTTCAGTTCTGCCATAGTTTCTCAAGATTTGGTCTATGGTGCAAAGATAGCGTTTTTATGTGTAAAATCCATTGTTTTTACGTAAGATTTAGAACATACTCTATTTCCCCAACTCCCAAAACGCGACGGCGGAGGCGGCAGCCACGTTGAGAGAGTCTACGCCTCGCGCCATAGGTATCTTGACCACGTAGTCGGCACCGTCGATAGCCTCCGATGGCAGTCCGTCGCCTTCTGTGCCCATCACCACGGCGAGCCTTGGCTCTGCCTTGAGCCTTGGGTCGTCGAGGGCAATGCTGTCGTGGCGCAACGCCATTGCCACGGTCTTGAACCCATGGTCGTGTAGCGAGTGGAGTGGGGAGTCGAGCCACGCCCAAGGCAACTTGAACACCGTGCCCATCGACACCCTCACGGCGCGACGGTTGAAAGGGTCGCAACTGTCGGTGGTGAGTAGTGCTCCATCCATGCCAAGCGCGGCGGCGGAACGGAAAATGGCACCGATGTTGGTGGTGTCGCACACCGCATTGATGACGACGATACGGCGCGACTTCTCGCATAGCTCCTGCCAAGTGGGGAGCTGAGGCCGGCGCATGGCGCACAGCACGCCACGGGTCAGCGTGTAGCCTGTGAGAGAGGCGAGAAGCTCGCGGCTGCCAGTGTAAACAGGGATATCGCCGCAGCGATTGATGATGGTGGCGGCATCGCCTTCGATATGGCGCGCCTCGCAGAGCAGGGAGATGGGCTGGAGACCCTCGTCGAGCGCCACGCTGATGACCTTGGGGCTTTCGGCTATCACTATTCCGTCGTTTGGATGGAGGCGGTTGCGGAGCTGGTGGTCGGTCAAGCGGTGGTAAACAGCCACTCCTGTGGCATCCAAACTGTGTATTTCTGTAATGGGCATGAGAAGACATTCTTTATAGTGTTACAAAATTACAAAATTTTGGTGTTATTTTGTGAGTGTATCACATAAAAAGGGTATCTTTGCATATTGATAAGACTATTAGAACCAATCATTAAATAAATACGTAATTATGAAACCTACATTATTATTATTGGCTGCTGGCATGGGTAGCCGTTATGGTGGCTTGAAACAACTTGACGGGCTGGGCCCCAACGGTGAGACCATAATGGACTATAGCATCTATGATGCCATTCAAGCTGGTTTCGGAAAAATTGTATGGGTCATCCGCAAAGACTTTGAGCAAGATTTCCGCGAGAAGATTCTCTCAAAGTATGAGGGTCATATTCCTTGCGAGATTGTTTTCCAGAGCCTCGACAAGATTCCAGAGGGATATAGCGTGCCTGAGGGCCGCACGAAACCTTGGGGCACCAACCACGCCGTGATGATGGCGAAGGATGTCATCAAGGAGCCTTTCTGTGTGATCAACTGCGACGACTTCTATAATCGCGACTGCTTCCAGGTCATCGGCAAGTTCCTCTCTGAGCTTCCGGAGGGCAGCGACGGCAAGTATGCCATGGTGGGCTTCCGCGTGGCCAACACCCTGTCGGACAATGGCAGCGTCAGCCGTGGCGTGTGCGAGAAGGACGACAACAACCACCTCACATCGTGCGTGGAGCGCACTGAGATTCTTCGCAACGCCGAAGGCAAGGTGAGCTACAAGGACGACAATGGCGAGTGGGTGACAACGAGCGACAACACTCCGGTGTCAATGAACGTGTGGGGCTTCACGCCTGAGTATTTCGAGTATTCAGACAAGCTCTTCAAGGAGTTCCTCGACCAGCCATCTACGAAGACCAATCCAAAGGCTGAATATCTCATTCCTTGGGTCGTGGACAAGCTCATCAAGGACGGAAAGGCAACCTGCGAGGTGCTCGATACCACATCGAAGTGGTTTGGTGTGACTTATTCTGCAGACCGTCCTGGCACCGTGGCAAGGATACAACAACTCGTAGACGAGGGTGTCTATCCAAATAAGCTCTTTTAAAAACTAATTAACTATAAACTTATATCATAATGGCAAAAACAAACACCAACGGTCGCGCCATCGCCATCGTGGCATGTATCTTCCTCTTCGGAATGATCTCTTTCGTGACCAACCTCGCAGCGCCTATCGGCGTCATCTGGAAGAATCAGCCCGAGATTGGCGGTAGCAACATGCTCGGCATGATGGGTAACTTCATGAACTTCTTCGCTTACTTGTTCATGGGTATCCCTGCTGGCACCTTGCTCACGAAGATTGGCTACAAGAAGACAGCCCTCATGGGTATCGCCTTTGGCTTCTTTGGCGTGCTCGTCCAGTTCCTCTCGGGCTTCTCTGCGGGCATGACTGGTTTCATCATCTACCTTGCAGGCGCTTTCGTCTCAGGTATCTCTGTTTGCTTGCTCAACACTGTGGTCAACCCAATGCTCAACCAGCTTGGTGGTGGCGGCAACCGTGGCAACCAGCTCAACCTTATCGGTGGAACGTTCAACTCCCTGCTTGGCACCATGACTCCAATGCTCGTGGGTGCTCTCATCGGCACAGTGACCAAGGACACCGCAATGAGCGATGTCAACCTCGTGCTCTATATGGCCATGGGTGTGTTCCTCGTCACATTCTTCGTGCTCCTCTTTGTCCCAATCGAGAACCCGAAGTCAATGGGTGGCGACGTCAAGTTTGAGCATAGTCCTTTCGCTTTCCGTCATTTCACGTTCGGTGTTATAGCCATCTTCGTGTATGTGGGCGTGGAGTGTGGCGTTCCTGGCACGCTCAACTTCTATATCTCCGACACTTCAGAGAACGGTGCAGGTGTCATGGCTCTCAACCCAATGGTACAGGCTGCCGCCATCGGTGGTTTTGCAGCTGGTACATATTGGCTCCTGATGCTTGTGGGCCGTCTTATCTCAAGCTTCATCGCCTCTAAGGTTTCGAGCCGTGCCATGATGATAGCTACCTCTGGTGCAGGCACTATTCTTATTCTTCTGGCTATGTTCCTTCCGAAAACCATCACAGGTTCGCTGCCTGTGTTCACGGGTTCAAGCTTCCAGGTCGTTACGCTTCCGCTGAGCGCCATCCTTCTTGTGCTCTGCGGTCTCTGCACCTCAATCATGTGGTCTTCTATCTTCAATCTCGCCACAGAGGGCTTGGGCAAGTACACTGAGAAGGCAAGTGGCATCTTTATGATGATGGTTGTAGGTGGTGGCGTGCTGCCCCTTGTTCAGAACGCTGTGGCTGACGCTACGCTCAACTACATGTTCTCTTACATCGTGCCTCTGATCGCCGTGGTTTACATGTTCTGCTATGCAGCGTTCCTTTCAAAGAACGTCAACAAGGATATTCCAGTCTAAATGATATTATCTCGTCACGCTTGTTGGCGACACTACCAATAACAACATAAAAGGAGCGACTCGTAAGAGTCGCTCCTTTTATGTTACCTGTTCATGTTCTTTCCACATGTTTTCGTATCCACAAAGTACACAAATTTGCACGAAAATTAAAGGGCTCAAAATGTCGGCTTTGCCGATGATGCATATTAAGAAACTGAAGTTTCCCGCCCTTAGAAAAAGGGTATAAAATAACAGTTTCTCAAAAATAATTAGTAACTTTATGGTGTCTAAACATTTAGTCGACAACTATTTAAGAAAAACTGTTATGAATGCAAAATTAAGCAATTTGTCTGAGTTGGCAAACATATTGAGCGTTAAAAGTTCGGTTGGCACCAATTTGCTCACGCTTTTTCACCGTTTCGGGCTCGGACACCTTCTCAGCCACATGTCCTTGGAGAAGGAACAGGGTGTGTCAGCAATACAGCTCATACTGTCCCTTTGCCTTTTCCGCATAGGGGGGCGAGAGCATACATTCCGTCTACAAGAAAGTTTTCCATGATCTTTTGGACACTGGCAAGAACTGCTACTACCGTATGATGACACGCGCCGCCATGGACTGGCGCAAGTTGCTTTATGGCATGGCGTCACGTTTTCAGTGCATACTCCGCAAGGAGCACGCTAACGACGCCTCTCTGCCCAAATGTTACATATTGGATGACACGACAACGGAGAAGAGTGGCTTGACGATGGAGCACGTAAGCCGCATGTCCGGACTTCCAAAGGGCAATGGAAGCGACATGCTCCAAACTTGACGTTGCTGTTGAAATGCTGAAAAGGGCATGGTCATACCCGGCTCTCCGTGCCCAGTACGTGCTGTGCGACAGCTGGTTCACTTGTGAGCGTCTCTTGAAAGAGGTGCGCAAGATAGGCAAAGGGGCCATGCATTTTGTCGGACTGGCTAAAATGGGCAATACAAGGTATACCGTAGGCGGCAAGCTACACAATGCCATTGAACCCATAGCTCTTCATGAGCGTGAGCGCATCCGCGGATGCCGCAAATACAAATGTCGGTACATATCGCTGCGGGGCAAGCTCGGGGAGCAGCCCGTACGCATATTCCTAATCCGGTACGGACATAACCAAAGATGGAACATCCTGCTGACATCAGACCTCTCCATGCCATTTGTAAAGGCGTTCGAGATATACCAAATACGCTGGAACATCGAGGTCCTTAACAAGGAGGCAAAGCAGTATCTCGGATTGGGAGGCTATCAGGGACGTGACTTTGACGGACAGATTGCCGACTGTACCATATGCTTTATAACATACATTGTCATGGCAAGTAACTACTCAGGTGGGTTCGAACCTCAATATTTAGGTGTCAAGAATAGGTGTCTGTAATGGTCTGTATGGTAGTACGGAGATTTTACTCCGATTTGGCTTGTTTAATATAACAGCTTGAATATCAGCAAATACACATGAAATAAAGTCTCGTTTTTACTTGTGTATGTCAATATTTTTTCATACCTTTGTAAGTAGAGATGAAGACAAAGGAATCGGTAGATAGCAAGATAAAGAAATGCGCGTCACAGCATGGTAGAGGCAGAAAAACGCCCTCTACAAAACTAGTGCATCCCGACGTTATCACTGATGCCGCGATGCTTTGCGCGACGTGTTGGAGAGGCTTGCGAAACTGGAATCCGAGGTTGCTCCATTGAAGAAAGAAAACAAAGAGCTGCGAAAAAGAAACCAGTATCTTGAGGTGCGGCACCGGGAGGATATGGCAACTATTCGTAGGCAGAATGCCGAGATAAAGACACTGAAAGCCCGTCTTGACAACTTGGAGAAGCCAAAGAAAGACAGTCGTAACAGTAGCATACCACCATCAAAAGAGGACATTGCTTCTGCAGAAGAGAGAAGACGCACAAAATCATTGCGCAAGCCGTCCGGGAAAAAGTCGGGAGGGCAGCCGGGACACGAAGGGCATACCCTGCCAAAGGCAGATACTGTTGATGAAGTCGTGGCAATGCCATTGGACAAATGTCCGGAATGCGGCGAGGACTTGTCCGATGTACAGGGACTGGAGAAAATGTCACGGCAGGTTATAGATATCAGTTTCCCCGCACCTGCTGTTACCCAATATACTGTTTTTGAGAAAGTGTGTCCGAAATGCGGACGTACAGTTTGCAGTGAATTTCCAGAATGGG
>CAVBBO010000015.1:26767-30579 GCA_963593695.1 Escherichia coli | reverse complement strand
GCTATATGACAGCCACATCGGGCAATCTCAACAGCTACACCAACCTGCCATACGGCGAGATAGAGAGTCCTGCCAACCCTAACCTGAAATGGGAGCAGAGCCGCACGACCAATATTGGTGTCGACTTCGGACTGTTGGACAATAGGGTGCGTGGCTCGTTCGACTATTACAACAAGGTGGGCAAGGATATTTTCTCCAATCGCACGCTCGACCCCTCGACAGGTTTCACCTCTATGTTTGTCAACACTGCTTCCATGCGCAATAGGGGAATAGAGCTGCAGGTCACTTGCGATTGGTTGAGAGCCTACAACAGGAAAGACTGGAGCTTCACCACTTCCTTTACGCTGTCGCACAACAAGAATATCGTGACCGAGGTTGAGAATCCATCCACGACGGCATCCCAGCTCATCAGTCGTCCTTATAAGGAGGGATACCCTTCGAGCGCCTTGTGGTCTTACCGCTTTGCCGGCATCAGCGACAAGAAGGGGCAACAAGGACAAACCTTGTGGTATGTGGAAGATGGAGAGACCTCACACAGTGCGTCTGGAAAAAGCACCAGCATATTGGAATATTCGGGACAGAGCGAGCCCAAGGTCATCATGGGAATGGACAACAGCGTAAAATGGAATGGCTTCTCCCTGAGTGTGCTTATGGCGTATTATGGCGGTCACATGATGAGAGCCTTGGCAGAAAGCGAGTCTATGTCTGCCTATTGGAACATGGCATTGGCAAGCTATTACGTACACGCTTGGACACCGGAAAATCCAACCAACACGCCGGGAATAGGACAATACGGCACCAGCAGCATTGCCTATGAGACATCATATTCAAATGCGGCTATCCATCATGCTGACTTCTTGAAGATCAGAAACATCGTCATTGGGTATGATTTCCCGCAGGAGTGGATCAAACACCTGGGCATGAACCGATTGAGTTTGCGTTTCCAGATAGACAACCCCAAATACTTGTGGGTGGCAAATAGCGTGCACGTGGATCCGGAAACACTCGGACTCCGCAGCCAAAGCTCATACGTATTCGGTTTGAACGTAAGTTTCTGATAAAGCCAACATTGTAATTTAAAACAAAAGAAGGATGAAAAAAACGATATATTGTTTATTAAGTTTGATGGCTGTCTTATTGGCATCCTGTGAGGATTTCACCGATTTGCAGCCAAAGGGAAAAAACCTGCTCACCTCTACCGACGACTTGGAACTGCTCCTCAACGCGGAATACAATGGAGGCAACTCGGACATGCGCTTGATAGCCGGTGACGTAATACGCGAGACAGGAAACGTGGCTTCCGAAATCAGCAAGCCTATCAAGTCGCGCAAGGTCATCATGTGGACTTACGATGAGGCAAGCATGGACAACATGGCGGAATTGACTTCGTCTGACGAGGATTACACCTTCTATTATGCCAACATCGGAAGAATAGCCAATCCTATCCTTGCCCAAATAGACAACGCTTCGGGTGACGAGGCTACCAAAAGGAAAATAAAGAGTGAGGCTCTGGCGTTGAGGGCATGGTCTCTATACATGCTTGTCAATAAGTTTGCCAAGGCATACAACCCTTCAACGGCAGCCAACGATCCGGGAATCATCATCTTTGATGAAAACGCAGACATACAAACTCCACAGCCCAAAAGCTCTGTGCAGAAGGTGTATGATCAAATATTGCACGACGTGAATGAAGCCATCGAATTGAACGGACTACCGGATGTCGCCGTCAACAAGATGCGAATGAACAAGCCTGCAGCATACGCCATCAAAGCCCTCGCGCTCATGAATATGCAAAACTGGGACGAGGCTGAGAATGCCGCTAAGCAGGCGTTGGCTATCAGTGGAGCCGCGGCCATCAACGACTACTACAGCCAATACCAAGGCACCATGCAGGGGTATCTCATAAGCGGCAGTTATCCTGTCATAGACAGAGGAAAAGAAGGCACCGAAGAAGACTATTTCATGAACGGCAACATGGAGCTGTTCTATAGTTACTCGCCTGAAACCATGAATCTTTTCGAAGACGGCCATGTATATAAGGAAAAGATAGCACAGGCAAACATGGAATTCGACTATCTGATGGATGCCGCGGAATTGATGTTGGGATTGCCCGGTTTCGTGATAACCGATGATTCGAAGTCTTTGTGGAACAATGGCGGACTTCGCTCCACACAGATGTATCTCGCTATTGCCGAATGTGAGACCCACAAGGGAAACATAGACACGGCGATGGAATATCTTGACAAGATAAGGGCTAAGCGCATAAACGCATCAAAATATGCTCCCCTCAAGGGCACGGTCTCAACAGAAGCCGATGCTATAGCCCATGTCAAGCAAGTGGTCATGAACGAGGATCTTTTCTCTGTGAATATTTTTATAGACAAGAAACGCTGGAACCAGCTCGACGGTTGGAAGCAGACCTACTCTCGCACTCTGCTTGGGCAGACCTATACCATAGCCCCAGACAGCAAGATGTGGATATTCCCATTCCCGCAAAATGTTATCAACAACAATAGTTTGATAACTCAAAACTATAAAGAATAATCATTTTCAAGCGATATGATGAACAAGAAACCAATTCTTCTGATTGCGGCTGCGGCTCTTTCCTTGGGAGCAAATGCCCAAGGAAAATACATCATCAATGGTTCTCTGAAAAATGCCGACGGACGGAAGATATATCTCTCGACGGGCGATTTCGGTGAGACAGAGATGGATTCCACCACTGTTGCAGGTGGCAAGTTCACCTTCAAGGGCGACATGAATGGCAAGTTTCTCAGCGGCAACCTCATCCTCGGCAACCCTCGTGACTACATGAACGCCAAGAGCTGGCAGATAGCCATCGAACCGGTGACCATCACCGTGACAGGCGATGCCAACGACATGAAGTCGGTTGTGGTGAAGGGCGGCAAGGCGCAGGAGGAGCAGGAACGCATGCAGAAGGAGATGAACGTCTTCGTAGCCCCCATGGAAGAGCTCTACAAGAAAGCGCAGGCCGCAGAGTCGGCAGCTGTCCGAGATTCCATGCAGAAAATGATGGTGCCTTACCAGAAGCAGTATCGTGACTACATGGACAACTACATGAAAACCCATACCGACTCTTATTTCGCAACAAGCTATCTCTACATGAACATGGGGCACATGACATACGAGGAAATAAAGGCCGTTTGGGACAAACTCTCTCCTGACGTGCAAAAATACGGAGTCAACAGCAAGGATGTGAAGTCTGAGCTGGAGACTTTGGCAAAGGTTCGTCCTGGCAAGCCCGCCCCCGACTTCACCGCCAACGACATCAATGGCAAACCTTTCACCCTCTCTTCACTGAAGGGCAAGGTGGTCATCATCGACTTCTGGGCAAGCTGGTGCGTGCCTTGCCGCAAGAGCAACCCGCACATGCGTGAGCTTTACAATAAGTATCACGCCAAGGGGCTCGACATGGTGTATGTCTCAGACGACGACAGCAACCCCGCGAAATGGAAGGCTGCCGTGGAGAAAGACATGCTCACGGGCGACGGTTTCCACCACGTGTTGCGAGGTCTGAAGATTCTCGACAAGACCACTTACACCTACGACAAGACCAACGACATCTCCGAAAAATATGCCATCCACTACTTGCCAACCAAGTATCTCATCGACAAGAAGGGCAACATCGTGTGCAAGATAGACGAGGGCGAGGACGCCAAGCTCGATGCTCAGATAGAGAAACTATTGAACGAAAAATAAAACTCTCTCTCAATACTTGTATAAATAGGCGGAGGCCTAAGCAGACCAACCAGGAATCAAGCGTGATCCTTGGTTGGTCTTTTGCTTTGTAT
>CAVBBO010000015.1:0-26493 GCA_963593695.1 Escherichia coli | reverse complement strand
GGACCGCCCCTGCCCATCGTTCGTTAATCTCCGCGTAGCCGCTTGCGGCGTAGCAATCTTTAAAATCTTTATGATCCGTGTGAATGAAAAGTATGCGAAGCAAAGACTACCGCACGAATCAATATGGCATTAATAAAAAAAAGCGCAGGGGAATGCCCCTGCGCTTCAATATGTCGTCCCTACGGGACTCTCATTGCTTGTGATGTACGCCTTACTTCTCGGCTGGCGAGTCGGATGTGATAGGCCAGTATGGGTTCTGGTATATCGGGCTCTGGTCCATCGACGTGTGGTCGGGAGCCGTGAGCTGCATCTGCTTCAGCGGCATGGGGTAGAGGTAGTGGGCCATGTGCCATGTCAGACCGTTGGCGTAGCTGTTGTTGTCGAGGTTGGTCTGCTGTGGGCGCAGATACTCGCTGTCAGACTTCTTCGATACTGTGGCGTTGCCGGAACCGTCGGCAATGATCTTGCTCGCGTCGTACCATTTCTCTATTGGAGTGTTCCAGAAGTGCATGCCCTCGTTGAAGAACGGTGTGGTGATGAGCTGGTCGTAGGAGCGCCAGCGTTGCAGGTCCATTGCGCGCAATCCCTCACCAAGCAACTCGGAGCGGCGCTCGCGGCGGATGTTGTAGAGCACCTTGTCGGCGAGCAGTTGGCCGCCTGTCCATGCGCCCCAGTCGAGCTTCTCCTGGTTGATGTCGGTAGCGTCTATCGTCACCTGTGGGTTGACGGCATCGCCGGTGAATCCGGCTGCCTTGCGCACCGTCTGCCAGTATTCCACGATGTGGCCGGAGTTGAGGCTCTTGGTGAGCATATACTCTGCCTCCATGTAGTTGAGCAATGCTTCCGTGGCGCGGAAGATCGCAGCAGCGTTGTAGCTCTGGCCGTTGCCGCAGAACTCCTTGTCGAAGGTGCCGCCCTTGCGTATACAATAGCCGGTGGAATAGTTTTTCTCGGTGTTGTGGCCGAAGATGTCTGGCACAGGCTCCGTCTCCACGAAGTGGTCCATCTGCGAGGTCATGTTCTTGAACACGTTTTTCTGTCCAGGCACCTTCAGGAACACGGTGAGACGCGGGTCGCGGTCTTTTGCCACGTCGGCAATGGTCTGGTCACTGTATTCATAGGCAGAGTTGTAGCGTGGCTTGCCGTCTTTCATGAGGTAACCCTCCACGCAGCTACGCGTGAGACCCACGCCGCTGTTGCTGAACTGAATCGACACCTCAATGTTGTTGTAAACCTCAAGCGACTTGCTGTATTGACGCCACAACAGCACCTCGGCCTTGTCGCTCATGTCGTCGGTGCCCCAGATGTCGAGGTAAGGATTGTTCTCGCCTTCCTGCTGCGGCACGATGCCGTTGTTCACGCTGAGCTGATTCTTGTACTTCTCAGCCACCTCTTCAGCTGCCTTGGCAGCCTCAGTGAAGAAATATTGGGCCTCTGCCTCGCGGCTTCCGCTCTCAAACTTGAAGTTGGCGTTGTAGTCTTTCTTGGCTCCGGGCCATCCCTGCTCTCCCGGCACGAATGGTGTGCCTGCGAAGTTGGTGAGCCAACTGCCCTCGTATAGCGCCACGCGGCTCTTGAACAGCTTTGCCGCGTCGTAGCTCACGCGTGTGTGACGCTTCTCGAAGCCGGCCTTCATGAATGTGGTGGCCGAGTCGAGGTCGGAGATGATGAAGCGTGCCACCTCGTTGCATGGGCGGCGCTTGTAGGCAGCCACCAGCGTGGTCTCGTCGTTGGGCAGGGTTGAGGTGACGATGGGGAAGTCGCCAAACTTCTTGAGTTGCTCGAAATATGAGTATGCGCGGAAGAAGTAGAGTTCGCCTATGTATTGGCGGATGTTGGTGTCTTCGCCGCTGATGCTCTTGGCGTTGTAGGCGGCTGTGGCTTGGCGGAGCCAGTAGTTGACGTTGCGGATGTTGGTCCAGCTGATGGCGTCGCCCGACTGTGCCGTCTTCCACAGTCCGTCGCCGAACTTGCGGTCAGACCACCAGTCGATCTGGTTGTCGGTGTTCTTGTCGTCACCGTAGATGCCGTAGCTCCAGTTGGGGTGCCCTGGCAGGATGTCCTGGTACAGTTGGTTGACAGCGGTCTGCAGGTTGCTTTCCGTGTTCACGAACCCATCGGTGGGGAGATATGAAGGCGGCTCCTGCTCCAGGAAATCGTTGCACGACACCATGGTGGCCGTGAGAGCCATTGCCATTATCGATAATTTATATAGTTTCATGTCTTTCGAAAGTTTTATGTTAAACGACTTGATGGTTAAAGTGTGACGTTTATGCCAAACGAGTATGTCTTTTGCAGAGGATAGCCGTTGGCAGCCTTCGATGAGAGGGTCTCCGGGTCAAACTGCTTTGGCAGGTTGGTGATGGTGAACAGGTTTTCCAGAGACACGAAGATACGTGCGTTGCTGAGGCCCAGGTGTGAGAGCCATGTCTTGGGCAGCGTGTAGCCCACCTGGAGGTTTTTCAGGCGCATGTAGGCAGCGTTGAGCAGGTATGCGCTCTGTGCCTGGCAGTTCATGTCGCTATAGCGCGGACGTGGCAGGTAGCTGCTGGTGTTTTCGCTCATGTAGCCGTTTTGCACCGACCATGAGTTGGCGTCGCGGTAGTAGTCTTTCACGTCGGTGATACCTGCTGACCACCACTGTCCTGAAGCTGTGGCACCGAAGAGATACTCAAGGCCGCCTCCCCAGTTGCTGCTGATGCAGTAGTCGCGCTTGAGCACGCCCTGGAAGAATGCCTGGATGTCGAATCCCTTCCAGCTGGCATTGAGGTTGATACCCATGAGATAGCGTGGCGTAGAGTTGCCGATGACCTTGAGGTCGCCGTGGTCGTCGAGTGTGCGCATGCCTTGAGTCACCTTCTTGTCGCCGTTGAGGTCCTTGTACATCACGTCGCCGGCTCCCCACGACTCGCTGCTGATGGAGCTTTGGTCTGCCACCTTGAGGTGAGCGTCCATCTCCTCCTGGCTCTTTGCTATGCCCTCAGTCTCGTAGCCCCATATCTCGTTGATATAACGGCCGGCGATGTAGGTGTCGATAGAGTTTGTCGGGTTGTTGGGGTAGCGCGTAATCTTGGTGCGTGCGTCGGAGAGGTTGACCGATGCTCCATAGGAGAAGCCGTTGGCAAGGCGGTCGCGCCATGCTATCTGGAGCTCCCATCCACGTGTGCGGAGGTCGGTGTTGTTGGTCACAGGCACTGAGGTGCCGAGGATGTCGGGCAGCTCAGGCGCATTGCCCACCATGTCCTTGGTGTCGCGGATATACCAGTCGAACGAGCCGGTGAGGCGGTTGTTGAACAGTCCGAAGTCGAGACCGATGTTGTAGCTCTCGATGCGCTCCCATGTGAGCAGGTCGGATACGAGCGATGGTGCCGACACGGTGTTAGGCTTCTTGCCATCTTGCAGCCATACGCCGTTGGATGGCTTGTAGTCGAGCTTCTCGTAGGTCTGGTACCAGTTGGTGGTGTTGCAGTTGCCCAGCGAACCATAGGAGGCGCGCAGCTTCAGGGTGTTCACCACGTCGGTGAGAGGCTCCCAGAACTTCTCGCGTGCGATGTTCCATCCGAGAGATACGGAGGGGAAGGTCTTCCACATGCGGTTGGTGCGGAAGCGCGAGGTGCCGTCGTGACGGATGTTGGCCTCAATGAGATAGCGCTCGTCGAAGTTGTAGTTGAGACGGCCGAAGAAACCTGCCGTCTGCCACTGGTTGTAGGCGCCGCTCACGGTCGGTGTCACGGAGTTGCCGTCGTAGCCGTAGCCGGTGGTGAGGTCGAGGTAAGGACGCGAGGTGTCGAGGATGCCCACACGCTGAGCCGAGAAGCTGGTCTGCTTCATCTGCTCGGCCTGGAAACCACCCATGACGTGGAAGTTGTGTTTCTCGGCGAGGGAGAACGTGTACTCGGTGTAAGCCTGGAAGTTGAAGTAGTTTTCCTTTGTTGTCTCGTTGTGCACGTTGTTGCCGGTGTCTCTTACGTATGGCTCACCTGCCACGTTGTGCTGGTAGGTCATGGTCTTGCCCCAATGGCGCATGGTCTGGTCGACGCGATAGTTGAAGTCGACGTGTGTGAGCCAGTTCTTGATGGGCTCGATCACGAGTCCCACTTGCTGGTTGAGCACGTCGCGCTGCGTGTTGTCCTTTCCGGCTGTGGCAAGTCCGAGGGCTGGAGATGGCGAGTCGTAATAATAACCGTTGCGGTCGTAGAGAGGCAGGATAGGCCATCCCTGACGGGCGAGGTCGTTGTAGAGGTTGTCGGTGAGGTTGGCAGGACGCTCAAAGTCGGTGCGTGTCCAGCGTGCGATGTAGCTGAACGACAGCCAGTCGGTGATCTTGCCGTTGAGGCGTGCGTTTGAAGCGTATCGGTTGAACTTGTCGTCGGAGAGCTTCATCAGACCGTTGTTGTTGAGGTAGTCGAACGAGGCATAATAGTTGAACTTCTCGCTTCCTCCGCTCACGCTTGCCGTGTGCTCCATGGAGAAGGTCGTGTTCTTGTAGATGGCGTCATACCAGTCTACGTCGTCGATGCCGTTTCCATAGCCGTCGTCCCACACCTGGCCGTTGGACGAGCTGATGCCGTAGACCAATGTGCCGTCGGCGAGCTGGCGCGTGCCGGGACCCACAGGCTTGGCGTTCTGGTAGTCCTGGATTCGCTTCATCCAGTCGGAGTTGAAGTATGTGCCCCATCCAGAGTTGTAGTAGCTGTCGTTCATCCATGCGGCGAAGTCCACGCTGTTCATCATGTGCTTCTGGCGTATGGGCGAGCTGAAGCGGAAGGAGTTGTTGTAGTTGACAGTCACCTTGCCGTTCTTACCTTTCTTTGTAGTGATGAGAATCACGCCGAATGGCGCGCGCGAACCGTAGATTGACGATGCTGCCGCGTCCTTGAGCACGGAGATGCTCTCGATGTCTTGCGGGTTGATGGTGTTGATGTCGGCCTCGGAGCCGTCGACAAGAATGAGCGGTGAGCCGCTTGAACCCTGTCCGATGGTAGCCGTACCACGCACGTTGATAGAAGCCGTGGCATCCATGGAGCCGCTGCTTTGCGTGATTTGCAGTCCGGGCACCATACCCTGCAGGGCTTGTGCTGCTGTGGTGACGGGGCGTGCGGCGAGGTCTTCGCCGTCTACCATGGCAACCGATCCCGTGAGGTTGGTCTTCTTCTGTGTGCCGAAGCCCACCACCACGACCTCGTTGAGCTGCTTGCTGTCTTCCAGCAGCTTCACTTTCATGCCAGCCGTGGCTTTCATCTCAATGGTCTTGAAGCCTACATACGAAATCTCGAGCACGGCTCCCGCGGGTGCTTTCACGGTGAAGTTGCCGTCGATGTCGGAGATGGTTCCTCCGGTGGTGCCTTTCACTTTGACGGTGGCACCGACGATGGGTTCGCCCTGTGAGTCGGTGACAGTGCCTTTCAACACGTCTGCTGATTGCTGGACAATCGCCACTCCTGAAGTCGAGGCCGAAGCCGACAGTGGGATGACGGTCAGCAATGCCGGCGCAAGCAGAGACACGAGCGAGGTCTTGCTTGTCACAAGATGGTGCAATGCGTTGTTGTTCATAAAATGTGGTTTTTAAGTTTTAACGGTATTTCAGTTTTTCGTTTCTGTTCTGCAAAATTATGCAAATGAATTGAAAATGGCAAGGGTGTTTTTGGTAAGTAAAGGGACTTTTTTAGTATTTTTCGGCTCTTAGCCGTGAAATATTCTAAAAAAGTCCCTTTTTCGTGCTGTTTCCTGATACTTTTACCTATTGAAGATGTGGAGCTTGAAATCTTTCATGCTTCCCGGCGCGCCTTGTTCGGCACGCGGCAGGTATTCGAGAGCCGTTGCTTCCTGTTCGGTGGCAAGGTCTATGACGAGCAGGTGCGGCTCAGCGGCTTCGGCTTCGGTCTGCCAGTAGGTAGACTCCTGCAGGTCGAACGCCTTGTCGCCGGTGTGGTTGCCGCGCAGGTTCTCGCTGTCGGCGTATTTCACCGCCCAGCTGTCGCGGCTGAGGCGTTTGCCGTCCTTGCCGATGAGGTATATCTCGGCTATCGCCACGGGCTTGCCGTCGTGGGTAGCTCCGCATTCCAGCGCCAAGTAGCGGCCTTTGGCAGGTTTGGCAAAGCTAATCTTCTGCCAGCCGATGCCCGGTTTGGTCTGCCCTGTTGCCACGGGCGTGGAGGAGTTGAGGTCAGGCTTGTCGCCAATGTTGTTGTGTTTGGCCGATTTCTCAAGTTGCAGCTTGTCGAGCTCGGGTCTTGCCTGTCCCCACACCTTCGGGCTCTTGGGTCCTGCGATGTCGAGCACCACAATCTCGTTTTTGCCCTTCTTGAGCCAGCATCCCGGGCAGTAGAGAGTTTGTTGCGGGCCAATCGACCAGAAGCGTCCGAGCGCGTGGCCGTTGACGTAGACCTGTCCCTTGCCCCACGTCTCCATGTTGATAAAGGTGTCGCCAGTCTTCTTGAGGTTGAAGGTGGTGGCGTAGTAGCCGATGGCGTCTGGCAGACTGACAAAAGAGGTGTTGGCACAGTTTTTGTTGTCTTGGGCAAGCTTCATGGCTTTTGCTGCCGTGGCATAACTGTCGTCGATGCGGCGCGTGCGCCAGTCCTTGAGGTCGAAGGTCAGTTCGTCGCCGTCGAGCTCCGTGGTGAGAGTCACGTTGCCCACGAGACCCTTGAAGTCTTTTATAGCCCGTCCGAAGTTGATGCGGCCCATGCCCTCGACAAGCAGCGTGAGCGTCTGGCCTTTTCTCGTGGGAGGCAGAGGCAGTGAGCGCTCGTTTTTCACTCGGTCAATCTTGCCTATGAATTTGCCGTCGATGAAGACCTGCGTGTAGTCGTGGCCGTCTATGTGGAGCGTGCTTCCGTCCTTGATTTCCGGAAGGGACGTGTCGTAAGTCATGGAGCCCCAGCCCATGTCCATCTGCTCAAAAGTGAGCGGCTCATGGCTTTCTGCCGTGCTGTCCACGCCACACCATAGCGGCGCGACGCGCTTGAGCGTCATTGGCGGCAGCGAAATGGTGTCTGCGACGGCCTTGGGCACGCTGGGCAATTTCTGGTCTGAGTATTTCTGCATGGTCTTCCTCAGAAGCCAGTATTTCTCGGTGGGTTGTCCATATTCGTTTATTGGCGCGTCGTAGTCGTAAGATGTCACGTCGGGGGCGAAGCCTGGCGAGTTGGCACCCGCCCAATGCCCGAACGATGTGCCTCCGTGGGTCATGTAGAGAGAGAACGATATGCCCTTGGAGAGCATCTCGTCGATATCGTGAACCATGTCTTTAGCCGGGCGTGTCTCGTGGCGAGCTCCCCACTTGTCGAACCAGCCGCTCCAGAACTCGGAGCACATGAGCGGCGTGTTGGGACGCACCTCGCGCAGACGGCGAAACTGGTTGTCGATGTTGGCGCCGGTGCCGAAGTTCATTGTCCACACGAGGTCGGGCAGGGCGTTCTTCTCGAAATTGGAATTCCAGTCGCACTGAAACAGGGTTATGTCCTTGGACTTGTCGCCTCCAGGGTTCCAGTATTTGCGCAGAGTGTCGCGAATTTGCGACACATAGGCTTTGTCTTCCCCGTAGCTGCCGTACTCGTTTTCCACCTGCACCATTATTATAGGACCGCCGTTGGCTATGGTGAGAGGTGCGAGCTGTTCTGCCACCTTCTTCTCAAAGCGGTCTACGCAAGCCATGAAATAAGGGTCTTGCTCACGCAGACGTATGTCTTTCTTCTTGAGCAACCACCATGGCAGGCCGCCCATTTCCCATTCGGCGCAGACGTAAGGGCCGGGACGCACAATGACGTACATGCCGTTTTTCTTAGCCAACCGGCAAAATTCGGCAATGTCGTTTTGACCGGAGAAGTCGAACTTCCCCTCGCGTTGCTCATGGATGTTCCAGAAGATGTAGATGCAGATGGAGTTCATGCCAAGGGCCTTGCACATCTTGATGCGCTGGTCCCAATATTGTTTTGGTATGCGTGGGTAGTGTATTTCCGCCGCTTTCACGATAAATGGCTTGCCGTCAAGCAGAAAGGTCTTGTCGCCTATGGAGAACGTGTTGGCTGTGGTAGCCGATGCGTGGTTGGCGATAGGCGAGGCGGCATGGCTTGCCGTCGCCACCGATGACATGAGGGCGAAGCCAGCAAGCATATATGTTATATGTCTTTTCATGGTCTCTTTGTTGTTTTATATAAGTTTTGGTTTATCTTTCTGTCAATTAGTTTGTCTTTCTACCAATTGGTTTATTTTTCTACCAATGTGGTAATGCTTCGAGGTGCGAGCGTTGCCTTGCCGTTTGACGTGCCAACGGGTGCGAGGCTCTCTGCCGAGATGTCGCTTGTGCGGTAGAGCTGCCATTTCATGGTGGAGCCGCCCTTGACTGCGAATTCCACGGGCTTGGCCACCTCAGAATAGTTGATGGCCACAACCACCCATTTGCCGTCGGTGTTTTGATATGCCGAGCACATCACGCCTTTGGGGTCGGTGCATGAGTCGTCGGCGTCAGCCGCGTCGCTGCCTTGCTTTGCCATTGTGAACCTCTGTGCTCCCGGACGCACGAAACGGCTGAAGTTGCCCAATGCCCACAGGAGTTTGGAGTCTGTGGCCCATCCAGTCTTCCAGTTGTCGTCGCTGTAGACGCGCAACAGGCCGTCGCGATAGTCGCCGCCGGCAGCGCGCCACCAGCTCCAGCTCTCGGCGTTGGCGTAGACGAGGTCGTGGTGGATTACTCGCGCTACATAGAGCGCCGTCTTCATGGAGTAGTCGTAGCCAGAGCCTCCGCCTATCTCCTTGTCGTTAGACATTATGCAGATTTCTGTTTGCCAGAATTTTATGCCCTGTTGTTCGCAAGCCTTCGCCACACGCTTGCGCATGTCGCGCATGAAGTCGACGGGCGTGTTGGTCCAATAGCTGTGCGCTCCTATAAGTTGGGGCAGATGTTTCAGCTTGCCCACATAAGTGGCGGTGCTGTCGGGGCTGAAATACGACTTTATCTCGTTGCCGCGCTGCCATCCGGCATCGTGCACGCCAAGCAGACAGCGGTAGTCGCTTGCCTCGCTCAACAGGATTTTGGTGTCAAGCTTAGCCTTGCTGAGAGCCTTGTCGAGCTCGCGTGCTACGTGGGCCACCTCGCGGTTTAAGGCTGGGCTGCCCTCTTGTTTGGGACCGAGCCAGTTCCACGAACCGTCGGGCTCGTTCACCGGACTGATATAGTCGATCTTCACGCCGTCATGGCTTTCAATGCCCTTGATTGCCGTGGCCATGTAGCGTGCGAAGTCGTCGTAGCAATCGTCCTTCAGGTTGATAGTGGAGCCTCGTCCAGTGTTTGTGGCAAGACCGTTTTTGGTGAAATGCACAGGTGCCGAGTTGCAGAAGGCGAGGAGATAGGGCACTCCGCGTTGCTTGGCAAGTTTAAGGAAACGGCGTTGCCCTGCCTGGCGCGACCAGTCGTAGGTGCCGTCGGGTCTCAATACGCACTCCGTGCGAGTGAGGTATTTGATTTGTGAGCTGTCGCCTTGCTCGGCGCTTCCGGCTCCGAGGTTGAAACGCCATATCGAGAGACCTATGCCTTTGGGCTTGCCCTGCGCATCGTTGTCGGTGGAGAAGAGCCAGTCGGCAATCTGTTCTTGCTGCCATTCGGGCCATAGCCCCAGATAGCACATGCTCCATGCGTCGCTTGCGCCGAAGTGTTGTATGTGCTGACGTGGCTGCGTGGGCATTATCTCGTATTTCACGGGTTGTTGCGCATGGACGGAGATTGCAGTGAGTCCTGAGAGCAGCGACACCGATATGAGGCAAGCGTGCAATGGCTTGAAGGAAATGGTTTTGTTCATGCTATATAGGTTTTCTTTTCTTCTTGTGGCAAAGTTACGCAAACATGAGGAAGCAGTGCGGCATGTTATTAATAAAAAAAAGGGCAATTTTGGTAATGGAAAACCAAAATTGCCCCTTCTCGTGGCTATCGTGACTAAACGCTGTCTGCCCTGTGGTCAAAGGCTTTGTACAAACTGTTTTGGCGTGACTTGCATCTTGCGCTTGAACAGCGTGCGGAAATTCTTCACGTCGCCGAAGCCGCATTGCTCTGCCACGCTCTCCACGTTGGTCTGGCCCTCCTTGAAACATTTCACGGCCTTGAAAATCTTGTAGTCGTTGACAAATTCTATCAGCGACATGCCTGTCATCTGTTTCAGCTTCTTGTAGAGCGCGGAGTGGCTCATGGCGAGCTTCTGCGCCAGGAAGTCGACGTTGAAGTCGGGGTTGGTGATGTTGTCGTCGATGATCTCGCGGCATCGCAACAGGAATATCTGCTCCTCCTTGTTGTAGGTGCGCTTCTCCTTTGCTATGTCGGTGGTGAGGGTTGCGTTGTCGCTCTCGGCTATGAGTCGGTCTATGCGTGTGCGCAGCAGTTTGAGCGACACGGGCTTGGTGATATAGGCGTCAGCTCCCGCGTCGTAGGCAGCGATGCGTTCTTCCTCGGAGGTCTCCCCCGTGAAGATTATCACCTTGATGTGTTGCAGTTTCTTGTCGTTTTTGAGCGTCCGCAGAAATCCCAGTCCGTCGAGGTTGGGCATCATGAGGTCGCACAATATGATGTCGGGCAGGTGCTCGCTTGCCATCTTCAGGCCCTCCTCGCCATCGTATGCCTTGAACACGTGGAAGTCAGCCACAAGGTTTCGCTCCAGCAGTGCCACGGTTTCGTGCTCGTCGTCGATGATCAGCAGGGAGTGGGTTGCCGTGGGGTTGCTTTTTACCTTAGGCTGTGTCTTTGGGGAGTCGCTTGCCTTTGTGAAGTCGCTTGCCTTTGGAGATTCGTTTGTATTTGGAGCGTCGTTTCCGTCAGGTGTCGTTTCCCTTGGCTTGCTTTCGCTGTCGTCGGTTTGCGGGAGAACATCTTTGGCGTAGGGACTTGCATACGTCGCCGCTTGCGTGTGCTGGTCGTCGTGTGCCGCCTTGGGTATCTTGATCGAGAACGCGGAGCCTTCGTTCACCTCGCTCTCAAGAAGCATCTGCCCTCCGTGCAGCTTGACAAGCGACTTAACGAATGCCAGACCGATGCCGTCGCCTTGGCTCTGCGCCTTGCCGCGTTCGGTGCGGTAGAAACTTTTGAAGATTTCCTCGCGAGCCTCTGGCACTATGCCGATGCCGTCGTCCTTGACCTTGAACACCACGTCGCTGTCGGTCTCGGTCACGCTCAGTGTGACGTGGCCCTTGGGCTTGGTGTATTTGTAGGCATTGGACACGAGATTGTTGATGCACATCTCCATCTTCTCCCCGTCCATCATGACCCATACGGGATGGTCGGGCAGCGATGTGCTGAACGAAATGTCTTTTTGGTCGCAGAGGTCGATGTAGTCGTCGGCAAGGTCGCGGGCGAATGCTGTGGCGTTGATCCTCTGCCTCTTGAGTACAAGTTTGCCCTCGTCCATCTTCCTGAAGTCGATGGCACGGCTGATGAGCTTGCTTATCTTTGTGGCTCCGCGGTGCATGGCCATGAGGCAAGTGGTGGGCACGGTGACCATAGTCTGTCTGCGGTCGATGAGCTCCTCCAGCTGCGCGGCAATGAGAAACAACGGCGTGCGCAACTCGTGGGTGATGCTGGTGAAGAACGACATCTTGGCCTCGTCGATTTCGCGTTGGCTTTCTTTCTCTTTCTCTGCCAGTTCCATCTTGTGGCGCAAGTTGATCTCGCGCAGGTAGAGCCGTGCGCCAATGCACGCCAAGCCAATGAAGATGATAGCCCACAAGCCCCTTGCCCACCACGTGAGATACCATGGCGGCAACACCGTTATGCGCAGCACCGATGGCTTTGTCCACTTGCCCGTGAGGTCGGTGCATCTCACCAGAAACTCGTAGTTGCCGGGCGGCACGTTGGTGTATTGTGCCTCGCGGTGGTCAGTCATGTCTTTCCATTCTGTCTCCATGCCCTTGAGGTAATAGGAGAAACGAATGGCGCGCGGTGACGTGTATTCTGGCACGGAGAAGTGGATGGAGAAATAGTTTTCGTCGTGTTTCAGTTTTACGCTCTCCGCGCCGGCTGCACCGAAGCTGACATTCCGCCCGTTGGCCAGACTCAAAGCGTTGAACGACACTTGCGAGAACAGTGCGTCGGGGCGTATTGGCACATCGGTGGCCCATACCAGTCCTTCGGTGGAACCGAAAAAGCAGTATTGTCCGTTGGTGTGGCACGCTCCGTAATTGTATGTCGCCGGCAAGTTGTTGTCCATGTCGAAACGCATGAACGTCTCGCTCTCGGGAAAGTAATAGTAGAGTCCGTTGCTCGTGGAGAAAATCATGTGGCCTTGTCGCGACTCCACGATGCCCGTCACGGCGTTGCTCCCGAGTCCTTCCGCCATGTTGTATGTGCGCACCTCGCCCTTTCGCTCGTCGATGCGGCAGATGTCGTCGTAGCTGAACGACACCCACACGTATCCCTTGCTGTCGGCATAGACATATCTCAGACTGTTGGTGCTCAGCGCCATGCCTTTGGTGGTTTGGCTGTAATGCCTCACTATGCGCTTGGAGTCTTTGTCCACCTTGTACACTCCGTTGCCTGTGCCTATCCACATATACTTGCCACGCAGGCTCATGGCTTGGCTTCCGCAGCCTACGAGACCTTTCACGGGACTGAACTTGCCGCTCTTCTTGTCGAACAGGAGCACGTCGCGCCCGCCCACCCAGAGGTTGCCGTCGCGGCTGTCGCAGAGCGTCCAGATGATGTCGCCACGGTTGCTGTAGAGTGGAATCTTGTAGTTGGTGAAAGTGTGCGTGCGCGTGTCGAGTCTCGAAAGTCCCTTGTTGTACACAGCCATCCACACGCCGTCGTCGTCGCTTGTCATTGACACGACGTTGTCGCCAGCGAGCCCGCTGTTTGCCGCCGTGTAGGTGGCGGTGACGGTGCGTGTCTTGGCCGACACCACGCTCACGCCGCCTCCGTCCATGCCGACATAGACATTGCCTTGACGTGAGGTGACGGCTGTCACGAGGTCAAAGGGAAGTGTGTGCGTGGCCTCGCTGAGGAGATTGAAAGCCGTTCCGCTTCTGCGACACTGCGTCATGCCCTTGCGATAGGAGCCAATCCACAGGTCGCCGATGTTGTCGGCGAAGATGGAATAGATGGCATTGCCGCATATACCGTCGTGTTTCTCGGTAAGCCACCGTGTGCTGCTGCCGTTGCGCACCATCATGCCCTCGCCGTCTGTCGCGAACGCCGTGCCGCCTTGGAAGTCGGTCACGCCCTTGAGGTTGGACGGTACGTCGTCGGCGCACTCGATGAGTTTGCCGCCGCTTAACTTGAATGCTACCGACCTCGACCCTATGCCATTGCCCGCGTATATGCGGTCTTGTAGCTTGCTGTAGTAAACCACGTTGTTGGTTGAAGCCTTGAACGGAGTGGTGGCTGAGGCTAATACGCGTTTCGCGTCGGCTGATAGCAATAGTAGCTTGTGGTTGGTCGTGGCAATGAGATATTTGGCTTTCCCCGGGCTACCCATGGCGGCGACAGCATAAACCTTGAACTTGGGGCTGATGTTCCAAAACGTAGTGTCTTCGATGCGGTAGAGCTGGCCTGAATAGTCGGTGGCAAACTTCCCCACGCTTGTTTCTGCCATCGTGATGATGCGTTTATAACCCTTTTGTCCCGGAAACGCGCAGTGGTGAAACGTGTTGTCGCTGCTGCTGTAGAAGTCCACGCCAATGTCTGTCGAGAAATACAGGCCGTGCTTGTCGGCAAGAAAGGTGTGGATGTTGTTGTTGGCTATGGTTGACGCGTCGTCGTGGTTGTGCCTGAACACGGTGAACAGCAGTCCGTCGAACCGTGCCAAGCCATTGGAAGTGCCCGCCCATATATAGCCATTGCTGTCTTGCGTGATGCAGTTGACGGAGTTGTCGGGCAAGCCGTTCTTTATGTTGTAGTTGCATAAGTAGGGCTGTCCCTTGCCTTGGAGTGGCAAGAAAAGCAAGAAGATGGCAATGGCTTGATATATGTAGCGTCTCATTGACTTGATGCGGTTGACTTTTAAGTGTTGGGATCTATTTCAGGTTGAATGTCAGCTTGCCGCCTTTCACGAGTGCCTCGTGAGACACGCGGTAGCTATTCAGCTTTTTGTCGCCAAGCGTCATCGTGTTGATCAGATATGACGATGGGGCAGGGCGGTTTGCCTCGATGGTGAGGTCGCCGGCAGGATAGTAGCGCTTGTCGAGATGCAGCGTCACGCGGTCGAACACTGGCGAGGTGAGCGTATAGCTTGGGTCGCCGGGGCAGTCGGGATAGAAGCCGAGCATGGAGAATACTACCCATGCCGACATCGTGCCCGTGTCGTCGTTGCCGGGAATGCCGTCGGGCTTGTCGGTGTAGTATTTGTCTATGAGCTTCCGCACCTCTTCCTGCGTGCGCCATTCCTCGCCCTTGAAGCGGCTGAACAGGTAAGGATAGGCTATGTCGGGCTCGTTGGCAGGGTCGTAATAGCCCTTGTCGAAGACGCTTTGCAGGCGCTTGACAAACTGCTTCTGACCGCCCATGAGCTTGGCAAGGCCGTCGATGTCGTGGGGCACGTAGAACGTGTAGTTCCACGACGAACCCTCGTGGAATCCAGGCGTGTTGGAGAAGTTGGCGCCGTCGGTTGGGTCGTATGGCGTGATCCATGAGCCGTCTTTCTGCCGTGGGCGCAGTGTGCCGGTCTGCTTGTCGTAGTAGTTCTTGTAGCCGAGGCTGCGCTGGCGTAAGAGCTTAGCGTCTTGCTTGTGGCCGAGCGTCTCAGCCAAGCGAGCCAACGACGCGTCGGCGACATAATACTCCAGGGCGTGCGACACGGAGTTGTCGCCCGACTGGTCTTGCGCAAACCACCCCAAAGGAATGTAGCCCCTGTTGATATACGGGTCTATGTCGGGGCGCATCTTGTTGTCCTTGCCCGGCATTGTCGCCGACTTGCTGAACGCCTCATAAGCGGTGTTGATGTCGAAGCCGCGCAGGCCCTTGAGCCATGTGTCCGTGATGACGGGTATGGCAGGGTCGCCCTCCATGGTCCACGTCTCGCGACCGAACAGCTCCCATTTAGGCATCCAGCCCCACTCACGATACATGTCTATCATCGAGCGCACCATGTCTTCTTGCTTGTCTGGGAAAAGCAGGGTCTCAAGCTGGTGCAGGTTGCGATAGGTGTCCCAAAGCGAGAACACGGTGTAGCGCGTGCCAGTGGTGTGGCCGATGCTGTCGCTCTCCATCTTCGGGTATTCGCCGTTCACGTCTTGCAGGATGCAGGGCTCGAGCTGCGTGTGGTACAGGGCGGTGTAGAACACGCGCTTCTGTGCCTCGGTGCCACCCTCGACGGTGACCTTGCCCAAGGTCTTCTCCCATTCCTCGTCGGCCAGGCGGACTATGTCGTCGAACGACTTGCCGCGTTGCTCCACGTCGAGGTTCTCCCTCGCGTTCTTGATGGAGACGAACGACACACCGACAGAGACCTCCACCTCGGAGTTGTCGGCAAAGTCGTAGTTGAAGTAGCAGCCGATGTGGTCGCCGGCAAGGTCGCGCCCATAGTTGTTGTAGAGCTTGTATTTGCCGTTGTCGGGATCCCACTCTCCTTTCACGCCTTCCATCTTGGGTTGCAGTTTCCAGAAGCCTGACGATTGCGGCTTCTTGTTCACCCTTATGACGAAATACATCGGGAACACCGCCTGTGAGTTGTAGCAGAAGGTGCCGAGCAGACGGCAGCCTTCCACCTCGGTTTCGCTGACACGTCTCACGCTGCCGCCCACCTCGTTGGTGAGTCCGTCGCCAATGTTCACGAGGATGTGGCCCTCGCCCTTGGGAAACGTATAGCGTTCGCGCGAAGAGCGGAGCGTGGATGTCATCTCGCACTTTATGCCATACTTTTTCAACTTCACGCCATAATAGCCCGGGCGAGCCGTCTCTTGCTCGTAGGTTGAGCCATAGTCGTGGTAGTCTACGTTGAGCTTGCCCGTGGTGGGCATAGTGAGCAACGTGCCCATCTCGGGGCAGCCTACGCCGCTCATCATCACATGGGCGAAGCCCGTCATGTACACATTATTATATTCATACGCCGCCGACCACCAGCGCTTGTCCTTGTCAAACTGGTTGAGGTCAGAGCCCATGACATTGAACGGTGTCACCGTCATCAATCCGTGAGGCATCACCGCTCCCGGATTGCAAACCGAGAAGTTGGTGGTGCCGATCATCGGGTCTACATATCGCGTCAGGTTTCCGGCGTCGGCGTGCTGATAGAAGCACGCCAGCGCGAGAAGCATGGCAGACAATGTTTTCTTCATGATGTAAGATTAATCGTGTTTCTGAATTCAGGATGCCGCTTAGCGCACGCGCATCTCCATTGCGAAAGGCTCGCCGGCCTTGACCGTGCCAGCCGGAAGCGTCACGGTGACTGTGTCGCCCTTGACCGTTGTCTTGAGCTTCTTGCCGTTTGCCACGAGAGCCACCTTGCCCTTAGGCAGGTTGCCTGTCCACGTGAGGGTTTGAGGAGCGTCCTTGCCCGGTGTTGAAGGATAGAGCGCATAGATGGTCTTGCCGTCCTTTGAGGCGGTGAACCACAAGTCGCCGCTATGGTAGTTCTTGGTTGCCACAGTGCTGTAGATGGCCTTGCCGTTGGCGCGCATCCACTTGCCTATGGCCTGCAGGCGAGTCACTGCCTCTGGCTGTACCAGGCCTTCGGGCGTTGGTCCAACACCGAGCACCATGTTGCCGCCCTTTGCCACGATCTCCATGAGCGTGCTTACCACCTTCTCGGGAGTCTTCCATGTGGGACGGGGCACCCAACCCCAGTCGTTGCTCAGCGTGATGCAGCTCTCCCAAGGGTGGTTGAGTTGCTTC
Source organism: Escherichia coli (assembly GCA_963593695.1). Lineage (GTDB taxonomy): Bacteria > Bacteroidota > Bacteroidia > Bacteroidales > Bacteroidaceae > Prevotella. The sequence goes on along the minus strand of CAVBBO010000015.1, from coordinate 9,686 downwards.
TCGGGAATGGTCTGCTCCGGTGTCTGATAGTTCTCGTAGGGGCCTCTTATGGTGCGGTCTACGATGATGAGGCCGGGTTGGTTGCTTCGCACGCCCTCGGCTATGCGGGGCATGTCTATGTCTTGGTTGTTCTCCTTGCACACCCAGCCGCCGTCGAGCCAGAGTATGTCAACGCTGCCGTAGCGCTGCGGGTCGGTGATCTCGCACATCTGGTTGTAGACAAACTGCTTGTAGCGGTTCCAGCGCCAGGGCCACTTCTTGATGTCGTAGTTCACGTTGCGCCCGTTCTTCGTTGGGTACACGTCCCACCAATAGTCCTGCGAGTGCCAGTCGGGCTTTGAGAAATAGGTGCCGAGCATGAATCCCTTGTCGCGGAAAGCCTGCAGCACATATTTCAGCACGTCGCGCTTGGGGTTGTTCTTGAAGGCGTAGTTGGCGATGGAGAAGTCGTCGTATTTGCTCTCGAACATGCAGAAGCCGTCGTGGTGCTTCGTGGTGAAGATCATGTATTTCATTCCGGCGTCTTTCATCACGCCAGCCCATTGTGTCGGGTCAAACTTGGTGGGGTTGAGGTCTTTGGCCAATCCCCAGTACCAGTCCTTGTATTGCTGGTAGGTCTGTGTGGTGTCGCGAGTGATCCATCCCTCGTCGCAGATGGCCCAGCTCTCCACCATTCCGGGCACGGAGTAGAGTCCCCAGTGCATGAGTACGCCGAATTTCTGGTCTTGCCATTTGCTGAGCTTGTCGAGAACCTTTTGGTCGGTAGGCCAAACATATCCGTCGCTCTGCTCCATCACGTCGCCGCGCTGTTGGGCAGACATGGTGAGTGAGAGCAGGCATGCGAAGGCAAGGGTTATAATCTTTTTCATGGTTATATGCTTTGTTTTTATTCAGTTTACTTTTTTAGATAATCTTTTTTTTGATAATCTCTGCTCGTGGTCTTTTATCTAACCGTTATCTTGTCTTTCAAGAGGATGTTGTCGCTCGACGGTCCCACCATTACGGTGAAGTCGCCGGGTTCCACCACCTCTTTCATGTCGCGGTTCACGATGGTGAGCTCTTCGGGTCCGATGTTGAACGAGAAGCGGAGCGTCTCCCCTGCCTTGATGGCCTTGCGGTCGAAGGCGCGGAGCTGCATGATGGGCTGTGCCACCGATGCCACCTCGTCGTGGATGTAGAGCTGAGGCACCTCCTCGCCGTCGCGGCTGCCCGTGTTGGTCACGTCGAACGACACCGTGAAGTGGCTAGCGTCTTTCTGCTCAATGCTGAGATTGGAATACTTGAACGTGGTGTAGCTCAGTCCGTAGCCGAAGGCATAGAGAGGCTTTGCCGACATCTCAACATAGTTTTGGGCCTCAGCCTTCTTGTTGTAGTAGACAGGGAGCTGGCCCACGCTGCGTGGCACGCTTATTGGCAGGCGGCCGGCAGGGTTGTAGGCACCAAAGAGCACGTCGGCAATAGCCGTTCCGCCTTCCTGTCCAGGATAATAGGCGGTGAGCAGGGCGTCGGCGTTCTCTGCCGCCCAGTTTTTCAGCAATGGGCGACCCTCGATATATACCACCACGAGAGGCTTGTTGGTCTTTTTCAGTTCGCGCAGCAGGCGGTCTTGCAAGCCGAGGAGTCCCAATGTGGCGCGGTCGTAGCCTTCGCCCGACTCCATGTCGCTCACGCTGGTGGTGCTGGCCTCCGCCGCGCCTGTCTCCTTGTAGCTCGTCTTGAAGTCGCGTGCGCTACTGCCGCCCACGCAGGCTATCACCACGTCGGCGTCGCGCGCTGCCTCCACAGCCTTGGCAATGTCGTTGGTGGCGGTGTCGCGAACGGCGCAACCCTTCACATATTTTATGTTTGCCTCGGGCAGATATTGTTTCAAGCCGTCGAGTACGGTCTTCACGTTGCCTTCTTCTTGTGGCGCGGTGTAGTCGCCAAGCATGTTGTACACGTTGTCGGCGTTTGGACCCACGAGAGCCACCTTCACGTCTTTGCTGAGTGGCAGCACGCCCTTGTTCTCAAGCAGCGTGATGGTCTTGCGTGCCACCTCGCGTGCCACCTCCATGTTCTCGGCGGTGCGCACGCCCTTTGCCGCCTTGTCGGGGTCAACGTATGGGTTCTCGAAGAGTCCCATCTTGAACTTCAGGCGCAGCACGTTGGCGCACGCCGAGTCGATGGCAGCCTCGCTGGTGATGCCGCGTTTCACCGCCTCTTCCAATAGGGCGTAGGAACGTGCGCCGAGATCCACGTCCACGCCGCCGTTGAGTGCCAGGGCACCAGCCTCGGTGAGGTCGTTTGCCACGTGGTGGGTGGTGAGCATCACGTCGATGCTGTAGAGGTCAGACACGGTGAAGCCCTTGAAGCCCCAATCCTTCTTCAGGATGTCCTTTAGGTAGTAATCGTCCATCGACGACGGAATGCCGTCGAGGTTGTTGTAGCTCGTCATCACCGACAACGCTCCGGCGTTGATGGCCTTGCGGAAAGGCGGCAGGAAAAACTGCTTTATCTCTCGCTTGCCGAGGTATGTGGGCGCGCCGTTGTGGCCGCCCTCCGTGGTGCCGTAGCCGATGAAATGCTTCAGCGTGGGTATCGTGGCGTAAGGCTTGGTGAGGTCTCCGCCGCCAAGTCCCTCTATCTCAGCTGCCGCCATGTCGCCGGCAAGCTGTGGGTCCTCGCCCATGTTCTCTTCCACGCGGCTCCAGCGTGGTTCGCGGCAAAGGTCTATCACGGGACCATAGCTGATGTGCGCGCCTTGAAGGCGAACCTCACGTGCTATCACGTAGCCCATCTTGCGCGCCGCGTCACGGTCGAACGTGGCGGCGAGGCCGAGACCTGTGGGGAAGACCGTTGCGCCTATCGCCATGTGGCCATGTGGCGCTTCCTCGGCGAGGAAGAGAGGAATGCCGAGACGGGTGTTCTCAACCACGTATTTCTGCAACGCGTTGCCGCAGAGTGCCGCCAGACGTGGGTTGAGGCCGTTGTCGAGGGTCTTCCTCGTCCAGGGGTCGGCGCGGTAGGTTGCCCAGAGCATGCCGATGTTGCCCTCGGCAATGTCTTTCTTGAAGGTCTCCGATGGCACCACCTTCTTTCTGCCAATCACGTCATAGTAGTCCCACGCGAGCGTGCAGCGTAGCTGACCTATTTTCTCCTGAAGCGTCATCCTGCCCAGCAGGTCGCTCACGCGTTGCTCCACGGGCATTTTGGCGTCACGATAGGGCAGGGTGACCTTCTGGCGGGCATGGGTGAAAAAAACGGCAGTCAGCGCGGCTGCCGTTATGAAGAATCGTTGGATTTGCATTGCTAAAGCTTAATATTTCTTTGCTTCTTGCCTGAACTCGCTTGGCCAGAGGTGGTGTGCGTAGTTGTAGCCATAGAGGTCGTAGATGTGGCGCAGGCTGTCGACGCGTTTCTTGAATGCCTCGAAGTCTTTCTCGCTGGGTTGCAGCCACTGCACCTCGGAGAGGGCTGCCATGCGTGGCAACACCATGTACTCCACTTGGTTGGTATAGGGGATGTACTCAGTCCATACGTTGGCCTGCACGCCCTTGATGTGCGCCTTTACGGCTGGTGCCAAGTCTGCCGGCACCGGCTCAAGGTTGTAGACGTTGGCCACGTCGGAGAAGCCGCCTATCGCTGGAGGCTCAGAGCCAGTCTCCTTCGACTGGTAGTGGTCGAAATAGAGGGCGTTGTTGGGCGACATGATGACATCGTGGCCCAGTTTCGCGCCTTTGGCACCCGGCTCGGCTCCGCGCCACGACATGATGGTGGCAGTGGTGTCGACGTCGCAGCCCAGCAGCTCGTCCCAACCAATGATTTTGCGGCCTTTCTGCTCAAGGTATTTCTGCACGCGCTTGGAGAAATAGCCCTGCAGACGCGCCTCCTTTGATATGCCGTCGGCGTCGGTCAAGCCTTCCTTGGCTATCACGCTCTGGCACTTGGGGCATTTCTCCCAGCGCACGCGAGGGCTCTCGTCGCCGCCGATGTGGATGTATTGTCCGGGGAAGAGGTCGCAGATGTGGTCGAGGGTCTTCTCGATGAAGGTGTAGACCTTCTCGTTGCCGGCGCAGAGTATGTCCTTGTACACGCCCCAGAACTCACCTGTCTTGTAGGGACCGCCCGTGCAACCCAGCTCCGGGTAGGCTGCCAAGGCTGCCATCATGTGGCCGGGCATGTCGACCTCGGGCACTATGGTGATGTATCTGTCGGCGGCATATTTCACGATGTCGCGTATCTCGTCGTCGGTGAAGTAGCCACCATAAGGCACGCCGTCGCCGAGCTCGCTGTTGTGGCCGGTCACGGTCTGGGCACGCTTGGAGCCAACCTCCACGAGGCGTGGGTAGCCGGGCACGTTGAAACGCCAGCCCTGGTCGTCGGAGATGTGCCAGTGGAGACGGTTCATGCTGTGCAGGGCGATGAGGTCGATATATTCCTTCACAAACTTAGCGGGGAAGAAATGGCGTGCGCAGTCGAGCATCATGCCGCGGTAGGCGAAGCGTGGCGCAGCCTCCACCTTGGCGCCGGGCATGTCAACGCTCTCGGCGCTCTCAAGCACGGGCAGGGCCTTGCGGAGGGCCTGCACGCCATAGAACACGCCTGCAGCCGTGGTGCCCGTGACGGTGACGCCACGCTTGTCGACCACGATCTCGTAGGCCTCGGGAGCCAGCTTGGCCTTGGCGTTGAGCACGAGGCTGATGCCGGTCTTTGCCTTGCCCTTGACGGCTTGCTTGCCAAGCTCCAGCTTGGTCATGTCTTTCACGTATTGAGCCAGGAACGCGGCGTTGCGCTCCATGTCGGCATTGCCTTCGGTGTAGTTGATCACAGTGGATGCCGACAGGGTGAAGTCGCCGCCCTTGGGGTTATAGCTGATCTTGTCGGGTGCTGGCACCACCTTGGCAAAGTCGGCCTTTTCGGTAGCGCTCACTGCCGTGAGGCACATCATGAAAAGGGAAACTAAAACAGTTTTTCTCATAGAGTTTATGGTTTACAAGTTTATGGGTTGGTTTATTACTTTTTTTTCATGGTGATCATTCCATAGTGAAGTCGATGCGGCTTCCGCCTGTCAGCTTGTCATGGCCTATAAAGTTGGTCTTGAGCGGCTGTCCGTCCACGCTCTTTGCCTGGATGAAACGCTTGGCAGGCGCGTCACAGTTGATGACGGTCGTCTTGCCGTTTTCCAGGTGCAGCTTCACCTGCTTGAAGTATGGCGTGCCGATGGCGTAGTCGGTGCTGCCCGGGCACACGGGATAGAAGCCCATGGCGGAGAACACATACCATGCCGAGGTCTGGCCGTTGTCCTCGTCACCGCAATAGCCGTCGGGCGTGGGCTTGTAGAGACGGTCCATCACCTCGCGCACCCAGTGTTGCGCCTTGCGTGGCTGGTTGCTCCAGTCGTAGAGGTATATCATGTGCTGTATGGGCTGGTTGCCGTGGGCGTAGTTGCCCATGTTCATGACCTGCATCTCGCGGATCTCGTGTATCACCTGGCCGTAGTAGCTGTCGTCGAAGACAGGCGGGAGGTTGAACACCGAATCCATCATGGCGTTGAACTTGTCTTCGCCGCCCATGAGCTTGATGAGGTCTTCGGGGCGCTGAAACACCGACCACGTGTAGTGCCAGGCGTTGCCCTCGGTGAACACGCCGCCCCACTTGAACGGGTTGAACGGTGTCTCCCATGAGCCGTCCTTCTTGCGGCCGCGCATGAGGTTGTATTCCTTGGAGAAGAGGTTGCGGTAGTTGAAACTGCTCTTATAGTAAGGGTCTATCTCCTTGTCCTTCTTGCCCAACGCCTTTCCGAGCTGGTAGATGCACCAGTCGTCGTAGGCATACTCCAGCGTGCGCGCGGCACTCTCGTTGATGCCCACGTCGCACGGCACGTAGCCGAGCTTGTCGTAGTATTTCCAGCCTTTCCTTCCGGTAGACCCCACAGTGGGGTGGCTGGCGTGGGCTCCGTGGGTCACGGCTTGCCAAAGGGTCTCTATGTCGTAGCCGCGTATGCCCTTGATCCAGGCGTCTGCCACGATGCTTGCCGAGTTGTTGCCTACCATGCAGTCGCGGTGGCCGGGACTTGCCCATTCTGGCAGGAAGCCGCTCTCCTTGTAGGCGTTGACGAGACCTTGCTGCATCTCCGACGCCAAGGATGGATACACGAGGTTGACCAGTGGGAAGAGGCAGCGGAAGGTGTCCCAGAAGCCAGTGTCGGTGAACATGGTGCCTGGCAGCACCTTGCCGTTGTAGGGGCTGTAGTGCACGGTGTCGCCCTTGGCGGTGATCTCGTATAGCTTGCGTGGGAAGAGCGTAGAGCGGTAGAGGCACGAGTAGAACGTGCGCAGGTGGTCGGTGTTGTCGTCGTTGACCTCCAGGCGTCCGAGCACCTCGTTCCAGCGCTTCTTGGCGTTGGCCTTCACGGTCTCAAGGCTCTTGCCTTCCACCTCCTTGAGGTTTTGCCATGCCTGATCCTCGCTGATGAACGACGAGGCGACACGCGCCGTGACCTTCTCGCCACGCTTGCAGCGGAACGTCACTATGGCGCCGCTGTGCTCGCTGTGGTTCTCGTAGCTCACGGTGAAAGGCCGGTCGAACGTCACCACGAAATAGTTGCGGAAGTTGGCGGGCACGCCGCCGCTGTTGCGCACGCTGTAGCCTGTGACGCAATGGCGCGCCGCGTCCACCTTTATGGCTGACCCCTTGTCGAAGGCGTCTACCACGATGTTGGCGCTGTCGGTGGCGGGCATGGTGAAGCTCAGCAGGCAGGCGCGCTCCGTGGGTGCCATCTCTGCCTTGATGTCGTAGTCGGCGAGATACACATTATAATAATAAGGTGTCACGGTCTCGCCCATGTGTGAGAACCACGAGGCGCGCTCCGTCTCATCGAAGACGGGCTTGCCCACAGTGGCCATGAGTGAGAACTGGCCGTAGTCGTTGATCCACGGACTGGGCTGGTGGGTCTGTTTCAGGCCGCGCAGCTTGTGGGCGTCGTAGGTGTAGACCCATCCGTCGCCCATCTTGCCAGTCTGTGGAGTCCAGAAGTTCATGCCCCAGGGCATCGCCACCGCGGGATAGGTGTTGCCCGTGGACAGCGCATACGACGACTGGGAGCCGACCAGCGGATTGACATATTCCACCGGGTTCTCCACCGACATTGCCGGCAGGGCGAGCAGCGACGCGAACAGTGCTGATAGGTATTTCTTCATTACTATTGTCTAGTTTTGTATTGATTCTTCCATGATTTTTTTCATGGTAATGCTTTGCAGGGGCGGCCCCTGTGGCCGTCCGCAACCCGAACGGCCAAATGCGTTTGGATAGTCGATGCGTCCACATTGGTTGCGGACGGGCACAGGGCCCGCCCCTGCACGTCATCGTTTAATCCGTGTGCAATGAAATGGGCGAAGGTTAAGGACGGTCTGCCTTTGCCGTGCCCCACTTTGATGGCTTGGGCCCCATCACGAGTTCGAGGGTGCCGCCGCCGACGATGTCGTCGTAGGAGATGTAGCTCTTCGTGAGAGGCTTGCCGTTGAGCGTGGCGCGCTGCACATAGATGTTCTTGTCGCTGTTGTTCTTTGCCACCACGGTGAACGTCTTGCCGTCGCCCACATTCAGCTCAGCCTTCTGGAACAGTGGCGAGCCGATGATGAACTTGCCGCCGGCTGGCTCGACCTGGTAGAGGCCGCAAGCCGAGATGACATACCATGCCGACATCTGGCCCACGTCCTCGTTGCCGCTGAGACCGTCGGGAGCGTTGAAATACATCTCGCGGAACACCTGACGCAGCAGTGGGGCTGCCTTGTAGGGCTGGCCGATATAGTTGTACATGTAGAGCACGTGGTGGCTTGGCTCGTTGCCGTGGGCATACTGGCCGATGAGTCCGCTGATGTCTGGCGAGGCTTCGGCACCGAGGTCACCCTTGACCACGAAGAGGGAGTCGAACTTCTTGGCGAACGCCTTCTCGCTGCCAAACAGGCTCACGAGTCCATGCACGTCGTGAGGCACGAGCCATGTGTATTGCCAGGCGTTGCCCTCGGTGAAGTCGTCGAAACGGTGAACAGAATGGAAGGGGTTGAAATTCTCGCGGAAGTTGCCCTTGCTGTCCACGCCGCGCATGAAGTTGACCCTCTTGTCGAAATATTTGGCGTAGCTCTTGCTGCGGTTGAGGAAATAGTTGTAGTCGTCGGTCTTGCCCAGCATCTTGGCCACCTGTGCGGTGCTCCAGTCGGCGAGAGCATATTCCAGTCCCTTAGCCACGGTCTCGTTGGTGGTGTCCTTGTCGAAAGGTATGTAGCCATACTCGCGCAGCTGCTTCAGTCCGCGCTCGTCGAGCAGTTGCGATGCCTTCATGGCGGTGAAAGCCTCTTCCTTGTTGGTGTAGAGCCCCTTGAGCACGAGGTCTGCCATCACTGGCACGCCGGGGTTGCCCACCATGCAGTCGGTCTCGTTGCCCCACAGGTGCCACACCGGCAGCTTGCCCTGCTTGGCGAAGATGCTCATGAACGTGTTGCCGATGTCGGCGCAGCGGTCGCGGTGGATAAGCGTGAAGAGCGGCATCTGCGCGCGGTATGTGTCCCAGAGCGAGAATGTGGTGTAGCGCTTGCCCGTGGTGGTGCTGGCGTCGCTTATCTCCGATGGTGCCGTCATGGTGTGGTAGAGGGCGGTGTAGAAGATGGTGCGGTCGTTGGTGTTGGCGGTCTCTATGCGCACGCGTCCCAGCTCGTCGTCCCACTTCTTGTCGGCCTGTTCCTTCACCTGCTCAAGGTTCCATGAGGCCAGCTCCTTGTTGAGGTTGGCTCGCGCCTCGTCTATCGACGTGGCAGAGATGCCCACGCGTGCCATGATGGTCTGGCCGCTGTTGTCGGCGGCGCGCATGTAGGCCACGGAGTCGCCTTCGTGGCGAGTCATCGACACGGGGCGGTTGAGCTCGGCGTAGAAATAGACGCGCTGGTCTCTTGCCCAGCCCTTGGAATAGCGGTAGCCGGTGATGGCGGTGGGTGTGACTTGCGTGAAGTGGCACTCGCTCACCTTGTCCCATCCTATGCCCTGCTTGAGGTCGAGCCTGAGCTGCGGCGTGCTGCCGTTGGGGAAGGTGTAGCGGTGAAGGCCCGCGTGGGGTGTGGCGGTGAGCTCCACCTTCACGCCGTCGCCGGTGACCACGGTGTAGAAGCCGGGCACGCATTTCTCCGTGTCGCGGTTGATGGTGGTCTGCCTTTCGCTGTCGCTCACCACGGGCAGCAGTGCCACGTCGCCGAGGTCGCCTATGCCGGTGCCGCTGAGGTGGGTGTGGCCAAAGCCGATGATGATGTTGTCGCTGGCGTGGTAGCCCGAGCACCAGTCCCAACCGCGCGTCACCATTGTGGGGCCGAGCTGCACGAGGCCGAAGGGCACGTTGGCACCGTAGAACACGTGGCCGTGTCCGCCCGTGCCTATGGCGGTGTTCACATACTGGGTATAGGTCCCGGCGTGTGCGCCGAGCGACATTCCCGCGAGAAGCGCCGCGGAGAATAACTTCTTGAAGGTTATGTTTTTAAGCATATTACATGTGATATTTAATCGAATAGTATATTGTCTTGTTAATAAGTGCGAAAAGGGTGTGTGTTCAAGGAGTTTTTGGTTAACCACTATTTCTTTACAAAGTTATAAAAAATAATCGAAAATATTGGGAAGCTGTTTAGTTAAGAAATATTTAAAAACAAGGACGGTAATGGGGTTGC
>CAVBBO010000014.1:0-45348 GCA_963593695.1 Escherichia coli | reverse complement strand
TGTCGGGCAACTCATGCAGGGTAAAGGTACCGTCGAGTCCGGTCGTGGTACTCACGTTGGGCAGTTCCTTCACCCGCACCACGGTGCCGATGAGCGGTTCGCCAGTCTTGTTATCCTTCACCAGTCCGTCGAGGGTATGCGCCGAGACACTGGCTGCGGCGGCAAACAGTGCCGCGCTAATCAACAGTCTTTTCATCTATCTAAGCTATTGGATTCTTCACTCTTCACTTCTTCTTCGTTCTTCACTCTTCACTCTTCACTTAAATTCTTCACTCTTCACTTTTCGTTCTTCACTTCTTCTTTGTAATCGTGTGTATGGTCTTTCCCTCCTTGTCTATCATCGACATACGCAGTTGCTTCTTGTCCACCGTGAACACGGAGAAGCCTGAGGCAGGACTGCAGAACACGGTGCCGTCGATGGGTTTTACGGGACGGGAAAGAGAGGAGGACGAGTTGACCACATAGTCGATGTTGTCGCCCTTTTTTTGAATGTGTTGGAAATTGTGAATATGTCCGCAGGCGTAGATTGCCACATTATTATATTTATGGAGGATAGGGAGCAGACGGTTCTGCATGTCGATGCGCTCAGAGTTCTTCTTGCCAGTCTCGGCATAGATGGGATGATGGCCCACCACGATCACCCAGTCTTCCCTGGCGTTCTTCAGCGTCGTGTCTAGCCAGGAGAGCTGTGCCTGCATATCCTCTTTGCATGCATCGGGATAGATGTCGGGAGTGTTGCGATAAGAGTCGATGAGAGGCGTGGTGTCGAGGAAGACCACACGCACGGTGGTGCCCTTGTGACTGAACACCTTGGTGTAATACTTGGCAGGTATCATCCAGCGGCGGCTCACCTTGCCGTAGTCCATGAACGCCTGGGTGTTGCCACGATACTCATGGTTGCCACAAACGGGAAACCAGTCGAGCATCAAGTCGGGGTGGGAGTAAATTAGTTCGTAGTTGGTCATCCAGAGGGGGTCTTGCGTGGAAGCCACGCCATTGAAGTGGTGGATGTCGCCCACGGCAAGCACGCACTCGGGATCTACCACGCCCGCCATCTCGCCCATCAGTTCGGCAATGGGCTTCTGGTCGTAGTAGCCGTTGCGCCCCATGTCGTTGGTCATGTAGAGCGTCACGTCGCCCTTGAGCTTGTTCCAACTTTCTGGATTTTGGGCTTGCAGACGCAAACCGCCAAGCAGCACGAAAGCTGCCACTAACATCATGGCAACACTTTTGCCACAAACGCTAAACACATTCTTCTTCATCTGATAGTCTATGAATACCTGTTTTTTGTATTTGGCAATGCCTCTTCCGAAGCAATGCCTTTTGAAATCAGGTGCAAAAGTAGTGTGGCTTTGTGTCAAAGGCGTTACAAACGTTTGAAGAAAGTGGTAACCTGTGCTACAATTAGGTTACACGCCAAGACGGTAGGGTGGTGCAATGTTTTTTTTCAAAAAAATATCCGCAATGCCTGTTTGTGGGCATTGCGGATAGGATGTCTATGCAGTTTTATGTATTAGCTGACGGAAACGCCAGGCGGCTTTTATTCCGCTCCGGTATACTGTCCGATGAAGAAAATGGCATTGGAGTTGAGCTCCGTGATGAGGTAGATAAACGGCCGGTTGGCATGGAAGGTGACGTGGCGTGGCTCTTCGGGCTGGAGCATCGACATGGTCATGATGGCAGCAGTCACGGCGGCAGCCTTAGTGCCTTCCTCGTTGACCTCGATCTTTGCCTTCTGCAACATTGTGGACACGAACATGGAGGCGTCGGTCATGTTGCTGAAGTCGGCTTTGCCAGACTCGAACATTGATGTAGCGCCGAGTGAGGCTATGGGCTTGTTGAGTTGTGTCTCGGTTGTGGTGGAGAAACGTGGCAGCTTCAGGTCAACGACACACTCCGTCATCTCGTGCCGGGTCTTCTCCAACGTTTTGGCGTTGAGCGATTTCATTATGTCGGTTGTCGACTTGCCCTCGGCAGGCAGGATGATGGTCATGGAGTAGATGCCGTTGCCGTAGGGAAGCGTCACGGCAGCGAAGTCCTTGTTGTCGGAGTATGAGAACTTCCTCTCTTGGTGCATCATCGGTACCTTCTTTATGTCGCGTGTGTATCCACGGAAATTCTCGGTCTTGGTGTCGGCCTTTTCAAACTTGTCTGCCCATGTGCCGTTGAAATAGACAGCGTTCATCAGCACTGCCGTGGCGTTGGGGTCGAGCTGGTCAACTATCTTTGGTATCATGCCGTCGGTTTGCTTGGAACACCATTTGTTGATTTTGGCCAATGCCTTGGGCGAGGCGAAGTCCATGCTCTCCACGTTGGCGTTGTAGATGGTCTGCATCGCGTTAGTGTAGTTGTCCTTGAGAGTCACGTTCTTGTTCACGGTCACGCAGTTGGCAATGTTGACCTTGGTCTGGCTGTCGTGGCGCGATGCCGTCTTGTTGATGGCGTTGTATGTCTCGTTGAGCGTCGTGAGCGACGTGCCATTCATGCTCAGTGCCTTCATTATCTCAGTTTGAGTGCTTCCGTTGGCTCCGTTGGCGAGCAAAGCCATGAGATATGCCACGCTGACTGGCGACACCACCTTGGAGTCCATGCCGGCTTGCGTGCGGAAGAGGTTGAGCGCGAAGTCGTTGGTGCTCTCTATCGCCGAGCGTTCTGCGTCGCCGAAGATGAGGTACGTGTCGTCCATGTCGTTACCCTTCGTTATCTCCATCAGGTTGTTATCCTTCTCTTGTTGTGTTTTCTTCGTGGCACACGAGCCGAGTGTCATGGCGACCATCGCCGTCGTCATGACAGCATAGCCCAAGTGGGCGATTGCTTTGTTCATCTTGTCTTGTTCTTATGAAGTTAATAATGTAATGCTTCTTCTTGATAATGTAAATGCAATGAAGGACGAAAGATTGCATGGGAAGAAGCATTTTTTTACTTCGTTTTTACTGCACGTTCTGGATATTGTATTCGTGTGTGGTATATTGCCTTGAGACGCTCTATCAGCACCTGCTTTGCCACGGCTATGTCGTAGAAGGTGATCTTGCACTCGCTGAACAGGTTGTCTTTGACCTGCTGGTCCACCAGTTGGTTAACCAGCTTTGCGATGCTCACCTCGGTATACTCTTTCAATGAGTGGGATGCCGCCTCGCAAGAGTCTGCCATCATGAGTATGGCTTGCTCGCGCGTGGAAGGGTTGGGACCGCGATATGTGAAAGGACCCTTGTCCACCACCTCGTTGGGATGCTCGTTTTGATATTTTATGTAGAAGAATTTCGACATGCCACAACCGTGGTGCGTGAGTATGAAGTCGCGAATCACCACCGGCAGGTTGTATTCCTCTGCCAATTTCACACCGTCGGCAACGTGAGCTATTATTATTCTTGCGCTTTCTTTCTCGTTGAGGCTGGAGTGTGGGTTCACGCCGCCTTGCTGGTTTTCCGTGAAAAATGCCGGGTTCTTTATCTTACCTATGTCGTGATAGAGAGCCCCCGTGCGAGCGAGGGTCGCTTTCGCCCCGATCTTGTTGGCTATCTCCGACGCGAGATTGCCCACGGTGATGGAGTGCTGGAACGTGCCGGGCGCTATCTCCGAGAGTTTGCGTAGCAAGCCCTTGTTGGTGTCGGAAAGTTCGATGAGCGTCAACACGGAGACGAAGCCAAACGTCTTTTCAATCAGGAACATGAGAGGGTAGGCGAGAAGCAGCAGCACACCGTTGATGACAAATTGATAGTACATGCTTCGCCCGAACGTCAAGTCGCCGTTGCTCTCCATGAGCTTCAACGCGGAATACATGGCGCAGGTTGACACGAAGACCCATAGCGCCGTGCGGAATATTTGCGAGCGCGTGGACACCTCACGCAGCGAATAGATGGCTACGAGGCCGGAAATGGTTTGGATGATGATGAAATCGAACTGATAGCGCAAGGCGCATGCCGATATGAGCACCGTGACAAGATGCGTGATGAACGCCGTGCGCGAGTCCATGAAGATGCGCACGAAGATGGGGCTCAAGGCGAAGGGGAGTACGTAGACCGAGAAGTTGAAATAGTTGTGCTCCACCATCAGCGACACGCATAGCGGAAACAGGGCTATGAACGTATAGAGCATGGCTACGCACCTCGGCTTGGAGAAATAGTCGCGGCGGAAAAGCGTCAGGTAGAGCGTGAAGAGCAACATGAATGCCATCACGTAGATGATGTTTCCTAAGAAATGGCGCGTTATCTGCGACTTCCCTGCCTGACGGCGATCCATGTCTTTCTCCATGGAGTTGAGCACACGGTAGTTGTAGTCGTCAACAATGTCGCCCTGGTCAATGATTTTCTGCCCAGCCATTACCATTCCGCTTGCCGGCGTTATGCCCGATAGCAAGTCGTTGCGGGCTGTCTCCGTGCGGTTCTTGTCGATTAGGAGGTTGGGCACTATGAAGTCGATCATGTTCAACTTCTGCATCAGCAAACGCTCTTTTGCGAGATAGCTGTCGTCCAACAGTTGCTCATAGGCTGTCATGGTAGAGAAAATGTGGTTCACCTTCCTCGATTCGGCGTCTTTCCCGAAGACCACCCTGACCTGTGCCGTGGTGTCATTGTTGAAAGAATTGTAGAGTGGTGTCCCCATGATGCCGGTTTGGTAGAGCTGGTGGAGCTTCTCTACCAACGCGTGAGCGAACCCGGCGGGCAGCTCCCCGGCCTTCGACAGCTCTATCCTGAGCCTTGCCGTCTGCACGACCTCCACGGTGCTGTCGTAGTTGCAGTATGGTTGGAAGGAATGGAGCAGCGAGTCGCGTTCCCGTTGCAGTGTCTCGTCGGTCTTGTATACCGGAAAGTCGAATTTGGCTATCAGTGTGCCATAATGCCAGGGCTCTCCAATCTCGTAGGCATATTGCTTCGCCTCGTCGCGAGGGAGAAACCAGATGATGATGAGAGAAGTAAAAAGCACGAGTCCGAAGCGGATTGCCAAGCTGCGCCAGATATTCTCCTCCTGTCCTATGATTTTCTTGAATGTGTTCATGTCACAGATTTAAATAAGGCCTTTTATAATGTGGCCCATGTGATTTTGCTGCGAAAATACGAAAAAAATCAGTTAAAGCAGAAAAAAAGTATTAATTTTGCACAAAATAATTTCTTGGGGAATGTATTTGGTTCCTCAATATATATTCTTGGATATGTCAGAAAGAAAAGTCAGGGTGCGTTTTGCCCCAAGTCCAACCGGCCCGCTTCACATTGGCGGAGTTCGCACGGCTTTGTTCAACTATCTGTTTGCTCGCCAGCATGGTGGCGATCTCGTGTTCCGCATAGAGGATACCGACAGCAACCGTTTCGTGCCAGGAGCCGAAGATTATATCATAGAGTCGTTTAAATGGCTCGGCATCAAGTTCGACGAAGGCGTGTCGTTCGGTGGCGACCATGGCCCCTATCGCCAAAGCGAACGTCGCAAGATTTATGCAAAATACGTGAGGCAGCTTCTCGACGACGGCAAGGCTTACATCGCCTTTGACACGCCAGAGGAGCTGGAGAAAAAGCGCGAGGAGGTAAAAAACTTCCAATACGACGCACACACACGCTTGTCGATGCGCAACTCGCTCACACTGCCGAAAGACGAGGTTGCGAGGCTGCTCGACTCCGATGCCCAGTACACTGTGCGTTTCAAGGTTGAGCCCGGCGAGGAAATCCACGTCAACGACCTCATTCGTGGCGACGTGCGTGTGAAGAGCGACATCCTCGATGACAAGGTGCTCTACAAGAGTGCCGACGAGCTGCCCACATACCATCTCGCCAACATCGTGGACGACCATCTGATGGAGATTACCCACGTCATACGTGGCGAGGAGTGGTTGCCCAGTGCACCGCTTCACGTGTTGCTCTACAAGGCGTTTGGTTGGGAAGACACTATGCCCCGCTTCGCCCACCTGCCGTTGCTTCTCAAGCCAGAGGGCAAGGGCAAGTTGTCTAAGCGCGACGGCGATCGTCTTGGCTTCCCCGTGTTCCCGCTGGAATGGCATGATTCCAAGACTGGCGATGTGTCGTCGGGATATCGTGAGAGCGGATACTTCCCGGAGGCAGTTGTCAACTTCCTCGCTCTCTTGGGCTGGAACCCTGGCACCGACCAGGAGATGTTCTCGCTCGACGAGCTTGTTGAGGCGTTCGACATTACCAAGTGTTCGAAGAGCGGCGCCAAGTTCGATTACCAAAAAGGCATTTGGTTCAACCACGAGTATATCCTTCGCAAGAGCGACGACGAGATAGCCACGCTCTTCGCCCCAATAGTAGCCAACAACGGCATTGACGACTCATTTGAGCGCGTCAAGCACGTGGTGCATCTCATGAAAGACCGTGTCAACTTCGTCAAGGAGCTGTGGCCTCTGTGCTCCTTCTTCTTCATTGCGCCAACAACCTACGACGAGAAGACGGCAAAGAAGCGTTGGAAGGAATTCTCGGCACAGCAGATGAGGGAACTCATTGACGTGCTCAACGGCATCGACGACTTCTCCATTGAAGGTCAAGAACCCGTGGTGGAGAAGTGGATTGCCGACAAGGGCTACAAGATGGGCGACGTGATGAACGCTTGGCGACTGGCTCTCGTGGGCATAGGCAAGGGCCCTGGCATGTTCGACATATCGGCATTCCTCGGAAAGGAAGAAACCATCAAGCGAATGGAAAAGGCTATTGAGACATTGGGGTGATGTACGAACCTTTAATTTTCTTATACAACATAGGTGTTTGGATTGCCACATTCTTCTCCAAGAAAGTGAGAACGATGTGGAAAGGCGAACATGAGACTTTTCGCGTTTTGCGAGAGAAGGTGGAGCCAAACGCCAAGTATGTATGGTTTCATGCGGCATCGTTGGGCGAGTTTGAACAAGGCCGCCCGATAATGGAACGTATCAAGCGTGAGCATCCTGAGTACAAGATTCTGCTTACGTTTTTCTCGCCCTCGGGCTATGAGGTGCGCAAAAACTACAATGGTGCCGACATCATAGTGTATCTTCCCATCGATACCATTGGCAACGCGCGCCGTTTCATGGACTTGGCGCATCCGGTGATGGCGTTTTTCATCAAGTATGAGTTCTGGTTCAATTACCTGCGCTTGCTGAAAGACAGGGGGGTGCCCACATTCTCGGTGTCGAGCATCTTCCGCCCAAACCAGATGTTCTTTCGCGGCTATGGCAAGGCCTATGCCAAGGTGCTGAAGTGTTTTACCCGTTTCTTCGTGCAAAACGAGAAGAGTCAAGAACTGCTCAAGTCGATAGGCATCGATTGTGTCACTGTGACAGGCGATACGCGTTTTGATCGCGTGTTGCAAATCAGGGACGCGGGAAAGTCGCTGCCAATCGTGGAGACGTTTATTGGCGGTACGGCCGAGGAACACCCACGCGTCTTCATTGCCGGAAGCAGTTGGCCACCCGACGAGGACATCTTTGTTAAGTATTTCAACGAACACCGCGACTGGAAGCTTATCATAGCTCCGCACGTCATTGGCGAGGACCATCTCAAGCAGATCCTGTCCAAGTTGCGTCGCAAGACGGTACGCTATACCGAGGCCACTACGGAGAATGTGGTTGATGCAGAGTGTCTCATCATAGATTGCTTTGGCTTGTTGTCGAGCATATACCGTTATGCTGATGTCACTTATGTTGGCGGCGGCTTCGGTGTGGGCATACACAACGTGCTTGAGGCTGCCGTTTGGGGCAAGCCTGTTATCTTCGGACCAAACAACAAGAACTTCCAGGAGGCGCAGGGACTGCTCAAGGCAGGCGGCGGATTCGAAATAAACAGCTACGACGACTTTGTGAGCGTCATGCGCAACCTTGACGACGACAAAGCCTTTGCGCAAAGTCGTAAGAGCGCTGGCGAGTATGTAGAAAGTCTCGCCGGGGCGACGGAGCGGATAATGAACGAGGTGAATCTTGATTTTTAAAAACTTTTTTTGAATCCTTGGTGCAAGGTTTGTGTGCTTCTTGCATTTACCTTATAGCATGGCTTGGTATGCCATGACGACAACAACTCGTATCAACAATCAAAATAGTTAATAATACAAATGAAAACAATCAAGTTTTTAGGATTCTTCCTTTCAGCGGTACTCACGGTTTTCGGCATGTCCTCATGCATAAACAGTGATGACGACAGCAGCAGTAGCCTCACGCCAGAGCAAAAGCAGCAATGCTACCTTTCTGTGGCAGGCCCTCATTCGGGCAAGATGGTCTATATCTCCGGAAAGACTGCAACCGGTACCAACAAGACTGACAGTGTTGAAGCATCGTGGAACGTCACGTCAGACTCGACGATGATTTTCACCAATATCTCCTCGAAGGCCATAGCGTCAGCAATCGACACCACCACCACCGAGCACAAGGAGATTCGCGAAGCCATCGCTGCTCAGCCATCCAAGTCGATGAGCTGCTACATCGGTTTTGTCAACACCAACCCAGTGCAGTGGCTTATCAACCCAACTGGCATTACCTACAATGTCACTTACGGTGGCAAGGTGCATGAGATAAAGTTCCTGTTCTACGCCAACAGCTATTATTCTTTCGGCCAATACAACAGCTCGACGAAGGTCATGCAGCTGCAGCTCGTTACCTATGGTGCTTACGTCGATGGCACGCTGGATAATGGCTCGGTCCGATTGGTAAAATCTAATATGCCAATATTGTTTGTGCAGAAATAATAAAACTGCCGGGCAACAAAAAAGTCGCTCCAAAAGCCAGATGGCTTTTGGAGCGACTTTTTTGTTTGCCTTTATAAATGAAAAATTTACTCAGGAAGGCTGATTGCCTCGTTGGGGCAAACAGAAGCGCAAGTGCCGCACTCTGTGCACTCATCGGGGTTGATGCTGTAGATGTCGCCCTCAGAGATAGCTCCTACTGGGCACTCGTCGATGCAAGTTCCGCAAGCGACGCAGTTGTCACCAATTACGTATGCCATAATACTTTTACGTTTATAAATTAATAATGTTTTTGTATAATTGTCCTCACGAGTGCCTTACGGCTATTAAGCTGGCTCACCTCATTTTGGTATTGCAAAGATAGCAACTTTTGCTTGAATACCTACAAATAGGTATGATTTTTTTCAGGATTTAACATTCCTATACCTTATAATGTGTATTCCAGACAATAAAACGGCAATGTTTTCGTTGTAGAGAATATGAAGAAAATAGTTTGCGCGATTCTATCCTTTATTGTAGGTACCGCTGCGATGGCCCAAGATCGCACGGTGCAGAACCGTCCTTACACAGACCTGCGCCCATTCCATTTCGGCATTCTCGTGGGCACCCATGCCCAGGATCTGGAGTTTGTTGGCGTGGGGCCACAAACTGTGACTCTGAGCGATGGCTCTTCCCAGACTTATACCATCACCACCGATCAAGACCGCTACGACTACGGTTTCCACGTTGGTGTGCTTGCGGAGGCGCGCTTGAACACCTATTTCTCTTTCCGTCTTGCGCCAGCCTTGTATTTTGGAAGTCGGCATGTCAGGTTCCATAACGTTGGAGCCGAGGTGCCCGACAGCATGGCAAGCCGAAGCCAGAACCTCAAGTCGGTCTACATCTCGTGTTCGATGGACATGATTTATGCCTCGAAACGTTCGGGCAACCACCGTCCTTACATCATGGCAGGCCTTAGCCCAGTTGTTAACCTAAGCGGCAGAAGCGACGACATCATTAAGCTCAAGCGCTATGATGTCTTCCTTGAAACGGGATTGGGTTGCGACTTTTACCTCCCCTTTTTCAAGTTGAGGCCAGAGCTGAAGTTCATGTTTGGCCTTACCAACAGCCTTGACACCGGCCACGCCGCCCGTCTCAATGACCCATCGGCGCGAGTTTTCGCCAGCTCCGTGAGGAAGGCGCACTCCAAGATGATAGTCCTGACTTTCTATTTTGAATGAAAAACATATCATAATGAGATATTCAGTAAAGATGAAAACTTTTCTTCCCGTTGTGGCACTCTTGCTTGCCACGTCTTGTCACACCCCTTACCACCTTGCCGGCGTGGATCGCACTCGCATCCTCATGGACAGTCGTTACGACGCTCATCCTGACGCGCAAGCCGTGGCGTTCATGAATCCTTACGAGCGTGAGGTGAACGAGAAAATGTCGCCCGTCGTTGGAGCCACAGCTCGCCCCATGAGGGCCCTCAAGCCCGAGAGCGATCTCAGCAACCTCCTTGCCGACATACTCGTGTGGGGCGGCAAGCAATTCAACGAAATACCCGACTTCGGTGTCTACAACATGGGTGGCATACGCGCGTCGCTTCCGGAGGGGACTGTGACCTACGGCGACGTGCTCAACGTGGCGCCTTTTGAGAACCACATTTGCTTCCTGACCCTCACGGGCGAGAAAACGCTGCAGCTCTTCAGGGAGATGGCGGCGCGTCATGGCGAGGGCGTGAGCCGTGGCGTGAGGATGACAATCGCCAGAAATGGAGAACTGAAAGCGGTGACTCTCGACGGCAAGGCCATTGACCCGCAGAAGAGCTATCGCGTGGCCACGCTCGACTACCTCGCGCAAGGCAACGACGGATTGAAGGCGTTCAAGTCGAAGACCAACGTGGTGTCGCCGTCCGACGAGGCCAACGACGTGAGGCATGTCATAGTGAAATATTTCAAGGAGATGCAAGCGCAAGGCAAGGCCGTGGACGCAAAAGTCGAAGGCAGGGTGAGCGTTGAGTGATATATACAGGTAAAAATAGGTTAACAGAAGAAAACCAGAAAAGATGAAAGCGTTAAGACACATATTAATGTCAGCCACACATATTTCCATGTTCAGACACATAGCCGTGATGTTTTTGCTTTGCGGCAGTGTTGCCATGCTCGCGCAGAAGCGGCTCACTATTCTTCACACCAACGACACCCACAGTTGTGTCATGCCGTTGTCGGTCCACCTTGCCGACACCATGCAGGCCGGGCGAGGAGGGTTCGTGCGTCGCGTGGCAATGCTCAAGGAAGAGCGCGCCAAGGACCCTTCGCTCCTGCTTTTTGACAGCGGCGACTTCTCCCAAGGCTCGCCTTACTACACGTTGTTCAAGGGCGACGTTGAGACCGAACTGATGAACATGATGCATTATGACGCTGCCACGATAGGCAACCACGAGTTCGACTTCGGACTGGAGAACCTCGCGCGACTCTTCAAGAAGCTCAACTTCCCCATTGTCTGCGCCAACTACCGTTTCCACGAATATGACCTCGACAAGCTGGTCAAGCCCTATGTCATAATAAAGCGCAATGGCTTGAAAATAGGCGTGTTCGGGTTGTCGCCGAGGCTCGACGGATTGGTTGATCACAACAACTACCGCACAACCGAATATCTTGACCCCGTGGCAACGGCGCGAGAGATGGTCGACATATTGAAAAAGAAGCATTGCGACCTCGTGGTTTGCATCTCCCATTTGGGTTGGGAAGAGAAAGGTATGGGCGACCAGGAGATGATTAGCCACACCAGCGGCATCGACCTCGTACTCGGAGGCCACAGCCACACCTATTTCGAGACACTCCGCTATGTGGACAACGCTGATGGCAAGCCCATCCCCGTGGACCAAAATGGCAAAAGCGCCATCTACATAGGCAAGTTGAGCCTTACCCTCGAAAAATAGGAGTGAGCTTGGGTCAAACTTGAACATCCAAGGCGCAAAAGTCTGTTAAGATGAGATAAAGTGTTAAAAATGAATAGAAAACAGCTTAAAACTTTTCTATTACATTAAAAGTCAGTACCTTTGCACAGCTTTTCGGCTCGACCGCTAGTTGGGAGAAGTGTTCCCAAGCTATGTCGGGTTGGAGCGACGACAACATTTAATCATTACAATTAAAAATGGATTTAATTAAAGTTGCTGAGGAAGCTTTTGCAACCGGCAAGCAGATTCCTGCATTCAAGGCAGGTGACACTATCACTGTCGCTTACAAAATCGTCGAGGGTTCAAAGGAGCGTATCCAGCTCTACCGTGGTGTCGTAATCAAGATTTGCGGACACGGAGACAAGAAGCGCTTCACCGTGCGCAAGATGTCTGGCACCGTGGGCGTAGAGCGTATCTTCCCCGCTGAGTCTCCAGCTATCGACCACATCGAGGTCAACAAGCACGGTAAGGTGCGTCGCGCTAAGCTGTACTATCTGCGCAAGCTCACAGGTAAGGCAGCACGCATCAAGGAGAAGCGCGTCGTCACTGGCGAATAATATTGCGCTTGACAAAGCTAAAAAAGAGCCGTTCTTCCATATTGGAGGAACGGCTCTTTCCTTTTTCGTTACTTGTAGTTGACGCTTGCGTCGGCATCTCCATGGATGGCATCTTCGAGGTCGTCCCAGCTCTGGAACCCAGCGAAGAGGGCGAGGCGATTGCGGGCTGCCAACGACAGCTTGCGTTTGCCCGTCACGAGCTCAAGGAGTTTCTTCAATGATGGCACGCTCAAGTTGATGTGATGTCTCAACAACTTTTTGGAGAGGCTGTCGAGGTCGTGCTCAAGCTCATGCTTGCCCGCCTTGGCCTTCCTGCCTGTCGTCTCAATAAGAAGTTTCAAGTCTCTTTTCATTTTCTCACATACTTTTTCTGTAACGCGCGGCAAAGATACGACTTTTTTTCTTACCTTTGCCACAACATTCATTAAATCTCAATTAATAATGAACGAATACGCACTAAAGTACGGGTGCAACCCAAACCAGAAACCCGCACGCATCTTCATGGAGCACGGTGAGCTTCCAGTGGAAATCCTCAATGGCCGTGCAGGCTACATCAACTTTCTCGACGCGCTCAACTCTTGGCAGCTTGTCAAGGAGCTGAAGGCCGCAACGGGTCTGCCTGCAGCAGCATCGTTTAAGCATGTCAGCCCAGCGGGTGCGGCAGTGGGCCTCCCCCTAAGCGACACGCTGAAGAAAATCTACTTCGTCGACGATGTCGACTTTGAGCTGACACCTCTTGCCAATGCCTACGCTCGCGCACGCGGTGCCGACCGCATGTGCTCTTATGGCGATTTCTGCGCATTGAGCGACACCTGCGACGAGGCGACCGCAAAACTCATAAAGAGAGAGGTCAGCGATGGAGTGATCGCACCAGACTACACCCCGGAGGCCCTTGAGATACTGAAGGCAAAGCGCAAGGGCACTTATTGCGTAATAAAGATAGATCCCGACTACGTGCCGGAGCCAGTGGAGCGCAAGCAGGTCTTTGGCGTCACCTTCGAGCAGGGACGCAACAACATCGACCTCTCCGATCCTGCGCTCTTCGAGGATGTGCCCACCAAGAACAAGACATTCACGCCAGAGGCCACTCGCGACTTGAAGATTGCGTTGATCACGTTGAAATACACGCAGTCCAATTCGGTGTGCTACACCAAGGACGGCCAGGCCATTGGCATTGGTGCCGGTCAGCAGAGCCGAATCCACTGCACACGCTTGGCAGGCAGCAAGGCCGATGAGTGGTGGATGAGGCAGAGCCCGAAGGTGCTCGGCTTGCCTTTCAAGGAAAAGATTCGCCGTGCCGACAGAGACAACTGCATAAACATATATCTCTCTGAGGAATATGACGACGTGCTACGCGATGGCGCTTGGCAGCAGTGGTTCACTGAGCAGCCGGAGCCGTTCCTCCGCGCTGAGCAGAAAGAGTGGATTGCGCAGAACAAGGGCGTGTGCGTTGGCTCAGACGCTTTCTTCCCCTTTGGCGACAACATCGAGCGTGCCCACAAGAGCGGTGTGGAGTTCATAGCCCAGGCTGGCGGTTCCATTCGCGACGACAATGTCATCGACACCTGCGACAAATACGACATAGCCATGGCAATGACGCATGTGCGCCTGTTCCACCACTAATATTTTGCTACATGGACGACTTTGAGGACATACTCGTCACTGGCATCAGCTTCAAGAAGGCATCCGGCCCGAAGAAAGATGATGACAAGGTGAAGACCAAAGCCAAGAAAAAGAAATATGTGACCGGAGCCCATGGCTCTGGTTCTGCCCGTCAAAAGGCTAAATATCGAGAGCAAAGGGCCAACCGCAAGTCGCAGCGAAAGAAATAGAGCAAGCTGCTTGCGAGCCTTATACTGTATTATATAATGTTTGCGGGCAGTCATAGTGACTGCCCGCAAACGTTTCCCGACAACATGACAATCTATATAATCAATGAAGAAACTATTATCTTTGGCAGTCGTGCTCTTCATGACCGCGAATGCCGCCTTTGCCGACCACACGGTGAAGGCCGATGACCCTAACATCAGTTTCACCGGACGCGTGCAGCGCATGGACAATGGCGCTGTGAGCTACGATTGGGTAGGCACTTATGTGCAAACCGATTTCACCGGATCGTCCATCTCGGTGAAGGTGAGCGAGGAGGGCGAGAGCTATCATCAAGTGTTCATAGACGGCAAGCTCGTTGGCAAGATGCATTTCACCGGCAAGGAACCTCACGACCTGCTGCTCGCCAAAAACCTCGGCAAGGGCACGCACCGCCTTCGTCTGCAAAAGGTGACCGAAGGCGAGCGCGGACGCTCCACCATCTTTTCGTTCACGGCAGGTGGCAAAGGCTCGTTCACGGCGGTGCAGCCCAAGGGCCGCCTCATTGAGGTGATAGGCGACAGCTACACGTGCGGCTATGGCTCTGAGGGAACCGAAGACAGCCACTTCGAGGTGAAGACCGAAAACTGCGACAAGGCTTACGCTTGCACCATAGCGCGATATTTCGATGCCGACTACGTGATAGTGGCACATTCGGGCATGGGCGTGACGCGCAACTACGCCGGAAAGAAACTTCGCACCATGAGTGACCGTTACCCGTTGCTTTTCGACGACCACGACTCCATAGCCTACGACTTTAAGCAGTATCGCCCTGACCTCGTGATGATAAACCTCGGCACCAACGACTTCTCGGGAAGTGCCGCGCCTGCCGACTATGTGGGCAAATACGTCAAGCTCATCAAGACGGTCAAGGGCCACTATGGCGACAGTCTGCCCGTGCTTTGCGTCACCCCACACTCTGCCAACATCTTTCTCCAAGCCGCGCTCAAGGAGCTTGGCGTGCAGGTGGCGAGCCTGAGCAACGTGCGTGTGGCTGAGCCCATGCCCAACATTGTGGTCAAAGGCCACGACATCGGCTCTGACTGGCATCCCAACTGGAAAGGCCATCAGAAAATAGCCTCCACGCTCATTCCCGTGGTGTCTACAATGACAGGATGGGAGATGAAAAACGACCTTTAGTAATAATTTTGGTGCCAAAACATTAATCTTTGTCTTTCAAGTAATGCTTTTGGCACCTTTTTTGTACTTTTGCAACAAATACCGGCCTTTGGGCCATGAATGCAAAACACAATGGAAAGACAAGAAACACCCGTTTTGCTGCTCACGGGATATTTGGGCAGCGGCAAGACCACACTTCTCAACAGAATATTGAAGAACGAGAAGGGCATAAAGTTCGCCGTTATCGTCAACGACATAGGTGAGGTAAACATCGACGCGTCGCTCATAGAGAACGGTGGCGTGGTGGGTCAGAAAGACGACTCGCTCGTGGCCTTGCAGAATGGTTGCATCTGCTGCACGCTCAAGATGGATCTCGTGCAACAGCTCAACGACATCATCAACCAAAAGAAGTTCGACTATATAGTCATCGAGGCTTCGGGCATCTGCGAGCCTGCGCCCATAGCCCAGACCATATCCACTTATCCCCGCATGATTCCCGAGTCGCTCATAAAGAATGGCGTGGCGCGCCTCGACTCTATTGTGACCGTTGTCGACGCCCTTCGCATGCGCGACGAGTTTGGTCTTGGCGATGCGTTGCAGAAGCCCGACATGGGCGAGGACGACCTCGAAAGCCTTGTCATACAGCAAATAGAGTTCTGCAACATCATCTTGCTCAACAAGGCATCCGAGGTGTCGCCAGAGGAGCTCCGCCATCTCCGCGCCGTCATCAAGGCCATACAGCCCAAGGCAGAGATTTACGAATGCAACTATGGTGACGTGGAGCTCGACAAGATACTCAACACCCATCTCTTCAATTTCGACAAGGTGGCCACGTCGGCCCGTTGGATTGAGGCCATGGAGGATGACGACGACGATGAGCTTGAGAACGAGGAGAGCGGCGAGGCTCTGGAGTATGGCATCGAGACATTCGTCTGGAAGCGTCGCGCGCCGATGAGCCTTGCCGACTTCGATGAGTTCGTGTCCACCCAATGGCCTAAAGGCGTGGTGCGTGCCAAGGGACTGTGCTATTTTGCCGACGAGAAAGACACGTGCTACCTCTTTGAGCAGTCGGGCAAGCAGTTCAACATCACAAACGCGGGCCGCTGGTATGCCACGATGCCTGACGATGAGCTGAAAGACTTCATCGCCAAGAACCCTCAGGTGAAAAACGATTGGGACCCTGAGGTCGGCGACCGCATGCAGAAGATAGTGTTCATTGGTCAGCGTCTCGACCGCAAGGCGATAGAAGCCGAACTCGACAAGTGCTTGGCTGAGTAACCATCAGCCATCGCATGGGTTGCCGGGCACGACCGCACGCTGACACTATAAATAGGATAACTTAAAGTAAATGATAATGGAAGACAAGCCTTTTCTTTTTACTCGCGAAGAGCTTGACGAGGTGTGGCGCTTGCGTCGCTACATCTTGGGCAAGGTTGGCGAGGCAATGCCTTGCGACAACATGGCCATGCTCAAGGCGAGTCTGCGCAAGGCCATCGCCGAGGGCCGCGTAAGTCGTGACGTGTTTGGTCTGAACCCGATAGTCACCGCCATGGAAACCGCGCGCATCTGCGTGGACGAGATTGGCTTGCGCCGCGAGTCGGTGATAGCCACGCTCTTGTGGGCGTGCCATGTAGACAACTTCACGGAAGTGGCCCAGATGTATGGCGACACCGTGGAGCACATCGTCCACGGGCTCTACAAGATACAGCATCTCTACGACAAGAATCCCGTGATCGGCAGCGACAACTTCCGCAACCTGTTGCTGTCCTTTGCCGAGGACATGCGCGTCATACTCATCATGATTGCCGACCGCGTGTGCGTGATGCGTCTCATACGCGACACGTCAAATGAAGACGCGCGGCGTGAGGTGTCGGAAGAGGCGTCATACCTCTATGCGCCACTTGCCCACAAGCTTGGCTTGTACACGCTGAAGTCGGAACTTGAGGATCTCTCGCTCAAGTATATGGAGCACGACGCCTACTACATGATAAAGGAGAAGCTCAACGCCACCAAGGCGAGCCGTGACGCTTATATCGACAGCTTCATCGGCCCCATTCGCGACAAGTTGGAAAAGGCGGGGTTGAAGTTCCACATGAAAGGGCGCACCAAGTCGATACACTCCATTTGGCAGAAGATGAAGAAGCAGCAGTGTGGGTTCGAGGGCATCTATGACCTCTTCGCCATACGCATCATCATCGACTCGCCTCTGGAGATGGAGAAGCAACAGTGTTGGCAGGCTTACTCCATCGTCACCGACATGTATCAACCCAACCCCAAGCGATTGCGCGACTGGCTTTCAGTGCCCAAGTCGAATGGTTACGAGAGCCTGCACATCACCGTGCTTGGACCCGAAAACAAGTGGGTGGAGGTGCAGATACGCACCGAGCGCATGGACGACATTGCCGAGCACGGCCTTGCCGCCCACTGGCGCTACAAGGGCATAAAGAGCGGCGGCCAGATGGACGATTGGCTCGCCAACATACGTGCCGCGTTGGAGGCTGGCGACAACCTGCAGGTGATGGACCAGTTCAAGATGTCGCTCCAACCCGACGACATCTACGTGTTCACGCCGCGTGGAGACCTCTTCAAGTTTCCGGCTCGATCCACGGTGCTCGACTTTGCCTATCGCATCCACTCCAACATCGGCAATGCCTGTGTAGGAGGCAAGGTGAACGGCAAGGCGGTACCCATAAGGCAGGAGCTGCATTCAGGCGACACCGTGGAGGTGCTCACGCAAAGCAATCAGAAACCAAAACGCGACTGGCTGTCGATAGTAGTGACACCAAAGGCAAAGTCGAAGATAAGGCTTGCCTTGAAAGAAACGCAGCAGAAGGACGGCCTTTATGCCAAGGAGCTGCTTGAGCGGCGTTTCAAGAACCGCCACATCGAGGCAGACGAGAGCATCATGGCACACCTCGTGAAGAAGATGGGATTCAAGGTGGTGTCCGATTTCTACAAGCAGATAGCCGACGGCAAGCTCGACCCCAACGATGTCATTGCCAAATATGTGGAGGTGCGCGACCACACGGAGAACAAGGACAAGGAGACCGTGTCGGCAGACCATTTCAATTTTGAGGGCCCCGAGGAGGAGAAGACCCACGAGAGCGACGATGTGCTCACGATAGACCAGAACCTCAAGGGCATCGACTTTCAGCTCGCACCCTGTTGCCATCCTATCTATGGCGACGACATCTTCGGTTTTGTCACCGCGGGAGGCGGCATCAAAGTGCACAGGCACGATTGCCCCAACGCCCCGGAGATGCGCAGAAGGTTTGGCTATCGCATAGTGAGGGCGCGCTGGGCAGGCAAAGGCTCGTCAAAGTATGGCATCACGTTGCGCGTGGTGGGTCACGACGACATAGGCATCGTGTCTAACATAACCAACATCATATCGAAGGATGAGAAAATAGTGATGCGGTCTATCAACATCGATTCCCACGACGGACTTTTCTCCGGCAATCTCACCATACAGGTTGAGGACACCACACGTCTCAACCAACTTGTCAAGAAACTCAAGGCGGTGAAAGGTGTGAAGCAAGTGGAGCGACTGTAAGGCGAAATCAGCATAACCCCAATAAAAAAACGACCGCGTGTCGAAACAATGAAGAACCCCGAAAGTTATTTGTGTAACTTTCGGGGTTCTTTATGGTATTTTCTCAAATGTGGCTCATGTAAGTGACGCGTATTTCATCAGCATTCACGCTTCACATCATTGGCAAAAACGGTATGGGAAATTGCCCCGTCGGCATTGCATTGAAAAGCCAATGGCATTGCATTGAAAAGGCAATGGCTTTTCAGTGGAAAGCCGACTTCATTTCAGTGGAAAGCCGATGACTTTCCACCGCAAAGCCGAAGGCAAGGATTTGGACGTGAAATCGTGCCCTGCCTTTGTCATGTTGGCAGGCATCTACGGCTTGATCGTTATTTTTTTGAAACCGTTGAAAGCCAGTGGTTAAACTCGTTTTGGTAGCCATTGAACACGTTGATGTCGGTGTGTCCGGCAATGCCTCTCACCTTGCCGTCGGGCGCGAGTTGCCAAATCCATAGCTTTATGTCGGGCTTGTAATCGCCATAGCGGGCTATCCACACGGGATAGTTGCGTTTTATGTCGGGCGCGGCATCGAGCCAGCGGTTCACGAAGGTCTGGCTGACGTAGAGTATGGGGCGCATGCCGGTCTTTTTCTCCACTATCTGCAACCAGCTCCTCACGCGTCTCCACATGTGTCTTGCGCCCCCCATCTTCTTCACTTGTGATGGCAGAGGCTCAAGGTCGAGCACGGGAGGCAAGTCGCCCTTTTTGAAATGGCTGTGAGACAGGAAATGCCATGCTTGTCGCGAGCCAGGGGTGAGATGACTAAAGTAGTGGTATGTGCCGACAGGGTAGCCTCGCTTGCGGGCTGCGGCGTAGTCGGCATTGTAGTAAGGATTGAGTAGCGACGTTCCCTCGGTCGACTTTATGAAGATGAACGACACCTTGAAGTCGATGTTCTTGCTCACGTTCTTCCTCGACAACGACCCGAGATGGGTTATCCGCAAGCGGTCCCAATCTATGGTGTGAACCTTTTTGCCGTGTATGTGCTGGTATTTCGACAAGTCGATGCCGTAAACGCGCTCAGATGTGTAGTTGAGGCGTTCGCCCTTGTACACGTCGTGCGCCCATTCGCCAGCACGGAAGTGGCGGTGTTGCGACGAGAACCCGAACCCCGAGCGCTTGCCCTCTTTCCATTGTCCTTCATAATAGGTGTTGAGGCTGTCGGTGAACTTGCCATAACCGTTGGCGCGAAACAGGCTGTCCATCTCGCCTTCGTAGGTGCCCGTGGAGTCGCGGCGGGTTGCCGTGACGAGCGTGTCGTGGTCCCAAATGCCGTTGATGAGCCTGCCATTGTGGTCGTTCACGGTGCCGCGCCCTTGCCTCATGCCATTGTGCCACATGCCGCTATAGACCACGCTGTCGCCTTGGCAGAGCACGCCAAGACCCTCGCGTTTGCCATTGTGAGTCTGCCCGCGGTAAACGGTGTCGCCATCGTTGATGGTTTTTATCTCACTGGTGTTTATGGTGCAAGAGGCAAGGGCGATTGTTGCCAACACGTTGAGCGATATGAGCTTCAAGCACCATGCCTCATGTATCAGGAATCTCGTTCTCATTGCATCACCTCCTTTCCGTGTATTATGCCAATAAAGCGTCCGTGCTGTGTGAACACTGGCGCGCCATCCGTGGCGAACAATGCGGGAATGTCGTGCTCGTGACCTTGCCAGTAGTTGCCCGTTATGATGATGGAGTGGTAGGGTGCCTTCCTTTCCGTGCCAATTGTCTTCACGGTCACTATCTTGCGGTGCTTGGCCGCTCCCCAAGGCACGTTGCGCACGGCATACACGCCCCACGGCTTTATTGACCGCAGCGTGTGAAGGATGAGGGGCGTCGCCTTATTGGTGAGCTGGCTTACCACGGGCTCGCACGCCACGCTGTGCAGCTCGTTGTTGCCGTCATACCAACTCACGTGGTAGTTGCTCTTCAACATGAAGCGTATCTTCTTGGCTTTCCCCGTTTGCCTTCCCGTGCTGTCTATCGCGCATGTTTTCTGAAGCGTGGCGAGCCGGAGCTTCAAAGAGTCGGTCATCTTGCCTTGTCGCGCGGCGTAGGCTGCTATCTGGGTGTAGCCCTCGTCCATGACTCCATGAGAGCGCAGATAGTATGCCAACTCCTTGCGCTCGGTTTCCTTGCGGTGGAGCAGGTTGGAGATGGAGTCGCAGATGGTGGATATGTCTATGGGTTTCACTTTCGATGTCGGACCCACGGTCAGCACCCTGCCGTCACAACTCGGCCACCACCAGTGACGGTTGATCCACACGCCTTCCTGCCGTACGGAGTCGGCCATCAGTTCAACCGTGTCTTTGCCGCTGACAAGGCACACGCCGACGCGGCCGCTGACAAGGCACGCCGACCGGCGCACTTTGGTCTCGGATGCGGGGAAAGCGCGCAACACGAGCCAGACCAACCCCGCTATGAGCAAGAAAACGACAAAGGCGGCAATTTTGAGTTTGGATAACCTGAGGCGCATTATATATTGTGTTGATTTTGCTGCAAAATTACAAATTCTTTGCTTACCTTTGTCTTGCGAAATGAACTTTTTTAAAAGCAATGAAACCCATTGATAAAGACATTCTCCGGCTTGCCCTCCCGTCTATAGTGAGCAACATCACCGTGCCCTTGCTTGGCTTGGTAGACCTCGCCATTGCCGGGCATATAGGCCCGGCGAGCTACATTGCCGCCATCTCCGTGGGGTCTATGATCTTCAATGTCATCTATTGGCTTATGGGCTTCCTGCGTATGGGCACGAGCGGCATGACGGGACAAGCCTTTGGCGCTGGCGATGCGCGTGGGGTAAGGCTGCTCTTGCACCGGTCGTTGTCGTTGTCGCTTGTCATAGCGGCAGCATTCCTGGTCTTGCAATGGCCTCTTCGCGAGGTGTCGCTTGCCTTGATCCATCCCTCTGCCGACGTGTGGTCGCTTGCCTCTGCTTATTTCAACATCGTCATCTGGGGCGCGCCTGCCATGTTGTCGCTTTATAGCCTCAACGGTTGGTATATTGGTATGCAAGACACGCGCGTGCCGATGTTTGTCGCCATATTCCAAAACATAGTCAACATCCTCGCGTCGCTGTTCTTTGTCTTTGCCCTTGGCATGAGAATAGAAGGCATAGCCCTCGGCACGCTCGTTGCCCAATGGGGTGGGGCGCTGCTCTCCCTTGTGCTCCTGCGTGGGAAGTTGCGAGGGATAGAAACCGCGATGGTCTGTGGCACGGGCACGTCGAGAGGCGACTATTCGTGGCGTGTGTTTTTCCATACAGACCGCGACATCTTTCTCCGCACGCTATGCCTCGTGGCGGTCAACTTCGCTTTCACGTCCATGGGAGCGCGCCAAGGCGACATGATGCTTGCCGTGAACACCCTGCTCATGACCTTTTACACCCTTTTCTCCTATGTCATGGATGGTTTTGCCTTTGCCGGCGAGGCGCTCAGTGGCAAGTTTTATGGCGCGGGCGACACGCGCGGACTGAGTGAGGTCGTAGGGAGGCTTCTTTCGCGATGGGGAGTGTCGTTGTCGCTCGTCTTCACCCTTGCCTATGTCTTTGGTGGCGGCACGATTGTTGGTCTGCTCACCGACGACACTGCCGTGAGGGCGGCCGTTGCCGACTACGAGATGTGGGTGTGGCTCTTGCCCTTTGCCGGCTTCGCGGCATTTGTCTACGATGGCATTTTCATAGGTCTCACCGCCACTCGTGGCATGTTGCTGTCGAGCTTCGTGTCTTCGGTGGCGTTTTTCCTCATCTTGGGCGTGACCCTTATGAGCAAGTTGTCGGCAAGCCATCCCGTTGTGGTCAACCATTTGCTTTGGTTTGCCTTTATCGTCTACCTGATGTCGCGAGGCATCATGCAGCACCGTATTATCCGCAAAATGGGAGTCATGAGTGGCAAAACAAGGGGTAAAAAGCCATAAAATGAAGATAATTGAAAAAAATATTACTTTTTTCTTGGTGGAACGAGAGAAAAGCAGTACCTTTGCAACCGCTAAAAAGAAATAGCACGGCGGGATAGCTCAGCTGGTTAGAGCGTCGGATTCATAATCCGGAGGTCGTGGGTTCGGGTCCCACCCCCGCTACAAAAAAAGCACTTACGATTTCGTAAGTGCTTTTTTGCTTTCTCGGCATCTTGATTTTAAAAAAGGAGGAGAGACCCCATTGTATGAAGGAATTTAGCATCTATACACCTGAACAGTTTAAGCAACTTTATGGTAGATACTATAAGGTGATGATGCTCTATGCTCTCAAGATGACTGTCGACCGGGATGCCGCGGAAGATTTGGTGCAGAGTGTTTTTCTCGCTCTTTGGGAAAATCGAGAGACCTTCCACGACGAAGCTTCGGTGCATTCCTATCTCTATCTCACCATTCGTCGCAGGATCATCGATCAGGCGAGGCATGCCAAGGTTGAGGGCAAATACAAGAACTATGTGCTGAAGGGAGCGGACGACATGTTGACGGCAGAGGAAGACGAAGAGGTATTTACCAATGAGGTGTACCGTCGTCTGTTCGATGCCATCAACGAATTGCCTCCCCGGCAGCGCGAGCTTTTCCTGCTCTACATGCAGGGAAAGAAAAACGCGGAGATAGCTCAGGTGATGAAAATCACCGAGGAAACGATAAGAGTGCAGAAGAAGCGAGCCCTCAAGACCCTTCGCAAGAAAATGGACGATACGGGCGACTTGTTCCTGCTTTTGCTCCTTTTCGGCTAACGGATTTCTTGGTTTTCTAGTGTTTTTTCCTAATAAAAAGCACATTTTTTATGTTTTCTTGTAAACGTTTATACATTGTCCTCGTACTTATATTATAAAGACAAAGGTAAACGTATGGATATATTTGACATCATCAGTCGTTCCTTGATGTACGATTTGGATGCTGAGGAACAACGACAGCTCGACCAATGGCTAGCCGGGAGCGAGGAGCACCAAAGGCTCTATCGGGCACTCTTGGCCAAGGACGACCTAGCCGAGCAATATCATGCATACATGAGTCTGGACAGCGAGAAAGCTTGGCGAAAGCAGGCTTCGCTCATCGAACAGGCTGAAGGTGACGATGTACCTCGCCATCATCGTTTCTATCATATTCCCAGGCGTTATATTGGTAGGGTGGCAGCTGCCATCGTTGGCGTGATGCTTGTGGCAGGCGGCTATTGGTTCCATCACGGTCAGCCTGTGCCGAAAGCCCCTGTGCCAGTAAGTCAAGAGATGGTGGCGGCCATGCAGAAGGCAGAGCAAAGTTCCTCCAACGAGGCGACGTTGCAGGTAGGCGATGAGAAACCCCAGCAGGTAAGGTCGCTCAGCGCCCTGCTCAAGATAATGGCTCGTCAAGATGTAGACGAAGAGATGCTGGGCACCATCATCACCCGCCACGACAAGGAATTCTGGATGAGCTTGCCAGACGGCACCCGAGTGCATCTCAATGGCAATTCCCGACTTTCCTATCCTTTGGCTTTCACGGGCGACCAACGAGAGGTGGCGCTTGTGGGTGAGGCCTATTTCATTGTGGCCAAGGACAAGGAGCATCCTTTCATCGTGCATACCGCCAAGGGCGATGTCAAGGAATATGGTACCGAGTTCAATGTCAACACGCAGGGCGACAAGACCTGCGTCGTATTGGTAAAGGGAAGCATCAGCGTGCGTGCCGAGGGCGGCAAGGAACAGATGATGACTCCTGGCGACAAGGCTGAGCTCGCCATGCAAGGGGTGACGATGAGCAGGGTAGACGTGGCGCCATACGTGGCATGGAACACGGGCCACTTCAGTTTCGAAGACTGTAGGCTCGACGAACTGATGCAGGTTGTGGCCAGATGGTATGGACTGCAGGTCGTCTTCACCTCCGACCAGCTTCGCACGGTGCGTTTCACGGGCAGCCTGAGCCGCTATGAGAGCATCGAGAACACGCTGGAGGTAATCGGCGCCATAGCCAACGTAAAGGTGGAACAACAAGATACAAGGATAATCATTTCAAAAGTGTAAGAGAGATAGCATGAAAAAAACGTACATTCCTACCATGGGTATGGCACTCGTCCTGAGTGTCGCACCTTGCTGGTTTTCGTCATCATTGCTGAGGGCGCAAACCCAACAACAAACCGTAGTGAAGAACAAGGTGACGCTCAGCTTGAAGAATGCCAGTGTAAAGACATTCTTCAGCGAGATGAAACGCCAGACGGGACTCGACTTCATGTGCTCCGCCGACTTGGCTAAGCGCATGCGCCCCATCTCATTGAATGTGAAGAATGCCGACATGAGTCAGGTGCTCAATGATGTGCTGGGCAGCCAAAACTGCGAGTGGACTCGCAAGGGCTACATTGTGATGGTGACCCAGCAAGTGGCGAAGAAGCTCACTGGCTACCGACTCCTCAAGGGAACGGTGAAGGATGAGGATGGAGAAGCAGTTGTTGGCGCCTTCGTCAAAGTGGCTGGCACCGACATCCAGACGGTGACCGATGTCAATGGTTACTATCAGGTGAGGGTGCCTGCCGACCGATGCCAGGTCTCATATATCTATCTGGGCATGGACACCTCTTCTTATCGTTTGGCTGCTGGCGAAGGCAATGCCACCCATCATGTTGTGATGACTTCCAACAATGAGCTGAATGACGTGGTGGTGACTGGTTATCAAACCATTTCGCGCGAGCGTGCCACGGGTTCTTATTCCATCATCAGCAAGGATGAGCTGGCGAAGCGTCACTCCACCAACCTCGCCGATGCTCTCGACGGACTTGTGCCTGGCATGCAGAGCCAGGACGATGGAAGGGGAGGCAAGAAGTTTACCATCCGTGGTACGAGCACGATGAATGCCAACAAGACTCCGTTGGTAGTAGTGGACGGTTATCCTATCATGGACAACAACGATGTAGACTACAAGCTCTATTCCAACCCCAACCTCACTGCCCTGGAGCGTATCAACCCGGACGATGTGGAGAGCGTCACCGTGTTGAAGGATGCTGCGGCTGCCAGCATCTGGGGTGCCCGCTCGGCCAATGGTGTCATCGTGATCACCACCAAGAAGGGCAAGAAGAAAAATGATGTAGAGGTGGAGGCTGGCACACAGTTTAGCGTTGGTGCCAAGCAAAACGTGCAGCATCTTACCAACCTTGCTACAAGCCGACAGACCATCAACTATCAGAAGTGGATATTCAATAACGACTTTCTGGGTGATGAGTATACGCCTATCATCGACAACATCAACAACTGCGTGTCTCCATCCGAGGTGTTGCTCTACCAAGGCATGAAGTGGGGCACCATCAGCGAGGACGAGATGAATGCGCAGCTCGACAAGTTGGCGCAGCTCGACAACCGCAAGCAACTGTCCAAGTATATGCTCAAGACACCAATCGTCAGCAAGACCCACGCCTCTATTTCTGCCAATGTCGGTGGGTGGGACACACGTGCATCCTTGCAGTATGAACACGAGGAGGGCGACTTCGTCGGTCGCCACGACAACACTTGGAAGGCAGACTGGCAGAATAGCTATAAGTTCAACAAGATGTTCACCCTCAACCTTGGCTTGAACTTGGTGAACAGCAATCGCCATTCCTCACAGCTCTCCTACAGCGACCTTGCCAATATCGCCCCTTACGAGATGTTGCTCAACGATGATGGCTCATACGCCACCAACTGGTCGACAAGTTACAACTCGCATGTGCTCGGCACGCTCTACAACTGGAGCGGTTTCAGCTATAACGATATGAGCTACAACCTCTTGCAGGAGGCACGCAATCGCCGCAACCGCATCAACAACACACAGATGCGCACTCAGGTGGGCTTGCAGGTGAACATCATCGACGGCTTGCAGTTCAACAGCAAGTTCCAATATGAGACGAGTCGCTACACCAACACCAACTTCAACAGCGAGCAGTCGTTCTATGTGCGCAACTTGGTGAACTATTATACTCCTGTCGATGACGACTTGCAGCCAACAGGTTCTTCGGCCATTCCTATGGGCGACATCTCGACTACCAGCAAGGGTAAGAACCATAGCGCGCTCTTCCGCAACGACTTTTCTCTCGACAAGGTGTTTGGCGAGAAGCACGCCATTTCTGCCGTGCTCGGTAATGAGATAAGCAACTATTATTATCAGTCATGGACGCTGCCTACCCTCTATGGCATAACCGCCACATCGGCTGGCGTGCAGGGACAGGCTGGATATTTTGATACTTACGACCAATATCAGAGCACGATTGGCGGTGTGCCTGCCGAGGGCAAGGACCACATCACCGATACTTGGAACCATAACCGCTATGTGTCGTTCTATGGCAATGCTTCGTATATGTACGATGAGCGTTATGGTGTGAGCGTGAGTGCCCGAAGCGATGCCAGCAACATGGTCACCTCTGAGGCTAAGTATCGTTGGAGCCCACTGTGGTCGGTGGGTGCCATGTGGAATATCAACAACGAGGCTTGGCTCAAGGACAACAAGACCGTCAACCGACTCACTCTGCGTGCCACCTACGGAAAGAATGGTAATGCGCCAACCATATCGTCGGCACGTACCACCATCAATACGCAAGATGGACAGATGGACGACTTCACGGGTCTCTACCCAGGCTCCATTTCCGACTATGGCAACCCTACGTTGAGATGGGAGAAGACTGCCATCCTCAACCTGGGGCTCGACTTCTCGTTGCTGAACAACCACCTCTTTGGTTCGGTAGACTACTATAACAAGAAATCTACCGATGTGCTGGGGCAGGTCAATATCTCCAGCGTGAATGGTACAAGTTATGCCACCTTCAACAATGCTGCCATCCGCAACAATGGTATCGAGGTGAATCTCGGTACGCAAGGCAATGCAGGCGACTTCGGATGGGGCGCCAACTTGAGTTGGGCTTACAACAAGAACAAGGTGACCAAGCTCTTTATCGAGGCCAACAATGTGAGCGACTTCATGAACAATACTTATATTCCAGGCTATCCCATCAACAGCATCTTCACCTTCGAGTATGGAGGCATGGAGAACGGAATGCCAACTATTGTGGACAATGAAGGCAACAAGACACCTATCAGCGATATGTCTGTTTACTCAGACTCTCCTGAAAAGTGGATGCGCTATCAGGGCACGACTGTTGCACCTCACACCGTTTCGCTCAATCTGAGCGTGAGCTGGAAGGACCTCACGCTCTCTGCATTCCTCAACGGACGATTTGGCGGCAAGATGCGAATGCCTCAGTTCAACTACAGCTATCTCGACTATTATGGCATGCGTGTGAATCTCGGTGCACAAGTAGGCGACGTGATGGACGACGCGGGCAATGTGATAAAGCAACCTTCCCGCTCGATGCCTCTGCCCACGGTGGATGGCGACGGCAACCCATTGGGCGTATTCGACTACATCTACTGGTCTTTCTACTACAATGCGCTCAACACATCGGTGGAAAGTTCAGACTATATCTATCTGAGCGAGATAGACCTCAACTATAGTTTGCCCAAGAGCCTCTTCAAGGGCAACAGTTGGGTGAAGAGCGTGGATGTGTATGGCAAGTTGGAGAACGTGGGACTCCTATGGAGCGCCAACTCCAAGCATTACAACCCAGAGTACATGCCGGGTAGCTGGGAGCCACAGCTCATGTTCACCATCGGTGCAAACGTGAAGTTCTAGAATGATGTAGGATATATAATAAGGAGAAAACGACAATGAAGAAAATCATATATTTCATGACAGCCCTCGTGCTGGGTGGCACTATGCTCACCTCATGCAACGATTATCTCGACACCGTGCAGAGCAAGGGCAACGATGAGGTGCTCACGTCGGGCAAGCAAGTGGAGGCGCTCTTCGCCAATAGCGATATGTTCAACACCAAGGTTATTGGCAATGTCTTTGCTTCCGACGACTACGGACTCACAACCGACATCAATGACGCCCTCGGCTATGTGGACGAGAACATCATCAACGCCATGACGTGGAACATCAACGATTTCGTGAACAATCCATACGGCGACGAGGCATGGAGCGCGGAATATCAGAAGATATTCAACGCCAACCTCGTGCTCAACAATCTGGATGAACTCGCTGATGTTTCCGAAGAGGAGAAATCTGAGTATGCCGCCCAGGCTCACATGCTCAGGGCTATGGCGATGTGGAGCCTGGTGAACACCTATTGTTTGCCTTACTCCGAACAAAATGCCAGTTCGCTCGGTTTGCCCCTGAAGCAGACAACGAGTTATGAGGAAGGCATGGAGAGAGCCACCCTTCAGCAGACCTACGATTTCATCCTCGCCGATCTTGACGAGGCGGCAAAGACAGCCAACACTGCCATCGCCACGAACAAGCGTTGGTGGGTGAGCCGTCCTGCCGTAGAGGCGATGAAGGCACGTGTCTATCTCTTCATGCAAGATTATGACAAGGCTGCTACACATGCCGCCGAGGCATTGAAGTCTGGCGATGCACAGCTCGACGACTACAACCAACTGGGCTATCGTGTGGCACAGGTGTCGCTGGATGGAGAGATGAAAGACGTGAAGTATTCCGAGCTCTACCGATATGGCGACAATCAGGTGGCCAACTACAAGGAAAACTATCTCTCGGAATATTTCACCGGCGAGTATGCCCTCATCCCTTCAGAAGAGCTCTTGTCGCTCTACGACCAGGACAACGACTTGCGCTACAAGCAGTTCTTCAACAAGTATGCCCTTTGGGAACAAGGCATCGGAGGCTTTGGCGACGACATCCTCTATCATAAGTTCAAGGAGAAGATTCAGGCTGGTCCTACCGTGCCGGAGATGCTCCTCACCGAGGCTGAGGCTTTGGCTCGTCAGGGCAAGTGGCAGGAGGCCATGCCGCTGGTCAACCAGTTGCGCCTTGCGCGCATCGACAAGAATGCCGACGACATCGAACTCTCGGCAAGCAATCAGGAAGAGGCTGTCAATATTATTTTGGAAGAGCGTCACAGGGAGATGCCGTTTGTGATGCGCTGGTGGGATGTGCGCCGTCTGTCTTGCAACGAGGTTAGCTACGATGACGTCACCCTGGAGCGCACCTTCTATCGTGTGAGCGACAATGCCGTAGACAATTCCGAGCTCGACCATTATGTGTTGCCTGTAGGGTCCAAGCGCTATGCCCAGCCTATCATCAATCTGGAGCTGACCCGCAGCAATGGTCAGATTAAGCAGAATGCCTACGATGACAATAGCGTGCAAATCACCCTGCTGGAGACATACGGCGGTGATGACGGTGATGAAGATGGCTACGATGATGAAGAAGATTGGGATGAGTAATATTATTAATGTATAAGGATGAAATTCTTTGGTAAACTCTCTCTCGGATGGTGCTTGTGCATGGCGATGATGGTCGCCATGCCTGCATCATCTCTCAAGGCTCAGACAGTGGTCAATGAGTATCGGGCTGATTCGCTAGAAATGATGGTAGACAGCTTGATGCCTCAGCTTGACTCGATGGACGGGCAGACTGTGTTCAAGACTTATTTCTCAACTATCGACAAGGTGGTGACACCCAAGGAATGGGCTGATAGGCTGAAAGCCGATGTTGTGTCGCAAATGTTCGACGGCTTCTCCGTGAGCGACCAGCACGAGCTCTACGACCTCTATCAGCAGGCTTCGACAGATGCTGCCGACAGTTTGAAGAACAAGGTGAAGACCCACTACGAGGCTATGATTCGCAAGTATGGGCATCTCTTCGCCGGCAAGCCAGCTCCCAATCTCACCTTCACCGACAAGGCGGGCAAGCAGTTGAGCCTGGCTTCCTTCCGTGGACAGACGCTTTTGGTTGACATCTGGGGCACATGGTGTGCTCCTTGCATAGCCGAAATGCCTTATCTGGCAGCCTTGCAAAAGGAGTATGCCGGTCGCAATGACGTGCGCATCATGAGCATCGCCTGCGACAAGAAGGCTGACCGATGGAAGACTTATCTCGCCAAGCATCCTACCACTTGGCATCAGTATCTCGTCACCGAACAAGGCAACAAGATGCTCGACGACGTGTATTTCTGCGAGGGCATTCCCCGCTTCATCATCATCGACAAGCAGGGCAACATCGTCTGTGCCGATGCCATGCGTCCTTCAGATGAGGGTTTTAATGAATATTTCAAGAAGATAGTTGACAAATAATCATACACAACATAATGAAAGTCAAGATAATAACCATGGCGCTGCTCTCCGGCATCTCGCTCAGCGCGGCAGCCACAGCCCACATCACGGGCAAGATAAACAACTATTCGGGCGGCAACGTGCTCCTCATCCAGATGACCGACTCCTCACAGGTGACCGACACCATGCGGCTGGCGAAGGACGGAAGCTTTGCCAAGGACATCAAGGTGGTGAGCCCGGGCATCGCCTATCTCGGATTGGAAGACAAGAAGGCGTTCTGCCAAGTGTTTATGGAGGA
Organism: Escherichia coli; assembly: GCA_963593695.1. Lineage (GTDB taxonomy): Bacteria > Bacteroidota > Bacteroidia > Bacteroidales > Bacteroidaceae > Prevotella. The sequence goes on along the minus strand of CAVBBO010000014.1, from coordinate 14,294 downwards.
CGGCATCAGCTTCGACGTAAACATCACCGAGAACAAACAGGACAAGAAGCCGGCAGCCGATGCCGAGCCTGCCACCTTCGTGTATCAGGGCGACAACAAAGACTGCTTCGACTATCTGAAGGGCCATGACACCTTCAATCTCGTGGAGAACTGGCCGTTCGAGCGTCTCGACACCATCGGCTTCAACGCTTATCGCCAGCAGTGGACAGCCGAGGTGGAGGCTTATAAGGTGGAAGCCAACCGGGTGAAGAGCTTGGCTTTCCGTAGAATGATGAACGAGCAACTCGACTATTTCGTATCTGCCGAACTTTTCCGCTGGGTGTGGTCGGACAACAAAACCCATCTCTCGGATCCCGACTTCACACGCTGGGTGGAGTCTTTCGACCACAACGACCCAAAGAACTTCGACTTTTGCAACAACTACCTGCGTTGGTACTCCATGGCTCATCCTGAGCAAGGTAAAGGTGCCGGGTTCACTATTCTGAAGAAGGCATTCACCAACCAAGACATCATCAATGCGTTTGCCGACGATCAGATCTTACAGTTCCTGCGTCAGGCTCCTGAGGACATGGACGAGCAACTGGCAGTCTACAAGCAAGTGTCTACCAACAAGCAGGGATGGGCTGAGGCCGACAAGGTATACGCCCACTACTCAAAGCTGAAGAAGGGCAGTCTGGCTGCCGACTTCACGATGACCGACAAGGACGGCAAGCAGTATTCGCTGAGCGATTTGCGAGGCAAGGCAGTATACATCGACTGCTGGGCAACGTGGTGCGGACCGTGCTGCATGGAGATTCCTTACATGGAGAAGCTCTATCAGCACTACAAGGGAAGCAAGGACGTGGAGCTCATCAGCATCTCTTTGGATACCAACAAGGCCAAGTGGCTTGCCAAGTTGAAGACTGACAAGCCACAATGGCGCCAGTTTATCTGTCCCGACAACTTCAAGTCACAGCTCTGCCACAACTACGACATCGATGCCATTCCCCGTTTCCTCTTCTTCGACAAGGACGGCAAAATCATCTCTTTGGATGCCCCTCGTCCATCGGATGAGAACATCATCAAGTATATAGATGATGCTCTGAAAAAATAAAAGAGGTTAGGTGGGTTAGCGCATATTCTGCAACCATGTTGTGATCATCTTCAACACGTCTGGAGAGATCGTTTCCTCTATCTGCTGATACTCCACGATGGAGCCGGTCTGGCAATGCTGGAAGAGGTGGTTTAGGTCGTCTATGGCATGAATGTCATGCTTGCGGCAAACCAGTCCGGTTTCCAATGCCTTGATGTTCAACTTGTAGTCTACTTGCATGTCTTTCTTGCCGTTCAATGCCAAGACGGGACACTTGATTTGCTTTAGCTGTTTGCTCACGTCCACCTTCAGGAAATGCAGCATATAAGGCGTGTTCAACTGTTCCTTAGCCTTTTCTATCAGGGGCTTGAAGGTCGCGGGAATGTCATCTTTGTTGATTTCATCCCATGTCTTGCCTTCCTGCAAGGACGTGAATATCTTGTCCAGGACAGAACAGTAGTTGTTGACCATCTCGGTAGGCAATCCCATGGAAGCCAACCCTTGCCGGTTCTGCTGGAGCAAGGTCTCCTTACCCGAAATGGCCATTCCGGCAAGCGACACGGCAAAGTCTACCTTGTGTTCTGCTGCAAGCATAAGGGCGATGGTGCCTCCCTCGCTATGCCCCAACACGCCAACCTTGCCGAATCTGTTGCGCAGGAAGTTGATGCCAGCCTCTGCGTCTTGCTTGAAATCATCAGTAGTGAAGTCGTTGAAGTTGACCGACTTGTCGCCATAACCCCTGTCATCGTAGCGCAAGGAAGCGATACCCTGACGCGCCAAGACATCGGCGATCACGGCAAAAGGCTTGTGGTCAAAGATTTCCTCATCGCGGTTTTGCTGACCACTGCCGGTCACCATGAGCACTACGGGTGTCTTCTTCGTGCAGTTTTCGGGCAAGACGAGTGTTCCGTTGAATGTAAACTTGCCGTTGGCGAATGTCACGTTCTCCTCTTGGTATGGGAAAGGGGCCTTGGGTGTCTGAGGTCGCTTCACCTCTATCGCTCCCTGCACGAGTGTCAAAGGCAGGCTCATCCCGTTCTGGCGAAACGTGCCGCAGATGCTGTCGCCGCAGATCTTGCCTTCATATACTGCGCCTATGGCTGCAATGCTCACTTTCACTTCATTCTCGTTCGCTGCGGTTTTCTCGGCTTTGATGCCATAGGCCCCCTGAGAAGGTGAGTCCATCGTGCAGCCGTCCGCTTCGAAATGAAAGACCAAAGGCAACTTGATATTCTGCACGTTGAGCTCGCCTTTCCACGTGCCCACCTGTGCTTTTATGCCTGTCACTGTCAAGGTTAACAGCATGGCAAGAAACATTCGTATCATCCTCATAGTATAATAGGTTGGTTTTCTGTTAGGTAGAATATCCCCTCAATGTAGAGGGCCGTCACAGGCACCTTCATTGAGGGGATTCTTATGCTTTTGGCGTGTTCTTTTTAGAACTCGCATTTAGTTTCGAAAAGGCATTATTCCCACTCGATTGTTGAAGGTGGTTTTGAGGAGATGTCGTAGCATACGCGGTTGACACCCTTCACCTTGTTTATTATCTCGTTGCTCACCTTCGCCATGAAGTCGTATGGCAGATGTGCCCAGTCGGCTGTCATGGCATCGGTGCTGGTCACGGCACGGAGAGCCACTGGATGCTCGTAGGTGCGCTCGTCGCCCATCACGCCTACCGAACGAACGGTAGAGAGGAGGATGGTGCCTGCCTGCCAAATCTGGTCGTAGAGCGATACCTCAATCTCGCCATTCTGCATGTCGGCAGGAACACCTGCTGCCAATACTCGGCGGGCTTCTTCGCCGCTCAACCTCACCTTATACTCACGCAAGCCGCGGATATAGATGTCGTCGGCATCCTGGAGGATACGAACCTTCTCGGGAGTGATGTCGCCCAAGATACGCACTGCCAAACCTGGACCGGGGAACGGATGGCGGGTAATCAGGTGTTCGGGCATGCCCATGGAGCGGCCCACGCGACGCACCTCGTCCTTGAACAGCCACTTCAATGGCTCGCACAGCTGGAGGTTCATCTCCTTTGGCAGACCGCCCACGTTGTGGTGGCTCTTGATGACCTTGCCCGTGATGTTCAGGCTCTCGATGCGGTCGGGATAGATGGTGCCTTGGGCAAGCCATTTTGCGCCAGTCTGCTTCTTTGCCTCGGCATTGAATACCTCCACGAAGTCGCGACCGATGATCTTGCGCTTCTGCTCTGGATCGGTAACGCCAGCCAAGTCGGTAAAGAACTTTTCTGATGCGTCCACGCCAATCACGTTCAAGCCCAGGCACTTGTAGTCTTCCATCACGTCGCGGAACTCGTTCTTCCTGAGCATGCCGTGATCCACGAAGATACAGGTCAAGTTCTTGCCGACAGCCTTGTGCAAGAGCATGGCTGCCACGCTGGAATCAACACCGCCTGAAAGACCCAAGATTACCTTGTCGTCGCCCAACTGAGCCTTCAACTCGGCAACGGTTGTCTCGACGAATGAGTCGGCGCTCCAGTTCTGCTTGCTGCCGCAGATGTCGACAACGAAGTTTTTCAACAACTGGGTTCCCTGCAGAGAGTGGAACACCTCTGGGTGGAACTGCACCGCCCAAACTGGCTGCTTGGTGGACGCATAGGCGGCAAACTTCACGTTGGCCGTAGATGCGATGCACTTGTAGTCCTCGGGAATGGCTGTGATGGTGTCGCCATGGCTCATCCACACCTGGGAGTTCTCAATGAAGCCCTTGAACAAGGCGTTCTCTTTGTCAAACTGCTCCAGGTTGGCACGGCCGTACTCGCGACTGTCGGCTGCCTCCACCTTGCCACCCTGGGCATAAGAGAGGTATTGGGCACCGTAGCAGATTCCGAGCACGGGAATGCGCCCTATGAACTGGCTCAAATCCACCTTGAAAGCTTCCGGGTCATGAACGGAGTATGGACTGCCGCTCAGGATGACGCCTATCACCGATGGGTCGTCCTTGGGAAACTTGTTGTAGGGCAGAATCTCACAAAACGTATCCAACTCGCGTACGCGACGCCCAATGAGCTGGGTGGTCTGCGAACCGAAGTCGAGGATGATGATTTTCTGTTGCATATTTTGTTAATAATGGGATTGACTTTGTTGAATGTCTTTCTGAAGCTTAATCGTGCAGCTCTTCCAAGAAGGTCTCCGCCTCTTGCAGTGTGTTGAGCTTGCCCACATCCATCAGCTTGAGGTTGGTCTTGAGATAACCCTTGATGGGCACGTTGTGGCAGACGGAAAGATAGAAGTCCAATATCGGGAACTTGTCTGGCTCGCCAACCATGTAGGTGAACAGCTCGGGGTAAACGAGGTGTATGCCGCTGAAGGCAAAGAGCTTCAGGCCGTTTATTGTCAAAGGCTCGTCTGTGGCCGTGATGGGGTAGCTTTGTTTTGCCAATGCTGCCTTCACCTCCTCGTAGGGCGACTTTACCTCGCCAGTCTCAATGTTGACCCATCCCACGAGACGCATCGTGTCGTTGAACACGAGGTATCGCTTTGTCTTGCGCCAGCTCACAAGCAGTTGGGCGCCGGCCTTCTGGTGTGGTATGCCGCAGTCGGGACACACGACCTTCGGGTCGAGGGTGTAGAACTTGTGCAGGTCTACATTGCTGAGGATGTCAACGTTGTGTATGAGTATTGGATAGCTTTTATTAAACAGCTGTGCCGCCTTGCGCAAGCCGCCTCCCGTGTCGAGAAGGCCCTCGGTCTCGTCGCTGATCTTTATGTCGATGCCGAAGTTGTCGTTGGCCTTCAAGTAGTCTATTATCTGTTGGGAGAAATGGTGGACGTTGACGACAATGTGGTCAACTCCTGCCTCGGCAAGGTTCATGATGACACGCTTGATGAGCGGTTCGCCTCCTACTCTTACCAATGCCTTGGGCATGGTGTCGGTGAGTGGTTTAAGGCGTGTGCCCATACCAGCCGCGAAAATCATAGCTTGCATCATAGACAATAAAAGTATATATCGTTATATGCTATGCAAAGTTACGAAAAATCCCATTAAAATCAAAATTGCGTTGACTTTTTAATGGGATTTTCCGCAAAGGCGTGTCTTTTCCTTGCAAGTGCAAAGCGGTGCCTACTTTTGATATACCCTTACCCAGTCCACGTCATAGCATACGGGCATTGCCGCCTTGTCCACCTCGCCGCCGTGGTCGCCTCCCATGGCAAGGTTCAGGAGGATGTATTGTGGCGTGCGGAAGGGGCTCTTGTGGTCGCCAAGCTTGCCGTTGATGGTGTTGCTGATGTCAATATGGTTCAGCAGTTCCCCGTCAAGGTAGATGGCAATGGAGTCGGTGTCCCAGTCCATGCGCCACACGTGAAACTTGTCGCTGAAGTAGGGGTCGCGCTCAAGGAAGTGGGAGTATGGGGTGGTAGAGGAGTTCCACACCGCCTTGTATTTCTCGTCGCTGCCGTGGGCGAAATTGGCGAGGATTGTGGGCACCCCGTCGATGTGGTAAAATTCCATGATGTCTATCTCGCCGCCTGAAGGCCACTCCCATGTGCTGCCAAGGGTCCATATAGCCGGCCAGGCGCCCTTGGCAAACGGTATGCGAGCGCGCACTTCCATCCTGCCATACAGAAACTCAAACTTGTCACGGGTGTTGATGCTCGACGATGTGCACTCTATGCCCTCGCGTCCTTTCTCTTCGCGGGCGGTTATGGTCAGCATGCCATCGTGCACGCAGGCGTTGTCCTCTTGATAGTATTGCCATTCATGGTTGCGCACGAAGCCCTTTTCATAGTTCCACTTCGACGCATCGGGCTTGCCAGGCTCATCAAACTCCTCGCTCCATACGAGGTGGTAGCCATCTGGTTCTTGTGCCATGGATGGGCATGCCGCAAGGATGGCCATCATACATGCTATTACATATTTCATAAGCATAGCCTCAGGGTTTTCATTTGCGCAGCACAGGCATGCCGTCCTCAAAGCTTATAGGAATCCACAGGTGGCGGCTGTTGCTAAGGTGGTCGGGCTTCCAGATGTCTGCCATGAACACGTAGTCGGTTCCATTGAACATCTTCTTCTGTGCCGCTGTCTCCACCTTATATATATATGTGCCTTGCGCGCCGAAGGTCTTGTCGGCTCCCTCGCCACGGCAGGGGTTGGGCAACTGTTCCCATGGGCCAAAGATGTTTTTCGCGCGGAACATCCTGGCGGCATTTGGTGCCCAGCCGGTGCATCCGCTCGTTATCAGCCAGTAGGTGCCGTCCTTCTTGAATATCGTCGGAGCCTCGTTTTGTCCGCCTGGTGCCACGCGCACAAAGGAGCCGTTGTGGTGCATGTAGTCGTCGGTCAGTTGGGCGATGTGTATCGTCAGGTTGTCTTCCGATGAGAATATGTGGTATGCCTTGCCGTCGTCGTCCACGAACACGGTCATGTCGCGCGCCATCTGTCCACCGTCAAGGTCGCGCATGAAAAACATTCCGCGTTCTATCTGCGTGCGCCATTCGGGTGTCCACCATGCCTTCATCTCGGGGAAGAGCAACTGGTGGCGAAGGTCGGTGGTGTCGGGCTTGCAGAATCCTATTGGATAGAGACCGGCATTCACGCGGCTTGAGCGCACAAACTGGAACGGCCCAAACGGGGTGTCGCTCACTGCTACGCCCGCGCGTGCCGCCTCGTAGCCGCGCCCTTTCAGTTCGAGGTGAAACCACATCACAAACTTCTTTGTCTTGGCGTTGTACAGCACCTTGGGGCGCTCAATGATGCAACCGCCCTCTATGTCGCTGCCTGCCTTGTCGCTCACGCTGAGCACAAGGCCGTGGTTGGTCCAGTCCTTGAGGTTCTTCGAGGTGAAGCAGCTCACGCCCAGGGAGCTGTAAGGCTTGCCATTGTCTGAGCGGCTTTCGCCATACCAATAGTATGTGCCCTTATAGTTGAACACGTTTCCACCGTGGGCATTGATGTGCTTGCCGGTGTTGTCCTTCCACTCTCCTCCGTCCATGGGTGCCTGCGCTGCCAAAGGCAACAGCGTTGCCATCATGGCTATGAGCAACATTATTTTCTTCATAGTGTAAAAGATATGATAAACGAATATCGGTTTTATTACATTCGCAAAATTAATGTTTCTTGCGCCACTATCGGCAACGCGCATATTCACAAAGCCGTCGGAGATTAAAAGGTCACCGGCTTGGCTTCCAATGTCTGCTCTATGCCTTGCTCTCTGTGGCACACGTGAACCTCTATACCGAACTTCTCGTGTATATGCTCGGCAAGGTGTTGGGCACTGTAGACCGAGCGGTGCTGGCCTCCTGTGCAGCCGAAGCAGAACATCAAGTGGGTGAAGCCGCGTTGGATGTATCTGCCCACGTGCTTGTCGGCGAGCACGTATATGTGGTCAAGGAAATCGAGTATCTCTCCATCGTCTTCAAGGAATCGTATCACGGGTTCGTCCAGGCCTGTCAACTTCTTGTAGGGCTCATATCGCCCGGGGTTGTGCGTCGAGCGGCAGTCGAACACGTAGCCGCCGCCGTTGCCCGACGGGTCCTCGGGTATGCCTTTCTTGTAGGAGAAACTGTACACGTCTACCACGAGGGGGCCTTTGCCGTCATATTTTGAGAAGGTGGGCAGGCCGTCTTGTGGATGTTGCGGATATATGTTGTTTGCCGTGGTCTTGTAGCCGTCTTTTCGCGGTTGCACCGTTGGCTCCTTGTGGGCGAACTGTGGCATCTGCGTCAGCCTTGTCAGCACGTCGCGCAGGTAAGGGTAGGGCAGTATGTCCTCGCGCAGCTTGAGCAGGTCGCGCAGGTTGTCCATGGCTGGCGGTATGCTGTCGATGAAGTGTTGCTTGTGCTCGAAATATCCGCGGAAACCATAGGCTCCAAGCACTTGCATGGTGCGGAAGAGCACGAACAGCGTGAGACGCTCGGCAAAATGCCTGATGGTTGGCACCTCGATATATTGCTTCAGCGAGTTGTAGTATTCAGCGATTAGCTCACGGCGCAGCTTGAAGGGATATTTGGCAGATGCCTGCCAGAGGAAGGAGGCGAGGTCGTAATAGAAGGGTCCCTTCCTGCCGCCCTGGAAGTCGATGAAATATGGGTTGCCATCCTTGTCGAGCATCACGTTGCGGGCTTGGAAGTCGCGGTAGAGGAAACTCTCGCTGGGCTCCGTGGTCAGGTCTTTTGCCATGCGGCGGAAGTTGGCCTCAAGGTAAACCTCGTTGAAGTCCAGCTCTGTGGGCTTCAAGAAGCAATACTTGAAGTAGTTGAGGTCAAACAGCACGCTTTCCTCGTTGAATTCCGGCTGGGGATAGCACACGCTCCAGTCCATGCCTCGCGCTCCCACTATCTGTATGTTGGGCAGGGCGCGTATGGTTTTCTTCAGGAGCTCTTGCTCGGCAAGGTTGTAGCGTCCGCCTGCCTCGCGCCCGCCGCGTATGGCATCGAAGAGCGACGTGGTGCCGAGGTCGGTCTGCAGATAGCGCATCTCGTCATCGCTCACCGCCACCACTTGGGGCACGGGAAGCTTCTGCTCGGCAAACTGCCTGGCTATGTTTATGAATGCGTGGTCTTCTTCCTTGCACGTTCCTATCACGCCCACTACGGTGCTGCCGTCGTTGCCGGTCATACGGAAATATTGGCGGTTGCTGCCGGCACCCTGCAGCTTGTCCACGTTGGCGGGCTCGTTGCCCGACCATTGCCTGTATAAGTCAATGAGTTGTTGCATCCTGTTCGTGTTCTTGCCTCAAGTCATCGAAAAACTTCTTTGTCTTGCGGCGGTATTCATAATTGGCGATAAGGGCATCGGCCACAAAGAGCAACATCACTATGCCCAACGACATCCAGAAGGAACGGGTCAGGAAAACGAGTCCTGCGCATACGAGCAGGAAGATTATAATCTTTTGCCAGTTGAGGCGTAATTTCATTTTCATGTGGCAAAGATAATCATTTTCATCGTCTTAAACGGATAAGTTGCCTTGTTTTTTATTTGTCATTCGTTTCTTTTCTCCTCAACGCTTGCTCGGCATGATATGATGAACGCACCAAGGGCGCGCTTTCCACGGCGTCGAAGCCTTTGTCGAGGGCTATGCGCCGATATTCCTCAAACTGTCCTGGAGTGATGTATGCTTTCACGGGCAGGTGCTTTGCCGTGGGTTGCAGATATTGCCCTATTGTCAGTATCCGGCAGCCTGTGGCAAGGATGTCGTCCATGGTCTCCACCACTTCTTCGTGGCTTTCTCCCAGTCCGAGCATGATGCCGGTCTTGCATCTTATGCCAGCTCGGGCTATGGTTGTCAACACGGCGAGGCTCGTGTCGTAGGTAGCCACCGAGCGCACCGATGGCGTCAGCCTTCTCACGGTTTCCATGTTGTGTCCCACCACGTCGGGGCGTGTGGCAAGCACCTTCTCTATCAGGTCTGTCCTGCCCCTGAAGTCGGGTATGAGTAGCTCCAGGCCTGTGCCCGGGTTGAGCCGCTTGCATTCCTCCACGGTCTTTACCCAGTGGCAGGCGCCGTAGTCGGGCAGGTCGTCGCGGTCCACCGATGTTATCACGGCGTAGCGCAGGCGCATCTGCCTGATCGATTGTGCCACCTTCGTTGGCTCGCTGTCGTCGAGGGGCTTGGGGTGGCCGGTCGGTGTGTTGCAGAAGCGGCAATGGCGGGTGCATGTGTCGCCGCCAATCATGAACGTGGCGGTGCCGTTGCGCCAACACTCGTTGCGGTTGGGGCACAGTCCGCTCTCGCAGATGGTGTGAAGGCGGTTGTGGTGTATTATGGATTGCGTGTCGCCAAAATGCTGGTTGGTCAGCATGCTGGTGCGGAGCCATTCGGGCTTTGCCACGTGGGGCTCGCGTCCGAACAGGAGCCTGCCCAATTGGTTGCCGGTCATGCCCCTTATGTACTCGCCCACGTCAACGCTTTCCAATGCCGCAGCCACGGCGGCGCGTGTAAACTCCACGTGGGTCAACGCTCGGGTGAGCCCGTCCAATGGTTGAAGGGCGAAGAAATCGCCACCCAGCTGCAGGCTCTCTATCTTGAAATTCTTCACGCTGACATACGCCTCTACCACGCCCACGTCGGGGAACCGGTGCTTGCACGACAGCGTGTAGGGTGGGTTCTTGCCCCGGATGAAGGCTTCCGATTTCCAGTTGCTTTCCAGTTCGGTTATCTGTGCCATGTCGGTGGGCGTCAGCTTCCTGCATGCCTCGTGGCACACGCGGTGCCGCGCCACTCCGATGATGTCTTCCATCGGCATCTCGGTGTAGTCGCCCACGTTGGCTACCTTGGCTCCCACTGAGGCGACACCCTTCGAGGGCAGTCGCTCCTTGCTGGTCGTGATGCAGTGCTGGAGAACGCTCAGGTCGCTATTATATAATAATGTGTTGTGCATCACGTTTCTCGTCGGCGACGTATAGAAAGCCGCGCCAGCCACTTTCTTCCCGTCTATCACGATGTCGTTGCGGCCTGTCACCTCGGCAGGTATGCCGGCGGCTTTCAGCACCGATGCCGTGGTGCCCATGCATTTCTTGAAGGTCTCTTCCACGTCCTGCCTGTTCACCACGTAGGAAAACTGGTAGCAACCCTTGTCGGCATACACGCATCCGCCGCCGCTCTTCCTGCGGAATATGCCCACGCCGTGTTCACGGCAGTAGGTCTCGTTGACCTCGTTTTCTATGAGTTGGTTGCGCCCCACCATGAGGCAGGGGCTAACGTTCCAGATGAAGAAATACTCGTCGTCGTCAAAATGCGTTGCCACGTATTCTTCCACGGCGAAGTAAAAGGCGGGAGTCTTTCGGCTATCCTCTATTTCGGGTATAAGCAGATATTTCAATTGCCCTTGTTTTTAGTTGTTGGTTTCTTGCTAACAAAGTTAGGCAAAACAATTGAAATCCGCAAACACGGAAGGTTAAAAAAGGCTTCTATTAAGATCCGTATAGACAAATACAATTTCTTGCGGATTTAATTTCTATCGCTTTGCAGGGGCGGCTCCTGTGGCCGTCCGCACCCCGAATGGCAAAAAACGGCGGAAAACCGGTATGCGTAATCGGCGAAGCCGATATCTTTAAAATCTTTCAAATCCGTGTGGAATTAAACTCCTATGTGTTTTTAAAACCACGAATCTTACTAATCTCACGAATATTTGCTGCGTCAGCCATTCGTCAGATTCGTTCGATTCGTGGTTCATAAATCGGTTCCCTTGTTGATCCGTGTGAATAAAAATCCGTGTAGCCACACGAATAGCACCTAAAACAGTTCGAGCTTGTTTTTCCTCGCCTCGTCCAGTGGCTTGAGCTTCACTTGCTCCTGATGGTATTCTTCGCGAAGCTTGGCGTAGTGGGCATACAGCTCGTCTATAAATGGCTTGCGCTCTTTCTCGTTCATCAGTTTGGCGAGTATCGCCGCGCTTTGCGATGCGTCTTTCTGCCATATCACCGGACCGTTGTATGCTGGCGCTATCTTCAGTGCCGTGTGCAGCTCCGACGTTGTCGCGCCTCCAATGAGCACGGGTATCGTCAGTCCCGCCTTGTCCATCTCTCTCACGGTGTTCACCATCTCGTCGAGCGAAGGCGTTATCAGTCCGCTGAGCCCCACCACGTCGGCGTGCGTGCTCACGACCTTCTTCACTATCTGGTCGGCAGGCACCATCACGCCCATGTCTATCACCTCGTAGTTGTTGCAAGCCACCACCACGCTCACGATGTTCTTGCCTATGTCGTGTACGTCGCCCTTCACGGTGGCCATCACCACGGTGCCGGCTGTTGAGGCTCCGCCGGTCTTCTCCGCCTCGATGTATGGCTGGAGAATCGCCACGGCTTGTTTCATGGTTCTCGCCGTCTTCACCACCTGCGGCAAGAACATCTTGCCGTCGCCGAAGAGCTTGCCCACCACGTTCATGCCGTCCATGAGCGGTCCCTCTATTATGTCCACCGTGCGTGGAAATTGCTTTATCGCCTCCTCAAGGTCTTCCTTCAGATAGTCGCCTATGCCTTTGCGGAGGGCATACACCAGGCGGTCGTGAAGAGGTTCTTTCCTCCACTCGCCGGTCGGTGTCGCCTTGGGAGCCACTCCGCCGTTGGCGGCTTTCTGTGCCTCCTTCTCGGCAAGTTTGCGCTCTGCCAGCTCCGTCAACTTGTCGGCTGCCCCGTGGTAGCGGTCGAGTATGGCGTCTTCTATTATCTTCAGCTCGTCGGCTGGGATGTCCGAGTAGGTCACCTTGGTCGACGGGTTCACTATGCCGAAGTCCATTCCCACGTTTGTGGCGTGGTACAGGAACGCGGCGTGCATTGCCTCGCGAATGTAGTTGTTGCCGCGGAACGAGAAGCTGAGGTTGCTCACGCCGCCGCTCACGTGCGCCCCCTTGAGGTTCTCGCGAATCCATTGCGTGGCGCGTATAAACTCCAGGGCATAGCCGTCGTGCTCCTCAATGCCGGTGGCTATCGACAGGATGTTGGGGTCGAATATTATGTCGAGTGGGTTCATGCCCACCTTCTCTGTCAAGAGCTTGTAGGCTCTGCTGGCTATCTCTATCCGTCGCTCATAGGTCGTGGCTTGGCCTTTCTCGTCGAAGCACATCACCACTACCGCCGCGCCGAAACGTCTCACGTCGCGGGCGTGGGCGAGGAATACCTCCTCGCCCTCCTTGAGCGATATGGAGTTCACGATACACTTGCCTTGCAGGCATTTCAGTCCGGCAGTCACCACGTCCCATTTCGACGAGTCGATCATCACCGGCACTTTCGATATGTCGGGTTCCGAGGCTATGAGGTTCAGGAAGTTGACCATCTCTTCCTTGGCGTCGAGCAATGCGTCGTCCATGTTCACGTCCACGACGAGCGCGCCGTCCTCCACCTGCTTGCGCGCTATGGAGAGGGCTTCCTCGAAGTTCTTTTCCTTTATGAGCCTCAAGAATTTCCTGCTGCCTGCCACGTTGCATCGCTCGCCTACGTTCACGAATCGCACCTCGCTGTTCACGTCGAGCAGCTCCAGTCCCGACAGCCACAGCGTCGACGGCTTGGGCTGCGGCACGTGTGGGCGTTTGCCTTCCGCCAGCGCGTGGTATCTCTCTATAAACGAATAGTCGGTGCCGCAGCATCCGCCAACGATGTTTACCAGTCCCTCGTCCATCCACTCGCCAATGAGTGGCGACATGCTTTCGGCTGTCTCGTCGTAGCCGCCCATGGCGTTGGGCATGCCGGCGTTGGGGTAGGCTGATATATAATAGGGTGCCTTGCGAGCCAACTCCTCAAGAAATGGCTTCATCTCTCTCGCGCCAAACGAGCAGTTCAAGCCTACCGAGAAGATGGGGTAGGAGCTCACGCTGCCCAGGAAGGCATCCATCGTCTGGCCGCTGAGCGTGCGTCCGGCGAGGTCGCTCACCGACACGCTCATCATTATGGGCAGGTCCACGCCCCGTTTCTGCATCACGCTCATGGCGGCGTCGATGGCACACTTGGCGTTGAGCGTGTCAAAGATGGTCTCTATCAGTATGGCGTCCACGCCACCCTCCACCAATCCGTCTATCTGCTCATAATAGTCGGCCCACAGCTCATCGTAGGTCAGGTCGCGCGAGGCGGGGTCGGTCACGTCTGCCGACATCGACAGCGTCTTGTTTGTCGGGCCCACCGAGCCTGCCACGAAGCGGGGCCAGTCGGGCGTTGATATCTCGTCGGCGGCTTGGCGTGCCAGTCGTGCGCCGGCAAGTGCCATGTCGCGGGCTGACTCCTCAAGATGATAGTCGGCTTGCGACACGCGTTGCGACGAGAACGTGTTGGTCTCTATGATGTCGGCGCCGGCGCTGAGGTATCGGCGGTGAATGTCGAGAATGACATCGGGGCGTGTCAGGTTCAGCATGTCGTTGTTGCCCTTGGTCTGTCCTTCGGCGTCCTTGAACCTCTCGCCACGGAAGTCGTCCTCTGTAAGCCCATGCTTCTGTATGACGGTGCCCAGCGCCCCGTCCAATATCATTATCTTCTCCTTTATTATATCTTGAATCCGCTTCATCTCTTACCTATTATATGTGGTACCAATATTATATATGATATACAAGTGTTTTATATGATGCGCCTATATTTTATATGATGTGCCTATATTTTATATGATGTGCAAAATTACCAATTTCCAGCCACATAAAAGAGACATATCGTAAGTTATTGCCTTTCCATTGCAAAGCCGTCGCCTTTCCAGTGCAAAGCCATCGGCTTTCCAATGCAAAGCCGTCGCCTTTCCAATGCAAAGCCGAAGGTTTGTTTTTCAACGCTCAACGACCCGCTT
>CAVBBO010000013.1:0-11910 GCA_963593695.1 Escherichia coli | reverse complement strand
CATAATAAAAGACTATGTTGATGCGCAAGATTTGACTTTGTTGGGACAACTCGAATGGTTTTCAAAGAAATTCGCTTTTCCTTGCAGAGGCATAGAAAGCAACATCTTTAATCAAATACCTAAGGCTTATAAAGATTTCCGGAAGAATCTTGTAAAGCTCGGGTCAACCTGTTATAAGTTGCCCCTCCTTAAAAAGATTATCGCCAAGAACAAGAATAAGCACCTCCATCTGGAAGAGATAGAGCTACTCGTTGGCTTTATCAACAACCTCATATTAGGTATTTATAAGAAATCAAAGTTGCGCTTTGAAGCTATGCGCAACAATAAATATGTCAAGGCCTATATTGAGAATGCAAAGCCTGTCATTATGGTAGACGAAGCGACAGACTATTCCATTCTTGATTATTATTTCATGGCATCTTTCAGATATTATGAGTATAGTTCTTTGACATTGTGCGGTGATGTCATGCAGGGACTGAATGCCAATGGCATTGAAAGTTGGGACGATTTAAAGAAATCAGTCCTTCCTGATTTGAAGGTATTTGAGCTAAAAGTGTCTTATCGCCAGACGCCTACTTTATTGCAGATGTCTAAACGGCTTTATAAAAACGATCAGGGGAAGGACGCTCCATATGATACCAATATGGAGAAGTCGGATGCTGAAGTTCCACCAATTTGCTTCATTTCTGATAACCAATCCAAGAAAGCAAATTGGATAGCAAAACGTATATGCGAAATATATAGGCGTTATGACGATAATCTACCAGCTGTAGCTATTCTCGTTGGTGACGAGGTTGATGTAGATGAAATGGTTGACGAAATGCAAGATCTTGATATTTTAAACGGATTTTCGATTCTCAACTGTACAAACGGCAATAGGTCCAATGAGATGAAGTGTGTTCGTATATTCCGCCTTTCGGAAGTTAAAGGTATGGAGTTTGAGGCCGTGTTCTTTTATGACATAGACGCAGCACTCGCGAGTCAGCCCCATAAGATGATGCGTCGTTATTTGTATGTTGGTGCGTCAAGAGCCACATCACATTTAGCTGCAACATTTACACAGGAGGAAGGCAACGAGGATATCATTAAATATTTTGATACCGAAAAAAGGAACTGGAAATAGCCAGTCTTTTCCCCACGTCTATTCGGTCATGTCTTATCCCGAACTGGGGTAATGAAAATACACCTCCAGAAGCATCGTTATTTGACCAAGAGGGCTTGCTTTTTCAAAATTTTACCCACAAACCTGTTTGAAGGCATTGTGGGTAGGATTCTTGTGCTGTCTTAAGTTTTGACCTATGTCAATTATGCACAACAGCTTGTTGTTTGCTAGCTGATAATAAGGGCAAGTAGGATTGTCTCTATTGCCGTCATTGTCTTTTAAAGTTTTTATCAGTAATCGCCCTATGAGCGCTCTGTCACCCAGTCGGTGATATTCCCTGTCTTGCCGTCGAAGTTGATGCCAACCTTGGTAATCGGCTTGCCGCTGAGGGCGAAACGCTGGCGATAGTCCTTGAGGTTGATTTGCTGCATTGCCGTCTGCGCATCCTTGTTGAGTTTCAACTCTATCAAGTAAAGGTCGGTCTTTGTCAAGAGCACCATGTCTACCCTGCCTTTTGGAGTATGCACCTCCACGTCTACCAAGTAGTCGGTGAGCAGGGAGAAGATGATGAACAGCATCTGCTGGTAGTGCCCCTCATAGTTGGTCACGTTGCAGTAGGGTATCGTGCCGAGGAAAGTCTGAAGGAGCTGCAGGGCGCCATCCATGTCTTGCTTGTCGAGGGCTTGGGCGATGCGACGGGCCGTGTTGGTGGTGGCAAGCGTGTTCTGGGTGACGTATGATGGAATCAACGACTTCGTCAACCCCACTCTCACCTCCTTGTTTGGTATGTCGAGAGTGTAATAGTTGTAATCATCGTTGTAATCCTTGATGGTGATGTAGCCGCTCTGGTAGAGCAGGGGCATGATGGTTTGCATGTTTTCCGTTGGTGCGTCAAACTCGCTGGCATCAGCCTCCACCCTCGTGATGTCGGTTGGCATGACTTCATAATGGCGCATCATATTGATGAGGTAAGTAGGCGTGCCCGAAGCAAACCAATAAGAACCAAACTCATGTTCTGCAAAACAATTCAGCAAACTATAAGGATTGAACACGTCTGGAGATACGTTTGCGAAATGGTAACCATCATAGTGCTCTTTGAGTTTTTTGATGGCTTCTTCTCGTGAAATCTCTTGGGCTTCAGCCAACATATCTATATCTTCCGACATTTGGGTGAGCAGCTCTTCTTTAGTAATACCACAGATACCTGCATAATCCTTGTTCATGGAGAGCATGGTGATATTATTCAACTCGCTGAAGATGCTGACTTGCGAGAACTTGGTGATGCCCGTGAGGAATACGAAGCGGAGGACAGGCTCCCGATATTTCAGAGGACTATAGAAATTGCGCATCACGTTGCGTAGCTCCGTCAATTTATCTATATCGTGGGCAACATCCAGCAAAGGTGCGTCATATTCGTCGATGAGTACGACCACCTGTCTGCCGCTTTTTTCGTAGGCTGTATTGATGAGTTCTGTCAAGCGGTTATTCGCGTCTACTTGCGGATGTACGATGCCCCATTTTCTTTCTTCATTTTTCAAGATGAATCCGAGGTATCTTTCCAACTGCTCCTTCTCCATATGTTTTCCGCCGCTCATGTCGAAATGCAGCACAGGATATTCCGTCCATTCTTGCTCCAACCTTTCGATGGCAAGTCCCTTGAACAAGTCTTTCTTGCCCTCGAAATAGCTTTGGAGTGTAGAGACCAACAGGGATTTGCCGAAACGGCGAGGACGGGCCAAGAAGAAATACGTACCACTGGTGTGAGTCATGTGGTAGACATATTCCGTCTTGTCGATGTAGACCTTGTCCTCCTTGCGGATTCGCTCAAATGTCTGTATTCCCAAAGGATATAGTTTTCTTGCCATAATCTTCGATTTTTATAGATTGCGGTTGATGTAAAGACGGAAAGAGCTGGTGGCTCGTTTTAATTGAGTGCTCATATAAATGTCCCTCACCCCTCCTTCACAATCCACTCGCCGATGGTCCGCTGCTGACTGTCGTAGTTGACACCGACCTTGAAGAGCCGCTTGCCGTTGGCTGAATAGGGAATCAGGTAGCCCTTGTCGTCGATCTGCTTGATGGCGTCCTCTGCCGAGCCGTCGTATTTCAGCTCGAAGACATATATGGCGTCTGGCATGTGCACCACGGCGTCAGCCCTGCCGATAGCGCTGTCTTCCTCCACGCGCATGTAGCCTCCCATAAGATTGAATATGAGGTAGAACACGGTTTGGAAGTCACGCTCGTTCTTGTTTGACAGTCGGTTGGAGATGCTCGCAAGATAAGCCCTCAACCGGTTCATGGCTCCTTCAATGTCGCCGTCGTACAGCATTTCGAGGAAGTCGCCCACAAGGCTGTTGTTGTCCAGCGAAACAGGCGAGAGGTAGTTGGGCGCAAGGCTCTTGAGCATGCCAATCTTCACTTCGCGGTTGGGGTAGCCAAGCGTGTAGCGGCGCAACAGCGGGTTGAATCTCTTTATGGTGAGGTAGCCACTCTGATAGAGCAGCGGGAGAGCCGACGTCATCTGTTCGGGCGACACGTCGAAGTCGTCGACGTCGCAGCTCTTCTTCTCAATGTCCATCACGCCCACGTGATACTTCTGCAGGGTCTTTATCAGATAGGTTGGCGTGCCGGAGCCAAACCAATACGACTCAATCTTCTGGCCGTTCATGGCCCTTACCAGGCTGAATGGGTTGAACACGTCCTCGGAATGTTCGCTGAAATGATAGCCGTCGTAATGCTTTGTCAGCTCGTCGAGACATTCCTCGTAGGTAAGCCCGAGAGCCTTGCCGAGCCCTTCGATGTCGGGGCGCATCTGCGTTGTCAGTTCTGTCTTGCTTATGCCGCAGATGGCAGAGTATTGGTCGAACATGCTGATGTTCTCAAGGTTGTTCAGCTCGCTGAAGATGCTGAGTTGCGAGAACTTTGTTATGCCGGTGATAAACGTAAACTCGAGATACGGGTCAAGCATCTTCAGAGGACTGTAGAAATTCTGCATGATACGGCGCAGCACTCCGAGATTCTCCTTCTCGTGTACCACGTCAAGCAGTGGGGCGTCGTATTCGTCGATGATGACAACGACCTTCTGTCCAGTCTGTTCGTATGCACGTCTGACGATATTGGCAAAGCGTACATTTGCATCCTTCTCGTCAGCCTTGCATCCGTAAACATTCTCGTATGGTTTCAACAACCAGTCAAGATACCGTTCGAGTTGTTCCTTTTCCATGTGTTTCGCTCCGCTCATGTCGAAATGCAGCACGGGATGTTTCACCCATTCCTTCTCGTATTCGGCAATGGCAAGACCATTGAAGAGTTCCTTGCGTCCTTCAAAATAGGCCTGGACGGTAGAGGCAAAGAGCGACTTGCCGAACCGTCTCGGACGACTCAGAAAGACATAATTCATTTTCTTCTTGCGAAAATCAACTATGTATTTTGTCTTGTCAATATACAGATACTTCCCCTCTCTGATTTTCTCGAAGGTCTGTACTCCTACTGGATAAAAGTTCATCAATTCTGCCATGGCCTTGCTCGTTTTTACATCTGCAAATTTACTCCAAATATCCCTAACTGCCAAACTTCTTGATTATAGTGCCAGCCTTTTTGCTGTCGTTTGCAATGGTTCTTGCCAGAGGGTGTGACGGTTTACAACCCTTTTGCTTTCAGGAAGCCAGAGGTGTCGGGCTGCTTCATGCCAGTGAAGTCGGTGAACATCTCCATCTGGTCCTTGGTGTTGCCACGGCTCAGGATCTTGTCGCGGAAAGCCTGGCCAACGGCTGGGTCGAGGGCTCCATGCTTGGCAAAATAGTCGGCGATGTTCACGGCCAGCACCTCGGTCCAGAGATAGCTGTAGTAACCGGCGGCATAGCCTCCGCCCCACACGTGGTTGAAGTAGGAAGTGGAATAGCGTGGTGGTATCTGGTTGTCGAGCAACCCCACGTTGTTGAGAGCTTCCTTCTCAAAAGCTCCTGCCATGTAGGGCGACGGTATCTCCCCTTGTGCCAATTCGTGCCAAGCCAGGTCGAGGCAGGTGGCGGCAAGGTTCTCGCCCAGGGCGTAGGCTGTCTGGAAGTTGATGCTCTTCAGCATGCGCTCTTTCAGGTCGGCGGGCATCGGCTTGCCGGTCTCCGTGTGGCGGGCGTAATGGTCGAAAATCTCAGGGATGGAGGCGAACGATTCGTTAAACTGCGACGGCATCTCCACGAAGTCTCTTGCCACTGCCGTTCCCGAAAGCGTGTTGTACTGGCAGTCGGAGAGAATGCCGTGGAGGGCATGGCCAAACTCATGGAAGAGGGTGGTAGCCTCGTCCCAGGTGACGAGCGATGGCTGGCCGTCGGGTGCCTTGGCATAGTTGCACACATTGTATATTATCGGCAACTGTCCGCGCTGCTTGCTCTGCTTGGCGAAGCTGCTCATCCAGGCGCCGCCTCGCTTGGTGGGGCGGCGGAAGTAGTCGCTGTAGAAGAGGGCGAGAGGCTTGCCGTTCTTGTCGCTCACCTCAAACACCTTCATGTCGGGATGGTAGGTGGGTATGTCCTTGCGCTGCTTGAAGTTGAGGCCATATACGCGATGTGCTGCATAGAACACGCCGTTCACCTGCACGCTGTCTATGTTGAAGTATGGCTTTACCTCGTCGTCGGTGATGTTGAGCATCTCCTTCTTCATCTTCGCCGAATAATAGAACCTGTCGTAAGGCTGGAGCTTGAAGTCCTTGCCCTCGGTCTTTCGGGCATACTCCTCTATGGCCTCTGTCTCCGCTTTCGCCTTGGGGGCGTATTCCTTGATGAGGTTGGCCAGGAAGTCGTTCACGTTTTTCGAGTTCTTCGCCATCGTCTTCTCCAGCGAATAGTCGGCGTAGTTGGCGTAGCCCATCAGCTGTCCCTTCTCGGCGCGCAACTTGGCAATCTCGGTCACGATGGGGAAGGTGTTGAAGTCGGGGTTGGTGGCATCGGCGCGGTGGATGCTCGCCTCATACACCTTGCGGCGAAGCTCACGGTTGTCGAGATTGGTGAGTATGGCTTGCTGCGTGGTGTTCACGATGACGATGCAGTAAGGGGCGTTGCCGCCACGGCTCTCGGCGTCCTTCTTGCATTGGGCTATGTCGGCGTCGCTCAGTCCGGCGAGCTCCTCCTTGCTGTTCACCCACACCACGGCTGCGTTGGTGGCTGCAGGCAGGAGGTTGCCCCATTGCTGCTGGAGGTCGGAGAGGCGGGAGTTGATTTGCTTCATGCGCTCCATCTTGTCGTCTGGAAGGAGGGCGCCGGAGCGTACAAAGCCCTTGTATATGACCTCTGTGAGCCGCTTGTCCTCTCCCTTGAGCTTGTCGTATTCGTGGTCGTAGACATACTTGATGCGCTCGAAGAGCTTCTTGTTGAAATAGATCTCGTTTTCCAGTGCGGTAAGCATCGGTGCCACTTTCTCTTGGGTCTCGGCGATGCCAGGTGTCTTGTGGGCGCTGGTGAGCCCGAAAAACACGCTGGTGACACGGTCGAGCAGCATCCCGCTGTTCTCGTAAGCGAGTATGGTGTTCTTGAAGTTAGGCTTCTGCTTGTTGCCGGTGATTTTGCTGATGTTCTCGCGCTGGTTCTCTATGCCGGCTTCTATGGCGGGCAGATAGTCGCTCTCCTTGATCTTGCTGAAGTCGGGTGCGCCAAAGGGAAGCGTGCTTTTTTGCAAGAGCGGGTTCTGGCTGCCGGATCCGCCTGCCGACTGGGCATAGGCAAAGGCGGGTGTCTGCAAGAGTGCGGTTGCCAGGCTGAGTGTTAGAAAAGTCTTGTTCAGTCTCATGTTTCTTATGTCGTTAATGTGTGATCTCTTTACGTCGTTAAAGTGCGATTTCTTTACGTCGTTGACGTGTAATCTCTTTACGTTACAAAGATACACGTAAAATTCTAAACTGCAAAGGGTTTTGCGGATTATCATCATTCCTGATTTTCAATCGCTTCCTTGCCGCTTGCCATGCCCTTCGGCTTTCCATTGGAATCGTGTCGGCATTCCATTGCAATGCCGTTGCCTTTCCATTGCAATGCCGCCGTCTTTCCATTGCAATGCCGAGGGGCATGTCGAATTGCGGAATATTAATGTGGCTGACGTGTTCTTTGAGATAAGAATCCACTTCGATATATGATATTTCTGTAAAACTTTTGACGGTTTGAGGAAAATACTATACCTTTGCGCTGGTTTAAGAACCAAAAACATAATAAAAAGGTTTCAATAATATGTCTCGAACATTAGGCCAAAGTGTTGAAAACAAGATAGAGATGAGGCTTAGGGGCAAGGGGCGTGGCTCGATAGTATTTCAGCAGGACTATGCAGAGTGCGGAGCCCCTGCTGCCGTAAAGACAGCATTCTTCCGGTTATACACCGGCGGAATGTTGATTCGTCTGGCTCATGGTATCTATTATTACCCTAAAGAAGATAAAGAGTATGGTCTTGGCGTTGCCTATCCTTCGATAGAAGAGATCGCCCAGGCTATTGCCAAGCGTGACAAAGCTAAGATTGTGCCTACGGGAGCATACGCTCTGAACCGCTTAGGTCTGTCCACGCAGATTCCGATGAATGTGGTGTTCTTGACCAATGGCACAGCGCGACGGATAAAGATAGGAGACGGACATGGCATCCTCTTCAAGCATTCCTCTTCGGGAAAGAATTTCGCATATAAATCAGAGCTGATGATGCTTGTAGTCACCGCCATGCGCACCATTGGCGAAGACAAGTTGACAGAGGAAGAAATAAATGTACTCTTAGACCACGTGAGAACCGTAAGCGACAGCGCGTTCAATCATGACATCAAACTTGCACCGGCATGGGTGCGTAAAAATCTGATCAGACGATGAAATTCATAGATATACCAGCAGACCGTCAGCGACAAGCCATCAACAACGTAGCGTTGAAGACAGAGTTGCCACCTTCGAGCATCGAAAAAGACTGGTGGGTGACGCAGGTGCTTAAAGCCTTGCACACATTGCCTTATGCAGAACATATAGCTTTCAAGGGCGGTACAAGTCTCAGCAAGTGCTGGAACTTGATAGCTCGATTCTCTGAAGATATAGATATCGCCCTCAGCAGGGAGTTTCTCGGCTTTGGCAGCGAACTGTCTAAGACACAAATAAGTGACAAACTTCGTCGTGCCGCTTGCTCTTTTGTAAGGGAAAAGATGCAGCGTGATGTAGTGGAGGCGTTGCTTGCTTTGGGCATTCGCCAAGATGCTTTTTCTGTGGATGTAGTCATCACTCCGATAACGACTACCGATCCCGAGGTGATTACGGTGACTTACCAAAGCCTATATGATGTATCACCCTATATCAAGAATACGGTGAAGATAGAAATCAGCGGTAGGTCGATGATGGAACCAGTGGAGAAGAATGCCATCAAAGCAGTCATTGATGCCCATTTCCCCAATGCGCCATTCGCCGAGGAACCCTTTGAGGTGAATGCGGTCATTCCAGAGCGTACATTCCTTGAAAAGGTTTTTCTCTTGCATGAAGAATTCCACAAGGATGTGGTTAGGGTGGAACGTATGTCACGCCATATCTATGACTTGGCGATGATGATGGTCTCCGAACGGAACATAGCAGACTGCGCCATCAACAATGAAGAACTATACCGGGCTGTTCTTGAGCATCGCCGCAAGTTCATCGGTTTGAAAGGCTTCAACTACGATGACCTATATACCGATACCCTCAACATCGTTCCTTGTGACGAGATTGCCGAGAAGTGGCAGGAGGACTATAAGTTCATGGCCGAACACATGATTTATGGTCCTGTGCCCTCTTTCGATGAACTGATAGAGAAGATGAAAATGCTCAATGATAAGATAAGGCGACTTAATTACTTGAAGCAATGCCCATAGATGGACTTGGCGAGGATTTTGAGCCTAAAAAAATATAACCTCTCAACCTGAAATAATAAGGAAAAAAAACGACAGCGTCTCAATAAATATGTATATCTTTGCAATCGCTAAAAAGCCGTAAGACAACAATTTGAAGGTCAACTATTGTTTTTCGCAAAGTTAGACAATAATCATAAGTTAACATGCCTTTATCTCATTAAATAAAGTTAAAAACCATGTATAAACAACTATTGACGGTATTGATTTTCGTTTCAGCCTTTCTTCCGGCGCGTGGCGAGCGTTACGATGTGGTGGTGGTGGGAGGCGGCACCAGCGGTGTGTGCGCCGCCGTGGAGAGCGCGAGACTTGGCGCCGGCACATTGCTCATAGACCCAACGCTGTGGCTTGGCGGCATGCTCACTCAGGCAGGGGTGAGCTGCACGGATGGCAACTTCAAGTTGCCGTCGGGGCTGTGGGGCGACTTCCAGCAGGAGCTGGTGCGCCACTATGGCTCTTTCGAGGCACTTGCCACGGGATGGGTGAGCATGATACAGTTTGAGCCGTCGGTGGGCAACGCGATATTCCAGAAATGGGTGAAGGCGGAAAAGAGGCTCGCCTATGAGCCTAACGCCATGTTCAAGGGGCTGAAACGCCTTGCCGATGGTTGGGAGGTGACCTACACGAAGGAGGGCAAGACGCAGACGGCAACGTGCGCCTACGTCATCGACGGCACCGAGCTTGGCGACGTGGCGAAGGCTGCCGGACTGAAATACCACATAGGTCTTGACGCGCGCACCGACACGGGCGAGCCTGAGGCCCTGGCTGAGGCAAAGGACATAGTGCAGGACATGACCTATGTCGTGACGCTGAAATTCCACAAGACACCGCAAACGATACGCCGCCCCAAGGGATATGACCCAAGGGAGTTTCGCAACTGCTGCATAAACCCGCTCAACGACGGCAAGACGGAACGGAAGCCTTGGTCGCAGCAGATGATGATGACCTACGGGCGGTTGCCCGGCGGGAAATACATGATCAACTGGCCGCTGTTCGGCAACGACTATTATCTGAACGATGTGGACCTCACGCCGGAGATGCGCGTGAAGGCGGAAAAGGCTGCCAAGGCAAAGACGTGGCGCTTCCTCTATTTCATGCAACACGAGCTTGGCATGGACACCCTCGGCCTTGCCGACGAGTATCCCACGGAGGACGGTCTGCCGTTTATCCCCTATTATCGCGAGGGTCGTAGGTTTGAGGGCCGTGTGCTGTTCACGCTCAACGACATTCGCGCCCCATATGACCAACCGACCAAGCTCTATCGCACAGCGGTGGCGGTGGGCGACTATCCCGTGGACCAGCACCACAACGAGCGTCCGGTGAAGGAGCTCGATATCCCGTCGATACCGTCGTGGGGCATGCCTGTGGGCGTGTTCTTCCCCAAGACGGAAGACCGCTTGCTGCTCGCGGAGAAAGCCATCTCCGTGACCAACCTCGTGAACGGAACGTCGCGCTTGCAACCCGTGTCGATGCAGATCGGCCAGGTGGCGGGCGCACTCGCGGCAATGGCGGTCAGGGAAGGCTGCTTGCCCAAAGACCTGAGCGTGCGCGCGTTGCAGCGGCAGTTGCTCTCCTCGGGCAACTATCTTCTGCCCTATCTCGACGTGCCGAAGTCGAGCCCGCGTTTCGCCAGCTATCAGCGCATCGGGGTCACCGGCCTGCTGCATGGCGTGGGCAAGCACAAGGACTGGCAAAACGAGACGTGGCTTGACGCCGACAGTCTGCTGAGCGGTAGCGACTTGCGACATTTTGCCGACTTCTACGGGGTGGCGGGCGTGGATTGCTCGCATGCCACGGTGTCGACCAATGAGGTGTTGCGACTGATAGAAAAAGTGTGGAAGGGCGAGTCGTTTGACCTTTCCGTAAACAGCGTGTTGCAGAATTTCGGCATCGCTCCAGCCAACTCCATTACGCGTGGCGACTATGCGGTGCTTGTTGATCAGCTCCTGCGTCCTTTCGACGCGCGCGACGTAGACCTCGAAGGAAACTGGAAATGACGCCGCTCTTCAGCCCCGGTTTATGATATCCTCAACCTGGTCCAAAGCCAGCGTGGGATGAGCCGCCAGATGGACACGAGGAAGGCATAGCGCCAGTCGATGACCTTGACGTCCTTGCCATTGTCTATCGCCCGCACTATGCTCTTTGCCACGTCGTTGGCGCTGAGCTGGAGGGGATAGTTGCTGCCCGCTATGAGGTCGGTCTTGACGAAGCCCGGGCGGATGTCGGTGATGGAGATGTGGAGATGGCGCATGCGGGCCTGCTGACAGAGGCATTCGAGGTAGTGGCTTTGGAAACGCTTGGTGGCTGAATAGGCAGGCGCCGCCCCAAGTCCCTTTGTCCCGGCTATGGAGGTGATGCAGGCGATGCGGTGGCGTGAAGGTTCGGCAGCCGGAAGTTCTTTCTCACGTTCCGCAAACCAGTTGAACGCCGTGTCGACCATCCTCACGAATCCCATGCCGTTGGTCTCCACGGTCTTCAGCTCCTTGTCAAGGTCGAGCGAGTTGTTTTGCCAGCCGATGCCCGAGCTGTGGAAATACAAGTCCATGCCGCCAAGCTCGTCGATGAGCTGGCGGAGGAGCTGGGGAGCGTCGGGAGAGGTGATGTCTATCTGCCGGTAGCACACTATTCCCTCATGGCGCTGCTTCAGTTCAATGAGCCTTTCAGTTCTTCTGCCGGCAATGCCCACTTGCCAACCTTGCTCCGCCAGGAGCTTTGCCACCTCCATTCCTATGCCCGACGTGGCACCCGTCACTATCGCTCTCCTTGTCATAATCTTTATCAAGCCGTTTCTTTATGTCGTATGAACTCAACCGTATGTAAACAAAAAGAGGACTTTACATTGAGTAAAGTCCTCTTTGGCATCTTGTGATGTTGTGACTCCGCTGGGATTCAAACCCGGAACCTTCTGATCCGTAGTCAGATGCTC
>CAVBBO010000012.1:0-51747 GCA_963593695.1 Escherichia coli | reverse complement strand
GTCTTGCATGTAGACTTTGTAAGGAACATATCGCCGTTGGACATGTCCTTGAACACGACGGGGCGATAGTTTTCTGGATGAATACCGTTTTTCATTTTGTTCTGTTATATAACTTGTTAATAAAATGTGCCGAAGCTAAATCGGATGCAAAGTTACTAAGAATATTCCCATCTGCCAAGGAATTGGGCGGGAAATTAACCTTCTTCGCACTTAAAATTTTGTTTTCAGTTGAGTTTTCCGGTAAGATATTCCTTCTTCAACAGTTCATAAACATAGGAAGGGCTTTCTATAAAAAGTTCTGTATCCTTGTTTTGTAGGAGCGACAGGGTCGTTGAGTTATAGACGACGTTTAATGCCGTAGGTATGTCCAAATGATAGTCTTCCGTGAGGAATAGAGTCATTTGATCCAAAGTATGATTAATGAGAAATGATGATGGTTGAAAGTTTTTCATAATATCCTCCTCAACAATGATATTGCTTTTTCCGTTCCAAAATAATATTGATTGTTCAAATGTCTATATTCCAACATCCTTGCAAGCTCTTCTATGGTCAACGAACCTTCATCATATCTGCCTAAGAGATAAGCCACTCCATCGTTGGCTATTGGACCATAAACAATATCGTAATCGTGTTTCCTTTCCCGAAACCTCTTGTTTCTATTCTTGAATATGAATTCAGCCCACTCTTTGTTAGGTTCGCTAAATGACAAAATATAGAGCGAACCGTCTTGCAGATGCTTTTCATCAAATTCGTATTCCTGGACAATGGGTTCACCTCCAAAGATGAGAGCTTTTTTCTTTCCCATCTTCAGTGCTTGGTCGTAGATGTCGGTCAGGTAAAAGCCTTTTCCGAAATCTTTCCAGGGATTTGACTTTGAAATGTCGATTTTGTCAAAATCAACATTAGTGCCATGAAAGAGTCTCATGCTAATTTCCCTCCATTTTTTTGACATAATGCGATTAAATCATCCACGGTGTCTTCGATGGATTGTAGATGTTCAATGTCATAATAGTCGTTGAGGAACTTTATTCCTTTAAAGTTCCACAGGTAACGAAACGAAGATTGCAGGTCAAGGCTGAAATGCTTGGCGAAAGCCCTTATAACGGCGTTGATATAAGGTATCTTAAATTTATCGTTCATAGAATAAATATAATTGTGGTTATAGAGCTTTCGCTTTACATTAATTGCTTCTTACTTTGCGTAGGTAATGGTGATGGTCTGTACTCTAAGCTGTACGCCACCTTTTTCCGCATTAGGGTCAGAGTTGGTGTAAACGGCATAGTTGCCAGAGAACGTCACTGTTGCCGCAGCATTGCCTACATAAGATGTACTACTGTATTTGTCGCAACTGAATTCGATTTTAGCAATCTTTTTTGAAGCGGCGAATGTCAGTGTGTTGTTAAGATACACTCGAACACCTTTTGTTTTTTCATAGAAAGCAGGCGTGTTTGTTCCCTCGCCCTTGTCGAAAGTTACCTTTGCTCCATCAGGGAACGATATCTCTGTGACCGCTTTCCCATTTTCAAGTTCCAATGTGTTGAGGTCGACAGTGGTGGTTTCTGTTCCTGCTGTTGCAGACGTATTGGTGAGGGTGACTGTAGTGCCGCTTATAGTTACGGCCTCGCCAGTAACTGGAGTATCAGGGGTTGTGCTCCCGCCATTGCTATTCAGTGAAACAAGGTAAGCCTCCTTTTGGACAGTCTCGTATGTTGTGCCGTAAGAACTTACATACTTGGTAATCTTTCCGCAAACAACAACGTCGTCGCCAGCCTTGATGTTGGTGCCCGATGTATATTTCTCGTTGTTGAGGTAGAGAGCACGATAGACATAGAACTGGTTGTCGGCTTTTCCGTCATCGGAGATGTAGAATGAGGCGTTGCCATATTGTGTGCCATATTCTTCCTTTACGGAAACGATCTTACCCTTGATATAGTAGTCCTTGTCCGATTTCGCGTTGTCACCGAGAGTTGCTGCATATTTGTTTGCTGCAACGCTGTTGAATGGATTTTCCTTCGTGCCGTCGCCTGTAGCCACGCCAGTGTCGGGAGTGTCGGGGGTATCGGGAGTGTCAGGAGTCTCGCCACTCTCTTCTACCGTTCCATCTTTCATTATAAGATTCTTGATTTCTATCGTAGACGAGGTGGTGGTGCACGAGTACATTAGGGCGACAACGACACTGTCCTTGCCAAGGAATGCAGCTGGAATGTTTTTCTTGTATGTTGAGAAGGTGTTCCAATCAGCACCCTCTGTCAGAGTGCCTGTTATGTCTGTCCATGTCGTTGACGAAGGGGAACCTGTGTAGTTGTCGGTGATGAGAACCTTGTTCTCTGTTTGCCCTGCCTTTACATATCTGAGGATATAGTCGAACTGCAAGTATGCAGCCGTTGACTTTGACAAGTTTAAAGGTGAAGATACAAGGTAAGCCTCCGACTCGGTTGTTACCTTGCTATTGTTGTCATAGCCTGTAGCTTTTGCTGTATTGTAGTCGATGGCCCATGCGTTACCTTTAACTGTGACATTAGTAAACTTGCCAAAGTCGGAAGAGAAACTTTCGTCAAGATAGGTGCCGTCCGTTGTCTCGTTGCCTTTGTTATTGTCTCCTGGCTGCTCGTAAGGCATGGGCACGTCGGAGCATGCCGCGAAGGAAAGAAGTGCTACGAAGGCAAATGCAAATTTAAAAATCGCTTTCATATTTATTCTTGTGTTTTATTCTTGTGTGTGTTTGTATATAGTATAGTTGGTTGCCTAAGGCCGTGGCCTTATTTCTTCACCACGATGTCGCTGGTCTTGCGGATGAGAATTTGCCAGTAGGAGTTGTAGCGTGTGGCGATGCCGGTGATGTCCGCCTTCAGCTTCTCCTTCGCCTCGCTGTCGTAAGGCAACGTCATGGCGGCGAAGTCGGCGTAGGTGCTGGTGCGGATCACCACGGTTGATGGATAGCCGTCGATCTCTTGGTTTACGGCGTTGCCGCTCTCGGTGCCAGTAGAGAAGGTGGCCTTTCCGTCGGCTTGCTTGAACTTGACGTCTTTCAGCGTGACGAGCTTGCCGCAGTTGGCATCCATGTCGTCTTGGATGGTCTTGAAGTCGATGGCCTTGATGACCGTGGTGTCTGGTGAGCCAACGATTTTGAAGTGCTTTGCCCAGATGTCTTTCTGCATTCTGCCAATGCTGTTGCCGTTGTATGGCGCGCCAATCTCCGGCATCTTGCGGTAGCCGCCAATGTAGAGCCCCTTGAGGTCTACGAGGATCTCCGCGCCCTCGGCGAGGTAGCCGTTGAGTCCGCCCTCGTTGATGGCGATGATGATTGCGGCGGTGGAGTCTTGCAGCACCACTTGCTTGTAGATGTTGCCGCCAAGGTCGTTGCCCGTGATGCGGCCCTTGATCATTATGTCTTCAGAAATCTGCTTGTTTTGGTCAGTTGACGAGAAGACATTGGGATATTTCGCTATGAGCTCCTTTATGGTGATGACGTTTTTCTCCACGATGTCATTGTTGCCATAAGGCGCACCGCCGTTGAAGTCGGGCTCGTCCCATTTGCCGTTCATGCACGAAGAGAAGAGAGCGCACATTAAGGCAAAGAGGAGAAGACTTGTCGTCTTGATATTCATTCTGCTATTCATGATTCTCTCCTTTCTTTAGAATTTGTATGTTATGTTGAGCATGCCGTTGATGCCGTTTACGTAGAACTTCTTCGGGTTGTTGATGAAGTTGTAGGTACGTATGGCCTCACCGCTTTCGTCGTAGGTCTGTCGGTTCTGCTCCATGCCACCCGTCACGATCTTGCGGTTGTTGAGGATGTTGGTGAGCATGAGGTTGATAGACATCTGGTGCTTGCCGATGTATATGCTCTTGCCGATCGACGCGTCGAGCATGAATCCGCCTTTGCCCTTGGCCTGTGACGGCACGGTAGAGGTATCGTGCAGGGGCTTGTTGTTCTCGTCGACAAGGGTGTTGCCGTTGGCGTCCTTGGCTATCGGGAGGTTTTGATAGTAGCGGCTGACGGGCGTGTAATAAAGGTATATGCGGTCATAATAGTTGCCGATGAGGTCGATGTACCATCCATTTGAATGGTAGGCGAGGTCGATGGAGAAGGCCGAGAGAGGAGTGCCGCCCTCGCGCATGTTCTTGTTGACCACGATGTCGTCGTTGTATTTGCCATCGGTGGAAAGCATGTAGCGCACGTTGGCATTGTTGGCATATTTGGCCTCGCTGACTGTGGCAAGTCCCTTGATGTTGAGCCAAGAAGTCACCTTGAAGTCGAGACCGAGCTCCACGCCATAGTAGTGCTTGTTGATGCCGGAGAGCGAGACGTAGGAGAAGGAGTTGCTGGAGTCGTAGTAGTACATGCTGTACTCGGTGACATCCTGCAGGCGAGAGTAGTAGCCCTGGATGTTGGCGTGCAGCCAACTTGTCTGGAGCTGATAGCCTAATTCAGCTGAGAGGATCTTCTCCGTAGAGAGGTTTTTCACGAAGTCGTTGTTGATTTGCGGAGAGGCGAACGCCACGTTTGCCGTTGGCGCCTTCCACTCATATCCGCCACCGAGGTAGATGATGCTGCCGCGTCCGGCGTTGATGTTGATGCCGGCCTTGGCACCACCGTCGAGGAAGTAAGCTGTCTTGCTCTTGCCGTAAGAGTTGTCGGCAGCGAGACCGTTGCGCATCTTTCCGTCGCGCTGCAACGACGTGCCGCCGATGCGTCCGCTGACGAAGAGGTTGGCACGGTTGAACTTGGCCTCGTATCCCGCCCATGCCTGTGCGCGGTTCACGTAGACATTGTAGTCGTAGCCGAAGCGGTCGCCCTCTTTCACGAGCTTTGGCGAGCTGCCATCGTTGAGGTCGTAGAACACTTCGGGTGCTGTCTCGGCGTAGGTGCCGATGACATAATAGTTGGAGTTGTGGAACGTGGACGCGCCCATCAGGTCTTCCATGGTCTGATAGTGCATGCCCTTGTTGGTGCTGAGGTTCACGCCGACGTTGAACGCGCTATTTGCCGAGAAGTCTTTGTGCAGCGATGATGAGAGGCTGAAGGCGAGCTGGTCGTCGTGGTAAGCCTGCTGGTAGTACATGGCATCGGCGCCTTGGGCCGAAGCCATCTTGTTGGAATAGTAGAGCTTGTCCCAGTTGATCTGGCGGTTGGCCTTTGAAGACCTGAAAAAGTCTACGGCAGCCTGCCATGAGTCGAGCGCCGACGACGTGTTGGTGTCGGTGTCGTCCTTGTTCCAGACATTGTAGAAATAGCTTGGCATGAGGCTATAATAGTCGGGAGCGGGGTTGGTGGCGTTGTTGTAGTTGAGGCGCGTGCTGCTGTACATGGCATACTTGCCAAGCAGCGATGTCGTGAGCTTGGTGTTGTCGTCAATCTTGAAGTCCCATGTCAGCAAAGCC
Source organism: Escherichia coli (assembly GCA_963593695.1). GTDB lineage: Bacteria > Bacteroidota > Bacteroidia > Bacteroidales > Bacteroidaceae > Prevotella. Next base: position 46,362 of record CAVBBO010000012.1, on the reverse strand, counting down.
GCCGGGGCGAAGTCGTGGACCACGCGCGAGTTGCGCTTCTTGCCGTTTTGGTATCCCCAGTTGGGGTTGTAGTTGTAGTTGTTGGCAAGCCAATACATCTCGTCGGTCGATGCGCTCTGTGTGGCGCGCTCGGTGGGGTTGCCCCATGTGACGAGAGAGAGTGAATGATGAGTGGACAAGATCTTTTCCAAGCCCAGGAAATAGCTCAGGGAGTTGTAGAACGTGCCCTCCACGTAGCCTTGCTTTGCCCATCGGTATGACACGGCAGCCGACCATGCCCATCCGTTGTTGTTGAGGCCAGAGTTGTATGAGTACATGGCGCGTGCGGTGTAGTTGCGGTTGGCTCCCGCAAGCGAGACCTTTTGTCCCACGGGCATTGCCGACGGACGGAAGTTGTAGTTGTTGCTGCCGCCGAGAGCCGCCGATGAGAAATTGTTGCCCTCGAAAGGCAGGGCCGATTCCATGTTGCGCGTCTGGTTGTTGAGTCCGCCCACAAACGAATAGCGGAACTCGCCGCGCTCGGCATCGTTCACGGGGTTGCCGTTTATATACATTTCGTTGTACTTGGCATTGTAGCCTCTGTACTTGAACCTCACGGGACTCCATCGGTATCCCACCTCATTGGCGTAAGCGTTGGTGCCGGAAGAGATGATAGACACGCTCTGCGTGACGTTCTCGTCTTCCCCAAGCTGAGCCTCTGTGAAGGTAAAGGCCTGCTCGCCAATGTTGACCGAGTCTTGCTGGGCATAACCCACCGAGACATAGCCCAAGGCTGCCAAGGCCATGATAAGCTTTTTTTGCATAAATTAAGTGTGATGTATTAATATTGTTTGCAAAGATAATAAAAAACGACTTATCCTTTGAGGTTTTTTGATTAAGAAATGATGAAATGTCGAAAAATGTTCCGATATTTGCAGAAACAAATTATAAGACATCGTTTTGACAAGATGAAAAAGTATTTTTCCGCGTTCTTCTTATTGCTATTCTTCTGTGTCTCAATAGGCGCGCAGAAGAAGTTCCATGCTTATGCCGTGGGTTTCTACAACCTTGAAAACCTCTTCGACACGTGCCACGATGCGGGCAAGAACGACTATCAATTCCTGCCGTCAGGCTCATACAAGTGGAACGGTATGAAGTATACGCACAAATTGCACAATATGGCGCGCGCCCTTAGCGACATGGGCACGTCGATGCTCCCCGGCGTGGGATGCTCAGCCATTGGCGTGTCGGAGGTGGAGAACGACCGCTGCCTTGCCGACTTGTGCGCCCAACCGGAGCTCAGCAAGCGCGGATATAAGTTTTGCCATGTAGAGGGTCCCGACCATCGTGGCATAGACTGCGCCCTGATTTACAATCCGTCGCTCTTCGCCGTCAAGGATGTCAAGCTCTATCCCTATGTTCCCACCGAGAAACAAGACTCGCTCTTCCGTACCCGTGGCTTCTTTGCGGTGAGTGGCGAGATGGCTGGAGAACACGTGGTGATAATCGTGAATCACCTGCCGAGCCGATTCAGCGGCAGCTATTACCGCGAGGTGGGCGCGCTGCAGATAAAAGAATTGAAAAACAGGATATTGAGTCTCGACCCGAAGGCGAAAGTTGTCGTGATGGGCGACATGAACGATGACCCGACCAACAAGAGCATGCACGAATCGCTCTCTGCCAAGGAAGAAGTGGCGATGGTGGGCAAGGATGACATGTATAACCCCTGGTACAATGTGCTTGCCAAGCAAGGCACCGGCACACTGCAATATCAAGGCTCATGGAACCTTTTCGACCAGATAATCCTGTCACCAAGTCTTATAAACAAAGACGGGAAAAAAGATTTCACGACGCTAAAATACTATAAGAACGAGGTGCAACGCATGCCTTACCTCTTCCAGACGGAAGGCAAATACAAGGGCGGCACCAAGCGAACCACAGCCGGCGGCGTCTGGCTCGACGGTTTCTCTGACCACTTGCCAGCGGTGGTTTATCTCCTGAAAGAGCAAAGCGAGAAAAAAGACAAGGCCTTGGAAGAAAGCGTGTTTGCCTTGCCCGGCTACACTGAGGCCGAGCTCAAGAACATTGCCTCGTGTGAGGCGGAACGCAAGGCATTGCTTGAGAAAGACGCAAAGCAGAAAGATTGACTCGATGTCAACACTTGATATAGAGACCCATCCCTTCGAGCCTTTCTTGCCACAAACGGCACGACTGCTCATGCTCGGCACCTTTCCGCCTTCGCCTAAGCGTTGGTGCATGGATTGGTATTATCCTAACTATACCAACGACATGTGGCGTATAATGGGGCTTTGCTTCTTTGGCGACAAGTCACGCTTCGTGGATGAGGCAGGCAAGACCTATCGCCTCGATGCCTTGAAATCGTTTCTCTCGGAAAGAGGCATCGCAATCTTCGACACCTGCTTGCGCGTAAGGCGCACCAAGGGAACGGCTTCTGACAAGGACCTGGAGGTGGTGGAGAAGGCTGATCTTGATGGCATGCTCACGGCATTGCCGCTCTGCCATGGGGTGCTCACGGCGGGTAGGCTTGCCACCAGCATTTTCATGGAGCATTATGGTATAGGAGACCGGGCAAAGAACTTGAAGATGGGCGGTCATGTAGATTTCCAGTTCAATGGCAGGGAGATAAGCCTATACAGGCAGCCAAGCTCAAGTCGCGCCTATCCCATGCGGCTTGAAGACAAGGCGGCATACTATAAGAAGATGTTTGAAGACTTGAATATTTTATAAGAACAGACTAAGAAACAAGATAGACCATGAAACCAACAATTATCGGCATTGCCGGCGGCACAGGCTCTGGCAAGACCACAGTAGTTAGGAAAATAGTGGAGTCGCTTCCGCCCGACCACGTTGCCGTGGTGCCTCTCGACTCATATTACAACGATACGACGGGGCTTGCCGACGAGGAGCGCAAGGCCATAAACTTTGACCATCCTGATGCCTTCGACTGGAAGTTACTCATTAAGCAAGTGCATGAGCTCGCCAGCGGCATGGCCATTGAACAACCCACCTATTCGTATATCCTCAGCAACAGGTTGCCGGAGACCATCCACGTGGAACCTAAGCCGGTAATAATAATAGAGGGCATCATGACATTGCTGAACAAGCGTCTGCGCGACATGATGGATTTGAAGATATTTGTAGACTGTGATTCCGACGAACGCCTCATACGCAACATACAGCGCGACACTATCGACAGAGGACGCACGGTGTCAATGGTCGTGGATCGCTACTTGAAGGTGTTGAAGCCAATGCATGAGCAGTTTATCGAGCCCACGAAGCGTTTTGCCGATGTGATAATACCTGAGGGCGGAGAGAACTTGAAGGGCATCGGTATGTTGACGGATTATATAAAGACGCTTATTCCTCCAGCTTCTCTTCTTTGATCTCTTCGGCTGTGGCTTCATTGGTGCCGTTGGCATTGGTCATTTGCTTGCGGCACTGATGTATCTTGACAGAATCGATGAGGTCTACCACACCGTAGACCATGATGCACCAGCCAAGGACGAGCAATGGGGCGCTGGCTATGAATGAAGGCTTGACCACGGCGACAAGGCCAACGAGCAAGACCAACGTGGGGAATATCCACCATACGATGCCGATATTTGCAAAGCGACGGGCAACGGTGAGGTTGAAAAACTGTGTCAGCGCGCCTAAGATCAACATTATCGCAAGGACATAGGTCAAGCCGTTGACAAAACTGTTGGGGAACATGGCGAGCACGCCTCCCAGGATGACGCTGCCCAGACCTACGATGGGGAATGGTTGCGATGGCATGGTGATGAGGTTGCCTTGGGCATCGTAGATGTCTACACCGGCCGTGCCACCCTTGCGCTTGGCTGAAAACCATGCAATGATGCTGATGATGCCGCTCACGAGAAATATTATGCCTATGGCAACGGTAATCCATGTCACCGTTTGCTCACGAAATTTTACTAACAACGCGCCGATGACGATGGCACACAATGCGCGAAAAATGCTGCTGCGAAAGACTTTCATAATAATTGTTTTGTCGTTGCCCCATTGTTCTTATGAGGGTACGATAGTTCTCTAGTTGCAAAGATAATGCAAAGATAGGCTTTTTTATCAGAACATTTAATCAAACCATGTTATTTTTTGTAATTTTGCACATCGAATAGGGACAATATGTCATTAGGACAGCATTTTGTTATGACTACATTATATCTTGTGCGCCACGGCGAGACAGTGGCTAACGCCGCCCAGATATTGCAGGGCTGGCAAGGAGGAGAACTCAACGATACGGGCAAGGCACAGGCCCGTGATGTCGCTGAAAAGATGAAAGATCAGAGAATTGACGTTTTCGTGGCAAGCGATCTGCACCGTGCCATTCAGACGTGTGAGATAATAGCGTCGGCAAAGGGTGTGAGGCAAGAGGCTATAGAGACCTCTCCGCTGCTTCGTGAGCGTGATTGGGGATCGTTCACCGGAAAGTTTATTCCAGACTTGGAAAATGCCGAGTGGCCAGACGACGTGGAGACACTTGAACACATGAAGAGCCGTGCTCAAAATTTCCTTACATGGATCAAGACGGCTTATCCCGACAAGGTTGTGCTGGCGGTTGGCCATGGCATCATAAACAAGGCCATACAGAGCGTGTATTTCAAGAAACCCATGAATGAGATACAGAGAATGCACAACGCGGAGATTAGGGTGCTAATGCTCTAGGAGGTTTTTGACATAACTATCCATACATAATCCATAAGAGGGTGCGCTTAAAGCTTAGTGCTTTTGCGCACCCTCTTATGGTTTATCTAAATATAGAATATGATTACTTCTGCTGGTCGATGGCTTTGATCTTCTCCTTTATGAGTTGAGCGTCGTCCTTGAGCTTTTGCACCTTGCGGTTCATCTCGTCGACAAGACTGTTGCCTTTCTTGCTGGAAATGTTGAGGAATCCGAGGTTGTTCTCGTAGGTCGTAATCTCCTGCTTCAGCTGTTCGAAGCGACGTGCCAGTCGAGCACGCTCGTTGTCCACGGCGTCCTCTCCCTTCTTTGCCATGCCACGGAGGTTGTTCTTGAAGTTGTCGAGATGGCGACGGGCGGCGGAAATGTGGAGCTCCTCGAAAATCTTGTCCATCACGTCGTGATACTCCTTGTAGATCTTGTCCTTTTCACGGAAAGGCACATGACCGATGGCGTTGTACTTGTCTGTCAACTCCTGTACCTTCTCTCGTGCGTCACTGTCGGAGGCTGAGACTTGCTTCAAAAGCTCGATGATGTCGCGCTTCTTCTGGAGGTTCTCACGCTCCTCGTCGTGAACGCTGGCATGGGCGGCGTTGCGCGCGTCGAAGAAGTGGTTGCAAGCCGTGAGGAAGTCGTTCCATAGCTGGTCGCTTATCTTTCTTGGAGCCGTGCCTACCGTCTTCCACTCTTTCTGTAGCTGGATGAGCTTGTCGGATGTTGCCTTCCAGTCGGTAGAGTTGGCAAGTTCTTGTGCTTTAGCCACAAGAGCCTTCTTCTTTTCGGCGTTCTCATAGAGACGAGCCCTTACATCTTTGAAATATTCTGCCTTGCGGCCGAAGAAGTCGTCGCAAGCCTTGCGGAAACGTTGGAAAATTTCCTCGTTGTTCTTCTTTGGAGCGAAGCCAATGGTCTTCCACTCTTGCTGAATGGCGATAATCTCCTTGGAATGTTTCTCCCAGTCGGCAGCACTTTTGTTGTCCTCCTTTGCCACGGCCTCTGTCTTCTCGCACAGTGCAGTCTTCTTTGCGAGATTCTCTTCCTCGTTGGCGCGGAGTTTCTCGAAGTGGTCTTGGTGTTTCTTGTTGATGACAGTGCTTGCGTTCTTGAACCTTGTCCAGATGTCTTCACGCATGTCCTTTGCCACTGGACCTATCTCACGATATTGCTCATGAAGGTCTTGCAGCTGGTGGAAAGCGTTCACCACGTCGGGTTCGTCGGCCAGTTTCTCGGCTTCCTCGCAAAGCTTAGTCTTGGCTTCGAGGTTCTTCTTGAAGTCGTATTCGCGGGCTTCGCGGTTGAGGTTGAGCAAGTCGTAGAACTGCTCAACGTAGAGCTGGTAGTTGCGCCAAGTCTCGCTCGATTTCTCTGGCGGCACTGCTCCAATGGCTTTCCACTCTTGTTGCAGGGCCTTGAATTCGTTGTATGACTTGTTGGCTTCGTCGGGCGACGTTGCCATATTCTTTATCTTCTCGATGATTTCCTCCCTGTGCTTGAGATTGTCCTCGCGCTCTTGCTGGGCTTTTTCGAAAGCCTTGGCGCGCTTCTCCTTGATGACTTGCATGTTGGTTTTGTAAGCCTCTTCGTCTTCATCGGGGAGAATCTGGTATTTCTCGGGGTCGCCTCCAGCTTCGAGATATTCCTTCTGCTTCTTGTCGCGTTCGGCTATGTGGAAACGGTAGAAAGAAGCTTTCAGGTGGTCAACCTCGTCCTTCTCGGGTGTTTCGTCGCCCTTGGCGATTTCCGCAATACGGTCGAGAACCTCCTTCTTTGAGGCGTAGACTTTCTTCGCAAGCTCCTCTTTGCCAGCCTCTTCGGGAGTTGGCTCGGCAGTTGTGGCTTGCTCTTGCGCGTCAGCCTTTGTTTCTTCTTTCTCGTCGTTTTCGTTGTTGACGTTTGTTACAGGGGCAGCGGCTTGGGCCTTCTGCTCTTCCTCAATCCCCTTAGGGGTGATGTTTTCTTGAGAGTCCATCATTTCACTCTGTTTAAGTTTGTGACTCGGAGTTCCATGGCCATGCTGCTGCATATCAGCAAACGCCTCAGACGGGCATGGCTTCCAATTGTTAATAAATATGATGCAAACTTAGCTAAAAAGATTGTATTATGCTAATTTTTGGAATGTTTTTTATTGAAAATCAGCTAAAGAAGTTTTTTGTGTCGCAAAATCCACCAACTCACGCCTGTCACAAGCACTGAAACGGCGATGCAGATAATGAAACCGTATTTTGACGTCTCCAAGCCGTTGACCACGTTCATTCCGTAGATACTGGATATGAGCGTAGGTGCCATGAGTATGATGTTGAGCGAGGTGAGGGTACGCATCGTCGTGTTCATGTTGTTGTTGATGATGCTCGAATACGTGTCCATGGTAGACTCCAGAATGTCTGAGTAGATATTGGTGGTCTCCCTTGCCTGCGTCATCTCGATGTTTACGTCCTCGATTAGGTCTGCATCGAGTTCGTCCACCTGCAGCTTGAACTTCAGTTTCTGCAACAGGTTCTCGTTGCCTCTGATGGAGGTGATGAAGTAGGTGAGCGAGTCTTGCAGTCGGCTAAGGCCGATGAGGCTCTCGTTGTTCACTTCATGGTCGAGGTTGTGCTTCGCTTTCTCTATGAGGTTGTTGATTTGCTTCAGTCGTTTAAGGTACCACACCGCTGAAGACAGGAAGAGCCTGAAGGTCATGTCTACATAGTCGGTGAACCCCACGCCGCGTTTCTGCTGATAGCTCACGAAGTCGAGCATCATGTTGGTCTCGTAGAAACAAACGGTTATGGTAACGTCGCGCTTGTGGATTATGCCCAATGGCACAGTGGTATAGGGCGTTCTTGACCTTATTTCCTTGACATAAGGTATACGAAGAATAATGAGAGTCCAACCGTCGTCGTACTCATAACGCGCGCGCTCATCGGTATCGCTGATGTCGCTCATGAAATAGTCGGGGATGTTGAACCTCTCCTCCAGCTCTCGCTGGTCGTCATCGGTAGGGCAGGTTACTTGAATCCAGCATCCTGGCTTCCACTCGTTGATGACTTTCAGTTGCTTTTCAATGCTCCAGTATGTTTTCATTGCAGCCAATCTTTTTTACATGAACAGGTAGTGAAGATTGGCGGTAATGCTCAATCCTCACGCTAATTGTTGTAACTGTCCGCGTGATAATCGTCCATATTTTTACTGAATTGTTCTAAGGTGCAAAAGTAACGAAAAAAATCCTCAAGTGCAAACGTTTGGCATGTTTTTTTGTCCATGCCCATTTCATTTCGCAATTATTAAAACAAAAAGGTTTTGATATTAGGTTCTTGTAATATCCACGTAAAATGATTTACACGGATATTAAAAAGCTTAATATCCGTGTAAAGTCATGAGGCTTGGCTTTTATAATGCCACAACCATTTATTTCTCGGAAATCTGCTCAAGGGTTGCTGTCAGCAACTTCCAGAACGGCTCCGCGGTGTCAATCTTGAAACGCTCGCTCGTGGTGTGGGGCGAGAGCAACGTTGGGCCGAGGCTTACCACGTCCATGCCTGGGTACTTGCTGAGTATTACGGAGCACTCCAGTCCGGCGTGGTCTGCCTGTACTGTGGCATCCTTGCCTGTCTGATCCTTGTATACCTTCTTCAGCAGGTTGAGAATCTCGCTGTCGGGATTAGGATCCCATCCACCATAGCTGCCACTGAGCTCAGTGCGCATGCCAGCCATGTTGAAGCAGCTCTCAAGCATGGTAGCCACGTATTCTTTCATGTCCTCACGGCTTGAGCGTGCGAGAATCTTGATGGCAGCCTTGCCAGCCTCGATGTCGATGATGGCGAGGTTGGATGATGTCTCCACCACGTTGGGGTAAGAGGGTATCATGCGTATCACGCCGTTGTGGCAAGCGTAGATGGCGTTCACGAGGTTGTCCTGTATCTCGCAAGGCAACAACTCCTTTGGGCTTTCGGTGTCTTCAACGAAGAACTCCACGTTTTTCTCGATGCCCTTGTACTCTTCTTCGATGGCTACACGTTGTTGCTCAACAAGTTTCTTCAGGTTCTCCACCTGCTCTTGTGGCAACGCAAGCACCACCTCAGCCTTGAACGGGATGGCGTTTCTCATGTTTCCGCCATGCCATTGAGCCAGACGGGCGCCGGTCTCTGCCACGGCTTTGCGCACCAGGCGCACCATCTCCTTGTTGGCGTTGGCGCGTCCCTCGTTGATTTCGAGGCCGGAGTGTCCGCCACGCAGGCCTTTGAGCGTTACCTTCACAGCCTTCTCCTGGTCGTTGGCAACAGGCTTGTACTCAAGGGTTGAAGTGACGTCGATGCCACCGGCTGAACCGATGACGAACTTGCCCCAAAGCTCAGAGTCGAGATTCATGAGGATATCGCTGTGGAGCTCGCCTTCCGGCAGCTCGTTGGCTCCGTACATGCCAGTCTCCTCGTCGCGTGTGATAAGTGCTTCCACTGGGCCATGCTTTATGTCGTCAGACTCCATGATGCCCATGATGGCAGCCACGCCGATGCCGTCGTCGGATCCGAGGGTTGTACCTTTGGCGTGTACCCATCCGTCTTCCACGTATGTCTCTATGGGGTCGGTCTCAAAGTTGTGGGTAGAATCAGGGCTCTTTTGTGGAACCATATCCATGTGGGCTTGCAACAACACTGTCTTGCGGTTCTCAAAGCCAGGTGTGGCAGGCTTTCTCATGACGATATTTCCTGCGGGATCCTTGAAAGCCTCAACGCCTACGCGCTTCGCGAAGTCGAGAAGAAACTCTTGGACTTTCTCCACATGGCCACTTGGACGTGGAATCTGTGTGAGGTCATCGAAATTGCGCCAAATGGCGGCAGGTTGAAGATTGCGAATTTCACTCATAGTTTTTGTTATTAAAGTGTTATATTGTTCTTGTGCTATTTGATTTTTGCCTCTTTCTTGTCAGTGTGAGCGCCATCCACCCGTAGAATCCCAGAAGCAATACGAGGAGTGTCTGCACGGTGTGTACTATCAGCACGAAGTATAACGCGTCGTTGGAAGCCACGCCATAGAGTATGAGCATGGTTTTCACGGCGAAATGCCAAGGCCCTGCGCCGTTTGGCGTTGGCACGATGACGGCGATGGAGCCAACGATGAACGTCACCAACGCGCAAGCCATTCCTAAGTGGGAAGTGGCGGCGAAGCAAAAGAAGGTGAGGTAATAATGAAGGAAATAGCATGCCCATATTCCAATGCTGAAGAATATGAACAGCGGTATGTTGCGCACGTCTTTAACGGACATGATGCCTGAGAAAAGTCCGGCAAAGGTGTCTTTCACCTTATTATATATAGACAACCGTCGCAGCAGCAGCCAAATCAGCAATAAGGCGGCAATGGCGCAAACGGCGGTCACCCACCATCCTGCCGTGGAAAACTGCGACAGTATCTCGTCGAGCCGTGTGCCTGTGCTTGAGAAGAACTTGTGGAACACGGGCAATTGCCAAAGGAATGTCAGTGCGGTGATGATGATGATGAGCAGCGTGTCGATGGCGCGCTCGGTCACTACGGTGCCCAGCGACTTTGGGAAAGACACACCGTCCCACCGCTTCAATATCCCGCAGCGCACGATCTCTCCCGAGCGGGGTATGATAAGGCTCGACGCGTAAGAAACGAAAATGCTGTTCACAGAGACGCTTTGGCGAGGTTTCTCCCCCAACGGCTCAAGCGTCTGCTGCCATCGCCAACCTCGAAATGCCTGGGCAAGTATGCCGAAAGGAAACGAGAGGAGCATCCATGTCCAGTTCATCTTGTTCAGCATGACATCGCCGATGCTCTTGATGTCGAAGCCACGATACATCCAGTAGAGTATGGCGCCACCCAAGAGTAAGGATGCTGCCACCTGTATAATCGTATTTATGGTCTTCTTAGATTCCATTGCATTGCAAAATTATAAAATTATTTTGATTTACTATCGCTATGCTATTAACTTTATCATTACTTAGCATAGCGAAGCCTTTTCTTTCGGTTTCTCTAGGCATTGATTTGGGTCAAACAAGTGGGTTGACACAGGTCAACTTGTTTGACGATAATCAAAAATCAATGCCAAATCATTCTTTTGTAACACCAGTTGTTTGCGCACACAGCGGGAAATATCTAACTTTGCAGTGTCAAAAAGGATATAGGAGCCTTCATAAAGGCAACAGATATGTATTCAGATAACGTGTAAAAAACAGTATAGGAATTAGTTTTTTAGGATAAGGATTTTTTCAGGATAACAGAGATTCAGGATAACGCCGGCTAAAGAGAGAGACCGGTAAATTAGATTTAATTTTAAAAAAAAGGAGAGTAATGTTATGAGTATTGCAACTTTCACAATCACGGCTACCGTGATGTTCGTGTGCATCGCAACAGCAGCACTGATGATGGACAAGATGGCGCGATAAGCAGCGTCCTTCTCCATCCTTTTAGGAGAAAAAACATGTTCAATATTTAATAGAAGAGCCGGAATCCGTGAGGGTTCCGGCTTTTTGTCTTTGGTCTTGACTGCAAAAACATATACAACAAGTATGGCGGGAGGGAAAGCGCTTTTTGGAGAATCGCTCGTTTTTGAGGTATATCAAAAAAATACCAACTATATGGTATTTTGAGCAGTTGAGTAAGTTTAAATATTGTTTATATGACAAAAAGTATGTAATTTTGCATTCGACAAAGCAAGTTGTATATTTTTAAGAGAGAGAATTTATGGTAAAAAGGTTAACTGCGCTTATGGGTGGGCTTGTTCTTAGTACGAGTTTCGCCCTTGCGCAAAATGTTAATGTATCAGGAGTTGTCTATGGCGAAGATGGTGAGCCTGTTGTGGGTGCCTCTGTCAGGGTGAATGGCACGAAGACAGGAACCGTAACCGACATCAATGGTAGATTTGAGATGTCTTTGCCAAGTGACAAGAAGAAAATTACAGTTTCTTATTTAGGCATGACCCCAAAGACGGTCAATGCGGGTAAAAATCTGAAGATTACCTTGAGCGATGACGCCCACTCCTTGAATGAGGTGATGGTCGTGGCTTATGGTACGGTGAAGAAGGCTGCCTTCACGGGTTCTGCCACCGAAGTGGATGCAAGCAAGTTGAAGACTCCTGCCGCTTCCTTGGACAAGGGACTCGCTGGCCAGGTGGCTGGTGTGCAGGTGGTTTCACAGTCTGGTCAGCCAGGCTCAGGTACATCTTTCCGTGTCCGCGGTTCTGGCTCCCTGTCTTCAAGCAACCAGCCGCTCATCGTGGTGGATGGAATTCCAACTTCCAACGAGGAATACTCACAGGTGGCTTACGACAATGATGCTTCGAGCAACATCTTGGCAACCATCAACCCCAACGACATTGAGTCGGTTACCGTGTTGAAGGATGCTGCCGCCGCAGCTCTTTATGGTTCGAGAGCAGCCAATGGTGTGATTGTGGTCACCACCAAGTCGGGTCAGTCGGGCAAGGCAAAGGTGTCTTTCGATGCGAAATTCACCACATCTTCCATTGCCGGCAAGTATGACATGATGAGTTCTGGCGATTACTATAAGACGCTTTATACTGCTTATCGCAACGCAGGCAAGACCATGGAGGAGGCTAACCAGCTCACACAGGGTACCTTTACCCACAATCCTTATAATGTAGACAATCCTCTGGATGCCAATGGAAACTTGGTGTCTGGCGCACAGATAGTCGTAGATACCGACTGGCAGAAGGAAATCTTCCATGCGGCTTCCACTTACGATGCCAATGTGAGCGTGAGTGGTGGTACGGCGAAGTCGTCTTATTTCTTCTCAACAGGTTATCTCGACCAAGACGGTATCACCCCAAGCGCCCACTACAAGCGTTATTCAGCAAGCTTGAACGTGAAGGCGGATGCAACCAGTTGGCTGTCGGTGGGTATGAACGCCAAGTTCTCTTACGGTATTCAGAACACCGAGGTGACAGGTAGTGCGGGTGCAAGCCCTCTGTATGATGCCGTGTCATTCCCCAACGCCGTGCCTTTGTATGTGGTGGATTCCAACGGCCAGCCCGTGTTGGATGCCAATGGCAACCGTCAGTACAACTTCACCAACCCCGTGGCTCGCGACATGAACCCTGTGGCTCTCCCTACCATGGACAACCACCGCAGTACGATGTTGCGCTTCATCGGTTCCGCCTTCGCAGAGATCAAGTTGGTGGACGGCTTGAAGTTCAAGACACAGTTTGCACCCGATATCGTGTACAACAACGAGCATCGTTACTGGAACCCAGAGCATGGTAATGGTCCTGCTTACAATGGTCGTCTTGACAAGTATCATACAACCGACGTGATGTACACCTTCACCAATACGCTCAATTACGCCAAGACCTTCAACGATACACACCACATCAATCTTTTGGCAGGTATGGAGTATTGGCAGAGCACCTATGAGTATCTCTATGCTGGAGGTACGGGTGTAGGCAATTCGCAGGAGTTGTCGCAGGCAACCGCTTTGCTTTCTCCCGATTCTTACACCACAAAGGAGACGCTGATTTCTTATTTCGGCCGTGCCGAGTATTCTTACAAGGAGAGATATAACCTTGCTGCCAGTCTTCGTACAGACGGTTCATCCATCTTCGGTGACGATAACAAGTGGGGTACTTTCTGGAGCGTGTCCGGTGCATGGCGCATCAACAACGAGGCGTTCTTGAAGGACATCAAGTGGATCGACAACCTCAAGTTGCGTGTGAGCTATGGTACTTCGGGCAACAAGAGCGGTATCGAGCACTATCTCTACAACCGCTACTTGTCACAGGGCATCTATGGTGTCAACTCCGACTATAAGTATGGCAGCGACAAGGGTGCTGTTCTCGTTCAGTTGGAGAACAAGGCTCTCTCTTGGGAGGCGCAGAAGATGTTCAACGTGGGTGTCGATTTCAGTTTGCTGAACCGTTTCTATGGTTCTTTGGACTACTTCCACAAGACATCCGACGGCTTGCTCTACAAGTATCCATTGGCAGAGCAGAACGGTTTGCTCAATATCACGATGAATGCAGCCAAGGTGGCCAACCACGGTTGGGAGTTGATGTTGGGTGCCAATATCTTCAAGGATACTCCAGTGAAATGGAACATTGAGTTGAACGCTTCGTTCATCAAAGACACCATCAAGGACCTCTATGGTGACAACGATGTGCGCCAGACCAGCTACGCCAAGATATGGACAGTGGGTGGCAGCCAGTATGAGTTCTATATGCCGACATGGGCTGGTGTGGATTCAGCCACGGGCGACCCATTGTGGTATCATGTAGCCGACGACGGTACTCGCACCACAACCAACAAGTATAGCGAGGCAACCTTCGAGCGTCAGGGACATTCTACTCCAGATGTATATGGTGGTATTCACAACACCTTGTCATACAAAAACTTCGACTTGAACATCCAGATCAACTATACCTTGGGTGGTAAGGTCTATGACGGCATCTATGCCAGCATGATGAACGAAGGCAACACCATGGGTTCCAACTTGCACAAGGATCAGTTGAAAGCTTGGACATCAGCCGGACAGGTGACCGACGTGCCACGTTATACTGTAAACAACAGCAACAGTTCCAACAGTCTTTCTACTCGTTTCCTCTATAATGCCACCAACATTCGTTTGGCAAACATGACCTTGAGCTATCGTCTGCCCAGCAACCTCGGTGTGCTCTCCAAGGTTATCAGCGGAGCCAAAATCTATGTGTCGGCTGACAACCTCCTCACATGGTTCGCCTCAGACTGGAAGGGTTACGACGACATCGACATCTACGGTGTCCAGGGTTACAGTGGCTACCCGTCTATCCCAACTCCACGTTCATTTACAGTAGGTGCTAATATCACATTTTAATTAAACTCTTAACGAATAGAAGACAATGAAGAAAATATTATATACGCTTTTGGCAGCGGGATTCTTGGCGTCTTGCTCTTCCGATAATTTGTACCAAGACCCGACCAACGGCTTGTCGACCAACACGGCCGTTCAGTCAAAGTCGAATGTAGAAATGGTATTGACGGGAGCTTACGACCAGACGGGACATTACTATTATCTGACTATCGGCCAGATAGGTTTGGATGTGATGGGCGACGACGAGATGCTCTCAAACGGTGCGTTCGGATTCTCTACTTACAAGTGGAACATGTATTCTTACGACTACATCCAGTATGCCCGTATCAACGACGGTTGGTGGAGCTCTTACTGTAGTTATTTCTGGAGAAAGGCTTATACCGCCATCAACCAGTGTAACCTCATCATTCAGAACGCCGAGACCTTGCCCGAAGGATGTGAGGATGCCTTGGCGCAGGCACATGGTCTGAGAGGATGGAACTTCCTCAATCTCTACCACTTGTTCTGCCCCGCTTATCTCAACAAGACATTGGGCGGCGACAGTGGCAAGGGCTTGTTCCTCCGCCTGACGAGTGCTTCTGCCGATAAGGCTCTCGATGTTCCTCGCTCAGATCTGAAGACATCCATGCAGCAGATTATCGACGACCTGACTTATGCTTACGAGCATTGCACCTCTACCAGCAATTATTACATCAACAAGAAAAACTCGGCCTTGCTCTTGGCTCGCGTCTATCTGGAGATGGCAAACTATCAGAAGGCTTCCGAGTTTGCAGAGATTGCTGCCAGCAACACCTTTGACGGCAGCAACTTGATGAGCCGGGAGGAGTATCAGTCTGGTTTTATGACAGCCAACTCAGAGTGGTTGTGGGGCTTTAAGTTCGACTCGGAGTCAACCAACATCTATGCCTCCATCCCTTCCTTCTACCACGCTGCTACCACCATGGACGAGAAATCCACCTTTGGCACTGCCAACTATGGCAAGCAGGTGCCCGGAGACAAAGTGGATGATAGGGTTAAATATCTGAGTAAGAACGCCACCGACTACATGACCGGTTATAGCACCATTCGCTTTGCCAAGTCATTCACCGATTTGTTCCACAAGGACGAGAATGGCATCTGGACCGACTGCCGCGCCCTCTTCCCGTTCTATATCGACAGCAAGGACGGCTACTTCACAGCCAAGTACAACAACCGTTCAACACTTGGTGTAGCCGATTATCCAATGGCCCGTATCGCAGAGGCTTACTTGATAGAGGCTGAGGCTCAGTTCAAGTTGGGCAATTCCACCAAGGGCTTGCAGGTGCTCAATGCCTTACAGAAACAGCGTGGTGGTTCGGTTTCCGCCGAAATCAATATCGACGAAATCTGGAAAGAGCGTCGTCGCGAGCTCTACGGCGAGGGCTTTGCCGTGACCGACTTGAAGCGTCTCAACCTGCCTTTGCACCGCGAGGGTGAAGACCAGTGGAGCTCAACGCTCGATTTGCCAGCCGACAGTCCGCGCATGATGTACCCAATTCCCGACGATGAGCTGGATTACAACCCTTATTACAAGAACAGCACCGAAGATTACAACAAGGGACAGAATGATTATTGGGCAAGATAATCATAGATACTAACACAGAATCCTACTTGCATGGAAAAACCTTGCAAGTGGGATTTTTTTTAATCATAAATGCGATGAAAAAGATAAAATATCTGATGATGGTGGCTTTGGCATTCGCCAGTCTGAGTGCCCAAGCACAGTATCCCGCTACATCCGATGTCTTGGAGTTTCAGGACCGCAAGATAGATGTGGCTCCTTTCTTTGATGGTTTCCCTTTCTCCCAGTTTCGTCTTTCCGACGATGGCACCAAGCTCTTCTTCCTGAAGTCGGGCGCTGAGGCTCGTATGCAGTGGATAGAACTGGACGGCAAGCAGTCGCCCTTCGATGGCAAGGACGCCATTGACGCCGACTTGTCGAAGCGCAACGGATGGAACCCCACCTACAACGCCGGCGACAAGAAGGTGTATTGGCTGGGCGACGAACACAACGAGGAGCGGTTCAACATCTATCGCTGCGACCTTGACAATCCCGGAAAGCCCGAGCGCATTACCGATGTACCTTATGTATATGAATGGGGATTCAACCACGACAAGACCAAGATTGCCTATGTGGGCAGAATGGGACAGAACGAGAAACGGCTCGACGAACTCCATGTCCTGGACTTGAAGACGATGAAAGACCTGCTTGTGGGTATCGACAACCCCGACTACCGCTACACCTGGGGCTCCATCAGTTGGCGTCCCGACGGCAGCGGTCTTCTGCTCACGGCACTCAAGGAGATGGACCGCCGCTACTGTACGGTGGTATATGTGGATTTGGCAACCAACAAGATCACTCCCCTCAACGACCCCGCCAAGAATGCCAGCTTTGACGGGTGCGACATGATGAAGGAATGGGTGAACAATGACGAATGTTATTATTTCTCCGACCAGGACGGTTACCGCAACCTTTATCTCTTCAACGCCAAGACCAAGGCTACCAGGCAGATTACATCCTACAAGGCTCCGCTGGAGGATGCCCGGCTCGTCACGATAGGCAAGAAAAACTATATCTTCGGATTGCAGTCAACACCCATCCAGACATCCATGATTCTCATCGACCCGGTTACCAACAAGGAGGTTTACCGCAATGCGTCAGACCAGAACTACACCATCGGCTCAGTGAAGGGAAATGTGGTGAGAGTCGTTGCCAACAATGTGACAACCCTCATGAAGGTGGAAGACCTGGTGGTGGGCAAGAAGAGCGTGGTTCGCAAGACAGTGCTTGGAATGCCAGAGAATGTACAGAAGGAGTTGGTGCAGAGCGATGTGGAGCGTCTTTCTATCCCATCTTTCGACATCGACCCTGCTACCGGCAAGACACGCATGATCCATGCTTATCTCTTCAAGCCCAAGAACCCGTTGCCGGCGGATAAGAGCATGGTGATGCTGGAGTCTTTCTATGGCGGTTCCAACGCCTACGATTCGGAGTATCAGATTTACAATAAGGCAGGTATCTATGTGTTGAGTGCTTCTCCACGAGGCAGTGCGGGATTTGGCCGTGACTTCGCTGCCCTCAACGACGGCGACCTGGGAGGCAATGAGATTATCGACATCATCAAGTGCGCTCAGTATATTTCTGAGAAATTGAACATCCCTGCCGAGCGTGTGGGTTGCTTCGGTGTTAGCCATGGTGGTTATGCCACAATGCGACTGCTTACATTCCCCGGCAAGATCAATGGCAACGAGGCCAAGTTCCCCTTTGGCTTTGGTGTGGAGACAGCCGGTTTCTGCGACATCATCTACCAGCACACCCATTCCAATATCCCCGACTGGACATTCTTGGAGGCTGGTGACCCTGTAGCCAATCACGACAAGCTCATCGACCGTTCGCCATTGTATCATGCGGAGAAGTTGACGGGGCCGTTGCTCCTTTGTCATGGCAATCACGACAACCGCGTGGATATCGAGGGCAGCAGACTGATGGACCGGAAGCTGACTTCCCTGAACTTGCCCCACAGATATGTGGAGTTTGAAGGACTGGGACACGGTGTGAAGGGCAAGGAACCTCTCAAGTTGTTCTATCGTGAGGTCTTCAAGTTCCTCGACCTCATCGAGGCAGGCAAGGGAAATGAGGTTTCCAATAAGTAGTGTCTTTTCAGCATTTTGATTTTGTAAATAGCAAAGCCCTGACTTATCCAAGTCAGGGCTTTGCTATTTGTCTGAGAGAGAGTTTTGTCACACCCTCATTGTCGTTTTTATGGATGTCAAGCCTTCTTACTCCATATACAATTTCAAGGTTGTGGTCTGGTCTCCCACGTTTACTTCGCGGGTTTCCATCTCGCCCTTGGCATTCATGAACTTAACGGTGTACTTTTGGTTCTTCTCTACCTTGAAAGTGAGCACGTCGTTCATGTCCTGTGTGGCGCCTGTGCTGCGACCGCCGAAGAGCTGCTTCTCACCGCTGAACACATCGAGGTTGGTTGCCACGCGGTCGCCAGATGCCTCGGCATGATTCTTGTCCTTGAACACCATCACCCTCAGGTCTACATGGTTGGTGTCGGCAGGCGTGGCAGACAACTGTGCCCTGTAAAGGCTCGTGTAGCGGTCGGTCACGTTCTCGGCATGAACGTAACGGATGTTCATATCCCAAACCAACGGGAAGTAAGAGTCGGCAGGCTTGAACGAGGCGGCGTAGATGGCCTTGTCGAGATCCTCCTTGATGGCCTTGCCCGCGTCTGGCACGAACCACGACTTGTCCAAGTCTTCCGATGGGTAATATTCGGTGAAGTGCCAACCGCCGTTGACCCAAACCTCGCTCCAGTTGTGGTTGCCACGGTTGTCGTGCCAGTTAGGCGTTCCTGCCACACGCGAGGGGATGCCCACTGCGCGGAAGGCATCGGTCAGCAAGATGGAAAGTCCCGAACAAGACGCCATGTGCTGGCGCATTGACTCGTAGGGAGCCTGGTCGGCCTTCTCGCGTTTCGTATTATAGTCGACCACCACCTCGTCGCGTATGTTCTTGTTCACGGAGTCTATGGCCTCGCGCATCGTCTTGCAGCCAGCCACGTATTTCTTGAAACGCTCATAGAAATCCTTGCGCCAGCTTTCACGTTCCTCGTTCAGGTTGACGTAAGCCACCACGTCGTTAAGGAATATGTCGTTGGGCACCTCTTTCGCCCAGGGAAATTCGGCTTTCGCCTTGTAGGCATACTCCACGTGCTCCTTCAGGAAGTCGGCAGTCAATGTCTTGGCGTCTCTTTCGGGCATATAGGCAATCAAGAAGGCCATGCCCTCTTTCTGGTCGGCAGGGACATCCTTCAACGCCTTCTTCAACTCCTTGGCATTGTCGCCAGCCGCGGCCATGGTCTTGTTCAGCAACTCATGATATTTTTGGGGCACACCGGCATACTTGCCTCCGGCTAAAGCAGTCAATGACAAGCCTAAGGCTATAAGTACAAGTAAACTTTTGATTCTCATATTTATATAAAAAGATTATTCCTCGATTGTGTGTTTCATACATTCTTGCTCATGATGAGCAAGGCGTATTGTTTGCGAAGTTAATGCAAAAAAATGAGAACGGCAAACTTTTTAGGGAAAAGGCGAAACAAAAAAACGGCATCGGCTTCCCACTGTAAAGGCATCGGCCTTACGTTGGAAAGCCAACGCCGTTTCATTGGAAAGCCGATGGCTTTTCATTGGAAAGCCGAAGGTGTTGGCTATGAGATAGTTGCGTGGCTAATTTTTCGTTCACTAATCGGGTGACTTCTTGTGGTTTCACTCCCCACCGCGGAGCTATGAGCAGGCTTGAAGGTGTCTCGCTGACAAAACGCTCAATCACCATGTCAGGGCGCAGACGAGGCATGTATTTGGCAAGCAAGTTGACATATTCTTCCAACGTGAACATGCATAACGGATGCGTCTCATGTTCTTTCGCCATCGTGGTGCCTCTGACGATTTGCAGCTGGTGAAGTTTCAGAATGTCGATGGGCAGCGAAGATATGATGTTGGCTTGCCTCAGCATCTCCTCCTTGTCTTCCCCGGGCAGGCCAAGGATGATGTGGGCGCAAGTGTATATGCCTCGTTTGTGCGTCTCCTCAATGGCTCGTTTGCTGCAGGCGAAGTCGTGGCCTCGGTTGACGCGTCGCAAGGTAGCGTCGTTGCAACTCTCGATGCCGTATTCCATAATTAATAATGTGCGTCGCGACAGTTCCCCGAAATAGTCAAGTTTCTCCTCGTCTACGCAATCGGGTCGCGTGCCGATGACAATTCCTATCACGTCTTCCACATTAAGAGCCTCCTCGTACATGGCTTTCAATTTTTGCAGCGGCGCGTAGGTGTTGGAAAAAGCCTGAAAGTATGCCAGATATTTCGTGCCGGCCTTCTTCCTGCCGAAGAACCTCTTACCATCCTCCAGTTGCTGGGTTATGCTTTTCCTACGGTCGCAATATGAGGTGTTGAAAGCGTCGTTGTTGCAAAACGTGCACCCACCCGTGGAAAGCCGTCCGTCGCGGTTAGGGCACGAGAACCCCGCGTCCACGGCAAGCTTCTGCACCCTGCATCCCGTCTTTTGCCTTAGCCATGTGCCGAAATAGATCATCGTTGTCGTTTGTCTTTCTTTGTATGCCTTTTCTTGGTTACAAAGATACGGTTTTTGTTTTTCTTATGTTGAGGTTGTGCCCATTTTTGTCAGTGATGTTTATTGTCTTTGTTTTAGCTGCGTGTTTCTAATCAATTGGTATATAGTGTGTTAGCCTTGAAAGTAACATTTCGTGCACATTTTGACAACATAACGTGTACCTTTAAAATCCGTTGTTTTTAAGCTCGAATTTCTTTTCTTCGTAGCTTTGCAACCGAGTAAAGATGAAGGCACAAAAGCGATGTTTCAATGCCTTTTTATCAAAGCTGAGAAAATAAACAACTGAACTAGTCATAAACTAAAAACGTACAGTTATGAGGAATACCTTATACAACAAAAGTCGCGTGAAATCGACTTTGTGCAAGTGTGCGCTCGCGACAACATTGCTCTTCCCCGGAATGAACGTGTTGTCGGCGGGAACTGTATTGGCAGGTCCCATCAAGGGAAAGATCGTGTCAACCACCGACAACGAGCCTCTTATCGGAGCCACCATTCAGGTGCTTGGCCGCAAGGTTAATGCCGTCACCGACATGGATGGCAATTTCACCATCGATGCCAACGAGGGCGAGACCCTTGTGGTGAGTTATGTCGGTTTTGTGGAGCAGAAAGTGAAGGTGAAGGGCGACAACCTCGACATCAAGCTCAAGGAGGAGTCTCATTCACTCAACGATGTCGTGGTCATTGGTTACGGCGTGCAGAAAAAGAAGCTCGTCACTGGTGCCACCGTGCAGATTAAAGGTGAAGACCTTGCCAAGCGAAACACTGGCAATGCCCTTCAGGCCATGCAGGGCCAGACGCCAGGCGTCAACATCATCTCCGAGAGCGGCCAGCCTGGTTCGGGTATGAAGGTCATCATCCGTGGCCAAGGCTCCAACACCAACAACAAGCCTCTTTACGTCATTGACGGCATTCCTGGTCTCGACATCACCACGGTCAATCCGTCGGACATCGAGTCAATCGACGTCTTGAAGGACGCCGCCTCAGCCGCCATCTATGGTGCCCAGGCTGCCAATGGTGTTGTGATCGTCACGACAAAGAGCGGCAAGAAAGGTCACGCGCAGGTGACATTCGACGGCTATTATGGCTGGCAGACCGTGGCAAAGAAGGTCAAGATGCTCAACGCCAAGCAGTATATGGACTTCATGGACGAGCAGAACGTCAACTCTGGCGGCAAGGCTTACGACTGGTCGTCGTTCAATTCAATCCACGATGCCAATGGCAACATCTACGACACCAACTGGATGAACGAGATGTTTGAGGGCTCTGCCCCCGTGCAGAACTACACCCTCGGCGTGACTGGCGGCAACGACGTGAGCACATACGCCGTGTCGCTCGGCTATTTCTCGCAGGACGGTATTGTCGGCGGCAACAAGGCGAGCAACTATGAGCGTTACAATTTCCGCACAAATCTTGAGCAGAAACTCTATGGCGACTTGCTGAAAGTGGGCGAGAATCTTTCTTTCTCTTACACCAAGAACCATGGCGACATCACCGGCAACATGTACAACAACAAGCTTCGCGGTGCTTACGCCACGTCGCCACTCCAGCCGGTTTACCTGCAGCAGGACGGCCGCGAGGACCGCAACGCCGGCTATTCATATTCTACGGCCACCGACTGGTATCAGTATGACGGCAACCCTGTGGCGGCACTCTATCGCCACAAGAACCTGAACGACGCGCAGAACTGGGTCGCCAACGTGTATGCTGAGCTTCAACCGATTAAGAACTTGCGCATCAAGACGTTGCTCGGTTTCAACCACAATGGCAACACCTACCGCGAGTATAATCCCACATATTATTCCACGTCAAACGACAACAACCTTGGCTCTTCTACCGTGAAGCAGAACGCCACCAAGAACTGGACGCTCACGTGGACCAACACGGCAATGTATGATTGGAAGATGGGACTCAACCAGTTTAACTCCATGCTCGGTATGGAGGTGGAGCGCTCTCAGGGCGACTACATCTCAGGCGACGCGTCCTTGCTTTCCATCTACGACAGCTGGAGCACCGCTTATCTGAAAAACAACAATAGCGGCAACAATGGCCAGGTAGGAGGTTATCCCACAGAGGACTATCGCCGCATATCATATTTCGGCCGTGTGGGTTGGAACTACGACGACAAGTACATGGTCAATGTCACGCTTCGTGCCGATGGCTCCTCACGTTTTGCCAAAGGTCACCGTTGGGGCTGGTTCCCATCAGTGAGCGCAGGTTGGGTAGTCACAGGCGAGAAGTTTATGGAGCCCGTTCACTCATGGCTCGACTTCCTGAAGATTCGTGGCAGCTGGGGTCAGGTTGGTAACAACAACATAGACCCGTTCCTCTATGCCGCTACCGTCACGCTGAGCAATGTCGGCTACAACTTCGGCACGGGCAAAGGTTCAACGCTCAACACCAATGGCGCCATCAGCGACCGCCTCGGCAACTCAGACCTTAAATGGGAGACATCAGAGCAGACAGACCTCGGTTTCGATGCACGCTTCCTCAACTCACGACTTGGTGTCAACTTCGACTGGTATCTCAAGAAGACAAAGGACTGGATAGTGCAGGCTCCTGTGCTTGCGACCGCTGGAGCAGACGCACCTTATATTAATGGTGGTAACGTGACAAACAAGGGCTTTGAGCTTGGCCTTACATGGGACGACCATGTGGGCTCCGGCTTCAACTACCACATTGGCGCCAACGTTTCCTACAACAAGAATGAGGTTGGCGAGATTCCTACCGAAGGCGGAATAATACATGGTTACAATTCTGGTTCCACCAATGCCAACATCATGTTCAACAACCAGCCAGAGTTCTTCCGCTGCGAGAATGGTCACGCCATGGGCTTCTTCTGGGGCTACAAGACCGCTGGCGTGTTCCAGAACCAGCAAGAGATTGACGCATGGAAGGCAGCCGGCAATGGTGTCCTGCCTAACACCGAACCTGGTGACCTGAAGATTGTGGACGTGGACCACAACGGCACCATCGACGACAAGGATAAGGTTGACCTTGGCAATGGTATACCTAAGTTCTACTTTGGTCTTAACCTCGGCTTCAACTACAAGCAATTTGACTTCTCGGCTACGCTTTCAGGTGCCGCAGGCTTCAAGGTGGCTAATGGTGGCTACCGCAACTGGGGCAACAGCATGAAGGCCAACTACACCACAACGTTCCTCGATCGCTGGCATGGTGAGGGCACTTCAAACAAGTTGCCGCGCCTGACCAACGACGACCGCAACTGGACAAACTTCTCAGACATATATCTGCAGAACGGCGATTACCTCCGCGTTGCCAACATCACCGTGGGCTACGACTTCTCAAAGATCATCAACCTCAAGGCGATATCCCAGGCTCGCCTCTATTTCCAGGTGCAGAACCTATACACCTTCACCTCTTACGACGGCATGGATCCTGAGGTCGGTTTCGGTCAGATGGCTTGGATGTCGGGTGTGGACACAGGCTCTTATCCTCATGCACGTACATTCATTGTTGGCGTAAACGTGAAATTCTAAAAGCTCAACGACTATGAACAAGATAAAAACAAACATTCTTTTTGTGGGACTCGCTGCATTGACGACGCTCTCTTCATGCACCGACAGTTTCCTCGATACATCATCGAAGACAAGTCTCACATCTACCAACTACTACAAGACTGCCGCGCAGGCTGAGTCGGCTGTCATAGGTTGTTATGACCGTTACCAGAACACCGTGTCCAACGGCAACCTGTCGCTCTATCAGATATCCGAGATGATGTCCGACGACTGCTTCGGCGGTGGCGGTCCTGATGATGTTGACTTGCGTTTGCTCGACCGCATGGACCAGTCGATGAGGTCTGCGTCCACCAACCTCTTGGGTGGACTCTGGGGAGACTATTATAAATGCATATACAACTGCAACCTCCTCATTGCTTCGCTCGACGACATCAAGTGGTCGTCCGATGCCGACCGCAAGACGGTAGAAGGACAGGCTCGCGCCATTCGCGGTCTTGCCTATTTCGACCTTGTGAGGATGTTTGAGAATGTGCCGCTGCTTACCACCCCAACGTCCGACAAAGTGCCACAGGCCAAACCCGACGAGGTGTACAAACTCATTGTGGAAGACCTGAAGTATGCGGCCGACAACATACCGGCCGACAAGTTCACCGACAACACTTCCACCCTCGGACGCATATCACGCTATGCCGCCGCCGGAATGCTTGCCCGCGTATACTTGTTCTACGACGGAGTATACAACAACAACGAGTTCAAGACCATGCCCGGCGACTTGACAAAGGCCGACGCCCTGAAATATTGCGAGGAGGTGATAAGCTCGGGCAAGTTCAAGCTTGAGAACAACTATGCCGACCTCTGGCGTGCCTCGACAGCCTTGGCTTCAGCCAAAGAGCAGGGGCTGAAAGACACCTACAAGGAAGCAAGCCAGGAGATACTCTGGGTGGTGAAGTTCAACAACGACCAGACATGGAGCGGCAACTCCAACGGCAACCGCTTTGTCATCAACATTGGCATACGCAACACGTGGGCTGCGCCTTACGGCTTCGGATGGGGAGCATGCACTGTGACCAATGCTGCCCGCAATATCTATTCTGCCGACGACAAGCGTCTCGATGCTTCCATCATCGATGCGCGCAACCTTGCCAACAACGACGGCAATGGAACTGTGTATGAAGCTCAGACCAAGACCGATGCTTGCGACCTCACGGGTTACAACATCAAGAAGTACACTCCGCTCGTTTATACTGATGGCTCTTTTGTAGTTGACAACGAGAGTGATGTTTCCGGTCACAACTTCATGACATCGCAGGATGCCGACTGGATACTCCTTCGTTATTCCGACGTGTTGCTTATGGCAGCCGAGCTTGGCAGCCAGAATGCCGCACAAGACTACAACCTCGTGACGCATCGAGCCTATGGCAACACCGACCACGATGTGGCATCGGCTCCGTCGCGTGAGCAGATTTGGCAGGAGCGTCGCCGCGAGTTCATGGGCGAGGGCATTCGCTACTTCGACCTGCGCCGTCAGGGTCTTGACGCTTTCGTAAAGGGCATCAGGGACCAGGCTTACGACAATGGCAAACCCACAGAGGTATACCAGAACACGCAGAAGACAACCATTGCCGACACCTTCAAGGAGGCTAACATCCGCGAGAAGCGTGGCTTCTGGCAGATACCAAGCTCAGAGATTTCACTCTCTGGCGGCCTCTACAAGCAGAATGCCGGTTGGTAGACATTGGTTGGCTTGAATCTCAAGTCAAATATATTGTTTGTTTCATCAAATGGCCATGGGCGGCTCTCGTTTTTCGACTATCCTTTCAAGGAGTCGCCCTGGCTTTTTGTTTCACTTTTATTCGAAAAAGATTATCTAAAGACTTACGAACTGTCGTAAAATAGTTACTTTTGTGGTATGAGATTATATCTAATACTAACAATTGTAATATCAGAACTAAGAATGACACAGACCAAGAAACAACACAGACACTACGAGGCAGAAACCATGGCACGAACGCTTGTCATCTTCCTTGCCTTGCTGTTGCAAGTCCTTCCCGAAAGGATGTCGGCTGCCACTTACGACTTTCGCAGCCTCGACACTTCGGCAGGCCTTGCCGATAGTCATGTCTCCTGCATTCTTAAAGATTACGACGGTTTTCTTTGGATAGGCACAGCAGCAGGGCTTTGCCGTTACGACGGATTCCGTTTCAAGAATTTCTATTCCAACACCGCTGACGAATCTTCATTATTAAGCAATCAGATTGAAAGCCTGACAGAGGATAACAACAGGCAGATATGGGTGCAGACCAATGAGGGCTACTGCATCTATAATCCCGACAAGGAAAATTTCACCACCGACATGACCTCCTGGATGAAGGAACACGCAATGGAAGGCGTTCCATCACGTGTCTTTGTAGACTCAAAAGGTTTTATATGGATAGCAGTCAATGCCAAGGGCTGTTATTATTACAATCCGTCAACAAACGAGCATTACCTTTTCAAGGCTTCGCGCCGACGTGGATGCCTTCCCATGGGGGCGGTCACGGGCATAACGCAGCGCGGAAACTCGGTGGTCTTGTCGTTTGACGACGGCACGCTCGCACGTCTCGACGGACCTCGCAAACGCATAGTATGGATAAACGATTATCTGGCAATATCAAACAAACACCTTCCGCAATATTACAACACATACATAGATTCTCATTACAACTATTGGGTGAGCAATCATGCCAAGGCGCACACGTGGGTCTATTCTTCTGTGGCTCGCCGGTGGTTCTCCTCGCCCACGGAGTTTTTCGCCAACCTTGGCATGAAGGGCATGAGCGACGTCTTCGTAAAGGACATCAAGGAAGACAGCCGTCACAACCTTTGGCTTGCCACGGAGCATGAGGGACTCTTCATAGCCAACATCCACAACCGCGACATTCAACACGTGGTTTACGATGCCAAGAATCCAAACACGTTGCTGGACAACACCTTGCAGAGCATATACATAGACAGGAACGACGCGGTGTGGATTGGCACCTACAAGAATGGCGTAGCCTACTACTCTCCATCGCTCTCACATTATCCCACTGTCTTGCTCGGCGACATCTGCACGATAGCCACCGACCGCAATGGCAATTATTGGTGTGGCACCAACGACAATGGGCTCTTAAGCTACAATCCTTCCACGGGCACCGTGCGCAACTTCCACTGGCAACAAACCGGGTTGACGACCGATGTGGTGGTGAGCAGCCTTGCCGCCAGTGACGGCTCCTTGTGGTTCGGCTCGTTCAATGGCGGACTGACCCATTATGTCAATGGATTCTTCAAGGCATACAACCAGCAAAACTCTGCCCTTGCCAACAACAGTGTCTGGTCGCTTGCCGAGGATGCCAACGGCAACATCATCATCGGCACCCTCGGCGGGGGCGTACAAATATTCAACCCGCAATCGGGTAAGTTCACTACTTTCAACCCGTCCAATTCAAAGTTGCCGTCAAGATACGTATCTGTGGTCGACATAGACAAGAAAGGCAGGGCCGTGGTAGGCCATTCGTTGGGAATATCTCTCGTCGACTACCGCCACAACACGGTCAGTCCGTTGCCGCCTACGGTGGACGGAAGCTACTTTGCGAGCCTCTCGGTCAACGACATCTGCGTGGATCGTCGCGGACTGTTGTGGAATGCCAACATGTCTGGCCTCGACGTCTACGATTCCAAGACCCGACGCGTATATCATCTCTACAAGGGCCAGCAGATGGCTTGCTCGGTGTGCGAGGACAAGGATGGCGGCATTTGGGCGACGCTCCCCAATAAGGTCGTCCGCATCGTGGTGTCTCGCAAGGATGGCGCGCTGAATTTCTTTATCAACAGTTTTGATGAG
The DNA here is from genome assembly GCA_963593695.1 of Escherichia coli. GTDB lineage: Bacteria > Bacteroidota > Bacteroidia > Bacteroidales > Bacteroidaceae > Prevotella. Next base: position 18,368 of record CAVBBO010000012.1, on the reverse strand, counting down.
CTTGACGGACTTCAGAAACGCCGATATAATTTCAGGAGCATCTTCAATGACAGGCGAGGGCACATCATTGTTGGAGGCCAGGACGGCATCAACGTCATCCCGTCTCGCTCTCGTCACCATCTCGCAGCCGACACGCGTGTGCTCTTCTCGGGCATTGTGCTTTTCGACCATCCATTGTCGGTGGGCGAGAACTACATGGGACGCATCATACTCGATAAGTCCGTCAACACGTCGCACCGACTCAATCTCAAGTACGACGAGAATGCATTCACGGTGCTTCTTGCCACAAATCACGTGTCGGTGCCCGAGAAGTGTCATTTCATGTATCGCCTCAAAGGTTTCGGTGATGACAAATGGTTCACCACCGTGGAGTCGCAGCCGAGTGTCACCTACACCAATCTTCACCCAGGCACCTACACGCTTCAGGTGAGGGTAGTGGAGCGCGACGGTACGATAGCAAAGGAGACGAGCGAACTCTTGATACACATAGCCCCGCCGTTCTATATGTCAACTTGGGCATACATTATATATATATTGCTCATCATCGCCGCCGCATGGCTCGCATGGCATCTCACCATTCGCCGCCAGATAGAGAAAATGCGCATTGAGCAGATGCGTCAGGAGGCAGAGCGCAACCGCAAGATGGACGAGATGAAACTCTCGTTCCTGACCGACATAAGCCATGAACTGCGCACGCCGCTTTCGCTTGTCATCTCCCCCGTGAAGGCTCTGATAGACAGCGAGGAAAATGAGCAGAAGCGCTCGCGGCTCCAGCTCGTGCTTCGCAACGCCAAGCGATTGCTTGACCTCGTCAACCAGACGCTCGACATACGCAAGATAGAAACCCACGCCATGCGTCTCGACTTGAAGCAAGGCGACATCATAAAGTTCATCCGTGGCATTGCCGATGACTTCGCGCGGCTGTCGCAGCAGAATGTCAGCTTGCGGTTCTTCTCGAAGATAGATTCGCTTGTAATGTCATTCGACGAAGACAAGATGCAGAAGGTTATGAACAACCTGTTGAGTAATGCCTATAAGTTCACGCCTGAGGGTGGCAAGATAACGGTAAGCGTGCGTTGGGTAGACACCGATTCGGTTGCCAGCAAGCAGGGCGGCAGACATCTTCTCATATCGGTTGCCGACACGGGATGTGGCATCAGCGACGACGAAAAGCGTCATGTGTTCGCCCGTTTCTACCAGACTCAGCACCACAAGGAGTCGCCGTTTGGTGGCAGTGGTCTCGGGTTGAACATTGCCAGCGAGTATGTGGCCATGCACGGTGGTCGCATCACCGTGACCGACAACATGGAAAATGACGGCAAAGGCACCGTGTTCACGATCGACATGCCCGTGAAAGATGCCGAGTTAGGGACATCATCTTGCACAGGTGAAGACATTTCTTTGTCCACCTCTAATGGACAGCGGCCAGCTGTCCAAGACTGCGCCAAGGATGATAATAAAGCTCTAAAAGATAACGCGACCAGTAATGGCAAAAGCGTTATTAATAAGGAGGTGCTGATTGTCGACGACAGTGACGATTTCCTCACGTTCATGTCTGAAATGCTTGGCGAGCACTATAAGGTTCGCACTGCCGTAAACGGTAAGGATGCCCTTGACAAGATTGCAGAACATAAGCCCGACATCATCCTCAGCGACGTGATGATGCCAGAGATGGACGGAAACGAGCTTTGCAAGCGTGTGAAAGAGGACAAGGCGATGGCTGCCATCCCATTCGTGATGCTCACGGCTCGCCTCTCCACAGAGCACAAGATTGAAGGTTTCACGTCTGGTGCCGATGCTTATATCACAAAGCCTTTCGACCTCGACTTGCTCCACGTTCGTATCGACAACCTTATACGGTCGCATTCGGCACAAGTCGGCATGCCGAGTAGGCAGGCGCAAGCTGAAAAGCCAGAAAAGATAGTTCCGAAGATTACCGAGGAGCATATCACTTCGCTCGACCAGCAGCTTGTGGACAAGGCGACGGCTTTCGTAGAGCAGAACCTCGACAACACTAATTTCTCGGTTGAGATGATGAGCGAGCACCTTGGAATGTCGCGCGTGCATCTCTACAAGCGTTTGTTGTCAATCACCGGTTCTACGCCCTCGGAGTTCATTCGCATAATCCGCCTGAAGCATGCCGCCAGGCTGCTGAAGGAAGGTCAGCTCAACGTGAGCGAGGTGGCATACAAGGTGGGATTCAACCTGCCGCGCAACTTCTCAAAGTACTTCAAGGAGTATTATGGGGTAGGGCCGTCACAATATAAGAAATGACATAAAAACCAATGCATATATGAATAAGACACGATTATTTCTTTCCACAATGTTGATGCTCGGTGCGTCAGCCACTTTCGCCGCAGGCTACACCGACAACGGCAAGGGTATCACCTTGCAAGTGAAGAACGCCACAGCCGATGGCGCCCGCCTTGTGCGCCTTGAGGTTGTAAACGACGACATCATACGTGTGCGCGCCACAAAGGAGACGGCTTTCCCCGAGAAGCAAAGCCTCGTAGTAGTGCCGCAGAAAGCCACACCCAAATATAAAGTGACAGAGAAGAATGGTGTCATCACCTTGAAGGCAAAAAACGTCTCGGCTGTCGTGACTGAGGCAACAGGCCACATCGCCTTCTACGATGGCAAGGGCAGGTTGCTCCTCAACGAGACCAAAGACGGCAAGACCTTCCATCCGTACACCGTCCCTGCCAACGAGATTGGTCTTGGCACCACTCTTCCTGAGGAAAAGCGCCATGGTTGGTCGTGGAATGCCACTTTTGACAGTCCTGCTGATGAGGCTTTCTACGGCCTTGGCCAACATCAGGCTGGTGACTTCAACTATAAGGGCAAAAATGAGGAACTGTTCCAGTATAACACGAAGATTTCTGTGCCGTTCATAGTGTCAAACAAACATTATGGCGTGCTTTGGGATTCTTACTCGCTTTGTCGCTGGGGCAACCCCAATGCTTATCAGCAGCTTGGCAAGGAATTCACGCTCTACAACCGTGAGGGCAAGAAAGGTTCGCTCACCGGCACTTACAACGCAAAGGATGGCAGTCAGCTTGTGCGCGACGAGGATTCAATCTATTTCGAGAATTGCTTCGCGGTGAAGAACCTTCCACAAGGCTTCAAGCTGGTTGGCGGAAATGTGGTTTATGAGGGTATGATTGAGCCTAACGTGTCAAGCAACTATCAGTTCATTCTCTATTATGCCGGCTATACCAAGGTGTTCATCGACGGCAAACTGGTTGTGCCAGAGCGTTGGCGCACGGCATGGAATCCAAACTCCTACAAGTTTGCCGTTCGTCTTGAGAAGGGCAAGCGCGTGCCCATACGTATCGAGTGGATTCCCGACGGCGACGTGTCCTACTGCGGCCTGCGTGTCGCCACACCGCGCTCCGACAAGGAGCAGAACCAGATGAGCATCTGGAGCGAGATGAGCCGCGATATGGACTATTATGTTATTGCCGGCGACAACATGGACAAGATCATCTCCGGATACCGCACACTCACGGGCAAGGCGCAAATCATGCCAAAGTGGACTCTCGGTTTCTGGCAGAGCCGCGAGCGATACCGCACTGAGGATGAGGTCACTGGCACGCTCGCCGAGTTCCGCCGCCGACAGATTCCTATAGACAACATCGTGCAGGACTGGAACTATTGGAAGGACGACCAGTGGGGCAGCCATCAGTTTGACGAGACTCGCTACCCGAACCCGCAGAAGATGCTCGACGACGTGCACAAGATGCACGGCAGGTTCATGATCAGCGTCTGGCCGAAATTCTATCACAACACCGACAACTTCAAGGAACTTGCCTCCAAGGGCTGGATGTACACCCTTGCCGTGAAAGACTCGCTCAAGGACTGGGTAGGCCCTGGCTATGTGGCTGGTTTCTATGACGCTTATTCGGATGGCGCGCGCAAGATGTTCTGGCGCCAGATGAACGACAACCTCTACAAGAAATACAACTATGGCATCGACGCTTGGTGGATGGACGCATCGGAGCCTAACGTGCGCGACTGCACGCCGATAGAGTATCGCAAGGCTCTCTGCGGCCCCACTGCGCTCGGCTCGTCGACCGAATACTTCAACGCTTACAGCATCGAGAATGCCGATGCCATCTACAATGGCCAGCGCGCCACAGGCAACAACAAGCGCGTGTTCCTGCTCACGCGTAGTGGTTTTGCCGGACTGCAGCGTTTCAGCACCGCCTCATGGAGTGGCGACATTGGCACCCGTTGGGAGGATATGCACGCACAGATGACTGCCGGACTCAACTACTGCATGTCGGGCATACCTTTCTGGGGCATGGATCAGGGTGGCTTCACGGCAGAGAGCCGCTACTGGGCAGCACAGGCTGTCTACGACAAGACTGGTGAGGAGAACTCCGACATGAAGGAATGGCGTGAGCTTCAAGCTCGTTGGAACCAGTTTGGCTGCTTCGTGCCTCTCTACCGCACCCATGGACAGTGGCCGTTGCGCGAGGTTTGGAATATCGCCCCAGAGAACCATCCTTGCTACAAGTCGATTGTCTACTACGACAAGCTGCGCTATCGCCTCATGCCTTACCTTTATAGTATGGCTGCGTGGGCCAACTTGAAAGACTACACGCTCATGCGTGGTTTGCCAATGGACTTCCAGGACGACGCCAATGTATTGAACATCGGCGACCAGTGGATGTTTGGTCCGGCGTTCATGGCTTGCCCTGTCTATAAGTATGAGGCTCGTTCGCGCAAGGTCTACTTGCCCAAGCAGTGTGGTTGGTACGACCTTTACACTGGCAAGCACTTCGATGGCGGTCAGACCATAGAAGCCGACGCTCCCTACGAGAAGATGCCGGTGTTTGTCCGCGAGGGTGCTATCGTGCCTTTCGGTCCTGAGATACAGTGGAGCGACGAGAAGCCGGCAGAGCTGATCAACCTCTACGTCTACACCGGGCAGAACGCCGACTTCCTGCTCTACGAGGACAATGGCGTAGACTACGACTACGAGAAGGGAAAATGCGCGACAATCGACATCCGCTACGACGAGAAGACGAAGACCGTGACCTTCGGCAAACGCAAAGGCTCGTTCGACGGAATGCTTCAGAACCGTCGCTTCAACATCGTTGTTGTGTCGCCGTCCAACGGGCAGAAGCTCGATTTCGACGCACAAGGCAAGATGGTTGACTACAACGGTGCCGAAGTGAAGGTGAAGTTGTAACATTAATTCTTCTAAAGAGCTGCAAAGTTAATGAGAATATTGCATTTCATTCTCCATGCAAGGGGGCGTGTCAAGGGTGACTTTTGGCGGCGAGGAGGAGGAATCCTCCTTCTCTTAGCCGTTGCGTTGTCCGCCTCGGCTCGCTCGCGAGAGAATTTCGACGAGGGCTGGCGTTTCACTCTTGGCGACTCCATACAGATGTCGCAAAGCGGTTACGACGACTCTTCGTGGAGGTTGCTCGACTTGCCACACGATTGGGCTATCGAGGGTGACTTCTCCGATTCTAACCCTTCGGGTGCAAGTGGAGGTGCGTTGCCTGGTGGAATAGGCTGGTATCGCAAGCATCTGCGCGTGAACGTGAAGCCTGGTGAACGTTATTTCATCGACTTTGATGGCGTGTATATGAACTCCACGGTCTACATCAATGGCCGTAAGCTTGGGACGCGTCCCTATGGTTACAGCAGTTTCCGGTACGAGCTTACGCCTTATCTCTCAAAGACGGGCGACAACGTTATTGCCGTGAAGGTGGACAACAGCGACCAACCCAACAGTCGTTGGTATAGCGGTTGCGGCATCTACCGCCACGTGTGGTTCATAGAGACCGCCGCCGTTGCCGTTGCCCATTGGGGCACTTATGTCACGTCGGTCATTGGTGACAATGGCGAGGCTCACTTCACCGTCAGTGCCGACCTTGAGAACACCACGGGCAAGGATGTGCAAGCGGAGGTGCGCAACACGCTGCTCGATGCCAAGGGCAGTGAGGTGGCATCGTCTTCTGTGCCGATTACCATTGGCGACAAAACCACCAGCACGCAGACCTTTACTCTGAAAAAGCCAACGTTGTGGACTCTTGAGAATCCCTATATATATAAGGTGAGGACGGAGATTGTGGCCAACGGCAATGTAGTGGACTCTTACGAGACCACCACGGGCGTGCGCTCGTTCAAGTTCGACCACGACAAAGGCTTCTCCCTCAACGGCAAGGCCATGAAGATAAATGGCATGTGCCAGCACCACGACCTCGGTTGTCTTGGTGCCGCACTCAACGAGGACGCGCTCCATCGCCAGCTCGTCATTCTGAAGGAGATGGGCACCAATGCCGTGCGCTGCTCGCACAACCCTCCTGCCCCGGAACTGTTGAACATGTGCGACACGATGGGCCTGATAGTCATGGACGAGTCGTTCGACATGTGGCGCAAGAAGAAGACGCGCAACGACTATGCACGGTTCTTCGACAAATGGTATGAGCGCGACCTCACCGACCTCATCCGTCGCGACCGGAACCACCCGAGCGTGATGATGTGGAGCATCGGCAACGAGGTGCTGGAGCAGTGGCAGCAGGCCGACGCCGACACCTTGAGCCTTGAACAGGCCAATCTCATACTCAACTTTGGCCACGACATATCCGCCCAGGCTGGCAACAAGGAACTGTCGGTCAACTCGCGCCTCGCCATGAAGCTCGCAGCCATAGTGCACAAGCTCGACCATACGCGGCCCATCACTGCTGGGTGCAACGAGCCAGACCCTAACAACAACCTCTTCCGTGGCGATGCACTCGACATCATTGGGTTCAACTATCACAGTCAGTGGATCAAAAACGTGCCGAAGAACTTCCCCAACAAGCCGTTTATCATGACCGAGAGCGTGTCGGCTTTGCAGACGCGCGGCTACTACGTCATGCCGAGCGACAAGGAGATACTCGCGCCAAACGACTGGCGGGTGGCATACACAGACCCCACTTACAAGTGTAGCGCATACGACAACTGCCACGTGCCTTGGGGCTCTACGCATGAACAGACATGGGACGTGGTGAAGCACACGCCGTGGTGTTCGGGACAGTTTGTATGGACGGGCTTCGACTATATCGGTGAGCCCACTCCCTATGGCTATCCTGCCCGTTCAAGCTATTTCGGCGTGATCGATCTGGCGGGCTTCCCTAAAGACTCTTACTATATGTATCAGAGCGAGTGGTCCGACAAGACTGTGCTCCACCTCTTCCCGCATTGGAACTGGATAAAGGGGCAGGACATAGACCTCTGGTGCTACTACAACAACGCCGACGAGGTGGAGCTGTTTGTCAACGGCAAGAGCGCGGGCATCAGGCGCAAGAAAGACTCGCATCAGTATCATGTGATGTGGCGCGTGAAGTATGTGCCCGGATTTGTAAGGGTGGTCTCGCGGCGCAAGGGCAAGATAGTGGCGCAACAGACTATACATACCGCTGGCGCTCCCGACCATATCCGCCTCACAACGGACAGGAAGAAACTCACAGCCGACGGCAAGTCGCTCGCTTTTGTCACCGTTGAGGTGGTAGACCGCAACGGCAACCTCTGTCCTAACGCCATGAACGACATCTACTTCGATGTCACGGGCGCGGCTCGCATAGCCGGTGTCGACAATGGCTCGCAGACCTCTACGGAGCGTTTTCAGGCAAACCATCGCCAGGCTTTCTATGGCAAATGCCTCGTGGTGCTGCGCAGCGACAAGAAGGGTGGACGCATTAGGTTGACGGCGAAAGGGGTCGACCTGAAAGACGCGACGATAGAATTTACAAGCCTCTCCCCCAGCCGCTAAAGCGGCTTTCCCCCTCCCCCAACCAGGGGAGGGGATGATGTGGTTAAGCAATAGAAAAAGAAAGCGCATTCGCTAAAGAAAAAGCGCATTCGCTAAATAATACAGAATAAAGAATAAGGAATACAGAATACAGAATAAAGAATAAGGAATACAGAATAGAGAAGAAAGAATAAGGAATACAGAATAAAGAATAAGGAATACAGAATAGAGAAGAAAGAATAGAGAATACAGAAGAAATATAGTATAGAGAAACTAATAAAATAGCCAATAAACAAAACGCCTGCAGCCCACAGTGGATTATACCATCTACTCCCCTCCCCTGGGTGGGGGAGGGGTTGGGGGAGAGGCTCTTTTTTTTCTTTCAATCACTATGAAACAGACATTACTTTCCGCAGCTTTAGCCCTGACGGTATCGGTCAGTGCCGCTGCCCAATCGTCGCGCCCGGTCTATCTCGACCCAAACGCGCCAATTGAAGCTCGTGTGCAGGATGCCTTGAAGCGTCTTACTGTTCACGAGAAGGTTGCTCTCTTGCACGCGCAGAGCAAGTTTACCACAGCCGGTGTGCCGCGTCTGGGCATACGCCAACTCAACATGAGCGATGGTCCTCACGGAGTGCGTGCCGAGGTTGACTGGAACTCATGGAACTCAGCCAACTGGACCAATGACTCCATCTGCGCGTTCCCGTCGCTGACGTGTCTCGCCGCAACATGGAACCGCGACCTCTCTGCCCTCTACGGCAATGCCGTGAGCGAGGAGTTTGCCTTTCGAGGCAAGGATGTCCTGCTTGGTCCTGGCACTAGCATAGCCCGCATGCCGCTCAATGGACGCAACTTTGAGTATATGGGCGAGGACCCTTACTTGGCTGGCGAGATGGTTGTGCCTTATATCAAGGCCGCACAGAAGAACGGTGTTGCTTGCTGCTTGAAGCACTTCGCGTTGAACAACCAGGAGATTGACCGCTTCACGGTGAACGTGAACGTGGACGAGCGTGCCTTCCGCGAGATTTACATGCCAGCTTTCAAGAAGTGCGTGCAGGAGGGTGGGTTGTGGACTATCATGGGTTCTTATCCTCTTTGGGAGGGTGAGCACATGTGCCACAACAACAAGCTGCTCAACCAGATTCTGAAGAAGGAATGGGGATTCGACGGTGCCGTGATAAGCGACTGGGGCGGAACCCACGACACGTGGCAGGCTGCCATGAACGGTCTCGACATCGAGATGGGCACCGACACCAACGGCAAGACCGAGGACCACTCGCAGGGCTACAACACTTACCGTCTTGCTGACCAGTTTGAGAAGCTCATCAACGGGGGCAAGATACCAATGAGCGTGCTCAACGACAAGGCTGAGCGTGTGCTTCGCACCATCTTCCGTACCTCGATGAACCCAAACAAGGTCATTGGCTCGCAGTGCTCACAGGCTCACTACGACGCTTGTCGCGAGATTGGCGAGGAGGGCATGGTGCTGCTGAAGAACCAAGGCGCCGTGCTCCCAATCCAGAAGGGACAGTATAAGCACATCCTCGTGGTGGGCGACAATGCCGTGCGCAACATGAGCGAGGGCGGCGGTTCGTCGGAGCTGAAGACCAAGTTCGACATCTCTCCGCTTGAGGGCCTGAAGAATATCTACGGCGACGAGATAGATTTCGCCCGTGGCTACTATGCCGGGCGTGCCCTCTACGATGCGGTTGACTCGCTTTCCGCTGACTCTCTGAAAACCCTCAAGGCTGAAGCCCTGGAGAAAGCCAAGAAGGCGGACCTCATCATCTACATCGGTGGATTGAACAAGAACCACAAGCAGGATTGTGAGAATGGCGACCGCGAGTCGTATGACCTTTCTTATGGTCAGAACGAACTCATAGCTGACTTGGCGAAGGTTCAGAAAAACATCATCGTCGTGACGTTTGGCGGCAACGCCTTTGCCACTCCGTGGATTGACAATGTCAAGGCTATGATCCACTGCTGGTATCTCGGTTCCATGTCGGGCGTGACCCTTGCCGAGGCCATCTCGGGCAAGGTAAACCCCAGCGGCAAGCTGCCTGTGACGTTTGCCAAAAAGCAGGACGACTATCGCTGCTTCCAGTTCGGCAAGCGCGGCTATCCCGGAGTTGACGGACAGGTCTACTACGACGATGGCATCTATGTCGGCTATCGCTGGTTCGACACCAAGAAGGTGCAGCCACAATTCCCGTTCGGCTTTGGTCTGAGCTACACCACGTTCAAGTATGGCAAGCCTTCCCTGTCGGCCAAGACCATGACGAAGGACGGCAAGATCACGGTCACCGTGCCTGTCACAAACACTGGCAAGGTGGCTGGCAAGGAAGTGGTAGAGCTGTTTATCGGCGACGTGAAGTCTTCGGAGCCGCGTCCTACAAAGGAGCTGAAGAATTTCGCCAAGGTGTCGCTTGCACCCGGTGAGACAAAGACCGTAAGTTTCGACATTACTCCTGCCGACCTCGAATATTGGTCTACCAAGACCCACGGCTTCGTGGCTGAGCCCGGTGCTTTCAAGGCTTACGTTTGCGCCAGCGAGACTGATGTACGCGGCGTGGCCGACTTCGAGTTGAAGTAATGACGACATAATACAAGAAAGACCCCATGATGATTCGCATGGGTGTCTTTCTTTCACACGGATTAAAAAGATTTTAAAGATGTCGGCTTCGCCGATTACGCATACCGTATCTTAAACTACCCCTGCGCATAGTTTATTAGTCATCGCGTAGTCGCTTGCGGCGTAGCAATCTTTAAAATCTTTTTAATCCGTGTGAGAAAAAGTATCTAATGCGACATTTTATCCACATGAGTCAGCATGGAAACTTTTTTTATTCGTCCAACCAGTTTTTCACTATTTGCCTGCCAAGGGGCGTGAGCACGCTCTCGGGGTGGAACTGTATGCCGTGGATGGGATAGCGTTTGTGGCGCAGTGCCATGATGTTGCCGTCGGGACTTGCCGCCGTCACTTCAAGGCAGTCTGGGAAGCCCTCCTTGCTGACCACCCAACTGTGGTATCGCCCAACCTCGAAATGGGTTGGCACGTCATTGAAGATTGGGTCGTTGGAGAAGTGCTCGCAGTCGGTCGATATACCGTGGTAAACCTCCGAAAGGTTCTCAAGCTTTGCTCCGAACACCTCGCCAATGGCTTGATGCCCGAGACACACGCCGAGCATTGGCTTCCGCCCGGCGTATGTGCGTATCACGTCGAGCAGCAGTCCTGCCTCCGAAGGTATGCCTGGGCCTGGCGAGAGCACTATCTTGTCGTATTGCTCCAGTGTGGGCAACTCAAATTGGTCGTTGCGCACCACGTCGACCTCGGCACCCAATTCCTTTAAGAGATGCGCGAGGTTGAAGGTGAAGGAGTCGTAGTTGTCTATAATCACTGTCTTCATAGTCTTTCTGCTTCCTTTATGGCTTTCACTAATGCTCCGAGCTTGTTGTTGCTTTCTTGCAGCTCATATTCGTCGTCGCTCTTTGCCGTCACTCCTGAGCCGGCTTGGAACCATAGCTCGCCGTTGCGACTGATGAACGTGCGTATCACTATGGCTTGGTTCAAGTCTCCGTTGAGGCTTATCGAGCCTATGCAACCGCCGTAGGCACCGCGGTTGTGGGGTTCCATCTCGTTGATGAGTTGCAATGCCCTCACCTTTGGCGCGCCGCTCAGCGTGCCGGCGGGGAAGGTGTCGATAAACTCCAATATGTGGTCGGCACCTTCGTTGAGCTCACCGCTCACGCGGCTCACGAGGTGAATCACGTGGCTATAATACTGCATGTCCTTGTAGAAGTCCACCTTCACGTTGTGGCAGTTGCGGCTGAGGTCGTTGCGCGCCAAGTCGACGAGCATCACGTGCTCGGCGTTCTCCTTGGGGTCATTGCGCAGGAACTCGGCGTTCTGGCGGTCTTGCTCGGTGTTGCCCGTGCGCTTCGTGGTGCCGGCTATGGGGTCTATAAACGCCTTGTTGCCCACTATGCGGTTGTGGGTCTCGGGCGACGAGCCGAAGATGCGATAGCCGCCGAAGTCGAAGTAGAAGAGATAGGGGCTGGGGTTGACAGAGCGCAACACGCGGTAGAGCTTGAAGTCGTCGCCCTCATATTTCTGTATGAACCTGCGGCTTATGACAATCTGGAAGACGTCGCCTCTCAGGCAATGGCGCACGCAGCGTCTCACGTTGGCCTTGTGCTCTTCGTCGGTCAGCGTCGACGTGGTCTCGCCCACGGCATGGAACCCGTAAGGCTTCACGTTGGGCTTGCTGGCGGAGGTCAACAGGTTTTGCAGCTCGTCTTCCGTGCCGAGTGTCATGAAGTCGATCATGTTGTTGAAATGGTCGAACACGATGATGTCCTTGAAGAGGATATAGAGTATGTCCGGCGCGTCGTTGCGTTCCATGGTGGTGTCCTTCACCGGTATGTTCTCGAAGTAGCGCACGGCGTTGGCCGACGTGAAGCCGAATATGCCATAGTAGTTGCTGCCTTCACCTTCCACGTGGAAGTTGCCGATAAACTCGTTCATGGCGTTTGCCACGGCAAGCTTCGGCTTGTCGCTGTTTTCTGTCGGGATGTCCCTCTTCACGGTGCTGCCGTCGGGGAATGTCATCGTCAGCACCCCGTGTGCCACTTGTATGCTTGCCATGGGGTTTATGCCGATGAAGCTCTTTGCGTTCTCGCTACCGTGATAGTCGGAGCTTTCCATGAGCATCGACTGTGGGTAGAGGTCGCGCAGGCGCATGTATAGGCTCACTGGCGTATAGAGGTCGCCAAGCAGCCTTTTTGTAGTGGTGTGATAATCAAAAGTTGCCATATTCTCCTGCCATGTCCTTGTTGTTGAGATAAGTCTCGATATCCTTGTCGCCACGTCCCGACACCGTCAGCACGACCACGTCGTCGGGCTTGAAATTCATCTTTGATAGTGCTGCCACGGCGTGCGCGCTCTCTATGGCGGGTATTATTCCCTCCATTCGCGTCAGCTCGTATCCGGCGCGTATGGCCTCGTCGTCGTTGATGGCTACCACCTTCTCGCGTCCTGTCTTTGCCAGGTGAGCGTGCATGGGGCCAATGCCGGGGTAGTCGAGTCCGGCAGATATGGTGAACGCCTCCTTTATCTGCCCGTCATCGTCTTGCATGACGAGTGTGCGCGAGCCGTGCACTATGCCTTCCGTGCCGCAATGGATGGTGGCAGCGGTATAGTCGGTGTCCACGCCGTGGCCTCCAGCCTCTGCCAACACAATCTTCACGCGAGGGTCCTCGATGTAGTGGTATATTGTTCCGGCGGCGTTGCTTCCGCCTCCCACGCATGCCACGAGATAGTCGGGATGGTCTCTGCCTATCTTTTCTTCAAGTTGCCATTTCAGCTCCTTTGAGATGACGCTTTGCAACCTCGCCACGATGTCGGGGTAGGGGTGCGGGCCCATTGTCGAGCCCACGATGTAGAACGTGGTCTCGGGGTGGCAGCACCAGTCTCTGATGGCGGCGGTGCAAGCGTCGCTGAGAGTCATGTTGCCTGTGGTCACGGGGTGGACCTTGGCACCGAGCATCCTCATTCGTTCCACGTTGGTGTGTTGTCGCTCCACGTCGGTCTTGCCCATGAAAATCTCACACTCCATGTTGAACAGCGCGCAAACCGTGGCGGTTGCCACGCCGTGCTGTCCGGCACCGGTCTCGGCTATGATGCGTGTCTTGCCCATCTTCTTGGCCATCAATATCTGGCCAATGGTGTTGTTTATCTTGTGAGCGCCCGTGTGGTTCAGGTCCTCACGCTTCAGGTAGAGCTTGCAGCCATATTTCTCGCTCATTCTGCTGGCATAGTAGAGAGGCGAGGGACGTCCCACATAATCTTTCAGCAGCAGCTCATACTCGTCTTGAAACTCCTTAGAGTCTATTATCTCCTTGTATTGGTCTTGCAGGTCGCTCACCACCTTATATAATATCTCAGGGATGTACGCCCCGCCAAATTGACCGAAAAAGCCATTCTTATCTGGTTCCATTCTCTTATTCCTTTATTTTTATTCTCTATTCAGTATTCTTTCTTCTCTATTCTTTCTTCTCTATTCTGTATTCTGTAATCCTTATTCTCTATTCTTTATTCTTTAGCGAATGCGCTTCAGTTTTCTTTCTTCTTTATTCTTTCTTCTTTCTTCTTTAGCGAATGCGTTTGCATGCGTTTGAATGCGCTTTAGTATTCTTTCTTCTTTATTCTTTCTTCTTTAGCGAATGCGCTTCAGTATTCTTTCTTCTTTATTCTTTATTCTTTAGCGAATGCGCTTCTGTATTCTTTCTTCTTTACAACAGCGCCTCCATCAGCTTGTCTATGGCCTTGTCCGGGTCGTTTGTCTCGCGGAGCAGGTTCACGAACTTGCTTCCTATTATGGCTCCCGCAGCGTTCTGCTGCGCGCTCTCCAGGGTCTGCTTGTTGCTTATGCCGAAGCCAATCATCCGTGGTATGCGGAGGTTCATGGAGTTGATGTGGTTGAAATATGCCACCTTCTTTGCGTCAAACTCCTTTTGGGCTCCCGTGACGCTTGCCGACGACACCATGTAGATGAAGCCGTCGGTGTTGTCGTCGATGAACCTGATGCGCTCGTCGCTCGTCTCAGGGGTTATCATCATGATGACGCGGATGTCGTAGCGGTCGGCGATGGGTTTCACTATCGTCTGGTAGTCGGCAAAGGGAAGGTCGGGGATGATGACACCTGACACGCCGCTGTCGGCGAGGTCGGCGAAAAACTTCTCATATCCATAATGCATTATCGGGTTGAGGTATCCCATGAATATCAATGGTATCGACACCTCGTCCTTTATGGCCTTGAGCTGTGAGAGCAGCACTTGTGTCGTCATGCCGTTCTTCAGGGCGATGGCACCTGCCGACTGTATCACGGGACCGTCGGCGAGAGGGTCGCTGAAAGGCATGCCCACTTCCACGAAATCTATGCCGTGGCGCTCCATGGCCTTTATCACTTCTGCCGTCCCGTCAAGGGTGGGGCAGCCGGCACAGAAATACAAGCTGAGCAACTTTCTGTCGCCACGGTTGGCAAATACTTGGTTGATTTTATTCATCGCTATATTGCTTTTGTTTGTTTACATTATTATATGGTAGTGGGTTTAGCGTGACCTTAGCCTGTCGACGAATCTTCTCAGCTCTTCCGCGTCTTTCATGGCGGGTGCTGTCTCGAAGCGGCTGTTCACGTCCACGCCAGCGAATTGCGGGTGGTTGATACGCATCACTTCATCCGCGTCGTCAGGCCCTATGCCGCCGCTCAGCAGGAATGGGGTCGCTCCATGATAAGCGTCGAGAAGCGACCAGTCGAAATGCTTGCCGCTGCCTCCTCGCCCTGCGGTCTTGTAGTCGAAGAGCATGAAGTCGACCTTGCCCTCGAAGCCGGCGCATTGCTCGAAGTCGGCGGCGCAGGATATGCCGAAGGCTTTAATAAACTTGATGTCGGGCGCAATGTCGGGCACCAATGTGCTTCGCAGGTTGTCTATCATGGTGGGCGACTCCTCGCCGTGGAGCTGGATGTAGTCGAGAGAATAGTTGTACACGCACGTTATTATTGTCTGTGGCATCTCGTCGACAAACACGCCCACGCGTTTTATCCTTTCGGGGAAGGCGTATTGCTGCGAGCCGCTTTCGTTGGCCATCTCGTCGAGACGTTCTTGGCTATAGTCGGGCACGATGCCGGCCTGCGCGCTTATCATGCTGACGAAGCGTTTGCTTTTAGGCCAGAAGTTGAAGCCCATCATGTCTATGTCGAGCTCTGCCACGTCGCGTATGTTTTGGGCATCACGCATGCCGCATACCTTTATTATCATATCTCTCCTATGAATTGCTTGAGGGCCATGCCCGGATCTTTCTCTTTCATGAACGTCTCGCCGATGAGGAAGCCTCTGAATCCCACCTCTCTCAGTCTCTTCACGGTCTCCGGGTGGCTGATGCCGCTCTCGCTCACGAGGCAAGCACCTTTCGGCAGGCGTTCGGCAAGGCGGAAACTGTTGTTCACGTCTGTATTGAATGTGCCGAGGTTGCGGTTGTTTATGCCATACATGTCGGGCTCCAGGGTGGCGTAGTCGAAGTCGCGGTCGTTGTGCATCTCCAGCAGTGTCTCCATGCCAAGTTCGTGGGCTAGGTGTTGCAGGTGCTTGCATTCGTCCTTCGTCAGGCAGGCGGCGATGAGCAATACCGCCGAGGCTCCGCAGAAACGGGCCTGGAACAGTTGGTATTCGTCGATGATGAAGTTCTTGTAGAGTATGGGCAACGTCACTCCGGCGCGCCGCGTTTGCTGTATGTACTCGTCGTAGCCGCCAAAATATTCCGTGTCGGTGAGTATGCTGAGCGCCGAGGCTCCATTGGCTTGGTAGAGCGGTGTCACCTCTTCTGGCCTCACGTCGCGGTGGATCCAGCCCTTTGACGGGCTCTTGCGCTTAAACTCGGCTATGATGCCCGTGGCAGACGTGGTCAACGCCTCGCTCATGGAGGCAGGCTTGCCTTCGTCCATCATCTTCTGTATGTCGCCCATGAATTGCCTGAGCGGGACAAACTGCTTGCGCTCGTCTATCTCTACTCGCTTGTGGGCCACAATCTCTTCTAATATGTCCATGGTCAGGATGGGTTATTTGTTCAACTCAACAAACTTCTTGAAGGTCTCCAACGCCTTGCCGCTGTCTATGCTCTCGCGTGCTATGTCTATGCACTCGCTTATTGGCTTCTTGCCTTTCTCCAGCACCTGGATGGCGAATGCTGCATTGGCAAGCACGATGTTCTTCTGGGCTGGCAATGCCTTGTTTGCCAACACATTGTCGAAAATCTGCTTGGCTTCCTCCTCGGTGGCTCCACCCACAATCTCCTCTGGCTTGGCTATCTCAAATCCGAGGTCGGAGGGCTTGAAGATCCGCTCATAATCGTTGGTGATGACCTTGAAGTCGCTCGTGAGCGAAATCTCGTCGTAGCCGTCGATGCTGTTCACGATGCCGTAGTCGATGCCAATCTTCTGGTACACTTGCTGATAGAGCCGCATCTGGTCGAGTGTCGCGGTGCCGAGCAGTTGGCACTGGGGCTTCGAGGGGTTGATGATGGGACCGAGAAGGTTGAAGAAGGTAGGGAAGGGCAGCGCCTTGCGTATGGCACCCACAAACTTCATCGCCTTGGCGAAGAGCTGGGCGTGGAGATATACAATGCCGCATTCGTTTATCGAGCGGTTAAGCTTGTCGATGTCGTCGGTGAACGTCACGCCGTGGTTCTTTATCACGTTCGACGCTCCGCTCACGCTCGTGGCGGCGAAGTTGCCGTGCTTAGCCACCTTGTATCCTGCTCCAGCTATCACGAAGCATGAGGTGGTGGATATGTTGAACGTGTTCTTGCGGTCGCCGCCAGTTCCCACCACGTCAATGTACCTGTCGCAATCCAGTGGCACGGCAACGCCAGTCTCCAATATGCCGTCGCGGAAGCCGAGAAGCTCGTCCACCGTGATGCCACGCATCTTTATGGCGGTGAGGAGCGAGGCTATCTCCGCATCGTTGAGTTCTCCCTGCGTTATGGCGATGAGCAGGTTCTTGGTTTCCTCGCGTTGCAGCTCCTCATGGTCGAGGAGGCGGTTGAAAATGGCAGTGATATTCATATCAGTATTGTTTTAATGTTTTCTGTTTATGTTGTCTAAAGACGCTTTGTTTATATTGTCTAAAGACGCTTTTGGTGTTTGCCGTTTATGTTGTCTTATTAAAGACGCTTTTGATTTTTGCCGTGTTTGTTGTGTTATTTAAAAAGGAAAAGAGGCTTGTCGTGATTCACGGCAGGCCTCTTTCTTTTCCTTCATCATATCTTTGAAGTATCTACACGGCTTCGCTCCTCACGACTTTTTCAATCTTGAGTTACGCCACCACCAATATGTAGATACATGATTCATCATTTGTCTGTTTGTTTTTGTTGTTCTGCTTTTAATTGCGTTCCCGCTTTTTTGTTGCGGTATTACTTTTTTGTGTTGAGTTCCCGCTATTGTTGCGTTCCCGCTTTTTTTTGTTGCAGTTCTATTTATAATTACAGTTGCAAAGTTATACATTTCCTTTCAATCAGCAAACATTTTGTCAGTAAAATCTTCTTTTTGTCGTGTTTTTAACATTTCCACATGAGCCTAACCTATCCGCCTTTCACCTTATTATTATATAGCCATTTCATCCTATTCGGCATATCACTGCAAAGCCATCGCCTTTCCAATGGAATGCCATCGCCTTTCCAATGCAAAGCCATCGCCTTTCCAGTGCAAAGCCATCGCCTTTCCATTGCAAAGCCGACCGGCCCTTTTTTGCAATGCCGATCGGTATGTTTTGCAACGTCGACCGGTCTGCTTTTTATCGCTCAATCATCCGCTTTGCAGGGGCGGGTAGGGATGGTTAGGGGCCGTCCGCATCCCGCATGGCTGCCTCTCCGCTCCATCCGGCTGCCTCTCTGCCTAAAATCGTCTATCCCGTCTATTCTGTCTATATTAGTCTATCCAGTCTATAATAGTCTATAAAAGTCTATCCCCGTCTATAAACGTCTATCCCCCACCCATAAAGCCTCTTTTCCCTTGATGTATGTCAATTATCGCTAATTTTTGAAAAATAATCCTTGAAATATTTG
>CAVBBO010000011.1:0-41327 GCA_963593695.1 Escherichia coli | reverse complement strand
ATCTCTTCGGCATCGACTTCCAGATTACGCCGATGTGGGCGAGTGCCCTGATGGCCAGTTCGAGCGTGAGCGTGGTGCTGAACTCATTACGCTTGAAGATAAAAGGTTGACAATAGTAACGTTTATATCCAAACAATAATAATGAAAGAATTTATGAAACCAGCTACATTATTAAATGTCGTATTGGCGTTGGCCCTCCTCATAGTTTGTGCAAGATGGGCTATGAGCAGTGGGAAGGCATCTCAAACAGAGAATGCTGACACTGCAGCCGTGGCATCTGCTTCTGACAATGAATCGGACTTTGAGGAGTTCGACGTGACCACCGACTTCCACGGCAACCCCTTCACTTACTTCAAGGGCAAGGGCTTATTGCTTGCCGTTGGCGACAAGGCAGACTACAACGAGATGACCATCGGGTGGGGCGCATTGGGCAACATTTGGGAAAAGGGAATGTCGCTCATGACCGTCTATGTGGCTCCAGGCCGCCACACCTTCAAGTATATGGAGAAGGCAAAGTATTTCACCGTGATGGAGTTTGACGATGCCCACAAGGACATCCTCCAGTATATGGGAACGCATAGCGGTCGCGATGGCGACAAGGCGAAGGCTCTCGGCTTGCATACGCTCTACACCGAGCATGGCACTCCTTATTTCGAGGAGGCAAAGACTGTCTTCGAGTGCGAGATGATTTATCACGCTCCGTTCGACCCTAAGGGTTTCGGCGAGATGCCCAAGAAGCGGTATGCCGATGCCCCGGCGGGCATCCACTCCATGTATATGGGCAAGATTGTGAAGGCGATGAGGAAAAAGTAAGTGGCTGCAACAGGGGTGCACCTCTGACTATGTTATACAATAATAGCCGACTATACAAATAGCCGGCTATTATTGTATATAACGAAGAGAAGTTATGCGGTGACTTATATGAAGAGAGAACCAATCTGGAAGACAAGGGCGGAAACACCCCATGCGAGGCCAGTGGTGTAGCCAGCGGTGAAGAGTGCCCATTTCCATGAGCCCGTCTCGCCTTTAATGGCCGCTATGGTGGCGATGCAAGGGAAATAGAGCAAGACGAACAGCAGATAGCAATAGGCTGTGAGGTCGGCCAGAGGCTTGATCTCGCTTACCGGCTTTTGGTGCAGTTGCGCTATGTCTTGGCTCATGCTCTTGTAGATGTGTTGGTACTTGCTGTTGTCGTTGTCGTCGTCAAAGTCTTTCTCGTCAGAATAGAGAATGCCCATAGTGGATGCCACAATCTCCTTTGCACCTACGCCTGCCATGAGCCCTACGTCGAGTCTCCACGTGAATCCTTGTGGCTTGAACACTGGTTCCACGGTCTTGCCTATCGTGGCGAGATAGCTCTGTTGTTGCTGCTCGTGCTCGTCAAGACCCTGAGGGTGCGGAAAATAGCTTAGCGCCCAAACGATGATGGATGCCACGAGGATGATGCCTCCCATCTTCTTGAGATACATCTTGCCTTTCTCCCACGTGTGGCGTCCCAAGGCCTTGGCGGTGGGGAAACGGTAGGGTGGAAGCTCCATCACGAAAGGCGTGTCCTCGCCCTTGAAGAGGGTGTTGGAGAATATGCGGCTGATGACGACTGCGAGAATCATGCCTATGAGATAGAGCGACATCATGATAAACGGTGCCGAACTTCGCGAGAAGAACGTCGCTATTATCATTATATATATAGGTATTCGTGCCTCGCAGCTCATGAGCGGGATGATGAGCATCGTGACGATGCGTGAACGGTAACTCTCTATGGTGCGTGTCGACATCACAGCCGGCACGTTGCATCCAAAGCCCATGATGAGAGGTATGAAGCTCTTGCCGTGAAGTCCCATCATGTGCATGATCTTGTCCATGATGAAAGCAGCTCGCGACATGTAGCCGGAGTCTTCCATGAACGATATGAAGAGATAGAGGATGAGAATTTGCGGCAGGAATGACGCCACGCTGCCCACGCCGCCAATGATGCCGTCGACAAGCATTGCCTTTACCGGGCCGTCGGGCAGGAGGTTGCCTATCATGTCGCCTGTCCAACCAAAGAAGGTGTCGAGCCAGTCTTGCGGATATGAGCCGAGCCAGAAGGTGGCCATGAACATGACTGCGAGGATAAGGATGAATATGGGGAAACCCACGTAGCGGTTGGTCAATATCCTGTCGAGAAGATGCGTCACTTGATAAGTGTCCTCCTTGTCGCCTGTCTTGTAATTGGCTTCCTCCAGCGCTCCGTGGATGAAGCCATACTTGGCGTCCATGATGGCAGTCTCGGAGTCTACTTTCATTTCCTCCATCACGCGGCTTGCCGCATTGTCGCGATGGCTGAAGATCTCCTCGGCATCGGGCAACTGCCTGATGTAGTGCTCAACGTTCTTGTCGCGTTCAAGCAATTTTATGGCGAGATAGCGTGTTGAGAAGTGCTCGCGCAAGTTGGTTTCCTGTTTAAGGTGCTCTTGTATCTCCTGAATGCCGAATTCCAGCTCGTGCCCGTGGTTGATATGTATGTGGCGGTAGTGGGAGTCGGTGTCCTCCGTGCCTTCGTAGATGGCTATCACCTTGTCGTAAAGGTCGTTGATGCCTTTGCCCGACTTGAACACCGTTGGCACCATTGGCAAGCCGAAGAGCTCGGAGAGCTTGTTGATGTCCACGTTGTCGCCACGCCTCACGGTCTCGTCGAACATGTTGAGCGCGACCACCACACGAAGGTGCATGTCGATGAGCTGGGTGGTAAGGTACAGGTTGCGCTCAAGGTTGCTGGTGTCTATGACGTTGATGACCACATCGGGTGTCTTGTCCACGAGCTGCTTGCGCACGTAAAGTTCTTCGGGGGAGTATGCCGAAAGTGAATAAGTGCCAGGAAGGTCTACTATATTAAATGTGTAGCCTTTGTATTTGGCGTGTCCTTCCTTCGCGTCCACGGTCACGCCAGAGTAGTTGCCCACGCGCTCGTGGGAGCCGGAGGCAAAGTTGAAGAACGAAGTCTTGCCGCAGTTGGGGTTGCCCACTAGCGCCACGTTTATGACCTTGCTCTTTGCCTCGGCTGCCTCTTTCAGTTCTTCGTCGGAGAGACACTCGTTGGCGTGCAGATAAGTAGTTTCCCTCTTTTCGTCTCCAGAGTTTTGCTTCTCATTGGTCATGACCTCTATCATGTTGGCCTCGGAATGTCGCAGGCTTACCTCGTAGCCCATGACTCTATATTTTACAGGGTCTTTCAGCGGCGCGTTGAGCAGGATGTCTACTTTCTGTCCTTTGATAAATCCCATCTCGACTACGCGCTTACGGAAACCTCCGTGTCCGGTTACCTTGACGATGATGCCGCTCTGACCAGTGTGCAGTTCTGATAATTTCATTACCGTTAATGTGTTTTTACCAAAAGCAAAGATACAAAAAAAATCCTTTGCCGTGGCAGCGGCAAAGGATTGTTGATGGAAAAATACCTAAAAGTGGTGATTTTCTTGTATTTTCTTGATCGAAACGCGGTTATTCGCCTACTTTGATAGCCTTGTAGTCAGTCTTGCCTGAAGGCCAAACGCCCGTGATGAAGAGCACAGGGTTCTTGCTCAATGAGGCTTCCTTGACAACTTCCTGCAAGTCGGCGATGGCTTTCATCGGTTTGTCGTTGGCAGAGAGGATGATGAAGCCCTCATCGATGCCGCCATCCTTGAATGCGCCTTTCTTCACGTTCTTGACCTGCAGACCATAGTTGATGCCGAGCTGCTTCTTCAAGTCTTCGCCCACGGGGAGCACGTTGGCTCCAAGCACTGCGAAGTCGGCAGACTTCATGATCTTCGTGTTACCTTGCTTGTTCTTGAGCACAACAGTCTTCGACATCTCCTTCTTGTTGCGCAGCCATGTTATCGTGGCCTTGTCGCCAGGTCTCTTGTTGTTGATGAGCTGCTGAAGTTCCGCCATCTTGGCAACGTTCTTGCCGTCGATCTTGGTGATGACATCGCCCTCTTTCAATCCTGCTGATGCACCGGCGCCATCGTCCTCGACAGAGGCAACGTAGATACCCGTGTTGGTGCCGAAGTCAGGCACGTCCTTGCCTTGGTCTTTCAGGTTGTCGATTTGGTTGTGAAGGTCACCGCCACGGATGCCCAGGAAGGCGCGTTGCACGGTGCCATATTGTTTCAGATCGCTCACCACCTTGTTCATAATTGCGGTAGGGATGGCAAAGCCATAGCCTGCGTAAGAGCCAGTCTCGGAATAAAGCATGGCGTTGATGCCCACGAGCTCTCCCTCGGCAGTGACCAAGGCACCACCAGAGTTGCCACGGTTTATAGCCGCATCGGTCTGTATGAAGCTCTCCACGCCGTTGGCACCCATTGAGCGAGCCTTGGCAGAAACGATTCCGGCTGTGACGGTGTTGCTGAGGCCGAACGGATTGCCTACGGCGATAACCCATTGTCCAACTTTAAGCTTGTCGGAGTCGCCGATAGGAAGGGTGGGCAGGTTCTTGCCCTCAATCTTGATAAGAGCGAGGTCGGTGGTGGGGTCGGTGCCTATAATCTTTGCGTTATATTCACTGTTGTCCTCAAGCGTGACTGTCAATTCGTCAGCGCCAGCTACAACGTGGTTGTTGGTTACGATATATCCATCGGTGCTGATAATGACACCAGAGCCTAAGCCTTCCTGCTTGGGTGTGCGCACTTGGCGTTTTTGTTTTCCGCCATTGCCCTGTCCTGGGTTGCCGAAGAAGCCGAAGGGGTCTGAGAAGAAATCGCCGAACGGATCGCTATTCATCTCCACGACCTTCGTCTTGGAGTTTTGCACGGTCTTGATGCTCACTACCGCAGCCAGAGCCTTCTTTGAGGCATAGGTGAGGTCAACGGGTTGGCCAGCTTGCTCCACGGCATTGGTGGCGGCCTGAGCCTTCATTACGGCACCAGCCGAGAAGGTCAACGACACAACGCAAAGGCCACCTACAACATAAGAAGTGATTTTTTTCATGTCTTTAATATTTTTGTTTCGTGTTTGTTCTTTGTGCTTGCAAATATAAGGTCAAAAAACGGTAACTTGTCATTATGGCAGTTATGTTTATTCGATTTTAACACTTTGATTTTAACACTTAACGCTTCTTCAACAGAAGGGTATATTATTTTACAATAGTTTAAACAGCGTCGAAAGTAAAAACATGTAAAATACTGTGACAATATCCTTGTTTGATAAATGTTTTTTATTAATTTTGCAGCTGATATGCTATGGGCAAATAGCCTTGTACATATTATGATACAGATTTTGTAAGACAGTGCCCCGGCTTGTCGCTGGTGTCACGATAGTGGCGCGAGAGGAAAGTCCGGGCAGCATAAGGCGCTCCACTTCTGAAAATGGAAGCTGTCGGCGACGGCAGGTGAAGGCAGAAGAAAATAACCGCATATGCTTGATACTATCGGGGACTTCCCTGGAAAGTCGGCGTGTGTAAGGGTGAGAAGGTGGTGTAAGAGACCACCAGCCGGCGGGTGACCGTCGTGGCTGTGCCGTCTGGAGGCTGCAAGTTCGCGTATACCATCGTCATGAAAGGGTTGCCTGCCCGATGCTTCTTTGAAAGCAACGATGGAGGGTAGAATGCTTGAGCTGCAGGGTGACTTGCAGACTAGATAAATGACAAAGCTCCCCGCTTGCGGGGATACAGAACCCGGCTTATCAGGGCACTGTCTTACTTTTCTTTTGTATAACCACGCTAAAGTCTTGAAGACAATGAAAGATCTGCAACCAAATATCCTTGACGACTATGAGCATCTCGTCACCAACGCCATAAAGCGATGGGGCGCAGAATCTGACTTCCCTGCCATGGAAGGCGTGAACAGTGAGGACTTGGATGATTATCTCTTTGAATATCAACGCATATTGGATAGCGAGGGAAGTCAGAAAGCACAGCTTACCAAGTATGGGATAGTTGCCATTATACCTATAATTATTCTCAGCGCGTTTCCTGAGAGCATGCTCCCATGGGGTAAACATACACTTGTGATAGGTGTGGCTATAGGAGTGGCCCTCGCGCTATGTATCAAGGGCTTGTCGGTCTTGCTGGTCAAGTCGAGACTGAGAAGGCTTCGGAATGCCAACCCTGTACTCGCCGACTTTTCAGCAAAGGTGATGGCATATCGAAACAACAAGAATGTCGCATCATAAATTATAGCAAACAGCATGGAAAACAACTCGCTGCCCGATTTCATGAAATATAAGGACGGATATTCGTCCGAGAAATTCATAGACAAGATATCGCGTATCGCAAAACGTGCAGGGGCAAAATTCGTTTATGTTTCGCTAATACTTTATTATACCTTGCAGAGCGACAGCGTGTCGTTGAAAGACAAGGCGATAATAATAGGTGCCTTGGGCTATCTCATAAGTCCTCTCGACATTATCCCCGATGCCATTCCCATAGCAGGACTTGGCGATGACCTCGCCGTGTTGATGTATGTGCTGAAGAAGGTTTGGGGCGACGTGCCCGATGCGGTAAGGGAGAAAGCTCGTGCTAAGTTGTCGAAATGGTTTGACAACGACGAGATGAGCGAGGCCGACGATGTCTTCTCCGAAAACAATGCTTGAGCAAAGAAAGATTATACATGTAGACATGGATGCCTTTTTTGCCTCGGTTGAGCAGCGTGACCATGCGGAGCTGCGAGGCAAACCCATTGCCGTGGGGCGCGACGGTCCGCGAGGCGTAGTGTCGACGGCAAGTTATGAGGCACGGCGTTATGGAGTGCATTCAGCCATGTCGGTGTACACGGCAAAACGCTATTGCCCAAGCCTAATCGTCGTTGAAGGCAGGCATGAGCATTACAAGGAAGTGTCGGAGCAAGTGCATTCCATCTTCAAAGAATATACCGACCAGATTGAGCCTATCTCCATAGACGAGGCGTTCCTTGACGTGACGGTGAACAAGAAACACATTCTTGAGCCTGCGGACATAGCAACGGAGATAAGAAGTCGCATCCGTGAAGAGCTAGGTTTGACCGCCTCGGCAGGCATTTCCTTTAATAAGTTTCTTGCGAAAATAGCAAGCGACTACAACAAGCCTGACGGCCAGTTTGAAGTGACGTTTGGTGAGGCTCCGGACTTCATAGCTCATTTGCCAGTGGAGAAATTTTGGGGAGTTGGAGCCAAGACGAGTGTGAGGATGCACAAGATGGGCATATTCACAGGAGCCGACCTCAGGGCGGTGTCGCTCAGCCATTTAAAAGACGTGTTTGGGAAGGTGGGCGAGGTTTACTATAACTTTGCCCGTGGCTTGGACGACCGTCCCGTTGTGGCATCGAGCTTGCGCAAGTCTGTTGGCTGCGAAAAGACAATGGAGACAGACATCACAATGCGGTCGCAGATGATTATAGAGCTTTACCACCTCGTCATAGAACTCGTGGAGCGTCTCGATAAAGCGGGATTCAAGGGAAAGACGCTTACGCTAAAAATAAAGTATGCCGATTTTGCGGTGATAAGCAGATGTGCCACGGCAAATAAAGTGTTGTTGTTGAAGGACGATATCCTTGCGCTTGCCAAGTTGTTGCTGCAAAAAGTGGAGTTCTCTGCGACGCGTCCGGTGAGGCTTGTCGGACTGTCTGTAAGCAACCCTTTGGAGGCATCAGGACAACGTCAACGTTATGTCCAAGGGTGTCTTGACTTCGGCGATGGCTTTTGGAATGACTTTTGAAAGTGCTAAAAAATATTTTGCCAAGAAATAAACACTTGCATATTCCAAACATTCTTCGTAACTTTGCAATAGTAACAAGACAATGCACCGATAACACAAGATGGCAGTGGCAGCAGCAACAAAGAAGGCTTCCTCCACCAAGAAAAAAACAGGCAGGAGGGAGTACGGAAAAGGAAAGAAGCGCGACGTCAAGCGCAATATTCCCACGGACTTAATCCCATTGGAAAATGAGACATGGTTGTTGCAACCCATAGCCGTGACAATGATGCGGCACGACTATTCGCTTATACAGATAAGAATACTCGTGAGCGTCGTTGAGAAGATGCAGCAGAAACTCCGCGAGATGCTCGACATGAAGACCCTTGAGCCATCTCTTTTTCCGACAGAGCTCGACCCTGACGGCAGGTTGGAGATAAAGTTGTTTTTTAAAAGTCTCGGTGTTGACCCCAATCATTACCCCCAACTTCGTGACAGCTTGAAACTCTTGGCCACGGTCCCGGTGGAAATACCATATAAGACCGTGGATGGCAGGAGGTATCTCAAGGTGACAAACCTTTGCGACGTGTATATCCCTGAAGGTGCGGGAATATACGAGAAATACACATTGCTTAAAATAGACCGTCAGGTGGCAGAGCGATTGCTCTCCCTGCGCCTTGGCTATTCAACTCTTGGGAAGCAAATAGTGTTCTCGTGTCATAACCGTTACTCGCAACGTGTGTACATGTTCATAAAAAGTTGGATTGACAAAGGCACGTGGGTAGTCAACACCTTCGAGTTTCGAAAGATGCTCCGTTTGGAGAACATGTACACTAAGTTCAGCGATTTCTGCCGTCGAGTGCTTGAACCCGCCAAGACAGAGCTTCGCGAACTTGCCGAGAACGGCTTTTGCGATTGTTATTTCGACTACGAGAAACGCTACGACCATGGTCAGCGTGGTGGCGAGCCCGATGACCTGGTGTTCCATATTTATAGACCCAAAAACGGAGCGGCGGCTCAGTTGGAGCATATCTCCGACTTGCAACGACGGCAGTTTGCCGATATGTTGACGCGCTATTTTGGCTTCGACAATGGCATGGCAGACCGCATGAGCATGCGCATAACTCCAGACAACTATACCGATGCCGTGTCAAAATTGATGGATTTGCGGAAGCGAATGGGACACGACTTGACCGTTCACGACCGCGCGGCATACACATACGCGGCACTCGACAACCTCTTCAGGGGTGTGACCATCGTCAAGAAAAGTTGACAGGCGCAAGACACCGAATAATGATAATGAACATAACAAAACAATAAACGCAACATAACATGAGATCACGTACATCAGATTGGTTTGAGATTAAGATCCGCTATGCCAAGACGCAAGAGGACGGCACGCAGAAAAATGTCACCGAACATTATGTGGTCGACGCGCTGAGCTTTACCGAGGCAGAGGGAGCCATCATTGAGGAAATGAAGGTGTTTATCTCTGGTGACTATAAAATAACCGACATTAAGCCAGCAGCTTACCATGAGATTTTCTTTTCCGACATGGACAAGGACGACAAATGGTATAAGGCGAAGCTGATGTTTATAACCATCGACGAGAAATCGCAAAAAGAGAAACGCTCTGCCGTGACATATCTGGTGCAGTCTGCCTCTTTGCCTGGCGCTGTGAATAACATCAGTGAAGTGATGGGCTCTACGATGATAGACTATGAGATGGCAAGTGTTGTAGAGACTCAAATAATGGATGTCTTTGAGCATGACTCCAATCCCGAAAGCCACAAGAAGCCTGAGGATGCCGCTCAAAAGGAGGAAGCATGAAAGACGTTGAAATAGTAAACAACTTGAATGCGGTGCGAGCTTGCTTGCCAGAAGGTGTCAGGCTCGTAGCTATTAGTAAGTACCATCCAAAGGAATATATAGAGGCTGCTTACAATGCCGGCCAACGTGTTTTTGGTGAAAGCCACGAGCAGGAGTTGAAGGATAAGGTCGGGCAGTTGCCTAAAGACATTGAATGGCATTTCATAGGGCATTTGCAGACAAACAAGGTTAAATACATAGCCCCGTATATTTCCATGATTGAGGCAGTTGACTCCGTTAAGCTTATGAAGGAGGTTAACAAGCAGGCTGCCAAGAACAATCGTGTCATTGACATCCTCTTGGAGCTTCATATTGCAGAGGAGGAGACCAAATATGGCTTCACGCTCGATGAGTGTCGTGAGATGTTGAAATCACAAGAATGGAAAGAATGGCATAATGTCCGCATCTGCGGTGTCATGATGATGGCAAGCAACGTGCAGGATGAAGCCCGGATACGCAAGGAAATGAATTTGGCGTGGGAGTTCTTTGCTGAGATTAAACGAGATTACTTCAGTGACGCCCCATGGTTTAAAGAACGTTCGTGGGGCATGAGTCATGATTATAGGATAGCCGTTCAGTGCCATTCCACAATGGTTAGGGTAGGGACGGGAATCTTTGGACCAAGAGTATATTAAAAATCTTTGAAAATATGGAAAATGGAAAGATTGATGTCCTGCTGGGTCTGCAGTGGGGCGACGAGGGCAAAGGCAAAGTGGTAGATGTCCTTACCCCGAAATATGACGTTGTGGCACGCTTCCAAGGCGGTCCAAACGCAGGTCACACACTGGAATTTGAAGGACAGAAATATGTTCTCCGCAGTATTCCATCGGGTATTTTCCAGGGAGGGAAGGTCAACTTTATCGGAAACGGTGTGGTGTTGGCCCCTGACTTGTTTATGGATGAGGCTAAAGACCTTGAAAAGAGTGGTCATGAGCTTCACACGCGCCTGCGTATTTCCAAGAAGGCACATTTGATAATGCCTACTCACCGCATTCTCGATCGTGCGTTGGAAGCTGCAAAGGGCAAGAACAAGGTTGGAACGACAGGCAAGGGCATTGGCCCTACTTATACAGACAAGGTAAGCCGTAACGGTCTGCGTGTCGGTGATATTCTTGAGAACTTCGAGGCAAAATATGACGCTCACAAGCAACGTCACCTCGATATGCTCAAGTCACTTGGATGGACAGACTTTGAGGGATTTGAGGACACTGAGAAAAAGTGGTTGGAAGGTGTTGAATACCTTCGCAAGTTCCCTATCGTGGACAGTGAGATTGAGATAAACAAGTTGTTGCGCTCTGGCAAGACCATCCTTTGCGAAGGAGCCCAAGGAACAATGCTCGATGTTGACTTTGGCAGTTATCCATTTGTCACTTCAAGCAATACTATCTGTGCTGGTGCTTGCACGGGTTTGGGAATCGGACCAAACAAGATAGGTAATGTATATGGCATAATGAAGGCTTATTGCACCCGTGTCGGTGCAGGACCATTCCCAACAGAGCTTTTCGACGAGACGGGAAATACCATACGCGACCTTGGTCATGAGTATGGTGCGGTGACAGGGCGTGAGCGTCGTTGTGGCTGGATTGACCTTGTGCAGTTGCGTTACAGCATAATGGTAGACGGAGTCACAGAACTCATCATGATGAAGAGCGATGTGCTCGACAGTTTCGATACCATTAAGGCTTGTGTCGCTTATCGCTTGCCCGATGGCACAGAGACACGCGATTTCCCCTACGAGATTGATAATGTAGAGCCGATTTACAAGGAACTGAAAGGCTGGAAGACTGACATGACGAAATTCACCTCGCCAGATCAGTTCCCACAGGAGTTCAAGGATTATGTCAAGTTCCTTGAGGACGAGCTGGAGACGAAGATTGGTATCATCTCAATAGGCCCCGATCGCGACCAGACCATCATACTTTGATATCTTAACTTACAACAAATATGGGTTCAAATAAACCGTCCATCCCAAAGGGCACCCGTGATTTCGGTCCCGAGGAGATGGCAAAAAGAAACTATATATTCAACACCATCAAAGAGGTGTATGCCCTCTATGGCTTCCAGCAGATAGAGACTCCTGCCATGGAGACTCTTCATACGCTTTTGGGTAAGTATGGTGACGAGGGCGACAAGCTTCTTTTCAAGGTCTTGAATTCTGGTGATTACTTGAAAGGCATCAGTGACAGTGACCTGCAGGAACGCAATGTGCTCAAACTCCAGACCATGCTTTGCGAGAAGGGATTGCGATACGACTTGACCGTGCCTTTTGCTCGATATGTGGTGATGCATCGCGAGGAATTGCAATTGCCATTCAAGCGTTATCAAATTCAACCGGTGTGGCGTGCCGACAGGCCACAGAAAGGACGCTATCGTGAGTTCTATCAGTGTGACGCCGACGTGGTTGGCAGCAATTCGCTCCTTAATGAGGTGGAGCTGATGCAAATAGTTGACACGGTGTTCTCAAAATTCGGTATTCGTGTCGAGATAATGATTAATAACCGTAAGATTCTTTCGGGTATTGCGGAGGTCATTGGTGAAGCGGACAAGATAGTGGATATAACTGTTGCCATTGACAAACTTGACAAAATCGGGATCGACAATGTCAATGAGGAATTGCGCAACGATGGTCTGCCAGAGGAAGCTATAGCTAAACTGCAACCAGTAATAAAGCTTGAGGGTTCTAACGATGAAAAGCTAGCCGTTATGGAGGAGTTCCTGAAGTCTTCAGAGGTTGGTCTAAAGGGTGTGGAGGAGTCAAGGTTTATACTTGACACGCTTAAAACCGTTGGATTGAATAATGCGGTTAATTTCAACCTTACGCTAGCTCGTGGATTGAATTACTATACTGGTGCAATATTTGAGGTTAAGGCTTTGGACACACCTATGGGCAGTATCACAGGTGGCGGTCGCTACGATAATCTGACGGGCATCTTTGGAATGCCAGGACTGTCTGGCGTGGGTATCAGTTTTGGTGCTGACCGCATATATGACGTGCTAAATGCGCTTGACCTTTATCCAAAAGAGGCAACGACGGCAACCCAACTGCTTTTCATCAACTTTGGTGAAAAGGAGACAATGTATTGCCTACCAATTGCATCAATGGCACGCAAGGCTGGCATACGTACGGAAATCTTCCCCGATAAGGCAAAAATGAAGAAGCAAATGGGATACGCCAACGCAAAGGGTATAGCATTCGTGGCTTTGGCTGGAGACGATGAGATAGCACAGGGTAAGGTAACTTTGAAAAACATGACAACGGGCGAACAGAAGCTTGTTAGTCAAGAAGAGCTTGTGAAAGAGGTTCTTGCATAAACTATCAAAGTTATTTTGTTTTACATTTATAAGTTGGTTGGCTTACAATATATTGTAAGTCTTCCAACTTTTCTTTTGTAAATCAAACTAATTTAAGTAACTTTGCAAACATATAAAACAAATTTTATAGTTTGTTATATTCTTGCTGATTAGGAAAATTATGAACAATCCAGCTTACAACCGTCTTGTGGATAGTGGCTTGCGACCTTCAACCCAAAGACTTGCTATAATGTCCTTCTTGCTTACCCATAGTACGCATCCTACAGTTGAGGATGTTTACCAAGGTGTGGTGCCAGAAGTGCCAACGTTGAGCCGGACTACGGTCTATAACACTTTGCGTCTTTTTTCGGAGAATGGCGCGGCGCAGATGATAACAATAGATGATCATCATGTATGCTATGATGGTGACATTCATCCTCATGTTCATTTCTTATGTCGGAAATGTGGAAAGGTATTTGACCTAATGAACGAGAAAGCTCCTAAATTTAAAAAAGCTGTAATATGTGATGGCAATATTATAGATGAGGCACAGCTTTATTATAAAGGTGTTTGTAAGGAATGCTTAGAGATTGATAAGGTCATAGAAGATGGCATGTCGGATTAGCAATGTAAAGGACGTCAGCAACAAAAAAATCCGTAATGCCAGAGTTTAAAAGTAGGCATTACGGATTTCGTATGGTTAACAATGTTTTTTTCGTGAGACGTTAATGGGTAGCTTTCCACCAAGCTGTCTTCTCTTTCCCTTTCAAAGCTACGCTATTGATGCTTGGGTCAGATATTGTGATGCCTGAATATCTCTTCAGTTTGATGAATTGTCCTCCTTCTAAAGGATTTATAGCTGAATAAATGGAGTCCGTGTGAACTGTACTCTTGATCACTTGTTTGAAAGCTGAGTTGAAATCATTCAGTAAATCTTTATCTGTACACAGAGAATCTACATAGTCTTTCATGTCATAGAAGATGCTCTTGCTGAATCCATCTGACACTTGAATGCTATCTAGCTTGTTGCTGTCAAATTTAAACTTGGAGTTGATGAGTTTCATCTGTTCTGCAAGTCTGTCCATTTGTCTACAATCAATAACTGATAGTGTACCACAAGGTGGTAGATAGTTGGAGTAGAACTTATAGAATGCGTCAGTTATTGTGGCATAAGTTGGTGTAGATGACGCGAGGGCAGTCCACATGCTCTGGTAGGGCATACCTTCTGCCATAACTTCTGCGGTAGAGCCAATAAGGAAATTTGTGACTTCCTTTAGCTGGTATGCTGTTTCGACATTCGCCATATAGCAATCATCAAAAAGGATAAATTGCATTTTTAAGCCGGCGTTTCTTATGCCAGTTTCCAAGGATTCTATGTCTGTGCCATAATTGTTAATGTCATCTACGCTCCCATAAAATCTAGTTGGATGGTAAGGAACAGGGTTGTTTGCACCATTGTTGAAACCATGAGCGTTGCGTCTTGGTTTAGCAGAATATGGATAGTTTGTCCAATCGTCTTTGAATGTCCATCCCATGCCATGACTGCTTACCACCATTGCATAGTTCAGTGCCGATGCATTGCTTTTCACATCGTTGAGAAGTTGGGTTATGCCCTCAGCTGTGGTGTATGAATTTCCAGAATATTCTTTGATAGGCGTATGCTGTATCTTCTTGTTTACAAGTGTTATCTCATAAAGTGAGGACTTATCTGCTGACGAGCTCAAGAAGACCAGTGCCCGGCCATTCATTTGTCCTGCTTTTACGATGGAACTTTCTATGCTGTCAAGGTTTTGCTTGAAGTATGGGTACAGCCCTTGATAGCCACTAGTCGTTCCTGTCCATGGCATAAACACAAGTATTGTCTGCTTGTTGATGCTGTCCGTATCAACGCCCTCCTCTGTGCAGGACGAGGCGGATAATACAACGACAAGCAAGACAAGAAAATACAGTATACGTTTTTTCATAAGAATATAACGGATGCATTTGCATCCGTTTTGATTACTTTTTGGCCCTTAGTGCCTTGAGGCTTTCTTCAATATTGGCAATCTTCTCCTGTGCGTCGCTTTGCTTCTTTTTCTCTTTCTCTACCACAGCCTCTGGAGCGTGGGCGACAAAGTTGGCATTTGAAAGTTTCTTTTGAACGCCAGTTAGGAAACCTTTGAGGTGCTGAAGCTCCTTCTCTTGTTTCTCAATTTCTGCGTCTATGTCAATGAGATCGCCAATAGGTACTGCAAACTCATCAGTGCCAACCATAAACGAAGAAGCGTCAGCTGTCTTGGTGGCAACTGCTACAAGCTGCTTGAGGTTTGCCATCTTTATGATGGTGCTATTGTAAGCTTCGTAATGATTCTCTCCAATGGCTTGAAGCTCAAGTTCCTTCTTAGGAGCAATATTCTTATCGTTGCGGATAGCTCTTACGCTTGCGACAATCTGCTTTATCACTTCCATGTCGGCACAGAGCTTGTTATCTTCAGCTTGGGGTTCTTCGATTTTCAGCGTAGAGACCATGATACTCTCTCCAGACTTGCGGTCAGTGATGTGTTGCCACAATTCTTCAGTGATGAATGGCATGAATGGGTGGAGCATCTGCATCAATGTCTCAAAGAAACGCAATGTTGCAGACATCGTTGCCTTGTCTATGGGTTGTTGCTTGCCATCGACGTATGCAGGCTTGACGAGCTCAAGATACCAAGCAGAGAACTCATCCCAGAACAGGCGGTAAACTGTCATCAACGCTTCAGATATGCGATAAGTCTTAAACTGCTCGTTCATAATGGCGTTCACTTCCTTGAGCTTAGCCTCAAACCATGCCACAGCTATACGACAGTTCTCTGGTTGCTCAATATCGGAAGTCTCCCATCCCTTGACAAGGCGGAAGGCATTCCATATCTTATTGTTGAAGTTGCGTCCTTGCTCGCACAAACTCTCATCGAAGAGAATATCGTTGCCAGCTGGTGCTGATAACATCATTCCCATTCGCACGCCATCGGCTCCATACTTATCCATGAGCATGATTGGATCTGGAGAATTGCCGAGGCTCTTTGACATCTTGCGACCAAGTTTGTCTCTAACGATACCGGTGAAATAGACATGACGGAAAGGCATCTTACCCCTGTATTCATAGCCAGCCATGATCATGCGTGCTACCCAGAAGAAAATGATGTCAGGTCCCGTAACAAGGTCACTTGTCGGATAATAATAGTTTATTTCCTTATTGTTGGGGTCTAGTATTCCGTTGAAGAGAGATATTGGCCACAACCAACTTGAGAACCACGTATCGAGGCAGTCGCTTTCCTGTTCAAGTCCTTCAATCGTTAATGCCGGGTTCTTCTTTTGAGCCTCATTAAGAGCCTCTTCCGCTGTTTCGGCCACAACAAAATCACGTTTGCCGTCGGCTGTCGTGAAATAGAAAGCAGGAATGCGATGTCCCCACCAAAGTTGGCGGCTTATGCACCAGTCTTTGATGTTCTCAAGCCAATATTTATAAGTGTTCTTATATTTCTTGGGGAAGAACTCAACATCATCGCTCATTACAGGAGGCAGGGCGATGTCGGCGAAGTGTTTCATCTTCAAGAACCACTGTGTTGAGAGCTTCGGTTCAATAGGCACGTTGGTGCGCTCAGAGAATCCAACCTTGTTGTCGTAGTCCTCGACTTTCTCCATAAGGGCGGCTTTTTCGAGGTCGATGGAAATTTGCTTGCGCACATCCATTCTGTCTTCCCCAACGTACAAACCGGCAGCTTCGGAGATGGTGCCATCATCATTGAAAATGTCAATGGTCTCAAGGTGGTGCTTCAGTCCAAGCATATGGTCGTTTATGTCATGCGCGGGCGTGACTTTCAAGCAACCTGTACCAAACTGTATGTCAACGTAAGAGTCTTCGATGACGGGAATCACGCGATTGACCAATGGAACAATGACGTGAAGACCTTTCAGCCATGTGTTTTTCACATCCTCGGGATTTATGCACATTGCGGAGTCTCCCATGATAGTCTCTGGACGTGTTGTTGCTACCACGGCATAATATCCATTTGCATCTTGGTGTATAACGTTGCCTTCGGCTTTACGTTCCACCTTGGCGTGATCCTCTTTGGATACATAGTATTTCAAGTAGAACAGTTTTGAGTGCTCATCCTTATAGACAACCTCCTCGTCAGAAAGGGCGGTCTTAGCTTTGGGGTCCCAATTGACCATACGCACGCCACGATAAATAAGGCCTTTACGGTATAGGTCTACAAAAACGTGGATGACACTCTTTGAACGTGTTTCATCCATGGTGAATGATGTGCGGTCCCAATCGCAAGAACATCCAAGTTTGCGAAGTTGCTTTAAGATGATTCCGCCATGTTCGCGTGTCCAATCCCAAGCGTGCTCAAGAAATTGCTCGCGTGTGAGATCTGTTTTGTTGATTCCTTGCTCAGCAAGTTTACCAACGACTTTTGCTTCTGTGGCTATTGATGCGTGGTCGGTGCCAGGTACCCAGCACGCGTTTTTACCCTCCATGCGAGCCCTGCGTACAAGGATGTCTTGGATCGTATTGTTGAGCATGTGTCCCATGTGGAGCACACCTGTGACATTTGGTGGGGGGATGACCACCGTGTATGGCTCACGGCCATCTGGGTGAGAGGAAAACAGCTTGTTGTCAAGCCAATACTGATACCATTTCGACTCTACTTGATTCGGGTCGTACTTACTTGCCAATTCCATGTATCTCTTAATAAATTTTGTTGTCTGAATATTGTCGGTGCAAAATTACGAATTTTCAAACAAAAACCATTAACTTTGCAAGAAAATAACCTTAGCTATGCATACCAAAGAGGATAAACTGAAGGCTTTTGAGCGCTTGCTTGATGTGCAAGAACGGCTACGCCATGATTGCCCATGGGATAAGGCTCAGACTTTTGAGAGCTTGAGGCCTAATACAATAGAGGAAACGTTTGAACTTTGTGATGCTCTTATGAAAGATGGCCGCTCGGAGATTTGCAAAGAACTTGGTGATGTCATGGAGCATGTCATACTTTATTCGGTGATTGGTTCCGAGACGGGAGAATTCGACATAGCTGACATTTGTAACCATCAGGCTGACAAATTGATGTTTCGCCATGACTTCATAGATTGGCGGGGGTGGACTGTGAGCAATGACAATATGGAGATTGACGCTGACGGTCATCTCAACTATAAAAAGGTTAATCCCATGACAAAAGCGTCTTCTTGTAATACAATAAAAACTTCCTCAGAAGTGGAGTCGTCTTGGGAGCAGCGCAAGCAACTGGAGCGTGATGGCAACAAGACAGTGCTAAGCGGTGTGCCAGATGCTTTGCCGTCGGTCATAAAAGCTTATCGCATACAAGAC
Organism: Escherichia coli; assembly: GCA_963593695.1. GTDB lineage: Bacteria > Bacteroidota > Bacteroidia > Bacteroidales > Bacteroidaceae > Prevotella. Next base: position 23,187 of record CAVBBO010000011.1, on the reverse strand, counting down.
AAAGCGCGAAACGTTGGGTTTGATTGGAAAAATCCAGCTGATGTTTGGGAGAAAGTGCGTGAAGAACTTGGCGAGTTGGAAAGAGAACTTGAAAAGGGGGATGTGGAACGCTCTACCACTGAGTTAGGGGATTTCATGTTTAGCGTAATTAATGCCGCGCGCTTATATCGTCTAAATCCCGATAACGCGCTTGAGCGTGCCAATAAGAAATTTATTTCCAGATTTACTTATATTGAGGAAAAAGCCAAGGAGGAGGGGAAGAATATCAAGGATTTAACCCTCGATGAAATGGATAAGTATTGGAATGAAGCAAAGAAAAATGAACATTAATCATAGTTATGGTATGAAAAGGTTTTGTTTATGCTTGACATTATTTTCGTTGATGTTTTTGATTTCTGCTTGCCATGATAAACCACAGCGAAACAATAATAAAGAAGTTGAGGCATCAGAGCAAAGCGTTGTCCAAGACTCTACTATCTATGGAGTTTGTGGAGACGGTACAATGATGCATTCTCTACAGTTGATTACAGATGGTGGTGACACACTTGCCTTTGTCTTGCCCGATTCTGCTGATGGTAATAAAACGGTTGTTGGGGGATTGCTGGCAGGTGATCGTCTAGCTGTTGTTGAAGGTCAACTTATTGACGGAGAAAAATCCGCTCGAAGAGTTATAAACCTAACGACACTTCAGGGCAAATGGACAAGTATTGATAAGAACTTTGAAGTTCTTGAGGGTGGAGAGGTGAAGTCGGATGTTGAAGCCGAGAAAAACCCATGGACGACATGGAAAATCCTGAATGGTAAGCTTTTGCTCAATCGTGACACATTTGATATAGACGAGCTCGGCAGTGATTCTCTTTATTTGGAAAACAATGTCGGGATTTTTGTTTATAAAAGAGTGGAATAAGAGGAGCGTCTCATGTCTTTAGATTAGTTGTAACGTTGGAATCATTCAATATTCATATCTTGGGTTGTGGGAGTGCATTGCCCACATTGAAGCATTTTGCCTCATCACAGGTTGTAGAGATTCGTGGAAAGTTTTTCATGATAGACTGTGGCGAGGGAACGCAGATACAGCTCCGTCGATCGCGCATCGGTTTCACAAAGATTCAAGCCATTTTCATATCTCATCTCCATGGTGACCATTGCTTTGGTCTCATTGGCTTGATTTCAACCTTTGGAATGCTTGGCCGTACTGCACCTTTGAAGATATATGCTCCAGAGCTATTGAAGCCTATGCTCGACGCACAGATGAAGCTTTTCTGTAATGGACTTGAGTATGAGGTTGAGTTTCACGCTGTTGATACGACCTGCCATAAGGTCATATACGAAGATAGGAGCCTCGTAGTTGAGAGCATTCCGCTTGCTCACCGTGTTCCCTGTTGCGGTTTTTTGTTTCGTGAGCGCCCAACGTTGCCACACATACGTCGTGACATGATAGAGTGTTTTAATATTCCTATAAGCCAAATAAATAACATTAAGGCAGGAGCAGATTGGACAACAGAAGACGGTGTTGTGATTCCCAATAGCAGGCTTACAATGCCTGCTGATTCTCCACGATCTTATGCATATTGTTGTGATACGCGTTATATGCCAAATCTACACGAGCTCGTTAAGAATGTGAATTTATTGTACCACGATTCCACTTACGACAGTTCGTGTGCCAATCGTGCTAAACTTTATTATCATTCCACTTCCCAACAAGCTGCCACTGTGGCGCGCGACGGTAATGTAGGCAAACTGCTGCTTGGACATTTTAGCGCCCGATACGACAATGAGGCCACTATCTTAAATGAGGCGAAGAAAATTTTCCCTCATTCTGTTCTTGCGTCTGAAGGAAAAGTCTTTAAAGTATAAAATATACATTTTAAGTAGATAGCATATGAATAAAACATTTGTAGTGAATGGTATGAAATGTGAGCACTGTAAGTCTCATGTTGAAAGTGCCTTGAAAGACCTTTGTGGTGTTAAAGCGGTTGAGGCTAGTCTCCCAGGCCATTGCGTGAATGTCGATTTTGACGACAAAGTGGTTAACACTCAACAAATGAAAGATGCTGTAGAGGCTGCAGGCCATTACGAGATGGAGATTTAGTGCCCAATAAATCTCTTACAGTGCCCAATACCTCTAATCCGAGAGCAGACGGTTCCTGTTGTCGGTATGGCGTGCGCATCATGCTCTGCCTAATGTTGGAAGATAAGGGGATGGATAGGATGGGATTGGGTTAGTGTGGCGCTCAACTCTTGCGGCTCAGATTCTCCGTCTGAACTCCGCACAAGTTATTGCTGTGGCAATCGCTACGTTAAGACTGTCTGCCGTGTTCCTTCCCTTGGGGTAATTAGGAATGAGCAATCGGTGATTGACAAGCGATTTCACCGATTGCGAAATGCCCTTGCCTTCGTTACCCATTATGATGATTCCACCAACCGACAATGGCTTTTCATACAAGTCGCAACCATCAAGGAATGTTCCATAAACAGGGAATCCTTCGGGTAATGCCTTTATGAGATTTTCCAAGTCTGTATAATGAACGCGCACTCTTGCTATGCTTCCCATTGTAGCCTGTACTACTTTAGGGCTGAATGCGTCAACGGTGTCGTTGGAGCAGATGATGTCTGATATGCCAAACCAGTCGGCTATGCGTATTATGGTGCCAAGGTTTCCGGGGTCTTGTACGCCGTCAAGGGCGATGGTGAGCTTTTGCTTATCATCGTCTTTTTTTGTCAAAAGGTTGACAAGGTTGTTTTCGTTTCCATCCGTGTAGTTTGGAATGGGAAATAATGCCAAAACCTTTTGAGGGTGTTGAAGCAGGGAAGCCTTCTTCAACTCTTCTTCACTTACCTCTATTATTTCAGCATTATCAATGTAATGCTTATTGGCCTTTAACCATTCGGCCGTGGCTATTATGAGTCTTGCTGGAATTAGTTCCAAAAGATCTCCAACAACCTTTGGACCTTCTGCTATAAACAATCCGCTCTCCCGACGGCCTTTTTTGCTGTCGAGAGAGTGTATGAGTTTTATTTTCTGTTTGCTGATGTTCATCTATTGGTCAAGCAGGAATTTCTTGAAAACGTTAAAGTCGTTGGGCAGCTCGATGCTTTGTTTCTTGCCTCTCATGAATGCCTGTAAGCGTTCCGGTATGGCAATGTCGGTATCAAGTATGCAGTCGACTTTTTCCTTGAACTTTGCCGGATGCGCCGTCTCAAGAAACACGCCTGCCTCGTTGCCAGACAATTGCTCCTTCAGAGCCTTGTATCCGCAAGCTCCGTGAGGATCAAGCACATAGCCTGTTTGGTTGTAGCATTGCTTCATGGTCTCACGAATCTTGTCATCCGTATAAGTTGCTCCACTGACATCTTTTTTAATTGCAGGCAGCACGGCTTCTACCTCCTTGCCATTGTCAAGGTGACATGCTTTGCCGTTGTTGTATAAGTCTAAGATACGGGCAAAGTTGCTTGGTGCCCCAACGTCCATGGCGTTGGCAAGTGTTTGCTTGCTTGCCATTGGGGTGTATACTCCAGTTTGCAGATAGTTGAAAAATACGTCGTTAGCGTTGTTTGCCGCAATGAAATGGCTCACAGGCAATCCCATTTTCCATGCGAAGAGGCCAGCAGTGATGTTGCCGAAATTGCCCGATGGCACGCAAAATGTCAACTTGGTTTCGTCTTTGCCAATCACGCCCTCGCGTTTCAATTTGGCGTAAGCATTGAAATAATAGAATGCTTGCGGCAAAAAGCGTGCCACGTTGATGCTGTTGGCAGAGGTAAGAATCATGTGAGAGGTAAGCTCCTTGTCCATGAAGGCGTTCTTTACGAGTGCTTGGCAATCATCGAAAACGCCGTCTATCTCCAATGCCGTTATGTTCTGGCCTAATGTGGTGAATTGACTTTCCTGAATCTTGCTCACTTTTCCCTTGGGGTAAAGCACGTAGACGTGTATGCCGTCAACGCCTAGAAAACCGTTTGCCACTGCCGAGCCCGTGTCGCCACTTGTTGCCACGAGAACGTTTACCATGCGGTTGTCGTTTGTTTTCTCCCGATCTTTACGGATGAAGTATTGTAGGAGGCGTGCCATGAATCGTGCGCCCACGTCCTTGAAGGCGAGCGTTGGACCATGAAAAAGCTCCAAGGCATAGATGTTGTCGTCTACTTTCACCACAGGCGTGTCAAACGCGAGAGTGTCGTAAACAATTTGTTTCAAGGATGCCTCATCCACGTCTTCTCCAAAGAATGCCTTTGCCACTTCAAAGGCTATTTCCTGAAACGAAAGGGCATCTATATTGTCAAAGAACGACTTGGGCAACTTCTTTATTTGCTCAGGCATGTACAGTCCACGGTCTGGGGCAAGACCTTTCTCTACGGCCTCGCGAAGTGTGGTCGTTGGAGCTTGATGGTTCGTGCTATAATATTTCATGATGATTCTGTCTTGTTTAGTTGTTTATATTTCCATGAATTTGTCCATGAACTCTGTGAGATGAAGCATGCCATAATCGCCGTTAACGCACGCCACTTCGTCATAGGTCTGTACGCTGTCGGGCTGTATTCCAGGATACCATACGAGGAAAGGCACAGGCTCTTTCACGTGTGTTCTCACTTCCACCGGAGTGGGGTGGTCTGGCATGACCGCTATAGCCACGGGTTCATCCCATTGTTTTACCTCGTTGTAGATAGGCTCCACCACTTTGTGGTCGAGGTTTTCTATCGTCTTAAGCTTCAACTCAAGGTTGCCGTCATGTCCAGCCTCGTCACTAGCCTCAAAATGCACGAATACAAAGTCTTGGTTGTATAGTGCTGTTATAGCGGCAGCCACTTTTCCTTCATAATTGGTATTCGCGAGTCCTGTGGCACGTGGCACGCTCACCACGTCAAGTCCAGCGTATTTGCCTATGCCTTTTATTAGGTCAACGGCTGATATGCAGGTGCCAGTCTTTATCTGTGCATATTTTTCCGTGAGTGTCTTCATTGAGGGGCGATAACCGCCTCCCCATGGCCATATCAGGTTAGCCATGCGTTCGCCTTTCTCTTTCTTGGCCTTGTTGTATGGATGAGCCTCAAGCAATTCCATGCTTTTGATAATGAGACTGTTGAGAAGGTCGGCGGTTTCCTGTGCGCTCATGCGCGACTGGCCTGTAGGCTTGCCGTCAAAGCCCATTATGGGTTCGTGCTTGTCTTCCCATCCCTTTTCTGGTTTTACAAGCAACGGTTGCCATTCCTCCCCCGGATGGTCGTGGGGTGGAGCGCAATCAATGTGCTTGCTGGCTCGTTTCACTATAAGCAGGTGACGGTATTGTATGCCTGGTATGAACTTGATGTCTTCGTTGCCAAGCTTGTCGTTTAGATAATGCATGAGCTCCGCACCGTTTTCTGTTGAAAGGTTGCCGCCGTTGTGTGTGATGATTTTTCCGTCGTTCACACATATCATGTTCAACCTAAGCGCGAGATCCTCAGGCTCCATATCGTAGCCGATGCTTGCGGCTTCCAATGGTCCGCGACCTTCATACACCTTGTTTTGGTCGTAGCCAAGAATGGTGCTGTTGGCTACCTCTGACCCTGGCAGAAATCCCTCTGGGATGGTCATCAGTCTTCCCGTGCGGCCTTTTCGTGCCAACATGTCCATATAAGGAGTGTCGGCATATTGCAACAAAGTCTTGTTGCCTAGGCGGTTTACCATGTGGTCAGCCATGCCGTCGCCTAATATGATGATGTGTTTCATAGCTATCCTGATTTTATACGTTTGCTATGCTGATGATGTTGGCGAACACTCCTGCCGCCGTAACGCTTGCCCCTGCTCCATAGCCTTGTATGAGCATAGGATATTCCTTATAACGTTCTGTAGTGAGGAGGATTATGTTGTTGCTGCCCTCCAGGTTGTAGAACGGGCTGTCTTGTGTCACGTCTCTCAGGGCCACGCTCACTTTCCCATGATCCATTGTCGCTATGAAACGCCAACGTTTGCCTTCCGCTTCCAGTTTCTTGCGTTTCTCCTCGAAATCGTCGTTCAGCTCTGGCAGATGCTTCCAGAAATCATCCAGGGAGCCTGTGAAAAAGTGGTCTGGCACGAAGAGGTGCTTGTCTACGTCATCTTGTTCAACACGATAGCCAGCCTCGCGAGCCAAGATCACGATTTTACGCACCACGTCAGTTCCGCTAAGGTCAATACGTGGGTCAGGCTCTGAATAGCCTTCTTCCTTGGCGTGCTTCACGGTCTCGGAGAACGGGCATTGGGCTGAAATCTTGTTGAAGATATAGTTGAGGGTTCCGCTCAACACGGCCTCAATCTTGAGTATGCGGTCACCGGAGTTGCGCAGGTCGTTGATGGTGCCGATGAGGGGCAATCCTGCTCCTACGTTGGTCTCGAAGAGGAACTTGATGCCTCTTCTCAGTGCCGTTTCTTTCAATCGGGTATAGTCGTCGTAGCTTGAGCTGGCGGCAATCTTATTGGCTGCTACAATGCTGACGTTGTGGTCGATCAAGCACTGGTAGAGCGCCGCAATTTCTTTCGACGCGGTGCAGTCGACAAACACTGCGTTGAATATGTTCATTGAAAGAATGGTGTCGCGCAATTTTTCGGGATTGCTTGGCTCCGATGCCTCAAGCTGTTCCTTGTAGTGGTCAAGGTCTATGCCGTCGCGCGAGTATATGGCGTTGTGTGAGCTTGCCACGCCAACGACGTTCAACTTCAACCGTGAGTGCTCTTTAAGGTTCTCGTATTGAGAACGAATCTGTTCGATGAGCTTTCCGCCAACGGTTCCTACGCCGCAGATGAAGAGGTTGAGTACCTTGTATTCCGACAGGAAAAACGAGTCGTGAAGAACGTTCATCGCCTTCCTCAGTTCCGCTCCCTGCACAACGAATGAGATATTTGTTTCGGAAGCGCCCTGAGCGCATGCTATTACCGAAATGCCGCTTCTGCCAAGTGTGCCGAAAAGCTTTCCGGCGATGCCTGCCGCATGCTTCATGTTCTCACCCACAATGGCTACGGTGGCGAGCTTGCTCTCCACGTGCATTGGGTACATAGCTCCGTCTTCTATTTCATCGGCGAACTCGTTGTTGAGCACTCTCGCTGCCTCGGCTGAGTCCTCGTCGCGAACACCTATTGACGTGGAGTTCTCTGAAGAGGCTTGCGACACCATGAACACGGAGATGCCATTGTCGGCAAGTGCCGTGAATATGCGTCGGTTCACGCCAATCACGCCAACCATGGCAAGTCCCGACACGGTGATGAGCGACGTATTCTTTATGCTCGAAATGCCTTTGATGGGCTTGTGGTCGTTGGTGATCTTGTCTTTGATAATGGTTCCTGGCGCATCGGGGTTGAAAGTGTTCTTTACCCTTATTGGGATGTTTTTTATGCGCACGGGATATATTGTAGGTGGATACACCACCTTTGCTCCGAAGTTGCAAAGTTCCATTGCCTCCACATAGCTCAACTCGTCTATGGTATAGGCTGTCTTGATAACCCTTGGATCGGCGGTCATGAAGCCGTCCACGTCTGTCCATATCTCAAGGATTTCTGCGTCGAGGTCAGCCGCGATTATTGCCGCGGTATAGTCGGATCCTCCGCGTCCGAGGTTCGTGGTCTCGCCCGAGTCCTTGTCTGATGATATGAATCCGGGGATGAGGGTCACGCGTGGCATGCTGGAAAAAGCCTCTTTCACGAGGTGGTTGGTCAAGTCGGTGTCGAGTATTATCTTGCCATTAGGTGATATTGTTGTCTTGATGAAGTCGCGGGAGTCCATCCAGCGTGAACCCTTTACAAGTGTGGACACTATGTTGGAGCTCAGTCGCTCTCCATAGCTCACGATGGCATCAAGAGTCTTCTTGCTGAGGTCGTGGATGAGGTAAACGCCAAAGTAGATGGAGTGTAGTTGCTCGAATAGCGAGTCAACTTTGTTGAAAAGCATCTCCCTGTCGTTGGTATCGGTAATGATGGTGTCAATCATCTTGTGATGGCGGTCTACCATCTGCTCAAACTGTTCTTTCCATTCGGCCTTGCCCTCTTGCGCAAGATGTGATGTGGAGATGAGCATGTCTGTGATGCCGCCCAACGCGCTTACGACAACGACAATGGGTTGCTTGCGCGCTTCTTTCTCTACGATACGTTTCAGACTAAGAATGCTTTTCACGGAACCTACCGATGTTCCGCCAAATTTTAATACTTTCATTGATTAAATGAGTTTTGTTTGTTATTGCGCAGCCATTCCCGATACGTATGGGCTAATGGCTGTACTTGCTTGCAAAGGTAATAATGTTTTATCTTTTTGACAAAGAAATTTATAAAATTGTTCAAGATGTAGTGCAAATCGATTTGATTTGTTTAATTTTGCAATTAAAATGTAATAGTATAATGATATATTGTTTTGGAACAATAATAGACGATTTGCATAAATGATAGAAGAATATCAACTTAGGGTATCACCACAGGTGGCTTCGTCTGAGCAAGACCTCAAGGCGTGGCTGTCGCAAGAAAAGGGACTTGACGTGCGTACCCTTAATCGTGTGCGTGTGATAAAGCGTAGCATAGATGCTCGCCAACGCACTATTTTCGTTAATCTGAAGATTAGGGTTTACATTAACGAAACGCCCCAAGATGATGAGTATCAGCACACTGAGTATCCTTGTGTTAGCGATAGACCCGAAGTGATAGTGGTGGGCGAGGGGCCTGGTGGACTTTTCGCTTCCCTTAGATTGATAGAGCTTGGCTTCCGCCCTGTTGTTATAGAAAGAGGCAAGGACGTGAGGGAGCGCAAGAAAGACATGGCTCTTATCACCAAGACGCAGAAGGTTGACCCGGAGAGCAACTATTGCTTTGGTGAAGGCGGAGCTGGTGCTTACAGTGACGGAAAGCTCTATACGCGTAGTCATAAACGCGGAAACACAGAGAAAATATTGAATGTGTTTTGCCAGCATGGAGCCTCAACGTCAATCCTTGCCGATGCGCATCCGCATATAGGCACCGACAAGTTGCCGAGGGTGATAGAGAACATGCGCTTGCAGATAATAAAGAGCGGTGGAGAGGTTCATTTCCAAACAAAGATGACAGGCCTTGTCATGGACAACTCATCATGTGGCGAGGATAGGGTGATTGGAGTAAGGGCCGTTGACTTGGTGTCGGGTAAGGAACTGGAGTATCGTGGACCTGTCATCTTGGCTACGGGGCATAGCGCGAGAGACGTTTACAGATATCTTGCGAGTGCCAACGTTGACATGGAGGCCAAGGGCATAGCCGTTGGTGTACGCTTGGAACATCCCGCACAAGTCATAGACCGCATCCAATACCATAATAAGAATGGACGTGGAAAATACTTGCCTGCTGCGGAATATTCTTTTGTGACTCAGGCCGAGGGCAGGGGAGTATATTCGTTCTGTATGTGTCCCGGAGGCTTTGTTATTCCTGCAGCAACGGGACCCGAGCAAATTGTTGTCAACGGGATGTCGCCAAGCAATCGTGGCACGCAATGGTCAAACAGCGGCATGGTTGTGGAGATTAGGCCCGAGGATGTGGAAAATGACCCTTCTCTCAAAAACGACAAACTGCAACCAGGGGTGCTTGACGTGATGGATTTTCAGGAAAGGTTGGAAAGGTCGTGCTGGCAACAAGGCAACATGCAACAAACGGCTCCCGCACAACGCATGGTCGATTTTGTCAACAATCATCTGAGCTACGACTTGCCCAAGAGCAGTTATGCGCCAGGCTTGATAAGCAGTCCACTTCATTTTTGGCTCCCTTCGTTTATATCCAAGCGGCTTCAAGAAGGATTCAAGGCCTTTGGCAAGCGTGCTCATGGCTTCTTGACCAACGAGGCTGTGATGATAGCCGTGGAAACTCGCACCTCATCGCCCGTGCGCATCCTGCGCGACAGGGAAACGTTGCAGCATGTTCGCATAGCGGGTCTCTTTCCTTGTGGCGAAGGCGCTGGCTACGCTGGTGGCATAGTCTCGGCTGGTGTCGATGGCGAGAGATGTGCTGAGGCTTGCGCTGAATATATGAGAGCTAATGGATTGTTCAAACCATAACGACTACTTTTAAAATTTATAGCTACAAAATCTAAAAGGTTCGTATCAAACCCATTTTGGGTATTGATACGAACCTTTTGTCTTGTCTTATGTGATTTTTACATTCCCACGCCTTGTGCCATTATGGCCTTGGCAACCTTGAGGAATCCGGCTACGTTGGCTCCCTTGACGTAGTTGATATAACCGTCGGCTTGGGTGCCATATTTCACGCAGTTCTCGTGGATGTCGTTCATGATGCGGTGGAGATAGTTGTCTACTTCCTCACGAGTCCAATGCAGTCTCTCTGAGTTTTGGCTCATCTCCAGACCCGATACAGCCACGCCTCCGGCGTTGCTTGCCTTTCCAGGGCAGTAGAGAATCTTGTTGTCTTGGAAAATCTTCACGGCCTCTGGTGTAGAAGGCATGTTGGCTCCCTCGCTCACGGCTATCACTCCGTTGTCGATGAGCTTCTGCGCGTCCTCACCGTTGATCTCGTTTTGTGTGGCGCACGGTGTGGCGATGTCGGCCTTGATGCCCCAAGGACGTTCGCCCGGGAAATATTTGGCGTTGGGATATTCCTCGACATATTCCTTGATTCGGCCTCTCTCAATGTTTTTCAGTTCCATGATATAGGCGAGCTTGTCGGCGTCAATGCCATCGGGGTCGTAAACGAATCCGTCGGAATCGGAGCATGTCAGTGGCTTCGCGCCAAGCTGGATGAGTTTCTCAATGGTGTATTGTGCCACGTTTCCAGCGCCCGACACGAGCACGGTCTTGCCGGCGAGGTCTATGTTGCGTGTCTTGAGCATGTTCTCAAGGAAGTAGACGTTGCCATAGCCTGTTGCTTCCGGGCGGATGAGCGAGCCGCCAAACTCCTGGCCCTTGCCTGTGAGAATGCCGACAAACTGGTGGGTAAGGGCCTTGTATTGGCCAAACATGTAGCCAACTTCGCGACCGCCCACGCCAATGTCGCCAGCGGGGACGTCAACGTCGGGACCGATGTAGTTCCACAACTCGCGCATGAACGCCTGGCAGAAACGCATGACCTCACCGTTTGACTTGCCACGCGGCGAGAAATCGGAGCCGCCCTTGGCGCCACCCATCGGCAGGGTGGTAAGTGAATTCTTGAAAACCTGCTCGAAGGCGAGGAACTTCAATATGCTAACGTTCACTGACGAGTGGAAACGGAGGCCGCCCTTATAGGGACCAATGGCATTGTTGTGCTGGACACGGTAACCCATGTTGGTTCTCACATTACCCTTGTCGTCTATCCAGTTGACACGGAACTGGATTATGCGATCAGGAATGCAGAGACGTTCTATGAGATTGGCCTTCTCAAACTCAGGGTGTTTGTTGTATTCATCTTCGATGGTGCCGAGCACCTGACTTACGGCCTGAATGTATTCAGGCTGGTTGGGGAACTGCTGTTGCAGTTTAGCTACTACTTCAGTTGCTTTCATAAAAATGTTTCCTTTATTGGTAAGATAGTATTACAATTATATATACACGTCTACAAAGTTATCACTTTTTGTTTGATTATCCTAACAAAAAGGAAGAAAAATAGCGTTGTTTGTGAGAAAACTGTTGCACAGCCTTTAAATCCAGGTGAGACTTTTTGAGGAATAACTTGAATTGCATTGGCTATTCAATTTTACACGCATCGGCTTTCCATTGAAATGGCGTCGGCTTTCCACTGAAATGGCATCGGCTTTACGGTGGAAAGGCAATGCCTTTCCACCGTAAAGCCGATGTCATATCGATTTGCAAGGTTTTGCCCTGTAAATCAGGGCTTTGTATGGAGCGCTATTTCACTTCCCAAATGTCGTTGGTCTCAAGCAGCTCAGTGAAGTTGTGGTATTTCTTCTTGTCCTTGACCTCTTCTATTTGGTCGTTTACCGCTTGGTCGTAAGTGGGAGCCTCTACATCCCTGAACACGCCGAAGGCCACGGGGAAACCGTGCTCGTTGTCCATCATGGCGAGTTTGAGTTGCAAGGTGTTGTCGGGGTTGTGGCTGTCGTGAACAAGTATGTCGTCCATGGTGTAACCGTCTTTGCCTATTTCCACCACTTTCAGTCCGAAGCCCTCCTGCACGAGGCCATACTCGTTGTTCTCGCCGAAAACGAGCGGCTTGCCGTCTTCAATGTATATGGCGTTCTTCTTGCGTCCATCGCGCGTATAGATGGGGTCGTAGGCTCCGTTGTTGAATATCATGCAGTTTTGCAGAATCTCGCAGACCGCCGCACCCTTGTGGTTGTATGCCGCCTTGAGTATTTTCACGGTTTCCGCGCTGTCCGATGCCACTGAGCGGGCGAAGAAGCGTCCTCTCGCGCCAAAGCACAGTTCCGCGGGGCGGAATGGGTCTTCCACCGTGCCATAGGGCGACGACTTGGAAACGAAGCCCCTGGGCGACGTGGGCGAATATTGACCTTTCGTTAGGCCGTAGATGCGGTTGTTGAGGAGAATCATGTTCAGGTCGATGTTTCTTCTCATGGCGTGGATGAAGTGGTTTCCGCCAATGGCAAGACCATCGCCGTCGCCGCTGATTTGCCAAATGCTGAGCTTGGGGTTTACCACCTTAGCGCCCGTGGCCACGGCAGCCGCACGGCCATGAATGGTCTGCATGGCGTAAGTGCTGACATAATAGGGTAGGCGACTTGAGCAGCCTATGCCGCTTATCACCGCTGTCTCATAGGGCGGCACGCCTATCTCTGCCATAGCCTTTTGCATGCTTGCCAAGAAACTGTGGTCGCCGCACCCGGGGCACCAACGGGGCTGGCCTTTCTTATAATCGCTTGCTGAATATTCCATTTTAGATGATGTTAAGAAAATGTTTGGAGAACATGATTAGAGGACTCGGGTGATGAAATAATCACCACCGGCGCTGGACTCTTGGTTTATGAGACCATCGAAATGCTTCACGAGTTCGCTGACGTTGAAAGGCTGTCCCTTTACCTCATTGTATTGATAAGGCACGAAACCGTTTACGCGTATGCGCAACAGTGCCGCAAACTGTCCGAGGTTTTGCTCCGCCACTACCACTTTAGGGTATTTGAGCAATACCTCAGCCGTGTTCTTAGGCAGAGGGTTGACGTATTTGAACTGTGCCAAGGCAACCTTATGGCCATTTTTGCGCAGTTCGTTCATGGTGGCATGCAGGTGTCCGTAAGTGGAGCCGAAGCCAACGATGAGCAAGTCGGCATCGTCCTTGTCGCCTTCAACCTCAACGTCGGGTACGGGAATGAGCGACACCTTCTCAGAACGGAGGTGGTCCATCACGTTGTGGTTGTTGGGCTCTGTGGAGATGGCTCCTGTCTTGCCGTCTTTCTCCAGTCCGCCGAGGATGTGCTCGTAGCCTTCTTGTCCGGGAATGGCCCAGTAGCGTGTCTTGCTTTGAGGATCACGCAGGTAAGGCGTGTATTTGTATTTCTGGTCGGCGGGGGCATAGTGAGGGTGAATCTCAGGCATGTTGTTGATGTCGGGCAACTTCCATGCCGATGAGCCGTTGGCTATGAAGGCATCGGTGAGCAAGACTACAGGTGTGAGGTGCTCCAAGGCTATCTTGGCAGCCATGAATGCCGCGTCGAAACAGTCGGTGGGACTTGTGGCTGCGATGACCGGCATAGGGCTCTCGCCATTTCTGCCATACAACACCTGCAGCAAGTCGGTTTGCTCGCTCTTGGTGGGCAGACCGGTAGACGGGCCGCCTCGCTGCACGTCGACGATGACCAATGGCAGCTCGTCGATGACGGCAAGGTTTATGGCCTCGCTCTTGAGGCATATGCCAGGGCCCGATGTTGACGTGCAAGCCAATGCTCCGGCGAAAGCCGCGCCTATGGCAGACGAGCAAGCCGAAATCTCGTCTTCAGCCTGGACGGTGATCACGCCGAGGCTCTTGTGCTTTGACAACTCGTGTAGAATGTCGGTGGCAGGAGTGATGGGGTAGGAACCAAGGTAGAGCTTGAGTCCGGCTTTCTCGGCAGCGGCAATAAGTCCGTAGGCTGTGGCCTTGTTGCCGGTGATGTCCATATAGCGCCCCGGGTTCTTCTGCTTGGTCTCTATGCGGTAGGTTGTGAAGGGCGTAGAGGCATGAGTGTTGGCACCATAATCGTGGCCGGCTTTCACCACCTTGATGTTGGCCTCGGCCACGGCTGGCTTCTTGGCGAACTTTTCGCGCAAGAAGTTGTTGACCAGTTCGAGGTCGCGGTTGAAGAGCCAACACACGAGGCCCAAGGCGAACATGTTGCGGCATTTGAGCACGCTCTTGTTGTCCATGTTCTCGTCTTTGAGACACGCCTTTACCATCTTCGTGATAGGGCACGCCACCACGCGGTCGTTTTCTATGCCCATTTCCTCAAGGTAGTCGTCGGTCTCGAACTGCGCCTTGTTTAAGTCGTTGGGACCAAAAGAGTCGGTGTCTATGATGATTGTGGCAGTAGGCTTGGCATATTTGTATTGTGTCTTCAGTGCCGCCGCGTTCATTGCCACGAGCACGTCGCACTTGTCGCCAGGAGTGAGAACCTTGCCCTCGCCGATGTGCACCTGGAAGCCGCTCACGCCCGTCAATGAGCCTTGCGGGGCGCGGATGTCGGCTGGATAGTCGGGGAATGTGGATATTCCATTGCCTACCGTGGCGGAGACAGTGGAGAAAATGTTTCCTGCAAGCTGCATGCCATCGCCTGAGTCGCCAGAGAAGCGCACCACGACATCGCTGAGTTCTTTCACTTCAATTTCGTTAGACATAATAATAGATTATATTAGTTTTAAAATTTGGGCAAAGATAAATTTTCTTTTCCAAATGGCAAACTATTATAGTATCTTTTTTACGGTTTTATGCGCTTTTTCCTTTCATTTTCTTTTACATGGGGTAAGATATATTAAAAAAACAACGCTATCTCCTGTGAATAAGGAGAAAGCGTTGTCATTATATGGTGTGAATCTTATTTACTAAGTCGGTATGTATTCCTGCTGCCTTTTACCCACAGAAGAACAGTACGCATATTTGCGCGGTGAAGATGCGCAAGAACATCGACAGTGGATAAACTGTGGAATAGCCAATGGCTGGGGCTTCCTTGGAACAACTGGAATTGGCGTAAGCAAGTGCTGGTGGGTCAGTATATGTACCTGCTATCATACCCATGAGGGTGAAGTAGTTGAACTTGAACTTCCATCTTGCCAAAGGACCAACTATGAGAATTGGTATGACGGTGATGAGGAATCCGGCAAGCACATATAGAAGGCCGTCGCCTTGCACGACAGTGTCCACGAATCCGGCTCCAGCCTTTATGCCCACGCTTGCCAAGAAAAGTGCGAGACCCATCTCGCGGAGCATCATGTTGGCAGACGTCGTGGTGTAGGTGACGAGCTTGATGCGGTAGCCAAAGCGGCCAATGAGTATGGCGATGATCAGAGGACCACCGGCAAGTCCGAGCTTCAATGGCACAGGCACGCCAGGTACGGCAATAGGTATGCTTCCGAAAATTATGCCAATCACTATTCCGATGAAAATAGTGGCAATGTTTGGCACGTTGAGGCTGCGTGCAGAGTTACCCATGAGCTCAGCCACGCGGTTGACGTTCTCCTCGCGGCCAACGACCATTACACGGTCGCCAATGTGGAAGTGATGGTTGCGAGAGGCAAAGAGATCCATGCCTTGACGGGTGATGCGCGTGATGTTGACACCGTAGACCGAAGAGAAGTGCATCTTGCCGAGGGTCTTGCCGTTCATCTTGGGGTTGGTGACAATGATACGCTTGGAAATCATGGGTTGATTTTCGGTTTTGGCATTCTTCCACTCAAAATCGGTCTCTGGACCGATGAATGCCTTGATGGCCTCGACATCAGCCTCGGCACACACGATGTGCAACTTGTCGCCAACCTCGAACTTGGTGTTCTTGTTTGGCAGAGACATCTCACCTTGGTGTAGTATGCGTGTGCACACTATGTCGCGACCGAGAAACTCGCAAATCTGCGACAATGTGCGGCCTGCGAGATACACGTTGCTCACCTCTAGCGTTATTGCCAAAGGCTTGGCATGAGGGTTGGCAGCTTCTTCCGCCTCCAATTCATCCTCCTCTTTCTTGAGGTTTGTTTTGGTAATGAACCTAATGAGAATTGTCGCGCCAATGATGCCGAGCACGCCAAGAGGATAGGCGCAGGCATATCCGTTGGCAATCTGCGGGATTTGGCCATCGGTGAAGACGGAGGTCAGAGCCTCGTTGGCAGCACCAAGACCAGGGGTGTTGGTGACAGCACCATAGAGCACGCCAATCATCATCGGCAGGTTGGTCTTGTTGGATGTGTCGAAGAAGAGGTAGTAGCAGGCGAACATCACGACGATGTTGAGGAAAATCATCAATATCGACATTCCGTTGAGTGCCACGCCGCCTTTCTTGAAACTCTCGAAGAATCCTGGACCTACTTGCAAGCCAATGCAGAAGACAAACAGGATAAGACCAAAGTCTTGCAGGAAATTAAGGATTGGTGTGGGGCCGGTAAAACCGAAGTGGCCAGCCACGATGCCACAGAACAATACGAAGGTGACTCCAAGGGAAATGCCCCCGATTTTCAGCTTGCCCAACATGATGCCTATGGCTATGACAATGCCATATAGCAAGACAATGTGGGCAATGGAGTCTTGAGTGGTGAATAAATTTATTAACCAGTCCATGCTTAATTATTAGTTTTCGTTTTCAAATGAATTGACAATCTGCTAAATAAAAATTTCTGCAAAGATACTCTTTTTAATTGTTAAAAGGGCTCTTAGCAGAAATTTTTATTTAAAGTTTAACTAAATGTCTTTATTATAAGTATGTGTAACCCACGATAATGCTATGGTTGCTGGCTTGTGATGCCGTATTGCTCAAGCCATTTGTCTATGATTCGGCGCGCGATGCTCAGTTTTTGTGGTATTTGTGGCATGTTGTCGTAGCGGAACCATGCTCCGCGTGATAGCTCTGAGCGCTGGAGGTGGATGTCGCCTGACTCATACTCAGCCATGAAGCCAACCATCAGTCCGGAAGGGTAGGGCCAGGGTTGTGACCCGAAGTAGGTGATGTTTTTGATGGTGAGATGTGTCTCTTCCATGACCTCGCGCCTTACGGCTTCCTCCAAAGTCTCGCCTGTCTCTACGAAGCCAGCCACGAGACCGAAGAAGTCGCCCTTGAAGTTTTTTGCGTGAACGAGCAGCACCTCGTCGCCTCTATGTATGAGCACGATGATGGCTGTGGCAAGCTGTGGCCAGACCTCCTTGCCGCACTGGGTGCATCGTTTCGATATCATGGTGTGCATCTTCATTGGAGAGCCACACACACCGCAATACTGGGAATTGAAGTCCCAATAGAGCAGTTCATGACACTTGCCGGCCTTCAGGTATAGCTCTGTCGGAAGGTGGTAGAACGACTCGCGAAGTCCGATGAAATCGTAGCCGTCGTGTTTGATGTCCTCCGACAGAACTTCCATTTGCGTTGGGTTCTCAACCTTGAACGTGTATACCTCGGTGCCATCCTCCATCGGACTGACACTCATGACGTGGGTCCATGGATGAATCTTCACAGGCACATCGTCCGAGCAAGGTATTGTGTGAGTGCCGTCGGCCTGCCGTTTAAGCAACAAGTCGGTCTTGGAGAATATGAAATAATAGGCCATTGTGATAAAATGATTTGCTTGTCGGCTTGAAACTCTATCTCAGTTCAAGGAGAACAACGTTCTCAACGTGGGGCGTATGTGGGAACATGTCCACAGGCTGCACGGCGGCAACCTTGTATTTGGCATCCATCAGTTGGAGGTCTCTTGCTTGGGTGGCAGGGTTGCAACTGACGTATACTATGCGTTTAGGCTGCGCGTTCAGAATGACGTTGACCACGTCTGGGTGCATGCCGGCACGTGGTGGGTCGGTGATGATGATGTCGGGGCGGCCATGCTCGTCGATGAAAGAGTCGGTGAGTATCTTGCGCATGTCGCCCGCGAAGAACTTCGTGTTGGTGATGTTGTTAATCTTGCTGTTCACCTTGGCATCCTCGATGGCCTCTGGCACATACTCGATGCCAATCACTTCGCTCGCCTCTCGCGCTACATAGTTGGCAATGGTGCCAGTGCCTGTGTACAGGTCATAAATAAGA
The DNA here is from genome assembly GCA_963593695.1 of Escherichia coli. Lineage (GTDB taxonomy): Bacteria > Bacteroidota > Bacteroidia > Bacteroidales > Bacteroidaceae > Prevotella. Next base: position 5,077 of record CAVBBO010000011.1, on the reverse strand, counting down.
GGTTGTGCGTTGTTTGGCAAGTCCTTGAACGCGAAGCTCTTTGCGACATCGTAGAGGCGGTGGGCTTGCTCGGTGTTGGTCTGGTAGAAACTCTTGGGACCAACCTTGAACCTCAAGTCGCCCATCATCTCATAAATAAAGTCAGTGCCCTTGAAAGTAGTCAGCTCCTGATCGCCAATGGTGTCGTTTCCCTTTTGGTTGTCAACATATATTAAAGAGGATATTTGAGGGAACTTGTCGGCGATGTGCTGCATAAGTTGTTTTGCAAGCTCGTCATCGTTAGGGTTGTCGTAATGGAACTGAATGAGCAACATCCACTCTCCAGTGTTGGAGTTGCGGAACATGAGGTTTCTAAGCAAGCCTTTTTGTGCCCTCACGTCATAGAAAGTCATGCCTATTTCCTTGGCATAACGTTCTATTTCGTTGCGTATCTCGTTGTGCAGGTCGTCCATGAGCCAGCATCTGCTTATTGGGTAAATCTTGTCGAACGCCCCTGTGATATGGAAACCAATTGCGGAATGGTTGCCCTCGGCAAGGTTGAGGCTCTCGTCGTTAAGCTCCTCTTTGGTGAACCATCGGCGATCACAACAGCCAAACTCCAGCTTGTTGCGATATTCTTTAGTCTTGACCGAGGCGAGTATTGGGCTGATCTCAGGCAGCTCCACCTTGCCGATGCGAGTCAGTTGGTCTGTGACCTGCGTTTGTTTAGCCTTTAATTGCTCCTCGTAAGGCAAGTTTTGCCATTTGCAGCCACCGCAGATACCGAAATGTTGGCAAAACGGCTCTGCGCGCACCTCGCTCTTCTCTATGAATCGTAATATTCGGCCTTCGGCGTAGCTGTGTTTCTTTCTGAGTATTTCTACGTCGGCTATGTCTCCAGGTACGCAAAATGGTACGAAGACAACATAGTTGTCGTGATGGAAAAGGCACTTGCCTTCTGCGGCAATGGCCTCGATGGTGACTCCCTCAAGAATGGTGTTGGGTTTGCGGTTTCTGCTCATAACGTATTTGTTTCTTATGCAAAATTACTTGAAAAGTGCGTTATTGGCAAAAGTTTTGGCTGTTTGTTTGCGTTAACATGAAAAAATATGTTTAGAGACATGATTTTTTTGTTGTTTCATTTGTAATACTAAAACAAAATTATTACCTTTGCAATGTCAGCATTACAAAACGACCATAAACTAACGAGATTTACATAAACATTATAACTATATGAGCGAAAAAAGGGTATATACTTTTGGTAATGGAAAGGCCGAGGGCAACGCAAAGATGCGTGAGGAACTTGGCGGCAAGGGTGCCAATCTTGCCGAGATGAATCTTATTGGAGTGCCTGTCCCTCCAGGTTTCACCATTACGACGAGTTGCTGTAATGAATATTACAAAGTAGGACAGGACAAAATCAAGGAAATTCTGCAAGACGAGGTGAAGGCGGCCGTGGCTCACACTGAGTCGTTGATGAACTCAAAGTTCGGCGATGTTAAGAATCCTCTTCTCGTCAGTGTCCGTTCTGGTGCACGCGCTTCCATGCCTGGTATGATGGATACCATCCTCAACCTGGGACTTAACGACGAGGTGGCTGAAGGACTCGTTGCCAAGACTGGCAATCCGCATTTTGTTTACGATTCGTATCGCCGTTTCGTCCAGATGTATGGTGACGTGGTTCTTGAGATGAAACCGGTCAACAAGGAAGACATCGACCCGTTCGAGGAAATCATCGAGAGCGTGAAGGCTGAGCGTGGAGTGAAGCTCGATAAAGACCTTTCGGTAGACGAACTCAAGAAACTCGTGACTCTCTTCAAAACCGCTATCAAGGAGCGCACGGGCAAGGATTTCCCCACAGACCCGATCGAACAACTCTGGGGTGCCATCTGCGCCGTGTTCCGTAGCTGGATGAACGAACGCGCCATTCTTTACCGCAAGATGGAAGGAATACCCGACGAGTGGGGTACCGCTGTCAGCGTGATGGCCATGGTGTTCGGCAATATGGGTGACACGTCGGCCACAGGTGTTTGCTTCAGCCGTGATGCCGGTAACGGTGAAAACCTCTTTAACGGTGAATATCTCGTCAACGCACAGGGCGAAGACGTTGTTGCAGGTATCCGCACTCCGCAGCAGATCACCAAGATTGGTTCACAGCGTTGGGCCGAGCGTGCAGGCATTAGCGAGGAAGAGCGTGTGGCTAAATATCCCTCTATGGAGGAAGCTATGCCCGAAATCTACAAGCAGCTCGACGAACTGCAGGATAAGCTTGAACACCACTACCACGACATGCAGGATATGGAGTTCACCGTACAGGAAGGTAAGCTCTGGTTCCTCCAGACCCGCAACGGTAAGCGTACAGGTACGGCCATGGTGAAGATTGCCATGGACTTGCTCCATGAGGGCATGATAGACGAGCAGACCGCCATCTTGCGTTGCGAGCCTCAGAAACTCGATGAACTTCTTCACCCTGTATTCGACAAGAAAGCGTTGCTCTCCGCCAAGGTTATCACTCAGGGTCTGCCAGCTTCTCCAGGCGCAGCTTGTGGACAAATCGTGTTCCATGCCGACGATGCACAGGCTTGGCATGCCGATGGTCACAAGGTGGTGATGGTACGCATTGAGACCAGTCCTGAAGACTTGGCTGGTATGGCCTCTGCTGAAGGTATCCTCACAGCACGTGGCGGTATGACTTCTCATGCAGCCGTTGTTGCTCGTGGCATGGGCAAGTGCTGTGTTTCGGGTGCTGGCTCCATTAATGTAGATTATAAGACAAAAACCGTCGAAATCGACGGTGTAGTATACAAGGAAGGAGACTATATATCTCTGAACGGTTCTACTGGTCAGGTTTACGCTGGTGAAGTGCCCACTAAGGCAGCCGAGCTCAGTGGCGACTTCAAGGAGTTGATGGATCTCTGCGACAAGTACACCAAACTTCAGGTACGTACCAATGCCGACACTCCTCACGATGCTCAGGTGGCTCGCGCTTTCGGTGCCAAGGGTATCGGTCTCACACGTACCGAACACATGTTCTTCGAAGACAAGAAGATTATCGCCATGCGCGAGATGATTCTTTCCGATACTGTGGAAGGTCGCGAAAAGGCTCTTGCCAAGTTGTTGCCTTACCAGAAGGCTGATTTCAAGGGAATCCTCGAGGCTATGGACGGATGTCCTGTTAATATCCGCTTGCTTGACCCACCACTCCATGAGTTTGTGCCCCATGATTTGGCAGGTCAAGAGACTATGGCCAAGGAGATGGGTGTAGACGTAGCTACTATTCAGCGTCGTGTGGCATCATTGGCTGAAAACAACCCGATGCTTGGACACCGCGGTTGTCGTTTGGGAATCACATTCCCCGAGATCACAGCCATGCAGACCCGTGCCATTCTTTCAGCCGCTTGTGAGTTGAAGAAAGAAGGCAAGGATCCTAAGCCTGAGATTATGGTGCCGCTCATCGGTATCCTCTATGAGCTGACGCAACAGAAGGAAATCATCCAGAAGACTGCCAAGGAAGTGTTCGAGGAGTATGGTGTGGAGATTGAGTTCGAAATCGGTACAATGATAGAAATCCCCCGTGCTGCCCTCACAGCCGATAAGATTGCAACAGAGGCAGAGTATTTCTCATTCGGTACCAACGACCTCACTCAGATGACCTTCGGCTATTCTCGCGACGACATCGCCAGCTTCTTGCCAGTATATCTGGAGAAAAAGATTCTGAAAGTTGATCCATTCCAAGTTCTTGACCAGAATGGTGTAGGCCAATTGATAGAGATGGCAGTAGAGAAGGGCCGCTCGGTTCGTCCGCAGTTGCGTTGTGGAATCTGCGGTGAGCATGGTGGCGAGCCAAGCTCTGTGAAGTTCTGTGCCAAGATTGGCATGAACTACGCAAGTTGCTCTCCGTTCCGTGTGCCAATTGCACGTCTGGCTGCGGCGCAGGCAGCAGTGGAGGAATAAGGCGTTATTCGCTCATAACTAAAGATTTGGGCTGTAAGTCTCTCATGAAAGGGGGGCTTACAGCCTAAACTGTTGTATGCTCGGCATGAGCATTGTCTAACGGGTGCAAGTCTCGAGTAAGCCCTAATAGCGAAAACTACATATCCAAGAGCAAGGGTGTTCACTGCGAGGTGAAATTTGAAAGAAGCTGGCGGCAAACATCTGGCCTAACGGACAGAAACTTCATACAAGGCATATGACCATGGATGAGATTGCTAAACAAATCAAAGTCCAATAGCTATTCGGAATGGTCGGTGTAAATGAAGTAGGCATAAGGTGGAAAGACAATGCCCTTATCCGAGGAGGTCTCACGGACATGATGAATAGTTGCCTTTACGAAAGTCATCGAGGAGTTTCCTTGAACGAAGTGAAAAAAGCTTGCCGTGAGAAGTCAGCCGAGGTCATAGTACCCAAGGCACGGTTTTTGCCTATAGGGAAGGACTAAATCGTGCAGTGCAATAGTAAACGACTGCTACCTTGCGAGTTCGTGTAGTCAGATGTCCGAAAGGAGCTCTCTATCCAAGACGATAGGACGGAATTCCGACAATAGGATAGAAGTGACGGTACTCAAAGAGATGGCTGAAAACAACTTGCCACACATCGTGAGATGAGAAAGCACGAAACCGCCGTATGCCGAACGGCACGTACGGTGGTGTGGGAGGTCGGTAAATGTGAAAGTAGGAGGCAATTGCCTTTTACGATTAGCATTTACCACCTACCCGATCATGTCCTTGTCTGCCGAATAGCGTAGTGCGTTTGCACCGTGCGTTATCACGGTTGTCTGCTTTTTTGAAAGGTATCAACGTAACAATTTCGTAATAATTATGTAACTTTGCAACTACGGAGCCGTATGCTGGCCAATCAGCATGAAGCAATTATGAAAACAAAAGAAATAAACAGCATGGCAAATTCAAGACTCGTTAGGGGGGGGTAACTCTCTGTTACACAATGCCTTAAAGAAGGTAGGATTATTTTTCCACAAGAATTTCAGATTTCGGCTCGGCCTTTTGGCAACACTTCTTGTTGTCATGTACTACCCTTTATTATTCGTCAACGACGGTTGGGGACTTGCATACATCCTGTATGTTGTGGCAGCACAGTTTTT
>CAVBBO010000010.1:0-42932 GCA_963593695.1 Escherichia coli | reverse complement strand
AATTATGATGACCAGGTGCGCCACATAGACCTCGCTGCAGCCATGGGCTATCAATTCACACTCGTCGACTGTGGATGGGATGTCAACATCGGCAGGGAGCGCATGACCGAACTTGCTCGCTATGCCTCATCCAAAGGTGTCAGCCTGCTGCTCTGGTACAGTTCGAGCGGCTACTGGAACGACATCACGCAGTCGCCTGTCAACTGCATGGACCGCAGCTTTGTGCGCCGCCGCGAGATGGCATGGCTCAAGAGCATCGGCGTGAAGGGCATCAAGGTGGACTTCTTCGGAGGCGACAAACAGGAGACAATGCGTCTCTATGAGGACATCCTCGCCGATGCCAACGACTTTGGTCTGACGGTGATCTTCCACGGTTGCACCGTACCGCGCGGATGGGAGCGCATGTATCCCAACTATGTGGGCAGCGAGGCAGTGCTTGCATCAGAGAATCTCATCTTCCAGCAGCACTTCTGCGACATGGAGGCTCAGAATGCGGCACTGCATCCCTTCGTCCGCAATACGCTCGGTTCGATGGAGTTTGGCGGCACATTCCTCAACAACCGCATGAGCCCCAACAATGACAAGGGCAATGTGCGTCGCACGGGTCTTTGCTTTGAACTTGCCACAGCTGTCCTCTTCCAGAATGCTGTGCAGAACTTTGCCCTCACGCCTGCCAACCTCACCAATCAGCCGTCCTTCGCACTCGACTTCATGCGCAATGTGCCGACAACATGGGACGAGACTCGCTTCATAGACGGTTATCCGGGCAGTTATGCAGTGTTGGCACGCCGCAGTGGAGACACATGGTATGTTGCCGCCATTAATGCCCAGAAGAAGGCGCTCTCGCTGCAACTCGACCTGTCATTCCTCAGCGGCAGAACTCTCGAAATGCTGTCGGACAACAACAAGGAGAACCCACGCACAGTAAAGGCAGACAAGAAAGGGAAACTCAAACTGACACTCCCTGCCGAGGGCGGAGCTGTAATCACAGCCCGTCTTAACGACAGATAAACTTTCGAATTCTGCCCCCGCAACAAATATCAGCGCAACAAGTTGAAAAATCAACTTATTGCGCTGATATTTAGCATATAAGCCTCCGCAAAATCATGTCATGCGGCACAACCTAAGGAAACAATTTCTTGAGCCATGTGGTATCATTTCGAAAAAAAAATGGATTACTTTGTAACTTTATAGGATGACACTCGTCTAAAAAGAAAACAACACGAAAACATTATGAAAAACTTAAAGCAAAACATTATGAACAAGAAATCATTTTCTCTCCTCGCCGGCATGGCCATGGTTGTCGCCGGCTTCGCATTCGCATCATGCAGCAGCAACGACGATGACATAAAGAACCCAACCGTCAATGCCACCGAGGCATACGCCAGACCAGTGATAATCGTCTCCGACAAAATGCTCGACGTTTATGATGTCACCTGCAACATAGACGGCAACACCGTAACCGTGACGAAAGACAACACCGTAGCGATCGGCGACACGATAGTGGATAAAACCACCTATAGCATGCGCAAATACGTCGGCGCCGCCAAGACCTACACCCAGTTCCCCTCATACCCAACCTTCGTGGAGCACATTAAGGTAAAGGACGGCATGGACCTCAGGACAGTTGACAAAACCAGCTTGGTACGCTATGCCTATTACGATTACACCAACAACAGTGCCTTGCATGAGGTAACCGGCGTTTCCGGTTCTATATTCACCACCTTCACTACGATGATCGGTTCAAAGATGAGCGAGAGTTCTGCCAAGACATTCAGCGACATGACGGTACAAATCAACGACACCCTGAAGTCTGCCAACTTCATAGGCCGTGGCTACAAGCTGGGATACGCAAACAAATAATCATCATTCCAACACTCTTACCACTATGAACAACAAACTTTTTTCTCTCTTCGTCGGCATAGCCATGGTCTTTGCTGGTCTGACGCTGTCTTCATGCAGCAGCGACGATGACGATCAGAACGTGGCGTCACAGACGGTAGCGTTCCAGTGTGTGGCCAATGATGCATTGCTCGAGATTGCCGATCTCACCGTCACTTACACCGATGCCAACGGCAACACGCAAAGCGAACGCCTCACGGGGACATTCTCGAAGACCATCACCGTGACCAAGTTCCCCTTGGAGGGCTCATTCAAGGTGAAAGCCACGCTGAAAAGCAGCTTTGATGCCGACAAGGTTGTAGGCAAGAGCCCAAGTCTCACCTACACCTACATCTGCGGTGTCACCACGAAGCCCGGCATCATATCAAAGACGGCTGTATACACGCAGACTGAGCTGAATGAGCTTATTGAGAAGATCAATTCCAATACTTGGAAATGGAACTTCCTCTCGCCGAACTCAGTCATCAGCAACTAAACTTCCAACACGGAGCACTATCCCTTATAGATTAGCCCCATGCTCAAAACTGAGCATGGGGCTAATCGTTTATGGTGGTTTCATATATACCAGCAGTCAAAATCAATCAGAACACCACTTCTTCTGGCTTGATCCTGTCTGCCTCGGTGATTGTCCTGATCACCCTGCATGGCACACCACCAGCAACAACGCCAGCGGGAATGTCCTTGGTGACAACCGCTCCAGCCGCAATGACCGAGCCGTCGCCAATGGTCACGCCTCCAACGACAGTGACGCTTGCGCCCAGCCACACGTTGTTGCCTATGCGGATAGGCTTGCTCTGTGTGAGCGATTCGGTGCGCCGCTGCTCCGAATTGATAGGATGTCCGGCGCAAGCCAGCACACACTTTGGACCGATAAACACGTCTTCACCTATATATATTGGTGAGGTATCGAGAAACACACAGTCGAAATTGACAAACGTGATGTGTCCGCCAAGGAAATGAGTGTTGATGCCGTAGTCGAATTGCACGTGTGGCATGATAGCCACTTGTTCACTCCAAGTGCCAAGCAACTCTTTGAGAATATCCGCCATTGCTCTACTATCCGTCGGGTCAGCCGTGTTGTATTTCCAGCACAGCATCCGCGCCTTCTGCTGTATGTCCTTCGGAATACGCATCACGTTGCCCACGTATGGCGCATCCGCGGTGACAATGCTGCGCACCACTTCTGTTTCTTGATTATTTGTCATGTTATTTCTGCTCTTTAAATATTTGCTCGTAAATACATTGCATTCTCTGCTGAAAGACAACAAATATAGAGTCAATCAACAAGTGCAAAATTAGGAATAAACTCCGAGGTCTAAAAAATTGTGGTGCGATTTCTCCTTGTTTTATTTGCGCAAGCCTGATAAAAAGGTTATCTTTGTGGAAAATTAGTATTTGTCACACCACTATCTATCTTTGCAAATGATCATTCGCAATCTTTTAACCGCAGTGGGTTGTCTCATGGCAACCACGCTTACTGCCCAAACCCGATTGGCAGGCTATGAGTATGGCTCAGCCACCGCTCCCACAGGACAAGAGTGGCAGCAGCCCGAACTGATGGGCTACAACAAGTTGCAGCCCCATGCCTGCTTCACCAGTTTCGCCACGGAGAGCGAGGCCAAGGGCGTGCTGCCCGAGAAGTCGAGCTATTGGATGAGCCTCGACGGCAAGTGGAAGTTCCACTTCGCCAAGAATCCCGACGCCCGTCCCAAGGACTTCTTCCAAGTGGGCTATCCCGACCAGGGATGGGACGAGGTAGACGTGCCCATGTCGTGGAACATCTACGGCATTCAGAAAGACGGCTCACAGAAGTATGGCACGCCAATCTATGTCAACCAGTGGGTCATCTTCAAGTATGAATACGCCGTGGGCGACTGGCGCAAGGGCGTGATGCGCGAGCCCCCAAAGAACTATACCACCTATGAATACCGCAACGAGGTGGGCTCCTACCGCCGCTCGTTCACCCTACCCACCACGTGGAAAGGACGCGAGACCTATATCAGCTTCGACGGCGTAGACTCGTTTTTCTACCTTTGGGTCAACGGCCACTATGTGGGTTGCTCCAAGGACTCGCGCGACGTAGCCGAGTTCGACATCAGCCCTTGGGCCAAGGCTGGCGAGAACGAGGTGGCAGTGGAGGTCTACCGCTCGTCCGACGGCTCGTTTCTCGAAGCACAAGACATGTTCCGTCTGCCGGGTATCTTCCGCACGGTGGCAGTCTACAGCAAGCCGAAGGTGCACGTGAACGACCTCAAGGTCATACCCTCATGGCAAACCGACAACACGGGCAAGCTGGCTGTGGACCTCTCGGTGGCCAACGTGAGCGGCAAGGATGCCAAAAACTACACCGCCGTCTTTAAGCTCTTTGCCAACAAGCTCTATGGCGATGCCGAGGGTGATGGACAGACTTTGACGTCTACGCTGGGCACACTGACGCTTGCCAAGGCCGACACGCTGACGCGCCACGTCGATTTCACCGTGCAGGGTGTGAAGCCCTGGACTGCCGAGGAGCCCAATGTCTACACGCTCGTCTGCGAGCTGCGCGACAAGAAGGGCAACACCGTGGAGGCCATCAGCACCCAGACGGGATTCCGCACGGTGGAGATACGCGACGTGGCCGCCAAGGACGACGAGTTTGGACTCTCAGGCCGCTATTTCCTCATCAACGGCAAGCCGCTGAAGCTCAAGGGCGTGAACCGACACGAGACCAGCCCTTCGCTTGGCCATGCCATCACGCGCCAGCAGATGGAGGAAGAGGTGATGATGATGAAGCGCGCCAACATCAACCACGTGCGCACATCCCACTATCCCAACGACCCTTATTTCTATTATCTCTGCAACAAGTATGGCATCTGGCTTGAGGCTGAGGCCAACGTGGAGAGCCATGAATATTTCTATGGAGCGGCAAGCCTGAGCCACGTGCCCGAGTTTCGCAACCAGCACGTGGGCCGCATGATGGCTATGGCCATGGCACGCGTCAACGATCCTTGTATTGCCATCTGGAGCCTTGGCAACGAGGCAGGTCCTGGCGACAACTTCAAGGCCAGCTATAATGCCATCCACACCTACGACCCCTCGCGCCCGGTGCAGTATGAGCGCAACAACGACATCGTGGACATGGGTTCCAACCAGTATCCGTCGATCAACTGGGTGCGCTCCGCAGTGCGTGGCGACATGGATCTCAAATATCCGTTCCACATCTCAGAGTATGCCCACTCCATGGGCAACGCCGTAGGCAACCTGCAAGACTATTGGGATGCCATTGAGTCGACCAACTTCTTCTGTGGCGGAGCCATCTGGGACTGGATTGACCAGTCGATGTACAACTACACACCCGACGGCAAGCGATACCTAGCCTATGGCGGCGACTTCGGCGACACGCCCAACGACGGCCAGTTTGTGATGAACGGCATCATCTTCGGCGACATGGAGCCCAAGCCACAATACTATGAGGTGAAGAAGGTTTACCAGAACATAGGTGTGAAGTGGGCCGACAAGACCAAGGGCACCATCGACATCTTCAACAAGAACTATTACACCGGCGACCTCACCGACTACTACGTCGGCTACGAGCTCACCGCCGACGGACGCAAGGTGGCGAAGGGCACGTTGACCTTAGGAAGCGTACTCCCCCGCCAACACAAGACCGTGACCATTCCCGAACTGGCTGGCGGCACGCTCGACGCCAACCGCGACTATCAGCTACACGTGAGCTTCTGCCTGAAGCACGACACACCATGGGCAAGGGCAGGATACATGCAGGCCGACCAGCAACTGCTGGTGCAGACGGCAGCTGAGCGCCCATCACTGGCAACATCCATGACGGGCAAGGAGACAGTGAACGTCAAGGAGACGACCAGCGACATCCTCGTGGAGGGCGGCAAGACGTTCGCCGTCAGCTTCGACAAGGCCACAGGCTCCATCAGCTCGCTCACCTATGGCGGCAAGCCTGTCTTCGCCGACGGATGCGGCCCGCGCCTCGACGCCTTCCGCGCATGGACCAACAACGACAACTGGGCTTACCAGGCATGGTATGAGAACGGTCTCCACGACCTTCAGCACAAGGCACTGGAGAGCCGCGTCCTGACCAACGCCGACGGCTCCGTCTGCGTGAAGTTTGTGGTGGAGAGCCAAGGCAGCGAGTCTGCACGCCTTGAGGGAACCAACAAGAACTGGAAGAAGCTAGTAAAGACGGGCCAGCAGCCCGACTTCAAGTTCACTACCAATGTGGTCTACACCATTCATCCCGATGGCTCGGTGGAGAACCAAAGCACCGTGTCGGCATCGCGCCCCAGCCTCACGCTGGCCCGCCTGGGCTATGCTATGAAGTTGCCCAAGGCCATGAAGCACATGAAGTATTATGGGCGTGGCCCCGTGGACAACTACCCCGACCGCAAGACCAGTCAAGCCGTGGCCATCTGGGATCAGCCCGACGTGGCAAACGAGTTTGAAAACTTCCCCAAGCCGCAAGACATGGCAAACCACCAGGACAGCCGCTGGGTAGCACTCAGCGACGGACAGCAGGGCGCCATCTTCGTGGCCGACAGCGTGATGAGCTTCTCTGCCCTACCCTACTCTGCCGAACAGCTCACCATGGCCAACCATCCCCACGAGCTGCCAGCCAGCGATGGTGTGTGGCTCCACATTGACCATGCCATCACCGGCCTCGGCGGCAACAGTTGTGGTCAGGGCGGTCCGCTCGAACCCGACCGCGTGAAGAGCGTCACCCAATCGTTTGGCTTCACCATCCGTCCCACCTCAACGCTGGACGACGACAAGCTGACCGAACTTGCCAACGTGTCGCTCGACGGACAGGCTCCGCTCAGCATCAGCCGCTCGCTCGACGGCACGGTGACCATCAGTGGCGCGAAAGACCAGCCCATATATTATAAGGTGAACAACGGCAAGCGCATACAGTGCTATACCAAGCCTTTCGCCCTGCGCGAGGGTGGCACGGTAGTGGCATTCGCCAAGGGCTCGCGTTTCAACTACCGGCAGCAGTTCGACCGCATAGAGGCCATTCCTGTCACGGTGAAGTTTGCCAGCTCTGTGGAGAGTGGCGAAGGCGACGCCGAGAACATGACCGACGGCAATCCCAACACCTTCTGGCACACGATGTACAGCGTCACCGTGGCAAACTATCCCCACTGGGCCGACTTCGACTGTGGGGCGGTAAAGACCATCAAGGGCTTTGGCTACATGCCACGACAAGACAGCTCCAACGGCAACATCAAGGACTATGAGGTGCAGGTCAGCATGGACGGCAAGACCTGGGGACAACCCGTTGCCACAGGCACCTTTGCCAACGACCGCACGCTCAAGCGCGTCATCTTCGACAAGCCCGTGCGTGCCCGCTACCTACGCTTCACAGCCAAGAGCTCACAAGACGGGCAAGACTTCGCATCTTGTGCCGAGTTCAACGTTCTCGAACAGTAAAGCCAATAGGCTCGAAGAGCATAAACAAACGACATCGGCCTCAGTAGCTACGGTATTGCAGCTACTGAGGCCGATGTCGTTTTTGGTGAGTACTTACTCTTTCGCATAAATTGGCAGCGCCTTCTTAACGGCCCTGCCGTTTTCCACGACCGTGGCGTAGCATCGGTGGTAACCGTTCTCGTCAAGCATAGCGAAAAGCAAAGAATCCATTTGCCTTATACGTTTCTCGTCATTTCTATCTGAGGCAACTATAACGAAATCGGGTTTACGCACCATTATTGCCTGATACCGCTCCTGCTTCATGGCCTCGGAAGCTCCATTTTGCAAAGCCCAATACTTGCATGCCGGCAGGGCGCGCGCACGAAGTCCCCAGCCAATATCGTGATACCCATACATGATTTTGCAGAAAGGATTGCTCATGAGTATCTGCTCGGTTGCGCTAAACTTTACGGGACTGTCACCTGCAATGAAAGAAAGACGGTTTCTATTTACGTTATACGCAATGCCGATGAAAAAAAAGAACGACAGAAAAGCACAGTATATCCATCTTGGCATTCGGTATAGTAGACAAGAGTATAAACAGGCAAACTCACTCAACAGATATACGAAGAACGGAATGGTTACGGCTGTATAATAACACCATGGAGCTTTCAGTTCGATAAAGAGGAAAAACGGGACAAAAGCAAACAACAGCCACCACGAAAAGCGCCGGCGCAGACAGAATGCCACTATACCTGCAAATATAGTGCACTGACCAATGGTTTTTAAAGTGGTGAGCAGATTGGTTGTATTGGTATAAACAAACAATTTCAACATGTGCAATCCGACCCCGTTGTCGGTAATGACGAATGTGTTGACGAAATACTCTTGCACCATGTCGGCAAAACATCCTTTCGCCGCAAGATACGCCACAAACGGCAACAGTGGCAATACGATTCCTGCCAACCCACAGGCAATGGCGCTAACATTGCGTCTTTGAAGCGCGACAATGGCAACGGCAATGGCCATGCCACCCATCATGACAAACAGGTTCCATTTGACAAGCAGGCACCATGACATGCCCACGCCGAGCCCAAAAGCGTATTTTCTCAGTTCCGTGTCAGACGGATGCAGGAGCGCACGGGTCACACAATAGATTCCGACACATATCCATGGCATACAGAAATCTTCGGCACGCACCTCGTCGTGGATTTGCCGGAGAAACAACAGTATGGAGAGCATTACCAAAACAAACGCCGCCTCGCGCTTACCGACGAATATTCTTGACGTGCGCCACAAGATGGCAAACGTAAAGGTGTAGGCCAGCACGCTGAGCCAAAACACGCCGATATAAGAAGTTGGTGAAAGAAGATAGCCTATGCCATAGATGAGCCAAAGCAGCGGGCCCTTGGAGTCGGCAAAGTCAACATAGGGCGTCATGCCCTCCATCCATGCCTTGCCACAAGTGAAGAACCAGGCAGAGTCACAACGCGGACTCCAGTATGCCATCAGAAACGAGTCGGGCGAAAGCCACATCAACAAGAAGAAAGAGAAAAGAAAGAAGCCTACATAGCGCAAAACTGTAAGCGTCCAGGGGGGGGCAAGTTGCAAATTGTTCATAAAACCTCGATTATACACCTAAATTGTCACATTAAGATCAACATCCCATACGGATGCAATTTTAACGGCATACAAAAGTAACAATAAAACAGGAGAAGCTCACACCTTTGGTGAAATTATTTCGTGCCGCCCTACGTGCGTTTTATATGCGTGAAATGAATAAAACACGTGAAAAGTTTGGATTATTGACAATATCGTCGTAACTTTGGTAAAACAACTCACATAATATATTATATGAAACGACCATTAATAGCCGCTTACCTTTTGGTGGCAATGAGCACGACAACCTTGGCACAGACCGAGGCCGAGAGCCTTTCCTTTCTTTATAAGAGCATGTCGACCGCCGACAGCGTGGACTATCCCAAGACCTATTGGCAGAAACAGGTGCGCATGGCACTGAAGGCACGCGCCGAGATGCCTTGGGGAAAGCAAGTGCCCCAATGGGAGTTTGAGAACTTCGTGCTTCCTGTCCGCGTGAACAATGAGGAATTGGACAACTCGCGCGAGGTGATTTACAAGGAGTTGGCTCCGCGAGTCAAGGGTCTCACCATGGAGCAAGCCGCCCTGGAAGTGAACCACTGGTGCCACGAGAAGGCGAGCTATCGCCCCAGCGACGGCCGCACATCGTCGCCTCTCGCCACGATGCGCAACAGCATTGGCCGATGCGGCGAAGAGAGCACCTTTGCCGTGGCAGCGCTCCGTGCGGTAGGCATCCCCGCCCGTCAGGTCTACTGCCCACGATGGGCACATACCGACGACAACCACGCTTGGGTCGAGATGTGGATAGATGGCCGCTGGCGCTTCATGGGCGCTTGCGAACCGGAGGCCACCTTGGACAAGGGATGGTTCAACTGGGCAGCAAGCCGCGCAATGCTCGTCCGCGCCTTCGACTATGAGGGCAACGAGATTCCGACAACCGACACCTATGCCCCGACAAAGACCCTGAAGGTAAGGGTCGTGAACGAAGAAGGCAAAGCCATAAAAGGTGCCACGGTCGACTTCCGCGTCTACAACTACTCAGAGTTTTATCCTATCTACACCACCAAGAGCGATGCCGACGGCTATGCCACCTTCACCACAGGATATGGCGACCTGCTGGTTTGGGTCAGCACAAAAGACAAGTATGGCGTGAAAAAAGCCGACGCCTTCTCAACCGACATTACCATGACACCTTGCCACAAGGCCGGAAGTTCGTGGGTTGAGGAATACGACCTTCACGTTCCCACCACGACGCTCGAAGAGCCCGACCGCAGCGCTGTAGACACCATAAGCGCCAACAGCCGCCGTTTGGCAGCTGAAGACAAGATACGCACGGCCTACCAGAAAAAGACGTTCTACCAGGGCGACAACGACATTCTGAAGAAAGCGCGCAGCAACTGGAAGGTGATGGACAAGTTCTTGAAGGAAAAGAACCCCAAGACCGACCTCGTGCTTCAAGGCCTCAGCGAGAAGGACCTGCGCGACGTGAGCATCGACGTGCTGCACGACGCTTGCCTGCTGAGCAACGACGCCTTGCAAAGCGGAGGCATCCGCGTCTCGATGGAGCATCTCAGGCCCTACGTGGCTTTCTTGCAGAAACGCCTGCCAAAGATGACCGCCAAGGAATGGATCGCCTGGGTGGAAAGCAACATCAAGGTGGACAACTCAAACAACCCCAAGCAGATCAACATATCTGTTGTCGGGGTCTACAACAACCGCAAGTGCGACGACCGCAGCCGTGAGCTCTTCACCGTGGCCGGCGCGCGTGCGCTCGGCATGAAAGCCAAGCTCGACCCTGTGGGCAAGGCTATGGTTGCCGACGGCGACTCGTGGCTCCAGCTCAGCGCCAAGCAGGCTGCAAAACCTCAGCAAGCGAAAGGCACGCTCAAGCTCGACGTGCCTGCCGACGTGATGTATTATCATGGCTATACCATATCCAAGATGACCGACGGCCGCCCCACGTCGCTCGACTATGCCGACGACGACCCAACCGTGACGGAGAAGTTTCGCAACGGTCTCGACCTGCCCGAGGGCGACTACGTGCTCACCACCGGCACACGCCTCAAAGGTGGAGACGTGCTTACACATAGCGTCATGTTCACGTTGAAGGCTGGCAAGACGACAACCGTTCCCGTATTCTTCCGCACAAGTTCGCGAAGCGTGAAAAGCGACCTCCAACTTGACGACAGCGAGAAGAACGCAAGTGCCACTTCCGTTCAAAGCGCACAATAATCAACCCATATAGCATCAGCCCCTTGGCTTCTTGTCATAAGAAGCCAAGGGGCTTTATCTTAATGTCCCGGATATATGAAATTAGAAGTTTGCTGCGGAAACATCGCAAGCGTTGAAGCCGCCATTGAGGGTGGTGCCGACCGCATAGAGCTATGTCGCGACTTGGAGCTCGACGGGCTCACGCCAAGCCAGGAGATGATTCGCGAGGCCGTGAGCCTCTGCCGTCCGGCAGGATTATTGGTCCACGTCCTCATCCGCTCCCGCGAGGGCAATTTCGTTTACAACGATGCCGAGGTTGAGAAAATGACAGAAGAGATAGGCATGGCCCTCGACGAGGGTGCCGACGGCATCGTCGTTGGCGCACTCACGCCCGATGGCGAAATCGACGTCGCCACTTGCCGCAAATGGATCGACGCGGCACGCGGCGCCGACGGCAGCCTTCGTTGCAACGTGACGTTTCATCGCGCCTTCGATGTCTGCGCCAACCCTTTGGAGGCTATAGGGCAGATAGCACAATTGGGGTGCAACCGCATACTCACCTCCGGTCAACAGCCCAGCGCGGAGAAAGGCATACCCCTGCTGAGACAACTCGTGGAGAAAGCCAGGGAGATATCCGCCAAGTCGGGTCGCGAGTTCACCATATTGTGTGGTGCCGGAGTGAACACCCAAAACGCGGGCACCATATTAAAAGCGACGGGAGCCACGGAAATCCATGGCTCCCTACGCACGGGTCTTGTGTCTGACGCGCAAAAGATACGTCAGGTGAAAACTATCTCTTGACCACTATCACGTGGTCGGGCGCGGTCAACGCGGAGGGTATGGCAAGGCTGAGCACCTTGTTCTTGTAGGTGTAAGCCACCTTCTTGCCACTCTGGAAATCGGTCACCTCCTTTGGTTTCTTTGCCATCGGTATCGTGATGGTGCTCGGTGCGTCAGTTCCCTTTGCCGGACATACGTGGACATACACCTTGCCATCCTTCTCGGTCGTGGCACCCCACTCGCAAGGCTTCACGGGGCCAGCCACGCTTCCATATATCGTCTCTCCGTAGACGCGCATCCATTTGCCTATCTCCCTCAACCTGTCGAGAGCCAACGCGGGCAGCTCGCCGTTGGGCTGTGGGCCGATGTTGAGCAAGAGGTTCGCGCCTTTGCCCGACGTGTTGACGAGCAAGCGGATAATGTCGGTCGCCGACTTATAGTTCTGGTCCACGACCTTGTATCCCCACATGCCGTTCATGGTCTCGCACGTCTCCAACGGCAACCGGCTCACCTGCGCCGCCTTGTCTACAAAGCCAGCCGTGTTCTCGCCGGGCAGGTCACGCTCGAAGAGCTGTATGTCCTCACCCTCAAACGGGTTCATGTGATGGTTGTTGCCAATGAGACATGCCGGTTGCAACTTGTGGATAAGGGCATATTGCTCAGGCAGATGCCAATCGAAGGCAACGGAGTCTTGGTCGTGATCCCACCAACCGTCAAACCATATTGCGCCAATCTTGCCGTAGCGTGTCAGCAGCTCCGTGAGCTGGGCGTTCATGAATTTGAAATAGTGGGGCCAATCGCTCTTGGCAGGGTCTTTTCCGCAATTCCTGCCCGTACGGCCCATTGGGTAATCGGAGCGCATCCAGTCGATATGGCTGTAATAAAGGTGGAGACGAATGTCCTCCTCGTGGCAAGCATCGGCGAGTTCCTTCACCACGTCACGCTTAAACGGCGTCGCCTTCACTATGTTGTAGTCGCTTTGCTGGGTGTCCCACATCGAGAAGCCGTCGTGGTGGCGAGTGGTGAAACACACATACTTTGCGCCAGCGTCCTTGAACGCGCGCACCCACTCTTGGGCATTGAAACGATGAGGATAGAAAGCGTCGGCGGCCTTGGCGTATTCCATGCGGTCGGGCACGGCGTTTTGCAAATACCACTCACCTTGGGCAAAAGTGCTGTATATGCCCCAGTGGAGGAAAATGCCAAACTTGGCGTTGCGGAAGTTCTCTCGCTCTTCAAGGTTCTCCTTAGTGGGGACATAAGTCTGCGCCATCATCCCGAGAAAGGACAAAAGGAGAGCAACCGTAGACAGTGTTCTTTTCATATATGAATATTAATTTAGGATTCAATGACAAAAATACAAATAAAACCACTAAATGACAAGGACATTCTGATATTTTAGCTACCTTTGTTGAAAATTTTTAAGCCACACTTATATGAGACGATTATTGATTTCCCTTTTCGCGCTCTGCGCCCCGCTTTTATGCTTTTCTCAACCCAAGCCTCTGTCTTGGCGTGGAATGATGATCGATGTCAGCCGTCATTTCGTGCCCCTCAACGAGCTGTATCGTGAGGTTGACATCATGAGCCATTACGGCCTCAACACGCTCCACCTCCACCTGACCGACGCGGCAGGATGGCGCATGGAGATAAAGACCTATCCTCGCCTCACGGAGGTCGGGGCATGGCGCACCCGACAAACATGGAAAGACTGGTGGAACAAGCCTGCCAACCAGGAAGGCCAAGACCTGAGCTACGTGCGTGCCTACAGCAACAGCCAGGACGGCTTTGGCGGCTACTATACGCAAGAGGAGCTGAAGGGGCTCGTGAAATATGCACAGGCAAAAGGCGTGACCATCGTGCCCGAGATAGAATTTCCCGGCCACAGTGAGGAGGTTTGCGCCGCATATCCCGAAGTCGCGTTCAACCAAGCCGAGATGAATGTCTCAAAGGACGAGACCTACAAGTTCATGGAGACGATACTGAAAGAGGTAGCGGAGGTGTTCCCCTCGACCTACATCCATTGCGGCGGCGACGAGACAGCGACCCAAAAAGAGGAATATCCCAACGCCATACGCCGGATGAACGACATCGTGCGCAGCCTTGGCCGCAAGATGGTGGTATGGGATGAGGCTCTCTCCGACTCCGAGGCCGACAGCACCATCGTGATCATGGTTTGGCGCAATGCCGACATCGGGAAGAAGGCCCTGCAGCTTGGCCACCAAGTGGTGATGTGCCCTGGCTCATGGTGCTATCTCGACAGCTATCAAGACGCGCCTGCCACCCAGCCCGAGACAATGGGCGGCTACAGGCCCCTGAAACACATTTGGGACTTCGGCAAGGAGATTGCCCCGTTCCGCGACAAGCTTCTCGGCGCTCAAGTGACCTTGTTCACCGAGTATGTGCCCACGGTGGAGCTGCTGCAATACCAACTGTGGCCACGCGCCCTTGCCATGGGCGAGATTGGCCTTGGCCGCACACGCTCCTACAAGGATTTCCACAAGTGGGCGACCCACGTCACCGACAGCCTGCGAGGCGCCGGCGTAAACGCCTTCGACCTGAGGAAGGAGATTGGAGAGCGTCCGGAATATTCGAAGAAGGTGAAACATCTGGCCATAGGCGGCAAGGTGAAATTCAACGGCAATTGCAGTTACAGCGACGTGTATAGCGCAGGTGGCGACAACGCCCTCATCGATGGTTTGCAAGGCACGTGGAACAACAACGACAATCGCTGGCAAGGATTCTGCTGCGACCTCGACATCACCATCGACCTCGGCAAGGAACGCACGGTGAATGCCATCACCATGAACTTCATGCAACTCACCGGGCCTGAGATTTTCTTCCCCGAGCAAGTCACGGTAAACGGCGAGCCATGCAATGCCAATCCAAAGGACCTGCCCTACTCCATCTGCGACTGGACGTTGAGCAAGAAGCAAACCACTCGTTATCTTCACATCCAAGCCAAGCGTTCCCCCCACAAAGGATGGTTGTTTGTCGACGAGATCATAGTGAAATGACACGCGACAAATGAAATACGCAAATACCAAGCCCCACTACGCCCTCCTCGACGGATTGCGCGGCGTGGCGGCATTGCTCGTGGTGTGGTATCACGTGTTTGAGGGCTACCAGTTTGCTGGCAACAAGCCCATCATCGACTTCGCCAACCACGGCTATCTCGCCGTCGACTTCTTCTTCATCCTCTCCGGCTTTGTCATTGGCTATGCCTACGACGACCGCTGGGGCAAGTCGCTCTCGTTGGGTTCTTTCTTCCGTCGGCGCCTCATCCGCCTGCATCCCATGGTGATGCTGGGGGCGGTGATAGGAGCCGTGTCGTTTCTGCTCACCGGCATGGAGCGCTGGGACGGCACCCACTCCACCCTTCTCCTCACCCTTCTCGCCTTGCTCTGCTCATGGCTCATGATTCCCGCCGTGCCCGGGATGCAGCGCGAGGTGAGGGGCAATGGCGAGATGTTCCCGCTCAACGGCCCCTGCTGGTCGCTCTTCTTCGAATATATCGGCAACATCATCTACGCCTTCATCATGCGCCGGTTGCCCACGCGCATCTTGGCTTGCGTGTCGGCACTGCTATGCTGCGCCTTGGCGTGGTATGCCATTACCGACCAGTCGGGCTACGGCTCGATAGGCGTCGGGTGGACCATAGACACCACCAACGTCCTTGGAGGATTGCTGCGTATGCTGTGTCCCTTCACGCTCGGCCTGTTGATGTCGAGAGTGTTCAAGCCTTTGAGGAAGGCGCGCGGGGCGTTCTGGATAGGCGCAATCGTCCTGTTGCTGCTCTTCCACGTGCCCTTTATCACTAGCGACAACCAGCTGAGCCTCAACGGCATATTCGAGACAGTGTGCATCGTCGTGGTCTTCCCTGCCATCGTTTGGCTGGCAGCGTCGTGCAAGACCACCGACAAGACATCTACAAGCATCTGCCGCTTTCTTGGCAACATCTCGTATCCGCTCTACATCGTCCACTACCCCGTGATGTACGCTTTCTATATGTGGCTCATCAAGACCAAGCAGTTCACCTTTGCCGAGACATGGCCCATGGCTCTTGCCACCATGGCTTGCAGCGTCTGCATAGCCTGGCTGTGCCTGAAGTTCTACGACGAGCCTGTGAGGAAATGGCTTAAACGCCTTTAAAGCTCCTCCACTATCTCCGACATGTCCTTGCGCGTCTTCTTTGGGCAAGGACAGTCGGGAGCCACGTGCCCTACGGGTACAATGGCTACAGCCTCATATCCATCTACGGGGAACAGGCGCTTCATCGCCTCAACATCGTAGTTGGCTACCCAGCACGTGCCGAGGCCACGATTGGCTGCAGCAAGCACGAGGTGCTCTATGGCTATGGCGAGGTCTATGTCGCCATGAGCCTTGTTGTCGTCGGGGCGCACCCAGCATTCTGTGTTGTTTTTCATCGCCAGCACATACATTGGCGCGGTGGTGAACCAACGACGGTCGTAGCATTGCCTTATCTTCTGCTTTGCCTCTTCCGAGGTGAGAAGCAAAAACTTCCATGGCTGCAGGTTGTGGGCCGATGGCGCCAAACGCGTGCATTCCATTATGTAGTCGATGTCAGCCCTGCTGACAGGCTCGTCGGTATACTTGCGAGCCGAAAACCGTTGTGTGGCTAGTTCCTTGAAATCCATGGTAAATAAGAATTTAAATTGATATGTGTTGATTACCTACATTTAATGTCACAAAGGTAATAAATTTATAGCTCATCAACACAAAAACAGATTGTAAATAAAGCCTACTCATCTACGCATATTGCTAACATGCAAACGTTGATAAGATAAAACTTAAACGAGAAAGCCACTAGTCTTTTATCGATTATTTCTCGGATTTCAATATTTTAAGCTAAATTATTTGTCGGATTTGAGTATTTTAGAGCGAATTATTTGTCGGATTTCAATATTTAAATTATCTTTGCACAATGATATTCAAGCACTTACAATCATGATAGAATACATACATAGAAACATAGATAAACAACTCCTCGCATGGAAAGAAGACTCCATGCGAAAGCCCTTGTTGCTTCGAGGTGCCAGACAAGTCGGAAAATCATCAGCGGTAAGGCATTTCGGAAAGCAGTTCAAATATTTTGCAGAAGTCAACTTCGAAAAAAATAAGGCGGTAAAGACATTCTTCCAGGGGGATATAGATGTGCACTTGATTGCTCAAAAAATCAGCAGCTACATCAACGTGCCAGTCGTGGAAGGCAAGACCTTGCTTTTCCTCGATGAGATACAAGGATGTCCAGAAGCCATCATGGCACTACGCTTTTTCAAGGAAGACTATCCCGAGTTACATGTCATCGCAGCTGGTTCGCTCCTAGAATTCACCCTCCAAGAACTTCCTACATTCGGTGTCGGGAGAATCCATTCGCTCTTCATGTATCCTATGACATTTGATGAATTCTTGGTTGCCAACCATGAGGAATCACTCATATCCATACGAAACGAAGCCGACAGCAAGCATCCCTTAGACCGACCTTTTTATGACAAACTTGTGGAACACTTCCGTACTTATCTACTGATTGGAGGAATGCCAGAATCCGTCCTAGCCTGGATAAAGACCCATAATGTGAACCGATGCAGAAATATCCAAGAAGACATCATTCTTACCTATGAGGATGATTTCGGAAAATACAAGAAGAGAGTCAATCCAGACTTGCTGCGCACCACGATGCGTGGTATATGCCATCAAATCGGTGAGAAATTGACCTACAAACAGATTACGGAAGACTATCAAAGCTCGCAAATCAGAGAAGCTATCCGCTTATTGACGCTTGCAGGAATCGTCACCCCCGTCGTATCTACATCAGGGAATGGTATTCCGCTGGATGCAGAGACTAACGAAAGAAGCATGAAGGTTCTTTTTCTGGACCCAGGTCTGCTGTTAGCAGTGCTCCAACTAGAAGGCAACCTTGCCCAACAACTGATAGAACTCATTACGGCTGGCACTCCCCAGGAACTTGTCAACAAGGGAGGACTCACAGAAATGGTGGCAGGCCTTGAACTCATGCGCAACAAGCCTTGCGTACAACGCCATAAGATGTTTTACTGGGAGAAAAAGGGCAAAAGCGTGGCCGAAATAGATTATCTCGAAATCCACAACATGGCAATCACCCCAATTGAAGTTAAATCGGGCACCCAAGGTGGCATGAAGAGCCTTTGGTTATTCATGAGAGAGAAAAAACTAAAAGAAGCCTACCGTTGTTCACTCGAAAACTTCGGAGAATTCGATTACATCGACAAGGAAGACGACAATGCCGTCAGACATGTCACCATTCTGCCCCTCTATGCCTTGTCTCAACTGTGAGATTCAACTTTCGGAAGTCTCGTCAACCCACTACATAGCGCGCATATCGCCCGCACGCTCTCCTTATAGCGTCGACCACGAACCACGACACGGCGAACGCGACTAAGGCGGCAACGGGAATCTGCAACGGAATGGGGATGCCCACCCAACGCACAAGCTCGACACTCGGACCCGTGAGGAAATAATGGACCATGTAGACACCGAAACCGCATGCCGTGAGGTTGGCGAGCATGGCGACGACGCGGGGCGACGCTATCCTGACATGGCTTATGATCATGAACACGGGGATGGTCATCATCACCACGTTGAGCGAGTTGTAGGTGAAGAAGAGTTCCAGCATCTCGTCGGTACACTCGGGCAACAACGTGGCATGACGGAAGCCGAGAAACGTGACGGCATAGCCAATGGCGAACGACGGCAAGCCAAACAGCACGACACGCGACAACGAGGCTACATGGCTGCGCAGATAGTGGCCAAGGAGCAGATAGCCATTGAAGCCGGCGAAGTAATACAAGGCATGAAACTGGTTCCATGAGCACGAGCCCCATATATAGGGCGACACATACTCGAAATAGTAAGGCAGAAGCGTTGTCACGCCCCATGCCACGAGAAACCACAACTTAGCCTTTTCCGACGCCCGCTCTACCCATGCCGAGAATATGGGCATGTAGAGATAAATGCCGATGAGCAGGTAGATGTACCACAGGTGTACCGGCACCGGCGAGAAGTTGAGCGGCATCTTGGAGATCCACTTCACAGACATGGCAAGCGTCTGCCGCGTGGCATCGTCGCCACTGTAGGGGAAGAAGTTGAGCAGCGTGTCGGGCGCGAAACCCAGCATGCCGAGAAACCACGGGAAGAGGTTGTAGACTATGCCCCACAACACGAAAGGAAAAAACACGCGCCCGATGCGCTTGCGATAGAACGCCGCGGTGCTGGTTGTGCCGACGGGCAGCAGCAGCGCGCCCGTGAGCATCACGAAGAGCGGCACGCACGGCCGCAACAGTGCCCCATAGACGGCACCCCACAGCTTTATCTCGCCAAGGTTGGGCACCGAGGAGTCGGGGCAAAAATTGAAGGGATCGGTCGAGTGGCAGCACACCACGGTGAACATGGCCACAAGGCGCACCACGTCGAGCCATACTACACGTTGGGAATTGTTTATCGTCATTTAGCTGATTTTCAATCTATTAGGCAAACCCTCAGAAGCAGGCGGCTTTGCAGTGGAAAGACAACGGCTTCACGGCGTAAAGGCATAGACCTTTCACCGTGAAGCCGACCCGAAATATCAGATGTGCGTTTTTTTGACCATCAGATTCAAAAAAACGACACTTTCTTATCACTTAATGTTGTTGTCGATGAAAGCGTCGAGCACTTTCGTCTTTTCTCCCACCGGCGTGATTTCGTAGTCGGCAATAGCCGCTGGAATCAGGCACGTGTAACCTTCCTTGAGCACCAGCTCATCGCCTGTCTCCGTGACCTTGATCTTGCAGTCACCCTTCAGGCACATGCAGACCACGAAGCTGTCGAAGCCCTTCATGTCGTAATGGCACGGCTTGTCGAGGTCGCTCACCCTGACACAGAAGAACTCGGTGTCGAGAATGACGTTTGGCTTGTTTGCCTCGTGCGAATAGTCGGAGCCATAAGAGTCTGACACACTGAAGTCGAGAGCCTCAGCCGCAAGCTCGGTATGCAGCTCGCGCGGTTTGCCGTCGAGGCCCGGGCGGTTGTAGTCGTAGATGCGATATGTGACATCCGACGACTGCTGGATCTCCGCAAGCATGATGCCGCTGCAGATGGCGTGAACCCTGCCTGCGGGTATATAGAACACGTCGCCAGCCTTCACCTCATGGCGAGCCAGCACGTCGGTGATGGTGCCGTCGGCAATGCGCTGCTTGTATTCCTCTTTGGAGATCTCCGACTTGAAACCGCAATAGAGGTAGCTGCCGGGCTTGGCATCGAGCACGTACCACATCTCTGTCTTGCCCATCTTACCATGCACGCGGTTTGCCATCTCGTCGTTGGGGTGTACCTGAATGCTAAGGTCCTTCTTGGCATCGATAAACTTGACGAGCAAAGGCATCTTGCCGCCATACTGCTTGCTCACTGCCTTGCCAAGGATGGCCTCAGGGTCGGCAGCAATGACCGAGATAAGATCCTTGCCTTTTTCCGCGCCATTGCTTATGGTGTCGGGGCTCGATGGCACCGCGCTGACCTCCCAGCTCTCGCCAACGGGATTCTCGTGCGGGGTCAGCCCCTTGAATGGGCAAAGGCTGTCGCCACCCCAAATGGTCTCGTGGAGATTGGGGTCAAAAAGATAAGGGTAAAGGCTTGTTTTCATTGCTTGTTGTTTTTTATATACTATTATACCTTAAATAGGTAACTCATATCTTGCCTCGTTTATTGTATCCGCACCGCAATATTTTCTAAAAAAAATCCCGCCGATGGTTTTCATCGACGGGACATGATTATTTAGGCAGATTACCTTATGGTCAGTCTTGTTAGTATTGTTAAGTGTTTTGGAGCTGGTGTTATCGTCGGGTTATTGTTGTTCTAAGTAGAGTACACGGCTTGCGAAATCGTTTTGTTTGTGGTAGTCAACCTTGTGGTTGTATGGCATTTCCAGGCCGTTGGCCATGAGAAACGCGCCGGTGAACGTCTTGCCTTCGAAGCTCAATGGTTCATTGTCTATGCGGTTGAGCTCGGTGACACGATATGTCTTGTCAGGGTCAAGACCGGCCATCCTCACGCGAGGCACATGCTGGTTGACAAACGTCTCCATCTTCCACCAATAGAACACCGCCTTGTCTTTGTTGTCGCTCACATACATGAGCGAAGCGGCACCCTTGTGGTCATAGGGCGAGAGCAGGCGGTAGATGTTGCCCATCTGCACCACGGGCCTTATCTTTTTGTAGTCGGCAATAGCCTTGCGGCAAAGGTCTTTCTCCTCGTCGGTCATGTTCTTTGGCTGGATTTCCATGCCAAGGCGTCCGCTCATCGCCACGTCTATCC
Organism: Escherichia coli; assembly: GCA_963593695.1. GTDB lineage: Bacteria > Bacteroidota > Bacteroidia > Bacteroidales > Bacteroidaceae > Prevotella. Next base: position 21,680 of record CAVBBO010000010.1, on the reverse strand, counting down.
TGTATTTCAACGGTATGGTACGGAATGTCTGGTGATTGGGAGCCGCGCTGATGTGTGATCCCATGGCTATCGCGGGGAAGAAGTATGAAGTGCCCCATTGCATGTAGACGCGCTGCAAGGCATCGGTGTTGTCGCTGACCCAGAACTCGTCGAAATAAGGCAGCACGCCCCAGTTGGCCCTGCCGCCGCCAGAGGCGCAAGCCTGAATGGTGAGGTCTGGATATTTCTGGCGAATGCGCTGGCAAATCTTCTCGAAGCCCCGGTGATACTCGATATTCAAGTGGCTTTGTTTGTCGGCAGAGAGATATTGCGAGCCGTGGTTAGCCATGTCCATGTTGGCGTCCCACTTTATGTAGTCGATGCTTGGATGCTTGGTCATAAGCTCGTCGACCACGTTGAACACGAAGTCTTGCACCTTAGGGTTGGCAAGGTCGAGCACCAGTTGCGTGCCGCCGCGTCCCAACACGGGCTCGCGGTTGGAAGGCTTGATGATCCAGTCGGGATGTTTCTCATACAGCTCGCTCGTGGTGTTTGTCATCTCAGGCTCAAGCCAAATGCCGAACTTCACGCCGTGCTTCTTCGCACTGTCGAGCAATCCGTCGATGCCGCTGGGCAGCTTGTCCTTGTCTACCACCCAGTCGCCAAGCGCGCAGTTGTCCGACTTGCGCTTATACTTGTCGCCAAACCATCCGTCGTCCATCACGAAGAGTTCGCCGCCCATCGACGCGATGTCTGCCATCATCTGGTCCATGCCCTTTTCGTTGATGTCGAAATAGACGCCTTCCCAACTGTTGAGCAATATCTTGCGCTCACGGTTGCCATGCATGAGCCTGTATTCACGTCCCCACTTGTGGAAGCTGCGGCTGGCTCCGCCAAGTCCCTCATGGCTGTAAGTGAAGGCCAAAACCGGCGTGGTGAAGGTCTCGCCCTTTGCCAAGTGGTATTCAGACTCATCGGGATCGATGCCTGCGAAAAACTGGTGGTAGTCGCTCTCGTTGGTGTTGACACGAAGCTTGTAGTTGCCGCTGTAAGCCAATGCCGCGCCAATCACCTCGCCTTCGTTCTCGCGCGCCTTGCCATCGAGCGAGAACATCACCTCGCCATGGGAGGTGTGAGCGTTGCGCGTTCCGTCCCTGTTCTCGATGACCGTCATGCCAGGCTTCAAGGGTTCCTCTGAGAGTTGTGCCTCGTTGGCCCAAGCGCCATATAGATGCGACAGCCACACGTTGCCACGCCTGATGGGCAGGCAGCCAGAGTCGAAGCGGTTGAGAGTGACGCTGCCCTTCTCCCCGTTTCTTATCTTCGTCCATGTCTCGATGATGTCCACGTCGCCATAAGCCTTATAGCAGATGTCGACATAGAGGGGATAATAAGTGTCCTTCATGTGAACAATGGTCAGCGAGGCGTTGCCGTCCTGCTTCTGCTCCACGCTTTCCACGTTCATCTTCAAGGTCATGTTGCCATCGGCGTGCTTCACGGCAAGAGCCCATTGAGATGCGCCCGCCATGCCATAAACCGGGTAAGCGGCGAGGCCAGGAGTGCCAGAACTCTCAAGGTTGTCGATGTCGGTACCCGAGAGATGTTGACCATAGTATAAGAATTTCAGTTCCTTGCCCTTTGTGGCGTCAACGACGAGCGATGTCGACGGAGTTGACACGCAGACATTGTCCGCAAGGCATCCCAACGCCGAAAGGCAAGCAAAAAGCAAGGAAGCCAGTCTCTTGTTGTTCTTCATCATTCTATAATTCTAATTTGATTATTGATACGTTGATATTTTATCTCACACTATTACCCTCACCTTGTGGTAATACTCGCGAAACTCCTTTGGCGAACACCCTTTCTTTCGCTTGAACAACCGATTGAAGTTGCTGAGGTTGTTGTATCCGCATTGATAGCTTATGTCGGCTACACTTTGGTTGGTGTCCACCAGAAGGCGGGTGGCATTGCCAAGGCGGATGTCTATGATATAGTCGCTGATGGTCCTGCCCGTGTGGAGCTTGAAGAAACGGCTCATGGCGGCCTCGCTCATGCAAGCCACGTCGGCAAGGTCCTTGAGCTTGATCTCGTCGTCGTAGTGGGCATCGATGAAAGCCTTCACCGCAAGTATGCGCCGCGAGTTCTCGCCAAGCGACACCTTCGCGTAACTGCTTGAGGCAAGCGTGCGCATGCCCTCGCTATGGGCGAGGGTGTTGAGTATGGCAAGAAAGTGCATTGACGACAGGAAACCATCCTTGATACTGCTGAGGTTCACAAGATCGTTGTAGACCTTGATTATCGTGTCCATCGGGAAACAAAGGCCATTGCGGGCCAGCTTCAACATCTCAAGAATGGCGCGGAAAGGATTCTTGGAGAGGAAGCTATCGTCGGAGATGTCAAACTTGAACTGGATGGTAATCTCGTGGATGTCTTCGCTTTTGCATTCGTTTTGCATCCACACGTGTTCCAAGTTGCCACTCGTGATAAGCACGAGGTCGTAGTCGCCTATCACCTCGTTGCTGTCACCCACGACCCGCCTTACCCCGGTGGCATGCTCGACAAAGTTCAGCTCAAACTCCTCGTGGCTGTGTATGGGGTAAGTGAACTCCTTCTTGTGGCGGTCGGCAATGTAGAGCATGTCCTTGTCCTCAAGAGGCGTTATCTCGTGGAGCACGTGTCCTGTTGTTTCCTGGCTTTTCATGGCAAACGGTGTTTTAGAAGTTTCTTTCTATCAGTTCAAGGCACATACGACTGTTGTGATAGGGGCATTTCCAGAAGCCTGCCTTGTCGTCTTCGCGGTTTGGCGTGCCGTCCTCGTTGAGGCTCCACAGCCATTCGCCCTTCTCCCTGTCGATGATGTTCTCCTTTACGAATTCACAACTCTTCAAGGCCTGTTCAAGAGCCAGCTTGTCGCCAAAATGCTGGTATAGGTTTACATGGCCAATGATGTTCTCACATTGCACCCACCATTGGAATTGCCGGTCGGTGTGGCCAGTATCGGTCCAGTGCTCGTATATCATGCCGCCATTGTCGCACATTCCCTCATCGGCTGCCACCGCGATGGCTCTCACCTTAGGCTCCACGGTCTTCAATATGGTTGGGTCAGCGAGCACGAGAGCCGTCTCGTGCAACAACCACGAGGCCTCGATGTCGTGGCCAAAGCTCTGTATGTTGCGCAAGCCTTGCCACTGGTCGTTGAAGAAAAGGTCGAGATGGTTGGTCCGCGGGTTCAGCATCACGTCGAGGAAGAGGTGCAGGAGGTTCACAAGCTTGTCACGCAAGCCCTCGTCTTTCCACACCCTGTAAAGGTTGGTATAAGGCTCGATGATGTGCAGGTGGGTATTCATGGTCTTGGAACCATTCTCGTCCTTGTCGGAGAGACGCATGTCGGCTATCGGTTTCCAATCCCTTGACAGCGCCTCGGTGTAACCGTTGTTCACCGCATCGAAAGCATGCGCCTCGATGTCGTGGTAGAGGCCGATGGCGCATTTGAGAGCGTCTTCGTTGCCTGTGGCGCGCACATATTCAGCCAAGCCGTAAATGGCGAAACCAATGGCATAGGTTTGCTTCTTCGTGTCTTTGGGCTTGCCATCGCTATACAGGCTCCAGTAGACCCCGCCATATTCATGGTCGATAAACTTTGTCATGAGGTAGTGGGCGGCTCTGTCGGCGGCTTCCTTATACTCGTTCTTTCCCGTGACGCGGTAAGCCGCCGAGAACGACCATAGGATTCGGGCATTGAGAATGGCACCCTTCTCGGCACCGGCCACGAGGTTGCCTTCACCGTCTATGCGTCCGTAAAAACCACCTTCCTCGTTGTCTATCATTCGTGTGAGCCAGAAATGGAGAATATTGTCGTTAAGCTCTTTCTCCATCTCTTGCTTCAATGTCTGTATCTTGTTCTTCATAAACATAGGTTCTTATTTTTGTCTCTTCTCGTTGAGTTCTTCCGTTATCTCCCTCATTTTTTTCTCCGACAGAGGATAGAACGTGATGAATGCCAAGCTCAAGAAAGCCCCTGCCGCTGGAAGCAAGCTTAGAAACATCTTTATGCCCTTGATGGTCTCGGCATTCTGTGTGCCATTGGCTACGAAGCCGAACGCGCTGAGGAGCAAACCTGTCAGGGCAGTGCCAATGGCCCAGCCAAACTTCTGGCTCATCGACGACGACGAGAAGATGAGACCCGTGGCACGGTTGCCGGTTTTCAACTCGCTGTAATCGGCGCAATCGGCATACATGCTCCAGAGCAATGGGAAGACGCTGCCTGCACATACGGAGATGAGAGCCTGGAAGACGAAGATCAACACGAGCTGATTCTTGTCGAAGAAATAGAACACCACGCTTAGCACCGTGGCTATCAGCATGGCACCCATGAAGGTGTGGCGCTTGCCCAGATGGTTGCTGACTGGTGCGGCGAGAAGCACACCAACGATGTTTGCCGCCTGGCCTACAGCGAGATACAATCCGCTGAGGGCAAAAGGAATGCCGACGAACTTTATGCTGCCGAAAGCTGTCTCGTCAACAAAATACTTGAAGTAATAAACCGTGGCACCGTCTCTTATCGAGTTGAACACCAACGATGCTATTCCTGCTCCAAGAAGAATCCACCAAGGGCGATTGTGAAAGAGGTCGCGAATGTCGTTCTTCAACGGAGTCTTTGCTTCCTTTACCGGCTTTACCCTCTCCCTTGTCAACGAGAAGCAGCCGAAGAAAAGGAATGCGCAGATGATCGCTATGACAACGACCGTCATGAACCATCCAAACTGAGGCGCGGTCATCCAGCCTATCGTAATGTCGGCACCGCGCTTGCCTCCAAAAAGGCTTACCAATGGATCGAACAGCAAAAGCGCGAGGAAGGATCCAATATAGGCAAAAGTCATGCGATAGGTGGCAAGCGTGTTTCTCTCGGCAGGGTTGGGACTCATCACGCCAAGCAAAGACGCGTAAGGCACGTTGATAGCACTGTAAACCATCATCATAAGCGTGTAGGTGACATAGGCATACACTATCTTGAAGGCTCCGCCAAACGGAGGAGTGAGGAATGTCAAGATACCTATCAAGGCAAATGGCACCGCAAGGTAAAGCAGGTATGGGCGAAACTTGCCCCATCTGCTCTCCGTGCGATCGGCTATGATGCCAACAACAGGGTCGAACACGCTATCCCATACTCTCGTCACGGCGAACATGATGCCCACGGCTGCCGCGGATATGCCATAGACATCGGTATAGAATATCATAAGGTAGGCTCCGAAAATCTTCCAGAACATCGATGACGACATGTCGCCAAAGCCGTAGCCTATTCTTTCCTTCAGTTTAATCATGGTTTAAAGGCTTTAATGTCAATCCGTTTTATGATTACGCTTAGGGCAAACCGCCAATTGCTCAACGACTTCCCAAAGGTAATCATAATCCCGCTAAGTATCGATACTTATCGATTGTTTTTTCTGTTTTTCGCTATAAGTTTCTTTATCGTCTCCACGCTCTCGGAGGTAGACAACTTGTCCTCAGGGGTATTCATGCAATAATCCACGAGCTTGTCGACCGTAGACTCCGCCACGTGCATGCGCGTGTCGGAGCTTGCGTAGTAGATCAGCACGCAACCGTCCTCGTCGGCTATCCAACCATTGGCAAAGGTGACGTTCATCACGTCGCCAATATACTCCTCGCCCTCTGGCACAAGGAAGTAGCCGCCAGGTTGCGCTATCACCCTCGTAGGATCATCAAGCGACGTCATGTACATGTAAAGCACATAGCGAAGGCCAGAAGCGCAACCGCGGACACCGTGGGCAAGATGCAACCATCCCTTGGGAGTCTTGATTGGATGGGGACCCTCGCCGTTCTTCACCTCCATGATGGTGTGGTAGTGGCGTGCGTTGATTATCTTCTCCTCTTTCACCTCCGCATGTGTGATGTCGTCGATGAGAGCCCAGCCTATGCCACCGCCGGAGCCTGCGTCGATGAACCCATCTTGCGGACGAGTGTAGAACGCGTACTTGCCATCCACAAACTCCGGGTGCAGCACCACGTTGCGCTGTTGGCTGCGCGACTTCAGGTCGGGCAGGCGTTCCCATGTCTTCAAGTCGTGGGTGCGGGCTATGGCAGCCGTTGCCGTGGCTGCGGAGAGGTCGCCTGGCTGCGAGTCGTCGTGGCGCTCAGCACAGAAGATGCCGTAGATCCAGCCATCCTCATGCTGGGTGAGACGCATATCATAGATATTGGTGGCGGGTATCACGTCGTCGGGCATGGTTATTGGCTCGTCCCAAAAACGGAAGTTGTCTATGCCGTTGGGACTCTCCGCGACAGCGAAGAAGCTCTTGCGGTCGGCACCTTCCACGCGCACCACAAGCAGGTATTTGCCATTGAGCTTTATCGCGCCAGAGTTGAGCGTGGCATTCATCATGATGCGTTGCATCAGATAGGGATTGTCTGTCTCGTTGAAGTCGTAACGCCATTCCAGTGGCGTGTGCTCTGCCGTGAGGATGGGATACTCATACCTGGTGTAAATGCCATTGCCCCAGCTCTTCGGGGTGTTCTTTCTTGTGAGAAGCTCTTCATGATGTGCGCGAAGAGCCTCAACTCGTTTTGCGAAATCAGTCATAGTTATAAAATGTCTTTTATGTTTTTTCTGTATTTATGAATGTCTCTTGTCAGCGTATGCCCTCGATGTCTTTTGCGAACAATGTCTTTGGGTCGGCGTAAAACAACTTGAAGTCTTCCTCCGAAGCCTTGCCTGGAGCGGCTATATAGTTCTCCGTTGGGTTATCCCATGCGTTTCGCCACAATAGCACATAGCATAACGGATATTCACTCAACACAGGCATAAGGGTCTTGGTGAACCATGTCGAGTCTGGCACGTTGTTGTAGCCCGTCTCCGTCAGCGCAATGAGTTTCTTGCGACTCTCGCCAACCTTCTTCACCACATCAAGCTCTGAGCGCAGCCATCCTTGGTATTGTGCGTTATTGGGCTCGCGCTGATAAATGTCGATGCCCAAAAGGTCTACCACGTCGTCGCCGGGATAGAACTTATCATAGTGCTCTACCGTCTCCGTCTGGTCGGCGAGGTTGGGCGAATACGCCCACACGAGGTTGGTGCATCGTTGACGTGCCATGAACTTGTAAGTGTAGCGGTAGAGCTGCTTATATTGTTCAGCCGTGCAGCGTCCGTCGCCCCACCAAAACCATCCGCCGCTCATCTCATGCCATGGGCGGAATATCACCGGCACTTTCTCGCCTTTGGAGGTTGTCAGCGAGTTGATGAAACGGGCGGCTTTCAAAAGCCAAACGTTGAACGTCGCGTTCAACGTTCCGCCAGGCAATATCTTGCTCACCACGTCACCCGAGAAGTCCCACGCATTCTTGCCCGTGACAGGATTGTTGGGATGCCAACTCAGGGTCACGATGCCACCACGCTCATGCTGCTTGATTATTTCGGTGCGCATCCTGTCGAATGGCACTCCATCGAGATTCTTCGACTTGCCCAGTTCCAAGTCGCCAAGGTCGAAGCCCATCACCGCAGGATAGTCGCCGCACACCTCCTTGACATCAGAACGGTTGTCTTCCCATTTCCATGAGCAGCCATACACGGGGTCATCCTGATGGCCTATCATGATGCCGTGTTTCTGGATGGCACCCAAGCGATTGATAAGCTTGATGGCGGGGCGGCGCGATGTCGCCATCGACAGAGTTGCGACGGCAAGCGCCGCGAATGTTGTCAATATCTTATTCATGTCAATATTTTTAATTGTTATAATAAACCGTTTGTTTTATCCAATATTCAAATCTATTAAAGGGGATTACACACGTTCGCCGTATAGACATGGAACGGTCCGTCAACCGTCAACCTCAAACTTTAAACCTACAAACATCCAATCCCAAAACTGCGTTTTTGTGTGGTCTCCCCTATTTTGTCATGTCTTAATCATGTTATTCTACTTCGTCAACCACAACCCGTTGAGTTTCTTCGCCATGATGGTTCTTGGATTGTTGTATAGCTTCATGAAGTCTGATACCGTGGCGTTGCCAGGATACAGCCCATAGAAGTCGCCTTTTTGGAAATCGCCATGATTGCGACCAAGCATCAGATAGCTCAGGCGGCAGCGCTCCACAATGGGCAGCAGGCTGTTTGTCCAGAATTCAGCATTTGCCCCAAGCTCTTTCAGCCCCGTGTACAGTCCAAACGGTTTCGCGTTTGACGAGCAATAGACCGACAGTTGCCTTGACATGCGCAACAGGTTTGAGGCGTAGCTGTCCGTGTCGCTTGTCAGCAACATCAGCTGCACGCAATCTATGTTGTCTTTTGGGCAACGTGCCATGAACTCTTCGGCTGAGCCTTCCGTTGAGGCGTTGCTGAAACCAAACAACACGTTCGTTGTCTCACCATCATCGCGAAGCCACTCCACGGTTTGCGCGTAAAGGCGGTTGTAGTCTTCCACGGAAAGCTTGTCATACCATTTCCCCATTCCGGCTGGATAGAGATATACGAGCGTAGGCAACTTTATTCCATAGCCGTCGTGAAGCGAGCCAAGAAACGATGCCACCTTCAGCGTCCACGCTTTCAGCTTCTTGTTGGCAGGACTGCCGCTCTCCAAGGCGTTCCCGCCTGGATTGGGTGCCGTCCAAAGCATTATGGCAAGGCCCTGGCGACGCATGAACTCTATAGCGGTACGGCGTATCAATGCGGTGTCTATGCCGTCTGCATTTTGCTTAGTGCCACTCTCTATGCCTGCAAGCTCATAGCCCACCACGGCTGGGTTGTCGCCCGTCACTTCGTTGAGGTCGCTGCGGCAGGAGTCGCCTTGCCAGCCTATTCCTTCCGCCGTGGCATACATCTGGCCCAACATCACTCCGCGGTCCTCATAAGCCATGAGATTGCGGCGCAGGTTTTCCGTGCGGGTTGTAAGCCCCGACGAGCCTATCTCCTCGTAGGTTTTCTTGGATCTTGAGCAAGAAGTGATGGCGAGTATTGACAATAACAAATAAGCGATCTTTCTCATTTCCTTCTCGTCTGTTGTTTCTTGTCTGAGTCTTTCTTTATCCCGAAAGGCTCTTATTTCTTACCCCAATTGCTCATGGTCACGCTCTGCATATTCATGGCGTCTTTCCAATAGTCGGTTGGGAACATATTGTTTGTTTGCGTCTTGCCGTCCTCATAGTCGTAGTCATACCACGGCATGAAATAGAGGAACTTGGCTCCTGCGTTCCACATCTCTGAGATAGATGCCATTTGCTTATTGTCGGAGGTGTTGTTGCCGCATTCGGCAAGCGTTATCATCTTCGAGGGGTAAAGTTTCGTGAGTCCGTCGTATTGTGACTTCAGCTCTGCCGTGGTCGAGCCATAGCAGTCGCAGCCAACCATGTCCACCAAGTCGTCGCCCGGGTAATAGCTCTCATCGCTGTTGTTGGTCGAGGTCTTGGCGGTGCCAGTCCATATCCAGATGAGATTGTGGATGCCACGCTCTTCAAAATAATCCTTCATGGTCTTCCACAGTTTCTTGTATGTCTCTCCGCCTTTGGTTCCCCACCAGAACCATGCCTTAGGTGTCCAGCCTTGGTTGTTGAGCATATTGCCTGCCGCTTCATGGAACGGACGCCACAACGCCACAACTCCGGCATCTTGCAGCTTGAGGATGTTTGATGCCACCTTGTCCATCTGGTTCCAGAACCACTTGTTCTCCCAAGTGCCTTCTTTCCAAATGTTGTCCATGTCCCAAGTGGTCTTGTCTGGCGAGTCGGTCAGGTTGTCAAGGTTGCCGTTGTTGTAGTCGTCCTCACTTGCGGGCACATAGAAGTGCCACATGAGCGAGACCACGCCGCCTTTCTTGGCCCAATCGGTTACGGGACTGATGTCGGAATAGTTTATCCAGTTGCCATCATAGGCTATCTGTATGTAGTCGTAGCAGTTGATGGCAGGATAGGTGCCTGTTGTCTTCTTCACGCTCTCGGCACCGTTGGTGTTCCAGCTCACCTTTGCCATTGCCGCAGTTATGATTTTCTTGCCATAGTAGTATTTCATATAGGCATAGAGAATCTTCGTGGCATCACTCGCGTTCTTGTCGGCGAGTTGCAAACCGTCGATGTCCACCGCGACTTTGTCATCTCCCGCAAACTTGAACACGACCTTGTCGATGTCGCCGTTTTCGCTTTCCGTGAGAGGCTCGTCGCTGCCAAGCAAATCGGTATATACATAGGTCTTGCTCTGGTCGTGGGCAATCTTCACGATCTCCGCACAGGAGTATTTGTCCACTGTCGCGCCGTCCTTGTAATATACGAACACCGAATCATTGTTGGTTTGTGCCGTCATGGGGAGTGAGGCGGCAAGGACTATGCCCAGGATGAAAGAAGCGAATATGTGGTTCATGGTATGTCTCATAATGGTCAGTTATTTCTTGTTTATCTTAATGGAAGTTCCCGACACCTTGACAATGTACACGCCACGTTGGAGATTGGCGAGCGACACCATCGTGTTGCCATTGTCGACGTGGATCTCTGCCCTTGCGGCAACGCCATTGACAGCGTAGACCTTCACCTTGCCCGATTCTATCCCGTGAAACACGAGGTTGTCGCCAGTGCGCGAGAAGCCAGACGAGGCTTTCACGCTGCCTATGCCTGTGGCATTGCCGAAACTGTATTCGCTGACATCATAAAGGTTGTAGGTGGCGGTGGCAGCGTCGGTGGCTACATTCAACTTGCCGTCGCCCATGGTAACCACAGGTTTCCCGCTGAGCACGAACGAGTGGACCGTACCGTCCTTCATCTTGAGGTTCAACGCCTCATCGGAAGCCGACGCCGAGGCGAAAACGCCAAGCGCCACAAGCAATGTCATCAATAATTTCATCATACGTTTAAAGTTGTTTGTTTATGGCACAACCGCAATGTCATCTTGTCCGATTGATTGTCGCGTAGTTGTATCTGACACTGAACCCTTATGATTCAATACTTGTTGATAGTTCAAAGTCAGACACTCAGTTGTCGTTTCAGAATGGCAACTTAATCAATCTTATATAATTGACTGCCGACGGTCGTTTACCATGTGTCAAGAAGATTCCTTGCAACCTGACTAAAGGAGGAGGGGCGAAGCCCTGTCACGAGGGGAAGCCCCTCCTTCTGCGTCTATTCGACAATGACAATCACTGTCTTGTCAGATTTCTAAGGTATCGCCACTATCTTTGTTACCTTCAGCTGGTCGCCCTGGATGGTGAAGAGCCTGCCCCAACCATCAGCCTCGCCAGTGAAGTAAGCTATCTGGGATGCCGTAAGCGTGAACTCCATATAAGGCTGGCCGTCGTAGTCCTCAAGATAGAAGGTGTTGCCCCAGCTGTAGTCGTTGATCTGTGCCTTGCCGCCAATCGTTGGGTCAACATACATGCGTAACTTCGACTTGCCTACTGTCCATGTATACTTCGACACGTCGGCGCTTCCTGTCTTCATCACGTAGAAGCGGCCATCGTCGCCCCATGTCAGTGAGATTGGCAAGTTCACCTTGGTTGTGCCGTCGTCTGTGCGAACGAGGTTGCCGGAGAGGTCTATCTCGTTGGGAACCACCGTTATCTTGCCCACGTTGTAGCTGCCGCCATCCATTGTCGTGAATGTGAGGTCATACTCGCCAGCCTCAACGCTTGAAGGTATCTCGAATGTCATCTTGGTGTCGGTGCGCTCGGTGATCTTGGTCACCTTTGTCGAGCCTATGTAGATTGCCTCCACACGGTTGTAGTTGGAACCTTCTATCGTCACGCTCTTGCCCGGGTTGCCTGTTGGCGCATTGGTCATGGTTGGGTCGGTTGAAGGACGAATGGCGAGTGTATTGTTCTCTATCTTCACGCCATTCTTCTGTGTCATCACGAAACCGGTGCCGGCTGCGCCTGAAGGCACTGTCACGACAATGGCTTGCGAGGTGACTCTCATGTCCTTGGCATCAACGGTCTGACTGGTCGGGAAGGTTATCGATGCCACGAGGTCGAGGTCTGTGCCACGAATCACGAGACGCTCGCCTGCCATGAGCGACTGTGGTGACACGGCTGATATCGTGGCTGCCTTCACGGCGCATGCCACTGAAACCTGCTTGTCGTTGGCGAGAGTCAGCATCACGTTGCCGCCCTGTGCGGTCTCTGGCACGATTACTTTCAGCTCTGACTCGCTCTTTGCGGATATCGCAGCGTCTACGGTGCCGTCGGTTGTCGAGAACGACACAGCTGTTACCAAGTCGAGGTCATTGCCGCTGATTGTCAGCGTGGCACCGTTCTTCACGGTCGCTGGCGTGGCATTAAGGTTCGTGGGCACTACGGTCTCAATGCTTCCGGCAGGAACATCAACGCCTGATTTCAAGAACAGTGTCACCTCGCCATCGGTAGCTTCTGCGGGCAACGTGAACGCAATCTCATCGCTGCTACTCTTTGTGAATTCGTCTGCCATGACAATAGCACCATTAAGACAAACGGCTTCCACGAGTTGCATCATCGAGCCTTTTATCGTCACGGTTTGTCCTGTCTTTGGCTTGGCTGGGGTGAGGCTCGTCACGGTAGTGGCTTTCACGTCGAGAGCTTCTTCCGACTCAAGCACGGAAGGCTCTTCTGCGAGGTCTGTTACCTTGATGATGCCCGTGCGCGCCGTCTCGGGGATGCGCACCACGATGGTATAACGGTCGCGCGAAACGAAGCTGTCTTCCTTCACGGTGTCGTTGTCGGCGAATATCACGCCATGCATCAGGTTGAGATAGTCGCCCTTGATGGTGAGCTCGTCACCGGGCTTACCCGACAGGTTGCCCTCTGTGCCCACATAGAATTTGTCCATTTTCACGTCCTCACGATAGGTGACGGGCGTGACGGTGCGTATCTCGCCGCCTTTCTGTGTCTTCAACACCACTATGCCGGTGTCGCATTTCTCTGCTGGCACTTGTATGGATATCTTGCTATGCCCGCCTTGCTCCAACACGTCGATCGATGTGATGGGGTCTGCGCCGGGGAGGTCTATCTCGCTGATCTGGTCGAGATGCGAGCCATAGAAGAACAAGGTTCCGCCACGTAGCACTGGGCAAGGGCCGAAAGCCTGCACCCTGACATCGGAGCCATATTGGTCGGTGTTGAGGTCGTCGTTGTTGCAAGCCGTCAGTGAGAGTCCGAGAAGGGCTATCACCGCAAGCATGAATATATTGAAATGTTTTTTCATGGTTTCAATGTTTTTGTTGGTTTACTTGATTGGTACCGCACGGATATTGTCAATCTTGATGATTGGCTTGCAGGTCTTGCCCGTGATGCCGCCAGCCACGACAAACAGTTCCAGTCCGGCAAACGATTTGGCTGAGATGTTGCCTTTGGCTGCCACACCGGTGATGCCATACTTGAAGTCGGTTATTGGTATGGTCACTGTCACCCACTTGCCGCCTGTGTCGTAGCTGCCCGTGGACTGCCATGGACGCCAGAGGGCGCGAGGCAACACGTCGTTTTGGAAGTAGCTGGTGTTGCTGCCTGGCACGTCGTTGCTGTATACGTCCTTGCCTGCTCCAGAGAGCGTGACATCGGTCAGCGCGCTGGGTATGATCTGCAACGAGAGGTTCGACCAAGGGTTGCTCGACGGTATGCAGACCTCAAACTTGATGGCCATCTTCTCGTAATTGGTGAAATCTACAAGCTCATTGAGGGGCTCGCTCTTTCCCTTGACATAAGACACTGGCGTGGTCCACTCGCCTGGCCAATACTCAAACGAGAACGTGCCTTCCGACCATGTGTCGTTCTCAAGGGCTGTCGCGCCGTCGCCCAACTGCAGGTAGTTGCCGGCCAACGAGGTCTCGTCCGACTTGATTGTCGACTCGTGCCAGCCGTGGTTGCCCAATCCTGTCAAGCCGTCGAAGTCGAAGAGGAAGCCACGGCTCTCAAGGTAATGGAACTTCGACTCGGTCGTGCCATAGATGGAGGTGACGGTCATCGGACCTTCCTCGGTGCATTCTGGCATGGTGAACGACAGGGTGCTGCGGGTCTTCTTGGTGAAGTTCTTTACCACCTGTCCGTCGGGCAAGGTCACGGTGATGGGCTTCGACGGGTCGTCGATGAAATAGTTTCCGCTGAGGGTCACCTCGTCGCCTGCCTTGGCATACTCGCACGACAACTCGTCGACCACTGGGGCTGGCACGATGACGTGGAAGCCATAGGTCACGGTGTCGTTGCTCTGGGTTATCATGTATATCTTGTCGGTGACCGTGTTTGGTATGTCCGTTGGCACGTCCACGAGCAAGGTGTTGTCGGTGATATAGCTGGTGTTGAGCACTGCCTCCTGGTCGTTGAACAGCATCTTGGTGATGCTTGTCAGGTTCTTGCCCACGATGCAGATGGCCTTCGAGGGACTGGAGGCGGTGAGCAAGCTGTCCTTCGACGCGGCATTGGCTGGACGGATATAGTAAACTGTCGGAGAGCCACTCGTCACCTCATACTTGTCGGGCTCATCCTCACACGACTGCATGGTGAGGCCGGCGAAAGCGGCTATCGCTACCAACGTTAGGCTGTGGAATATGTTATTGCGTTTCATGTGATTATCTCGTTATATTATATTAGAATGTGATTTCACTTAAGTCATAGTCGACGGGTGTCTCCATCAACAACGGGTTGAAAGTGATGTCCGACGATGGCAGAGGCAGGGTGAAACTGCGGTCGGTAACGTTGGGCGCTGCCACGTCGTCGTTGTATTTCAAGCCCGACGGAATCGACCATGTGCCATTCTCGTAGTAGTTCTTGTAAAGCTCGTTGAGCTGGTCGCCGTTATTATAGGCGTTTCTGCGTTGTGACTTCAGCTCGTTGATGGCTCCCTCCGGGTCGTAGTAGTAGCGGCGAACGAAGTCGTACCAGCGGTCTCCCTCGCAGGCGAGTTCAAGGCGACGCTCTTTCCATACGTCCTCCCAGGTGATCGACGACGGGTCCTTGTCGTAGCTTTTCACCGAACGGTGGCGCACCTGATAGAAGAGGTTGCAGGCCTTCGCGTCGCTCGTTGAGCCGTTGTTGCCAATCTTTGCCTCGCAATAGATGAGGTAAACGTCGGCAAGGCGCAGGAGGTGGGTATAGAGAGCAGACGTCTGCTTCGAGGCGGCGACATTAAAATATTTCATGTGGTCGGCGTTGTCGCCATAGAGGTGCTTTACCTCTGCGGCGCCCGTCTGGTTGTCGAGCTTGCCCGGCGACTTGTGGTCCTCATAACCGTTGTACAAGAACTTGAGGTAGTCGAAACCGCCACAGTCGGTATAGAAATAATCGTATTTGTCGCCCGGCAGCATGAAGGTGGCCTTGCGGCGGTCGTCAACGTTCATTCGGTTTATGCTGAGGGCATTCTCGCCAAAGGCGTCTTGCAGGTCCACGGAAGGACCGTTCCACTCTCCCCAGCAGTCGCCATACTCGTCGAATCCCTTTATGGCGAGGTCGCTCTGCAGGGAGTTCTGCATGGTCCAGTTGCCCTGTGTGCTCCATGCCCACGAGATCATGTTCTCGGCGCACACGTTGTGGTCGCCACGGAAGAGGTCTGAATAGACTGGCTCCAGTGAGCGTCCGCTGTGCTCGATGACGTCGAGCGCGAGCTCCGCGGCCTTGTCGAGGTCTGCCTGGTTGCGCTGGTGGGCGGTGCAGGTGATGTAGCTGTATGAGCCTGTGTTGTACTTGGTGTGCTCCTCCGAGAAGCCCGACTTCGTGAGATAGACCTTGGCGAGCAATGCCTTGGCGCAATATTTGTCGAGACGTCCCTTGCCCGTGCCGTCGCTCTCTGGCAGGAGGGTGATGGCTTCCTCAAGCAGTTTCACTATGTAGTCGTAGACGTTGCTGATCTTGGCCTTGCGCACGTCGTTGGCTTTCTGCTGGTTTATGATGTCCACAGCGTTGTGGATGATTGGCACGCTGCCAAACGAGCGGACGAGATAGAAGTAGGCGAAGGCTTTCCACGTGAGGGCCTCGCCCATGCAGTTTTTCTTCACGTCCTCCGGGGCCTTGGTGGAGTTCTTCAGGTTGTCGTACACCGTGGCGGCATGGGTGTTCTCCGACCAGAGCGACGCACTCATGTTTGCCAGGTCGTTGTCCGAGCCGTTGAGGGTGAACGTGAGGTATGGAGACGCGCTCCAATAGTAGTTGCCTGAGAGCACCTCGCCCACCTTGAAGAATCCACGCTGGAAGTCGTACCACGGTGAGTTGTAGAGGTAGTTGACACCCGCGCGACACTGCTCGGCGGTCTCATAATAGTTTGACGTGTTGATGGCGTCTTCTGTCGGACAGTCGAGATAACTATCACAAGAAGAGAATGTGGTAACCGACAAGAGGGCTGCACACGCTACGGTCTTGATATTTGTGAGTTTCATGATTCTGCTGTGTTTTAGAATGTAACGTTAAGTCCGAAAGAGTAAACGGTTGGAGATGGGTAACGACCGTTGTCGAGACCGTATACATAGCCGTTAGCATCGGATGTCGAGGCACCCACCTCTGGGTCGTAACCCTTGTAGCCTGTGATGGTGAAGAGATTCTGGATGTTGCAATACATGCGCAGGTTCTCCAAGCCTATGTGCTTGATCCATGTCTTCGGGAAGGTGTAGCCCAAAGTGATGTTCTTCACTCTCAGGTAGCTGCCGTCTTCTACATACCTGTCGCTAACACGTGCGTTGTCGTTAGGGTCATTGAGGCGTGCGGCGGGGATGGATGTGGGGTTCACCACCTGAACGTTGTCGATGTCGTCATACCAGTGATAGACGAGGCCTGAGTTGTGGCCCTTGTAGCCATTGGTATAGTCCTTGTTGGGGTCGATGGCCGTGATCTGCGAGCGGTCTTTCACCGTGGCGGCCTGGTTCGACCAAACCGACTTCATGTTGTCGAGCTTCATGCGGAGGTAGTTGAACACCTTGTTGCCTACGGAACCGTTCAAGAACACGGTAAGGTCAAAGTCCTTGTAGCGGAAGGTGTTGGTCCAGCCGAAGGTGTACTTAGGCATCGGGTTGCCGATATAGGTGCGGTCGTTCTCGTCGATCTTGCCGTCGGGCTTGCCGTCGGGACCTGAGATATCCTTGTATTTCACGTCGCCCACCCACACGGTGTTGTAGTGGTTGTAGCTGTCTGAACCGTTATACGACACGGGCTTGGGCGATTTCTCAATGTCCTCGTATGAGGTATACACGCCGTCGGTCACATATCCGTAGAACTGAAACAGGGGCTGGCCTACGTCGCTCTTGCTTACCACGTCGCTCCACTGGCCGCTGCCGAGGATGGCGGCGTTGGACGTGCCGGAGAGGCTGGTGAGCTTGTTCTTGTTCCATGAGATCTCAAACTGTGTGTCCCAAGAGAAGTTCTTCGTGGTGATGGGGTGAGCCGAGAGGGTGATCTCAAGTCCCTTGTTCTCTATGGAGCCGAAGTTGCCGTAAGGTGCGGCGAGGGCTGAGCTCACGTTGCCGGATGTTCCCATGTATGAGGGCAGCTGCATGGGCATGAGCATGTCGTTGGACACTTTCTTGTATACGTCGACGGTGAGGCTTATCTTGTCGTTGAGCAAGCCGAGATCAAGACCTATGTTGGTCTGCTCTTGCTTCTCCCAGTGCACGTCGAGGTTAGCGATGCGCAGGGGGCGGTATGAGGTGCCAAGGCCGGTGCCTATCGATTGCATGTCCGACGACCACTTGCCGCCGCCGATGTTGGAGTTACCTGTCTGACCCCAGCCGAGGCGCAACTTACCGTTGGTGAGCCATTTGCCCACGAGGTCTTGCATGAACTTCTCGTTCGAGAAACGCCATGCGCCTGCCACGGAGTGGAACGAGCCCCAGCGGTGGTCGGGACCGAAGTTGGAACTGCCGTCGCGACGGAAGGTATAGGTGAGGAGGTAACGGTCATCGTAGTTGTAGGTCTCACGGGTGAAGAACGATGCCATGGCCGATGTGCCGAAGCCATTGTTTATCTTGAACGAGGTGGCGTCGCCGAGCGATGGGTTGTGGATGGTGTTGGTGGGCAGGCCTTCTGCCTCTGTGCGGGCGTTGTCCCACTTGCTCTTCCAGCACTCCTGGCCAATCATTGCCGTGAAGCTGTGCTTGTCTATGTTGCCGGTATAGGTGAGATAGTTCTTAAACTGTACGAAAGAGCCTGTCGACTTCTGGATGGAGTTGCTGTTCATGGTTCTTGTCCAGTTGCCAAGCGACACTGTGGGCTTGAACACCTCGGCGCGGTCCCAGTTGAACGAATAGCCTATCTCGGTGTGCCACACGAGGTTCTTGATGGGTGTCACCTCGGCAAACACGTTGCCGGTGAGCAGGTTCTGCTTATAGAGGATATCGTCCATGAGGGCGAGGGCCACGGGGTTGGGGTTGGTCACTCCCTGCTGTGCTATGGACGTGTAGTTGCCGTCGATGTCGTAGATTGGAATGTCAGGCTTGGTGGTGAGGGCGTAGGTGATGACGCCGTCTTCTTGGTCGGCCTTCAGCAGGCGTTGGTCGGTGTTGCTATATGTGGCGCTCAAGCCGAGTTTCAGCCATGACTTCAACTGTGAGTCGAGGTTAACACGCGCGCCATAGCGCTTAAACTCTGAACCGATGATGGTACCGTCCTGGTCCATGTAGTTGCCCGACACGTAATATTTCACCTTGTCGGTGCCGCCTTGCGCGCTCACCTGGTGCTGGTGCTGCAGGGCGGTGCGGAAGATGGCGTCTTGCCAGTTGGTTCCCTTGCCAAGCACCGATGGGTCGCTGAAGTGGTCGTCGGCGCTCACCAGTCCTTGCGATGCCATGTCGTTGTAGTATTCGGCAAACTCGCGGAGGTTGAGCATCTGGATGCGCTTTGTCTGTCGCTGGGCTGCCACCATGCCGTCGTAAGTGAACTTGGCCTCGCCTGCCTTGCCTCGCTTGGTGGTGATGAGCACCACGCCGTTGGCTCCCTGCGCGCCATAGATGGCTGTGGCGGAAGCGTCTTTGAGCACTTCCATGCTCACGATGTCGGATGGGTTGAGGGATGAGAGAGGGGAGACGGTAGACACGGCGCCGTTGCCAAGGGCATCGCCCAAGCCTACGGACGAGCCTGAGGTGTTGGAGTTGTTCCATATCACGCCGTCTACCACATACAGGGGCTCGGCACCGGCGTTGATGGTGGCTTGACCACGCACGCGTATCGAGGTGGAGGAGCCCGGGGCTCCGGAGGTTGCCATGGAGGTCACGCCTGCCACACGGCCGCCGAGCGATTGGTCGATATTGGTTATGATGGAACCCTTGAGCTGCTTCTCGTCCATCGAGCCTGTGGCTCCGGCGAGGTCGCTTTTCTTCATCGTTCCATAACCCACGACCACAACCTCGGAAAGGGTCTGGTTGTCTTCTTTGATCACTATGCTTACGCTGGTCTTGCCGTCAACGTTGACGGTCTGCGTCACATAGCCGATGTAAGACACCACGATTTCCTTCATGCCTTTGGGGATGCTGATGCTGAAGTTGCCGTCCAGGTCGGTAACGCTTCCAGCACCATTAACGCCCTTCACGGTCACTGTAGCGCCGATGATGGGTTCTCCGGTATCGTCTTTCACGTTGCCGGTCACCTTCGTCTGCGCGAATGATAGGCTCGTGAGCATAAGAGCCAAAAAGAGCATCACTACTTTTTTCATAAGGTGATTGATTTAAAAGTTTTGTTTTAAATTTATTATTATGTATATAGTATCATCACTCCGGGGAGTCTCGATAGTTGTTCGTTCTCGTGGTTTTCCCAGATAGCATTGCTATCTTTTATCGATTGCAAAGTTATTATAAAAGGATGACACGAAATGACACTATATTTCTCGTTAATGATACTATCTTGATTTAAATCAAACGCGCGTATCTTTATTGCGTAATGATACTATATTGATTAGGTTTGTAGAATAGTTATAAGGGCATCTGCCAGCTTAGGCAAGTTGCTCGTCAAGGCGTTAGGGCAAACGCAATAGTATGCGGCATTTGACAGATTCTTGTACTATTTTGCCCTTTATGCTCTTGCCAGGAATCTTCGCATTGCTACTACTTTTGCGTACAGGTCACTATTTTCTTGTGCAAAGGTATAAAAAACATTCAAATCTCAAAGGGGTAGGTGTTTTATTCGTACCTTTGCACTGCAAACCATCATCTTAAAAAATCAATGCCATGACAAAGGTCTTCACGTCTTTCGACAACGACAACGACGCTCGCCGCGACGAACTGATACGCACCATTGAGCACAGCGTGGAGCGACTCACGCTCGGCGAACTCGAATCGCTCTACTACGACTTGGTGTCGAAAGACTATATCCGCAAATAATTTGGTTCCATGTTGATTCTTTCTTGCGGTTTTTGTTCACACGGATTCAAAAGATTTGAAAGATAGCTACGCCGCAAGCGGCTACGCGGAGACGATTGCAGATAGACCACCATTCGGGGTGCAGACGCATCGAAAATTCCAACGCATCTGGCCATTCGGGGTGCGGACGGCCACAGGGGCCGCCCCTGCGAGACAAACGCATCATCCCGTATGGTCAACACGCAAGGCAGGGGCGGGTAGGGATGGTTAGGGCCCGTCCGCACCCCGAATGGCAAAACACGGCTGAAGCCGGTATGCGTAATCGGCGAAGCCGACATCTTTAAAATCTTTTGAATCCGTGTGGTCCAAAAAACGAATGGCAAAAACGGCTGAAGACGGTATGCGTAATCGGCAAAGCCGACATCTTTAAAATCTTTTAGATCCGTGTGGATAAAATATTCTTTGTGCTTGCGTTTTTTCGCACACGGATTTAAAAGATCTAAAAGATTGCTACGCCGCAAGCGGCTACGCAGAGACAGTGCAACCCGCATGGCATCCAAATGGTATTCTTAATCGGCAAAGCCGACATCTTTAAAATCTTTTGAATCCGTGTGAACAACAAAAAAAGAGCGCGAAAACAGGGTTTATTTCGCGTCCTTCTCCTTCAGCAGATCGCGGATCTCGGCGAGCAACTTCTCCTCGTTGCTTGGTTCGGGTGCCGCCGCTGGCGCCGGCTCGTCCTTCTTCTTGCGTGCCAACGCATTGATGCCCTTCACCAAGAGGAACACGCAGAAGGCGATGATGACGAAATCAAGAAGCGTCTGTATGAAGTTGCCGTAGTTAATCGTGGCGGCTGCCATCTTCTCCACACCGGGAATCTCCACGGTGGGCAACGTAAACTTCAAGTCGGAGAAATTGACGCCTCCGATGAGCCAACCGATAGGCGGCATGATGATGTCGTCAACGATGCTGCTCACGATCTTGCCAAACGCACCGCCGATGATCACACCGACAGCCATGTCCACGGCATTGCCCTTCACGGCAAATTCCTTAAACTCTTTGATAAACTTTCCCATAACGATTATATAATTAAATAATGTGTAACGCTTCGTGTGCGATGGCCGATTGTCATGTCGGTGTTGCACTCACGCACATTCATGCACCGGCAGCAACGTTTCCATCATCTCCGTCTCTCTTTTTAAAATATTTAATACTCAATTCGTCTGCAAAATTAAAAAAATATTTGTATCTTTGCACACGTAAAAGGGGAATTTTCAGGTATGTTTATCAGGACACAAACCATGCCGAAGCTTCTTCTTGCAGAACAAGAGCGTTCAAATAACAGAAAGTTATATTTTTAACAACTATAAAACACAAGTAAAATGGCAAATGTTAAAGTAGCTATTAATGGTTTCGGTCGTATCGGCCGTCTCGCATTCCGTCAGATGTTCGAGGCCGAGGGTTACGAAGTGGTCGCTATCAA
>CAVBBO010000009.1:0-16570 GCA_963593695.1 Escherichia coli | reverse complement strand
TGTGTTTGCGTAAAGTAAATTAGTTCACCAAACAAAGAGTGTAAACAATATTAGTTAATCGGCCTCATATGTGACAACGCTTTTTAGGGATAGTCACTTGCACTTTACCAATACAAGTTTCAGTTGATTTAAATCTTCCATAAAGTCAATATATTGCTTTCAATGCAAATATAACGATTTATAGCGAGACACATTTAAGATTGTTTATCTTTAACATATTGAAACACTTATAGCGCCATTATTCCGAAATGAGGTACTCATGTGGTGCACAGGAGTGGCCCGTTGCCTTTTCCGATGTGGCTGTGCGTGCCCTTGATGATGCTTGATGTGACAAACTGCTTGGCATATTGTATGGCCAAGGGTAGGCTGTGCCCTTTGAGCAAGTATGAGGCAATGGCGGACGACAATGTGCATCCAGTGCCATGGAGATTGTGGGTATCTATCTTTCGGCTTTCATAAACCTCAGTGTCACCGTTGGGTAGGCAAAGGTAGTCAACGGAAAGTGGCTCTTCCCAGTTTGCGGTTTTGTCCTTATGTCCGCCTTTGACGAGGATGGCTGTGTGCAACTGTTGTGCCAGATTGATGCCGTCTTCTTTCGCATCTTCCATGTTCTTTCCCAGCAGACTTTCAGCCTCAGGTATATTAGGGGTGACGAGGGTGCAGAGCGGAAACAACTCCTGGGTGATGGTCTCTATGCAACTCTCCTCCATCAGTCGCCTGCCACTTGTGGAAATCATGACGGGGTCGAAGATGACCTTGCACTGATGCCTCTTCTTGTAGATTGCGATATGCGAAGCAATGGTGTGGGCGATGGAGGCGTTCGGTATCATGCCAATCTTGATGACCTCCACGTTGAGGTCGGAAAGCACGGCTTCCAGTTGTGACACCACCGTCTCGGCAGGTATGGGGAGCACGGCGGATATTCCCAACGTGTTTTGACTGGTCACCGCCGTGATGACGGTTGCTCCATAGACACCGAGCGCCGTCATCGTCTTGAGGTCTTGCTGGATGCCTGCACCGGCAGATGAATCAGAACCCGCAATGCTCAGGGCCACAGGTTGTTGCTGCTTCTCCTTCCAAGCGTCTCCAAGAATCATTCCGCCACCAAATCCCATTCTCAGCACATCGTCGATGCGGTTGAAGGTGACACCTCCCAAGGCCATTACTTTACGGTCGATGATGCCCTCTTCTTTGGCTTTTTCCAATTCCTCTGCAGAGAAGGCGGCGCAATAGCCTTGCTTGGAGATGGAGTCGAAGATGGGGGAGAGCGAAACGTAGTCGCATCTCTCTTTCCATTCCTTCACTTCTTCCAGCGAGTGACAACTGCGGCTCACGCTTCCCTGCCATCCTTGGGGCGGGAGAGGGTTGCGGCTGTTGAGGTGTACTCCGTGGAGATGGTATTTCCCGGCCAGCTCGTGGTGGTCGTGCAAGACCAGGCGGCGGTGGTATTCCTGCGGGATGGCACGGATGAGATGCTCCGTCTCTTCGGCCGTGGCCTGCGGCTTGCGGATGTGCACGAGGGAGATGGAGCAACGGAGAAGCTGGGCTATTTGCTCAGCCTCTCCGTCGAAGAATTGGGGAAGAGTGATTACTATTGTCATGATGCGGATTTCTTAAACAGGTCGAACGAGGCATCCCAGTCTTTCCACACGGGTTCGCGGCCCAGCTCTTTCAGTCTTGCGTTGATTGCCGTGGCGGTGCGCTCGTCGCTTACGCTGAACTGTTCCAAGGCTTGCGGATAGGTGTGGTAGCCGCCAGGGTTTACCTTCGACTCGGCCGACATGGTGGTGACACCGAGCGTCGCCATGTTGTCGCGGATGAAGGCAGGCTCGCGGGTGGAGTAGGAGATGTCTACGTCGTGGTCGAAGATGCGCATGGCGAAGGTGGCCTGTGCCAGTTGGCGGTCGGTCATGAAGCAGTTGGGCTGGAACCCTTCGTTCTGTGCGGGGCGCATGCGGGGGAAGTTTACGCTATACTTGGTCTTCCAGTAGTGTTTCTGCAGGTAGCGCAGATGGTACGCCATCATCACCACGTCGGTGCGCCATTCCTTTTCCAGTCCGATGAGCACGCCCATGCCGATGGAGTGTACGCCAGCCTGACCCATGCGGTCGAAACCGTCGCATCGCCATTCGAAACGGCTCTTCATGCCCCGAGGGTGGTAGAGCTTGTAGTTGTCGCGGTGGTAGGTCTCCTGGAAGCAGATCACGCCGTTCATGCCGTGGTCGGCGAGCGTCTTGTAGTCCTCTGCCGAAAGGGGCATCACTTCAATTTTCACGTTGGAGAAATATTTCTTGGCTATGTCGATGGCCTTGGCGAGATAGGGCACGCCAGCCTTGGCAGGATGCTCGCCCGTGACGAGGAGGATGTTCTCGAAGGGAGCCAGCTCCTTGATGGCCTTATACTCATTCTCTATCTGCTCGGGGGTGAGGATGGTGCGTGCCATGGGGTTCTCGCGGTGGAAGCCGCAATAGACGCACGAGTTGGAGCAGGCATTGGTGATGTAGAGAGGGATGAACATCGACATCGTCTTGCCGAATCGTTCCTCTGTATATTGGCGTGAGAGCCGTGCCATCTGTTCGAGATAAGGCTCGGCGGCGGGGGAGAGCAGTGCCATGAAGTCGTTCACGTCGCAGTGCTCCTTGGCGAGGGCACGGCGCACATCGATGTCGGTCATCGAGGCGATACGCTCGGTGGTCTCCTCCCAACTGATATTCTTTAGTTCGTCTGAAAACATTTTGTTCTATAAATTAATAATGTGACTTTGCATATTACCCAGATTGATCATCCACATTTTGTCGATGAGCGGTTCGCCAAAGCCGGCGATGAGCTGCAGGGCCTGGCAAGCCTCTATGCTACCGATGACGGCGGGCGTGGTGCCGAGCACTTGCTTGCCTGGATGAGGCATCTTGAGGGTTGCTTCCTCGTCGGGAAAGAGGGTGCGATAGGTGCATTTGCCTTGGCAGAGCACGCTCACCTGTCCTTCGAGTCCTCTGATGGCTCCGTAGACATACGGCTTGTGGAGGGGTTCGCAGGCATCGCTCACGATGAAGCGAGTGGCGAAGTTGTCCATGCCGTCTATCACCAGGTCGAACTGGCTGACGAGGTCTTCGGCGTTCTCACGGGTAAGGCGTTCTGGATAGGCCATGATGTTTACCTCGTGATTGAGCGAGTGGAGTCGTCGCTTGGCACATTCCGCTTTCGGCAGTCCCACCTCCTCTTCTGAGTAGAGCACTTGCCGGTGCAGGTTGGTGATGCTTACCACGTCGTCGTCGATGAGTCCCAAGGTGCCGATGCCAGCACCTGTGAGGTAGGTGGCGATGGGCGAACCGAGTCCTCCCACACCTACCAACAATACCTTGGCATTCCTTATCTTGGCTTGTCCTGCCTCACCGATTTCTTCCAAGAGGAGCTGACGATGGTATCTGTCTTCTTTCATCATTTCTTGTATTTGCGTAAATCGTGGGTCAACTTTGCCGCACAGAAGTTTGGTCCGCACATCGTGCAGTATTCGCCGTCGGTGTGTCCTGCCTCCTCGAAATACTGGAGAGCCAGTTCCGGGTCGAGGGAGAGGTGGAACTGGTCGCGCCAGCGGAAGTCGAAGCGGGCCTTGGAGAGGGCGTTGTCGCGGATGGTGGCTCCTGGGTGTCCCTTGGCAAGGTCGGCAGCGTGGGCGGCAATCTTGTAGGTCACCACACCCGTACGCACATCCTGCTTGCCCGGCAGGGCGAGGTGCTCCTTCGGGGTCACATAGCAGAGCATGGCAGTGCCGAGCCACGCAATCTGTGCGCCTCCTATGGCAGAGGTGATGTGGTCGTAGCCGGGGGCGATGTCGGTGACGAGCGGACCGAGTGTGTAGAATGGTGCCTCGTGGCAGTGGTCGAGCTGGCGCTCCATGTTCTCCTTAATCTTCTGAAGGGGCACATGGCCTGGACCCTCGATGAATGCCTGCACGTTCTTGTCCCAAGCGCGGGTCACGAGTTCGCCCATCGTGTCGAGTTCGGCAAACTGTGCCTCGTCGTTGGCATCGGCGATGCAGCCGGGGCGCAGACCGTCGCCCAGAGAGAGGGCCACGTCATACTGAGATACGATGTCGCAGATGTCGTCGAAGTGCTCGTAGAGGAAACTCTCCCGGTCGTGTATCAGGCACCATTTGCTCATGATGCTGCCGCCGCGGCTTACGATGCCGCAGAGACGCTTGTCGGCGAGGTGTACGTTGTGGCGGCGGATGCCGGCGTGGATGGTGAAGTAGTCCACGCCCTGCTCACACTGTTCGATGAGTGTGTCGCGGTAGATTTCCCAACTCAGGTCTTCCACCTTGCCATTCACCTTCTCCAATGCCTGGTAGATGGGCACGGTGCCTACGGGTACGGGACAGTTGCGCACAATCCATTCCCTCGTCTCGTGGATGTTGTCGCCCGTGGAGAGGTCCATCAGCGTGTCGCCGCCCCACTTGCACGACCACACGGCCTTGTCCACCTCCTCCTCGATGCTGGAGGTGGTGGCGGAGTTGCCGATGTTGGTGTTGATCTTCACGGCGAAGTTGCGGCCGATAATCATCGGTTCGCTCTCTGGGTGGTTGATGTTGGCGGGCAGCACGGCTCGGCCTCGAGCTATCTCCTGTCGCACAAACTCGGGAGTGATGTGGCTATGGATGCCCAGCTCCTCGCAGTTCATGTTCTCGCGGATGGCCACGTATTCCATCTCTGGGGTCACGATGCCGGCCTTGGCGTATGCCATCTGGGTGATGTGCTTGCCGGCCTTGGCGCGGCGGGGCAGTTGGATGTGCTCGAAGCGGAGGGCGTCGAGGCTGTGGTCGGCAAGGCGCTGTTTGCCATATTCGCTCGTTATCTCGGCGAGCTGCTCGGTGTCGGCTCGGTCGAGAATCCACTGTTGGCGCATTCTCGGCAGTCCCTTCTTCAAATCCACCTGATAGGCAGGATCGCTGTAGGGTCCGCTGGTGTCGTAGATGAAGACAGGGGCGTTGGGCTCCGTGTGCGGAATGCCGCGCTCGTCTTTCACCACGGTGGGGGTGAGGTTGACCTTGGTCATGCCTACCTTGATCTGTGGGAAAATCTTTCCCTGCATATACGCCTTTTCTCTCTTGGCGTAGGCTTTGTTGTCGTTTGGCATAATTTAAGTGAAGAGAGAAGAACAAAGAGTGAATAATCTAATACTCACCCTTGTTCTCTCATGCTCGTTTTTTAGTAAATACGATGTTAGTTGAGAAATGCGGTGAGGGGCGAGCTTGCCTCGGCGCAGTCGCTGATGGCTCCGAGTCCAGCCTCGTAGGCACGGCGACCGCAGACCACGGCCTCTTTGAATGCCTTGGCCATTTCCACGGGGTCGCCGGCCACGGCGATGGCGGTGTTCACCAGGCAGGCGTCGGCTCCAATCTCCATGGCTTCGGCTGCATGACTCGGTGCTCCGATTCCTGCGTCGACCACTACGGGGATGGTGGCTTGCTCGATGATGATCTGCAGGAAATCCTTCATGCGCAGTCCCTTGTTGGTCCCGATGGGGGCGGCGAGGGGCATCACGGTGGCGGCACCAGCCTCCTCCAGGTGCTTGCAGAGCGTGGGGTCGGCTTGGCAATAGGGCAATACCACGAAACCGAGTTTCACCAGTTGCTCAGTCGCCTTCAGTGTCTCGATGGAGTCGGGCAGGAGATAGCGTGGGTCGGGGTGTATCTCCAGCTTGAGCCAGTTGGTGCCGAAGGCCTCGCGTGCCATTTGGGCAGCGAAGACAGCCTCCTCGGCGTTGCGCACGCCGCTTGTGTTGGGAAGGAGTTGGATGTTGGGCTTCTGCACTATGTGCGAGAGGAGGTCGTCCTCCTTGTCTTCCAGTTCGATGCGTTTCATGGCCACGGTCACCATCTCTGTCTCCGAGGCGGCAATGGCCTGAGCCATGAGATTGTTGTTGTTAAATTTTCCTGTTCCAAGGAATAGGCGAGAGCTGAACTCTCTGCCTGCGATAGTCAGTTTTTTCATTTTTATCTGTATTCTTTTATCATTTCCATTATCTTATGCGTTTCCTTTGCCGGGTCATCGGCGCGCAGGATGCTGCCGCTCATTGCCACTCCCGTTACGCCCGTTTGCATAATGTCGGGGATGTCTTCGCGTGTGATTCCTCCGATGGCCACGATGGGCAGGTCGATGTTGTGGGCTTTCATCTTTGCCACGATTTCCCGGTAGCCCTCCAGTCCCAATACGGGGGAAAGCTTCTCCTTGGTGGTGGTGAACCGGAAGGGGCCGCACCCGATGTAGTCGGCTCCTGCCTCATGGTGTGCCTTCACGTCGTCGAAGGTGTTGGCGGTGCCGCCGATGATGAAGTCAGGACCCAGAATTTTGCGCGCCTCGGCGATGGGCATGTCGTTCTTGCCCAGGTGCACGCCGTCGGCACCCACTTCCTTCGCCAGTTCCACCCTGTCGTCGATGATGAAGACGGCACAAGTGATTCTGCACCATTCCTTCACCTTCCATGCGATGGGTCTTACCTCGTCGTCGGAGGCTCCCTTCATGCGCAACTGAATCCAGTTGCATCCCCCCGTCAGTGCGTCGTTGATGCCTTCGAGATAGCTCTTCGTGTCGGTCTGGTGGGAGATGAACTGCATCTGGCAATTCTGCAAGGAATATGTTTTTTCCATGCTTTTATCCTCCGCAAAAAGCCTTGATGATGACAATGTCGGCACCTTCTGCGACAGGTGTGGTCTCCCACTGGTCGCGAGGCACCATCTTGTTGCTGACGGCTATAGCTATGCCCTTGGCAGGAAGCATTAGCTCATCTGCCAGTTGTTTTACGTTGAGAGCTTCGGTCTCGGTCTCTTTGTTGTTGATAGTTACTTTCATACTGCATTTCCTTTAATGAACGGTCAATGAAAAACACGGAAATGCCTATGGAATCAAGCCTAAATAAAAAGCCCCTAATCCAGGCAGTCGTTGCCATGGAATAGGGGCTTCTTTCTTGAATATAACCTTGGTAGTATCAATTCCCTGCGACAGCATTATCTGCATCAGGTTCGATGGGTATAATCTCAGCCGAATTTCTCAGCACCCCGTGATAATCGTTTGCAATAGTAATGATAATATAGCAAACGATTATCAAAAGCTGCTTTCTTTTATGCAATATTAACGATAATGTGTGGCAACCTGAATTTTTCTTAATCGTTTCAATGGCATTATCTCCACTGGGTCAATGAATGATGTTCTTTATGACGCTGTGTTTATAAGACCGCCTTTGAGGTGTTCCCTCATGAAAACGCCTATGAATTTGAGATGTTTCGCTTTGATATTTGGCTGTGCGATAAAAAAGCATTAATTTTGTTGCAAATGTTGCGACGTTATTAAGTTTTTAATGTCGCAT
Organism: Escherichia coli; assembly: GCA_963593695.1. GTDB lineage: Bacteria > Bacteroidota > Bacteroidia > Bacteroidales > Bacteroidaceae > Prevotella. The sequence continues at coordinate 9,211 of CAVBBO010000009.1, read as the reverse complement.
GAATGAATCTTTTCCTTGACGGTTACGAGGCAAAGATCACATCAAAGACATGGGACTCAAATGTGACAATGCTTTTTAGGGATAGTCGCACTGCAATGAGCGGTTTCTGCATTTCCCAAACAGTTTGCGCCGTTCTGACAACAAATCTTATCAGCAATGAAATATTTTTGAAATTTATTCCTATAATCTTTTGTAGTTAATAAAATAATTCATAAATTTGCCGCCGTAACGATAAAACAATTTAATAACTCAGACAATATGGAAAAGATTAAAGGACTAATCGATGCTCCCTTCACCCCATTCCACGCCAACGGAGAGGTGAATCTTGAGCCAATAGAACGTTATGCCAACATGCTTGTGAAGAACGGCCTCAAAGGCGTTTTCATCAACGGTTCGTCGGGCGAGGGCTATATGCTCACCGAAGAAGAGCGCATGGCGTTGGCCGAGCGTTGGGTGAGCGTGGCTCCAGAGGGTTTCAAGGTTATCGTGCACGTGGGCAGCTGCTGTGTGAAGTCGAGCCGCCAACTTGCCGAGCACGCTCAGAAGATAGGTGCATGGGCAATAGGTGCCATGGCTCCTCCTTTCCCCAAAGTGGGACGCGTGGAGGAACTCGTGAAATACTGCGAGGAAATTGCTGCTGGAGCCCCCGAGCTTCCTTTCTATTTCTACCACATACCGGCATTCAATGGCGCATTCCTGCCTATGGTTGACTTCCTGAAAGCCGTAGACGGACGCATCCCCAACTTCGCCGGCATCAAATACACCTTCGAGAGTCTCTATGAGTACAACCAGTGTCGTCTCTATGCCGACGGCAAGTTTGACATGCTCCACGGTCAGGACGAGACCATTCTCCCTTGCCTTGCCATGGGCGGTGCACAGGGCGGCATCGGCGGCACGACAAACTACAACGGACGCTGCCTCACCGGCATACTCGAGGCTTGGAAGAACGGCGATATTGATAAGGCGCGCGAACTGCAGAACTACGCCCAGGAGGTGATCAATGTCATCTGCCACTACCGTGGCAACATCGTAGGCGGCAAGCGCATCATGAAACTCATCGGACTCGACCTCGGCCCCAACCGCACACCGTTCCGCAATGTCACCGACGAGGAAGAGGTGGCTCTGCGCAAAGAACTTGAAGCCATCGACTTCTTCAACAAGTGCAACGTGTTCTAATATATATAATAAGGTGTACCCATTCATTAATTGACAATTCAACTGAAAATAATGGACATCAGCAAATACATTTCCTATTGGGGCGAATGCTATCGCGAAGACTTGGTGCAGAACATCATGCCATTCTGGATGGAGCATGGCGTAGACCGTGAGCACGGTGGCGTGTACACCTGCGTCGACCGCGACGGCACACTCATGGACACCACCAAATCGGTGTGGTTCCAGGGCCGTTTCGCCTACATCTGCGCCTATGCCTACAATAATATAGAACAGCGCGCCGAATGGCTCGATGCCGCAAAGAGCACAATCGACTTCATCGAGGCACACTGCTTCGACACCGACCGACACATGTTCTTCGAGGTCACAGCCGACGGCACGCCTCTGCGCAAGCGCCGCTACGTGTTCAGCGAGAGTTTCGCTGCCATAGCTATGGCCGAATACAGCAAGGCCACGGGCGACAAGACCTATGCCGACAAGGCCATGCAGATATTCCGCGACATGCGCCGCATGCTCACAACACCGGGACTGCTCGAGCCCAAGTATCTGCCCACAATGGAGGCACAGGGCCACAGCATCACCATGATTCTCATCAACGTGGCCAACGTGCTGCGCCAGGTGTGCGACGATGCCGAGCTTGAGGAGCAGACCGAACTGTCGATAAAGGCCCTCGCACAGTATTTCATACACCCGGAATACAAGGCTCTGCTTGAAACCGTAGGTCCGAAGGGCGAATTTATCGACACCATCAACGGCCGCCTCATCAACCCCGGCCACTGCATAGAGACATCTTGGTTCCTGCTCGACGTGGCAGAGCGCAAGGGCGACAAAGAGCTGCAGAAGCTCGCCCTGCAAATCTTCGACTGGTCGTGGGACTGGGGATGGGACAAGGAGTTCGGCGGCATCATCAACTTCCGCGACTGCAAGGGATTCCCCCAGCAAGACTACTCGCAGGACATGAAGTTCTGGTGGCCGCAGTGCGAGACAATCATCGCCTGCCTCTATGCCTACAAACTCACCGGCGACGAGAAATATCTCAAGCGTCACCGCATGATAAGCGAGTGGACCTACGCCCACTTCCCCGACCATGAATATGGCGAGTGGTATGGCTATCTGCACCGCGACGGAAGCGTGGCACAGCCTGCCAAGGGCAATATCTTCAAAGGGCCGTTCCATGTGCCCCGCATGATGATACGCTCACACTTGCTCTGCAACGAGATTCTTGCCGCACGTTAAGCACGGCACACCAACACTGGCGAAACGTCTTGCCCACGCCACACAAGGCCGGGCAAGGCGTCTCACCCAAACACTTTGACCAAACTGTGTCAGTCTACACTCCTTTCACATTTTTTCTTTGCCACAAAACGAACGTCTAAACAACATTAATATGAAAAATTCCAAGATTTATCCTTGGGTAGTGGTCGGACTGCTGGGCGGTGTCGCCCTGCTCAACTATATGGACCGCCAGATGCTCAGCACCATGAAGGAAGCCATGCAAATGGACATCACGGAGCTTGAGTCGGCCGCCAACTTCGGCCGCCTCATGGCCGTCTTCCTTTGGATATACGGACTTATGAGCCCCGTGTCGGGCATCATCGCCGACCGTCTGAGTCGCAAATGGCTCATCGTGGGCAGTCTGCTGGTATGGTCGTCGGTGACTTACTTCATGGGACTTGCCACCACATTCAACCAGGTGTTCTGGCTGCGCTCGCTAATGGGCATCAGCGAGGCACTCTACCTGCCGGCCGGACTGGCTCTCATAGCCGACTACCACACCGGCGGTTCGCGCTCCCTCGCCGTGGGCATACACATGACCGGTCTCTACATCGGTCAGGCCATCGGCGGTTTCGGTGCAACGCTCGCCGCTGCATATTCATGGCACACCACATTCCATTGGTTTGGCATCATCGGCATTGTCTATGCCGTAATATTGGCTGTATTCCTCAAAGACAAGAAGCGCGACGAGACTCCCGTGGTGGAGACACAGACAAAGCCCAAGTCGATGGGTGTCTTGGCAAGCATGCGTTCGCTTCTCACCAACGTGGCATTCTGGGTGATATTGCTCTACTTCGCAGTGCCGAGTCTGCCGGGATGGGCCACAAAGAATTGGCTGCCCACGCTCTTCGCCGAGAATCTCAACTTGCCAATGTCGCAGGCCGGTCCAATGGCCACAATCACCATTGCAGCCTCATCGTTCATAGGCGTGCTGCTGGGCGGCACTATGAGCGACCGTTGGGTGAAGCGCACACTGCGCGGCCGTGTCTACACCGGCGCAATAGGTCTGGGTCTTACCATTCCCTCGCTCCTGCTCCTCGGCTTTGGTCACAACGTGGTGGGCATCGTCTTCGCCGGACTGCTCTTCGGTATCGGCTTCGGAATGTTTGACGCCAACAATATGCCCATTCTCTGCCAGTTTGTAGGTTCACGACAGCGCGCCACGGCCTATGGCATCATGAACATGGTGGGAGTGTTTGCCGGAGCTGCCATCACCCACGTGCTAGGCAAGTGGAGCGACGACGGCGACCTCGGACTGGGCTTCGCCGGACTCGCAGCAGTGGTTGCAGTGGCTCTCGCCGTGCAACTCTATGCCCTGCGTCCGAAGACAGACAATATGGAATAAAAAAACTATGTAATTCAAGATATCCGTATGATCGTTTCAAATCTTCAACATTCGGAGCGCATCGAACCGCTCCATCCTCAGTTCAAGAAAGCGTTCGACTACATCAAGACGCACGACTTGCTCAACACCCCGTGCGGACGCATAGAGATAGAGGGCGACGACCTTTTCATCAACAATGTAAACCCCGAATGCGTGGCCGCCGACAGCCAAGTGCTTGAGATGCACCGCGACTACATCGACATCCACGTGCTACTCGAAGGCGAAGAAACCATAGGTTGGAAACCTGTGGAGGACTGCACCGACGTGAAGCAGCCCTACGATGCGGCAGCCGACTGCGCACTGTATGCCGACCGCGCCCAGGTTTACGCAACACTCCGCCCAGGCCAGTTCATGATTGTATGGCCCGAAGACCCGCACGCTCCTGTCATAGGCAACGGCAAGGTGCGCAAACTCATCGTCAAGGTGAAGGTGTAGTTGAATGTACAACACTCACACCGATGCAGAAAACAATAACCGAAATTACTAACAACAAATTTTACATTTATGGCAACTAACTTAAAATCAATTAGTTTAGTTCTATTGTCGCTGGGGGGGGTAACTGTTATGCTAACTCCGCCACGGCAGGAACAGCCACAAATCAAGCCATATGCATGCAGGCGGATCGCACCGCCAAATGCACTGGCGTAGTGAAAGACCCGAGCGGCGAAGTACTCATCGGCGCAACAATCACGGTGAAAGGCACCAAGAAAGCCGCCGTAACCGACATCGACGGCAAGTTCTCCCTCTCGGGCATAAACAAAGGCGACGTGCTCGTCGTCAGCTACCTCGGCTTCGACCCGACCGAGGTGAAATGGAACGGGCAACCCCTCAACATAACCCTCAAAAGCGACGCACAAGCCCTCGAAGAAGTTGTTGTCGTGGGTTATGGTGTGCAGAAGAAGTCGAGCATGACTGCGGCGGTGGCTTCTATCTCAAGCAAGGAAATCGTCAAGCAGACCACTTCCAATGTAGCCTCAACGCTGCAAGGCCGTACACCAGGTGTTGATGTCGTACAGCAAGCAGGTATTGCAGGTGCTGATGTCAACATCATCATTCGTGGAGCGGCATCCTTTGGAGCAACTGAACCGCTCTACGTCATCGACGGAGCATTCAGCAACAATGGTCTCACCACTCTCAATCCTAATGACATCGAGTCTATCGAGATTCTCAAAGACGGTGCCGCAGCAGCCATCTACGGTTCGCGTGCCGCCAACGGTGTCGTACTCATCACCACCAAGCGCGGCAAGAAGGGCAAGCCAGTAGTAGAAATCGACGGTTCGTTTGCCGTACAGACTCCGACCAACGTACCCGATTTCCTCAATGCCGAGCAGTGGCGCTCATTTGCAAATACCGTAGCCGACAATAGCGGACTGTCGCACGCACCGGAGAACGACAACCCTACAAATCCTAATACCGACACTGACTGGGCTGACCAATGGTTGCAATTTGCTCCGATGTGGAATCTCAACGCATCCATCTCAGGCGGTGGTGAGAACTCAACCTTCTCTACAAGTGTCGGCTATCTCGACCAGAAGGGTATGACCATCTACTCCGACTACAAGCGTTACAACTTCCGCGTCAACTCTTCTTATAAGAAAGGCATTTTCTCATTGTCGGAAAACCTATCCATCACTCACCGCGACAAGACTCCTACCACAGCATTCAGCATATCTCTGCCAACCTTGCCGACCCATGACGGTCAGGGACGACTCGTCAGCGGCGGTCCCGACTATTACATCAATCCGGAAGACGGTAAGGCCATCAATAAAATTGCACCGCTCTACTACACCGACCGCTACAACAAGAACACGGATGTCATAGGTGCCGTCAACGCCCAACTCGATTTGTGGGACGGATTGAAGTACAAGTTTACCTTCAGTGGCAACTGGAGCAACTCGCACAACTACACTCACACACCGGTATACAACACTAAATGGAATGCCGACGGCACTGCCGATGAAGACTACGGCAACACCCGCAACAGCATCAGCGAGTCACGCGGTGAGACCTTCACCTACACTATCGACAATCTGCTCACCTACAACAAGACCTTCAAGGGACACACTTTCGATGTCCTGCTCGGTACGAGTTGGATGCGTGAATATTACCGCTCGATGACCATCGGTACGATAGAGGATATCGGTGGCACAGAGATTACCGGTTTCCAAAGTATCGACGGAAAAATTTCTGCTGGCGACGAGAACGCAGCATTGCTCTCTTACTTCGCCCGCTTGAATTACGACTACAAAAACCGCTACCTGCTCTCTGCAAGCATACGTCGCGACGAGTCGTCAAAGTTTGCCAAAGACCAGCGCGTGGGCTACTTCCCCTCTGTTTCCTTGGGATGGAACGTACAGGAAGAATCTTGGTTCCCGAAGCAGGTTATCAACAAACTGAAACTGCGCGCCAGTTACGGTGAACTCGGTTCCAACTTCCTCGACCCTTACAACTTCGATGCTATCGCTTACGGTCCGATACCCTACACCTTCGGCGGTACACGCTATGTCAATGGCCGCGCCGCTTACCTGAAGTCAAAAAACCTGAAGTGGGAAACCGCAAAGACCACCGACATCGGTTTGGAAATGGCATTCCTCAACAATGCGCTTACCTTCCAGGTGGAATACTTCCAGAAGAAGAACGTAGACCTTTTAGCACAGATTGACCTCAACCTCTCTTCCGGTCAGGTATTCGAGATCAACAGTTCACGCGAAAAGCCATATGTTAACTCCGCTTCCGTAAAGAACACCGGTTGGGAGTTCACCGTAGGCTACCGCAAGCAGCTCACCAAGGATTTCAATATCGATGCCACCTTCAACATTTCCACCTTGACCAATAAAGTATTGGCACTAGGAGACAACGTACAGCCAATCACTTCGGGTGCGATGTCAAGTTACTTTAATGACTCGCCCTCCATCACCATGCCAGGCTACGCTATCGGTTCGTTCTATGGCTACAAGATTGATGGATTTGATGCCGATGGAAACTTCATATTCTCCGACACCGACGGCAACGGTATTGTCAATGCCGACGACAAGGTGATACTTGGTAATCCAATTCCAGATTTCTCCTATGGTCTCAACCTGTCAATGGGCTACAAAGACTTCGACCTGACCATGTTCTTCCAAGGTGTGCAAGGCAACGAAATCTTCAATCAGATGAAGTACACATATTACTTCACCTATTCCAACAACTGTGTGACCGATGTGCTCAAAGCATGGAGCGCCACCAACCACAACACCAACATTCCTATCATGAAGACGCAGAACACCAACGGAGGCAACTCACTGCCGAGCGAATTCTACATTGAGGACGGTTCTTATCTCCGTTGCAAGAACTTGCAGTTGGGCTACACTGTCCCTGAGCGTATCATAAGAAAATGGGGACTCAGCCGTCTGCGTTTCTATGCTGGCGTGCAGAACCTGTTCACTATCACAAAATACTCGGGCTACGATCCTGAAGTGAGCAGCAACGCACTCTTCTCGCGCGGTATTGACTCCAAGTCATATCCTAATGCGAGAACCTACACAATAGGTTTCAACGTTTCATTCTAACACCACCACTACAATGAAAAGCAAGAACATAATTATAGCCGCACTAATATTCGGAGCAGGACTGACCCTGCAAAGTTGCAACGGCATCTTTGATGAACTCGCCGTCAATCCTAACCAGCCGAGTATGTCATCTTACTTCTCCACTCCTGAAGGCGTAAACGATGCCGTGGCCACCATGTACGGATATATTTCCACCCAGCGTTGTTTGGGTGCATCGGGCTCAAAGACCCAAATCATACGTTCGGATGAGGGTTCGTCAAACTCTGACTACGGCAAGCCTGGTATGTTTGGAGAGGACCTCAACTCGAGTTACTACACCATCGAACAGCCCTATACGCTGATGTACACCACTGCCTCACAAGCGTCATACATCATCGAAGAAGCTCCTGGCGTAGACTTCTCTGGCAACGATGAACTGCGCAACGTATATATGGGTGAAGCTTACTTCTGGCGCGCCTTCGCCCACTACTATCTGCTCATCAACTTCCGTCAAGTGACACCGGTGAGAAAGATGCCACGCAACTCCGAAGACTATGTGCGCAAGCCAGAAACGGCCGAAGCTGTATGGGACTTCATACAGGAAGACCTTGAAAAGGCCAAGGAGTTGTTGCCCGTCAAGGGTTACTGGAACAGCGATAATCAAGGTCGTGTGACCAAAGCTGCCGCCGCAGCACTGCAAGGTATGTGCTACATGTATCGCACTGGTATTGAAAGTCACTATGGTACAAGCACCAAGACCTATTACAACGAGGCTGCTCAGGAGTTTGCCAACATAATCAATGGCAAATATGGAACTTACCAGTTGGCTTCCGACTATTCTTGGAATTTCGACGTGGCTCACGAGAATGATGCCAATCCTGAATCCATCTTGGAGTTACAGTTCCTTGGCGATGTAAACAACACTGGATTCAATCCTGGTACCGCCACATCAGGTCTTGCCTTTGATGCACGCGGCTTGATGCTCCCCGGAGCAGGTGTAGGCTACGAAGGCGTGGCTCACAACTGGCTCTACAACGAGTTTGTCAACTCCATCGACCGCAATGGATGCACCGACATCCGTATGTTCTCTACACTGATGTTTGACGATCTCAAGCCAGAAATCAAACTTCATACCGATGCTGAAGGCAAGCCTATTCGCCTTGAAGGTCCAGGCGGTTTCCATTGGGAGGATTTCTATCCTGCAACCGCCAGTGCTGAGGGTTTCCAAACTGTAGCAAATACATTGGCTCACCCATTCAAGGCAGGCATCAAAAAGGGTCTTGACTACTCCATGCCGACGCTGACAAATGCCGACGGTACTCCAAAGACCAATGGTGTAGGTTCAGGTACCAAGGAGTATGTCTATAACCAGCCACGTGCCCATGGCGTAAATTGGCGCTACCTGCGCTACGCTGATGTACTATTGCTATATGCCGAAGCTGTGCTCAACGGCGGAACACAGAGTGCCATGTCACCGACTGAGGCTGTCAACCTCGTACGCAACCGTGCCGAGCTGGCGAGTCTGACTTCCGCTTCTCTCGAAGACGTGAAGCACGAGCGTGTGCTCGAACTGGCCTTTGAAGGACATCGTTTCTATGACTTGCTCCGTTGGGGAGAATTGGCACAACGCTTCCAGACACTCACCACACAAGATCCGTATTTCAAGAAGTTTGTTTCATCTACTGACTATAAAGGGTTCGTAACCAACAAGCACGAATGGCTACCTATACCAATCAACGAGATGAACTCCAACCCGAACATAGAAAGCAATAACCCTGGATACTAAGTCCAACATATGAAAAGAGCATTATTCTCAACCATACTCTGCGCCGCCGCATCAATGGCGGCG
>CAVBBO010000008.1:0-12328 GCA_963593695.1 Escherichia coli | reverse complement strand
CGTATTGGTGAAATGGAGGAGTCGCAAATAAGGGAACATCTGAAGATGGTGATAAGAAATCTTCATGAAGTCATAGTCAATGTGTAGATATGTGGGAATTCAAAAGGGCGGCACAAGTGTTTTCTTGTGCCGCCCTCATCAGATTATCCGAAATACTTGGATAATGTGAACTTTACCCAAGCATATTTCTTTATTCAATTACTTTACCAGCACCTTCTTCACCGTGCCGTCGGTCATCTTGACTATGGCAATGCCTTTCTGTCCCTTGCCAATTCTCACACCGCTTATGTTGAAGCGCGCGGCTTCCTTGGCATCAGATGCAGACAGTTCGGTCTCGGCTATGCCTGTGCTTGGGTCATATCCATTCACGGTCACCACTATGCGCTCGTTGGTTTCGCCAGCTGCATTCTTCACGATGCCTGCGGGTATGACAAAGGCGAACAGATCTTCGGGAGCGCAGCTGAAGTTCATCATGTATCCATCGTAGTCGGCAGCCCAAACGCGCACGGTCTTCTTGTCGCTCTGGCGTGTCGCATACCAATCGTCGTCCGGCTCCAGGAGCTTGCCTGAGAGCTCTGGCGACACCTCTTCAGAACCTTGGCGAAGGAACACCTCGGGATGCTCTTTCACGACAGTCACCTCCTCGCCGAAGGTGAGGTCTACCGAGGCGTCAAACCATTTCTTCGTAAGCATTGAACCGTCTACAGGACTTGTCGACTCACAGACCAACACGCCTTGGTCGCCCTCTTTGAGAGTGAAATAGTCGCTCCAATATTCTTTCTTGTAACTTGCCGTTGTGCCCTTGGGAATGTTGAGCGTTGAGGCGGCACAATTATAGAATGGATTGTCGTATTCTTCGTACACATCCACGAGCTCAGGTGCTGTGCTGCCTTCGCAGGTCACCGAAGCCAGACTGGTGCAGCCGTTAAAGGCATGCGGGTAAATATATTTCACTCCCGAGGGGATGATAACCGATGTTATGCCCGTTATGCCGGCATAGGTTCCGTCCTGCACCATTGGCACGTTTTCTGGCAGACGCAGTTCGCCGGTTAATTTTGTGGAAGCGAAAGCCTGCTCGCCTATGAAGGTAAGTGTGTTGGGGAAGCTGAAGCTCTTCAGCGCCGACTGGCAGAAAGCGTAGTCGTCTATAGCCAAAAGCTTTTTCGAAGGCGTTATAGTCTCAACCTCGCTGCCCCAGAATGCTCCGCCGTTTATGCCTATGCAGTTGCTTGGCATGCTCACGGAGGTCTTGCCCTTCATGGGCGCGAGGTAAAGAATGGTGCCGTCTTTTGAATAGAGCACGCCATCCACAAGCTTGAAGTTCGCGTTGTCGGCATCGAGGCTTATGCTGCTGATTGATGTCTTGGCAAACGCACTGGTTCCCATGTCCTCAAGAGAGGCTGGCAGGCTGACGCTTGTTATCTCCGCGCAAGAGAGGAATGCCTCGTCGCCAATCTCCTCCAGAGTAGATGGAAATTCCACGTTCTGCAGCGACTTGCATCCATAGAACGAACCCTCGCCTATGCTCTCAAGACCGCTTGGCATGTTGATGGTTGATAGCTTGTCGCACGACATGAACATCTTGTCGGGAATAGCAGTCATGTCGTTTGGCAGTGTCACCGTGGTGAGTGCCGCGCAATGGTAGAAGATGGAGGTACCGAATTCCTCGGGAGTGCCTTCGAAAGTGACGCTCTTCAGTTTGCTGCACGTGAAAAATGCGCTGCCACCAAGGTATTTCACGGATGCGGGAATCTTTATCTCACCGATGTCTGTGGACCTCAACGCATAGGCTCCTATATATTTCAGCTTCGATGGCAGGTTAATCTCTGCAATCTTGCTTGTTCCTAAAGCATCGTAGTATATGGAGTCCAAGGTCTCCGGCAGAGTCACCTTTGTCGCCTTGTTATACTTGAAAGCTCCCTCGCCAATGCTGGTCACGGCATAGGTCTTGCCATCGTTCTCCACATTGGCCTTGATGTCGATAGTCAGAGGCTCCGCCGTGGGGCTTGCGGCTTTTGTCACGCGAACGGTCGTGGCAGACGTTACTTCATACGTCAAGCCTTCTTGTTCGAAGGTCTGCGCGCTGGCTGCCATACTGCATCCAAGCAAGAGGGTAATGAGTAAATGTTTTTCCATAAAAACGGTTTTGATTTTATGGGGGCATTGGATATTATGCGGCCAGACCATCTGCTCCCAATGGATGGTCTGGCCTTTATGTGTTTGCGTTTTTTTTAAATACAATCGTGAGATGGGCTCTCTTTTCTACATCTTCCGGTCCAAGCGGTTGCGCCACAGATATTTTCTCGTCTCGTGCACGATGATGCCGTTCAGGAGAAGCAGGGAAAGGAGGTTGGGTATTGCCATCAAGGCGTTGGTGCAGTCGGATATGTTCCAAACCACATTGAGGTTTGCCACACTTCCTATGAAAATAGAGATGATGAAAAGTACACGATATACTATCATCCAGCGTTTTCCCTTCAGGTATTCCACAGCCCTTTCGCCATAATAGCTCCACCCCAGGATTGTGCTGAAGGCAAAGGTGAGTAGGCCGAAGCTCAGCAAGGGCTTGCCCACATAAGGAATCTTCTCGAACGCCACTTTGGTCAATGCCGCTCCGTCGGTGTATGAAATGTCGGGGTAGGCTATGATGCTGCTCACGATGACGATGCCCGTGATAGCACATATCACGACCGTGTCCCAAAACGTGCCGGTGCTCGACACCAATGCCTGCCTCACGGGGTTGCGGGTGCGTGCCGCGGCTGCAACAATAGGGGCGGAACCCAATCCCGACTCGTTGGAGAAGAGTCCGCGCGAGATGCCGTAACGGGCTGCCAACAATATCGACGTGCCTGCGAAACCACCCCCTGCGGCTTCTGGCGTGAAAGCCGACACCACTATCAACTTAATGGCGGGCAGCACGAAGTGGCTGTTGACAACAAGGATATATATGCATCCCATGACGTAGAAGATTGCCATAAACGGCACCAAGAATCCACACACCTTTGCTATGCTCTTCACTCCACCCAAGACCACGGCTCCCGTGAGCAGGCTGATGGCCACGCCCACCCATGTAGTAGACAAACCATAAGTCTCGTGCGCTATCACGGCAATGGCATTCGCCTGAACCGTGTTGCCAATGCCAAACGAGGCACAAGCGGTGAACACGGCGAAGAGCACGCCCAACCATTTCCAGCCCAGGCCTTTCTCAAGCGCGTACATGGGACCTCCGAGCATCCTGCCGTCGGGTGTCGTCTCGCGATACTTTATCGCCAACAGAGCTTCCGAATATTTGGTGGCAATGCCGAAAACGCCAGTCAGCCAACACCAAAACACAGCTCCCGGTCCTCCCAACGCTATGGCGGTGGCCACGCCAACGATGTTTCCCGTGCCGATGGTTGCGGCAAGCGCGGTGGCCAAGGCTCCAAACTGTGATACGTCGCCCGAAGCGTCATTGTCACGTTGCACCGACAACTTGATGGCTGTCAACATCTTCAGCTGTGGAAAGCGAAGGCGGATGGTGAGAAAGATGTGGGTGCCAAGCAGCAATGCTATCATGGGCCATCCCCACAGAAAGCTACTGAGTGTGCTGAAAAAAGCGTTGATAGAATCCATAATCTCTGCGTTCGTTAAAGTGTCGTTTGTTATGAAAACTTGCCAAAAGCTTCCGTTTTGCAATCTATAAATGCAAAGTTAGTGCTTTTGTTTGATATTAGTGCCACAAAGATGATAAAAATGTAAGACGACGCGCGATTAATTGTCATAAGACAAGAAGGCAAAGCAAAAGCCAGACGTATATCACGACTATACGTCTGGCTTTTGCTTTGCCTTCATTAACCGTCTGAGGTCAACGCTCAAACTCCACCTCGCCGAAGAAGTCGGGGCAATGGAAGTTTGGTTTTGGCAGGTTTATTGGGTTCCACGACAGGAAGTGCACCTTGCGGAGCTTGTCGCCGCACTTGTAGAAATTGGCGTGGACGGTGCTGCCCGAGATGTCGGAAATGTGGTGGTTGTAGAACGCCGACACGGGAACCACGAGCACCAGTTGCCACTCTTCTGGCGCGGCGTTCTCCTCGAATGGTGTGCGTCCAAGCGAAGACCAGCGCTTCACGGTGTCAAGCACCTGCTGTGTGGCACGCTCGCGGTTCTCGCGTTCCGCGCCGCAGCCTATGAGCATTTGTCCCGCGCAGTTGCATTCGATGTTGTAATAGATGCCGTCGCCCGCCGGGATGGAGAAGAATTCGCAGCAAGAATCTTCCCACACGTTGCCGTCGTCAGCAGCCACAGCCCTCACCGAATCTTCTGCCACACGATAGTTGAGCACTATGTTGTCTCCAGTGTGGGCTATGCGAAACTTCACCTTGGGCGTGTAAGGGAAGTCTATGGCCCAGTTGTTTGTGTCGATAGCCTCAAACTCTATGCCCTCTGCGTCGAGCAGCGCGGGAACGTCCTGCAAATGCTCTGGAAGCATGCTTGCGGAGATATGTTTTGCTATGATCTTTTTCATGTCTTTCGGTTTTTAAAAGTCATTATGGATAAGCGGATTATCATCGCTGTCACTGCTTGCCTACCAAGGCGAGGCACAGCTTGCGCTGGAGCACGTGGGCATCGAGGACCGACATCTCCGAGTTGAGGAAGGCGAAGCACAGGTCATGACCGTCGGCTCCCTTGCAGTAACCCGCGAGCGACGAGATGCCGTAAGGGTGCGACAACGTGCCTGTCTTGCCATGGATTTGCCCTCTCAGCCTTGGGTCGTAAAGCAGTCGGCGCAACGTGCCGTCAACTCCCGATATAGCCAGGTTGCGCATGAGCTGGTCGTAGATGGGCTTGTGGTGATAGCCAAACTGCAGCACGGCGACGAGGGCCTTTGGCGACAGGTGGTTGTGGGTGCAGAGACCGCAACCGTCGTGAACCACCAATGTGGTGTCGGTGAGGTGCAGAGAGTCGCGCATGAAAGCCCTAATATATTCCACGCCAGCGGAGGCAAGCGTGTCTGCCGAGCCATCGTTGTTTGGTGCGACGGCGTTGCCCAACGCATAGAGCAGGCTTGTGGCCTTGGTGTTGCTGGAGTTTTTCCACATCAGCTGGGTGACCGCCCTCACGGGGCACCATACGCGGATGCGTCCTCTCCATTTGTTGGCTTTGTCTCTCTTTGGCACGCCCTGCTCAAAGCCGTCCTTGACTCTTATGCCCTTGGCTGTAAGCGCGGTTTTCAATGCTTTCTCCACGGCATCCGAACCCTTGAACAGGATGCCATACTTGGAGAACGAGAGATCCCAGGGATACCAGTGTTGTTCTGCCTTCACCTTCTCCTTCAGCTTGAGGTTCAGGAAACACTTTCCATCCACATATTTCACGCCCATCCTGCGCAAATGGCGCGCGAACATCGCCATGTCTTGCGCGTTGAGCATTGGGTCGAGCCCTGCCATGAGCATGATGTCGCCTCGCAGCGTGTCCCGAACGATGTTGCCCCTGGTGTATAGCGTGGTGCGGTATTGATAGTTGGCTCCAAGCTTGTTGAGCGCCGCCACGCCGGCAAGCACCTTCGTGCATGATGCCACAGGCTGGGCATGGTCAATGTTTTCGGCAGTGACAGGCTTGTCGGCGGTGAGGTCGTAGACGTAAAGCCCAAACTTGCCTTGCACGCGTGGTTGGGCGCAGAAGGCCTTCAGGCGCGACTGCAGAGCCGTGTCCACGGTCATCGTTGCAGGCTTTCCTTTTTCCTCTACGCTTTTCTTGCTTTCCTTGCTTCCGCATGCCGCTACCAGCACGCAGAGAGCCAAGGCGAGCATTGACCTCATCGAATGGTATAGTCTCATTTACAATTTCAATTATAGTTCTGTGTTGGTTCTTGTGGGTGTTTTCTTCACATATTTCTTGCACACGGATTAAAAGGATTTTAAAGATCTCGGCTTCACCGAATATGCATACCGCATTTACCATTCGGGTTGCTTTCAACTGCCCTTTGCCATTCGGGATGCTTTCAACCGTCCTTTGCCATTCGGGTTGCGGACGGGCACAGGGCCCGCCCCTGCACGTCGTTCGTCAATTACCGCGTAGCCGCCAACGTTTTGCAGGGGCGGGCCCTGTGCCCGTCCGCATCCCGAATGGTTCGCAAGAGCAAGCGTCACCGCGTAGCCGCCTGCGGCGTAGCTATCTTTAAAATCTTTTTGATCCGTGTGAGTCAAGGATTCCTTCCACATGAATCAACAATGAACCTCAATTATATGGGTATGAGCTCAGATGGAGAGCTTTGACGAACCCTTTGCCTTGAGGCTCATGTCGAGCGACTTCACGCTATGGGTGAGCGCACCAAACGAGATGAAGTCCACTCCAGCCTTGGCGTATGGTATCATCGTGTCGAAGGTGATGCCGCCAGACGATTCTGTCTCTATGTGGGCAGGCGTGCCGTCGGCGTTCTTGGCTGCGTGAACGAGCTCCACAGCCTTCACTGTGTCGGCAGGAGTGAAGTTGTCGAACATGATGCGGTCGGGCAGGTCCTTGAGGGCTTCGTGCAGTTCGGTGAAGTCGCGCACCTCGCATTCGATCTTCAGGTCGAGACCCTTGTCCTTGCAATATTGGCGCGCGCGGGTTATGGCGTTGTGCACACCGCCGCAGAAGTCGATGTGGTTGTCCTTGAGCAGGATCATGTCGAAGAGTCCGATGCGGTGGTTCATGCCGCCACCGATGCGCACCGCCTCTTTCTCCAGCATGCGCATGCCGGGAGTGGTCTTGCGGGTGTCGAGCACGCGCGTCTTCGTGCCGGCGTCGATGAGGGCCTGCTGGTAGCGGTGAGCCATGGTGGCAATGCCGCTCATGCGTTGGCAGATGTTGAGCATGAGGCGCTCGGTGGTGAGGAGACTCTGCTCGCGGCCGCTCACCGAGAGCACGATGTCGCCCGGGTGCACGTGGTCGCCGTCGTGCATGTGCATGGTGACCTTCAGTTCGGGGTCGAAGCGCTTGAACACCTCCAGGGCGGCACGCTCGCCGGCGAAGATGCCCTCCTCTTTTATCATAAGTTCACTCTCGCCCATGGCATCGGCAGGGATGCAGCATAGGGTGGTGTGGTCGCCGTCGCCTACGTCCTCGGCAAAGGAAAGGTCGATGAGACGGTCGGTAAGTTCTTTTTCAGTTTGCTTGTAGTTCATGTGGGTGAATTTTTTTTGATGTCGGGTTAAAGGGAGAACTAAGAGAGGCTGAGCATCTTCTCTATTGGCTTCACCGCCTCGCGTGCTATGTCCTCGGGGATGGTCACTTGCGGCTGGAGTGTCTCCAGGCAGTCGATGATTTTCTTCAATGTGTTGAGTTTCATGAACTCGCACTCGTTGCAGGCGCATGAGGCAGGTATGCCGCCTTCCGCCTTGGTCGAGCCAATGCCGTTTTCGCCCTCGGTGACCTCTGGCGGTACGGGTATGAACTCTTGGTCGGGGCATTGCTTGCTCAGTTCGAACAATATGCCAGCCTCTGTTGCCACGATGAATCGTTTCTGCTCGGGATGCTCCTTGGCATAGGTGAGCATGCTTGCCGTGGAGCCTTTCACGTCGGCCACGGCGAGCACGGGAGCCTTGCACTCAAGGTGTGCCATGACGATGGCGTCGGGATATTGCTTCTTCAGGGCGACGATGGCGCCGACGGAGAACTTCTCGTGCACGTGGCAACCGCCATTCCAAAGCAGCATCTGGCGGCCGGAGATGGAGTTGATATAGTTGCCGAGGTTGTAGTCGGGGCCGAAGATGAGCTTCTCGTCCGCGGGCAGGCTGTTGATCACCTTCACCGCATTGCCTGAGGTGACGCAGCAGTCGGACAGAGCCTTCACTGCCGCCGTGGTGTTGACGTAGCTTATCACCTTGTGGTCGGGATGTTCTTTCTTGTATTCGGCAAGGTCTTTGGCGTTGCAGCTGTCGGCGAGCGAGCAGCCAGCCGATGGGTCGGGCTCAAGCACTATCTTGTTGGGCGACAACAGTTTGCATGTCTCCGCCATGAAATGCACACCACACATCACCAGCACGGGCGCGTCGGTCTCGGCGGCCTTGCGCGCCAGGGCAAGCGAGTCGCCTATGAAGTCGGCCACCTCCTGTATCTCAGGGCGTGTGTAATAATGGGCGAGGATGAGGGCATGGCGCGAGTTGGCCAAAGAGCGGACTTTATTTTTCAAAGATTCTTTTTCTTCCATAATTACTTGTCGTGCGTTTATTTCTCCGTTGACTTATCGGTGCGCGGATAGTCTATATTATAGTGCAGTCCGCGGCTCTCGTGGCGCTCGATGGCTTGTCGTGTGATGAGATAGCCCACGTTGATCATGTTGCGGAGCTCGCAGATGTCGCGAGTGGGCTTCACGCGGCGGAAGAGGTCTTCGGTCTCCTCGTAGAGCATGTCGAGACGGGTCCACGCACGCTTCAGGCGGAGGTTGGAGCGCACTATGCCCACGTAGGTAGACATTACCTGTCCCACCTCCTTCTCGTCCTGGGTGATGAGCACCTTCTCCTCGTTGGTGAGCGTGCCGAAGTCGTTCCACTCTGGCACGTCTTCCTCGAAGTGGTAGTTGTCTATATTCTCTAGGGCGTGCTCTGCCGCGCTCTTGGCATATACCACCGCCTCGATGAGCGAGTTGGAAGCCAGGCGGTTGCCGCCATGCAGTCCTGTGCACGAGCATTCGCCTACGGCGTAGAGACGGTGGATGGAGCTCTCGGCGTTGAGGTCCACCTTGATGCCGCCGCACATGTAGTGGGCAGACGGGCAGACCGGTATCATCTGCTTGGTGATGTCGATGCCTATGGAGAGGCATTTCTCGTAGATGTGCGGGAAGTGTTTCTTTGTCTCCTCAGGATCCTTCATGGTCACGTCGAGGCAAACGTGGTCAAGACCGTGGATCTTCATCTCGTGGTCTATGGCGCGAGCCACGATGTCGCGTGGCGCAAGGGAGAGACGCGGGTCATATTTCTGCATGAACTCCGTTCCGTCGGGCAACTTGAGTATGGCTCCATATCCGCGCATGGCCTCCGTGATGAGGAAGGCGGGGTGGGTCTCTGAAGGGTTGTAGAGCACGGTGGGGTGAAACTGCACAAACTCCATGTCCTTCACCGTGGCCTTGGCACGGTATGCCATGGCTATGCCGTCGCCGGTGGCTATCTCGGGGTTCGACGTGGTGGCATATACCGCGCCCGTGCCTCCTGTGGCCATGAGGGTGACGCGCGAGAGGTAGGTGTCCACCTTTTGCGTCTCAGGGTTTATGACGTAGGCACCGTAGCACTCGATGTCTGGCGTGCGGCGCGTGACCTCTTGGCCGAGATGGTGCTGGGTGATGATCTCCACGGCGAAGTGGTTTTCGAGGATGGTGATGTCGGGGTTGCTCCTGACGGCAGCCATCAAGCCGCGCTGGATCTCGAAGCCCGTGTCGTCTTGGTGGTGGAGGATGCGAAACTCGGAGTGGCCGCCCTCGCGATGGAGGTCAAACGAGCCATCCTCTTTCTTGTCGAAGTTGACACCCCATTTCACGAGATCCTTGATGGCTGCAGGTCCGTTTTTCACCACATGTTCCACGGCGGCGGGGTCGGAGATCCAGTCGCCTGCCACCATGGTGTCGTGGATGTGCTTGTCGAAGTTGTCCACGGCGAGATTGGTGACAGAGGCTATGCCGCCTTGTGCCTTGGCGGTGTTGGCCTCGTCGAGGGTGCTCTTGCAGATGATGGCGACAGAACCCTTATGGGCATTGGCAACTTTGAGAGCAAAGCTCATACCGGCCACGCCACTGCCGATGATGAGGAAATCGTAATGATATATCATGTACTCTAGAGAATATATTCTTAGTCGTGTTGTTTCTTTTTGATGATGACGAGCATCACCGCCGTGAGAATCAGGACGATGCCTATTGCCAGCCTGACCGTGAACTGCTCGCCATAGAGGGTGCAGGAGATTACCACGGCGGTGATAGGCTCAAGGGCACCCATGATGGCCGTTGGCGTGGCACCGATGCTCTTGATGGCCACATTGATGAGGAAGAGGCTGAGCACCGTGGGCAGCAGAGCCAGCTGGATGCCCCAGAGCCATTGCGTGCCGTGGAGCATCTGGAGCGGTTCGCCCTTTAATATCATGAATACGATGAGGCTGAGCCATCCGAAGAAGATGACCCATGCCGTGAACTTCACGCTCGACATACCCTCGACCTTCAACTGCTTCACGTAGACGATGTACAGGGCATAGAGCAGGGATGAGAAGAGCACGAGTAGCACGCCTGTGGCCGACAGCGTGTCGCCGCCGGAGTCGCCGCCACGATAAAGCAAGCCTATGCCGGAAATGGCAAGCGCTATGGCAGCGGTGGTGCGCCAGTTGACGCGTTCGTGGTAGAACATCACCATGATGAGGGCGGTCATGATGGGGTAGGAGAAGAGAATGGTTGAGGCTATGCCGGCGCTCATGTAGTGGAAGCTCTCGAAGAGCGTCAGCGACGACATGGCAAACATAGTGCCGAGCACGGCGAGCTTGATGGCGTGCCCCCACTTGATTTTCAGCGATTCGCCCCGCGCGAGAAGCCACAGGATAAAGATGATAACGGAAATGCCATAACGGTAAAACAACACGGATCCGGAGGTGATGCCTTCGGCATAAAGGGGCAATGCGCCCAGAGGGTTGGTGCCGTAGAAAATGGCCGCAAAGACACCGGCGGTGAAACCCGTTACGGCTGAAGATGATTTAATGTTCTTGAACATCGATTGCATGAAGCTTGATACTTTCTTTCAAAGGGCAAAGTTACTGATTTTATTTCGTTTATGCAAAAAAGATTTGTAGCAATTGTGACTCAGTGCAACCCCGGCGGCTTTCCAGTGCAATGCCGTTGCCTTTCCACTGCAAAGCCATTGCCTTTCCACTGCAAAGCCGATGCCTTTCCATTGGAAAGCCGATGCCATTGCACCGCAAAGGCAAGGGATTTGTGGTTCGCTTGGTTGGAGGTAAAGCGTAAGCGCTTGATAAATAGCGATATATAAAAACAGCATGAGAACCGATTAATTTCAGGCACGTGGGCGTGTCGTTGAAATTAAACGATTCTCATGCTGAGGTTTGTCAATAAAAAATGTCGTGTTTTGTTGTGCCGGGTTATTGCAGCCCCCAGTCGGAGAGCATCGTGGTTTTGCTTGCTGCCTCCACCGTGTTCTCGATCTTGTCGGGGAGGTTGCAGAAGAAGTCGATGCCGGTGAGCTTCTCAAGCTCGTCTATCGACACCACGTAGTTGCTCAGTTTGCTGTCTTTGTTGGCCTTGTGCTCAAACCACAAGCCTATGGCCTTGTATTGGCCGTCCTTGACGGCAAGCACTGCCGTGAAGAAATATTTTGGCACGATGAGCTTGCTTGTGGTATAGCCGGCTATCTGCGATGCGTTGTCTATGGTTCCGCCTTTGCAAACGTAGAGGATGTCACGATACTTTGAGGTGTTCCATGTGTTGCGCAGTTGATTCTCCATGCTCAACCATACACCGGTATTAAAACCGTTGATCTGGGGTTGTATGTTGCTGAGATAAAATGTCTGCTCGTTGGCTTCTTTAGAGTTTACCCTGTCTGCCGATGGGCAGATGTGCCCACGGTCGTAGCCGGAACCACGGTAGTCGGCAAGCGTGGTGCGATACTGCTCAGGTATGTCCTTGTCTTCCTGGAAAGGGTCGTTGCCGCCCCAATTGTTTCGACTCCAGTTTATTACGCTGTTTGTGGCATCCATCTCATAGCACGTCCAGCGTTGCGCCTTCTTGTCGCAATCCCATTCCACGGCAAAGTTTACGCCATAGGCCGTGGTGGTGTGAATGAGGACAAGGTTGTTGCCGTCGGTCTTGATATGTGGGAACTCAAGGCGTGCATAGTAGGGATCCAGCTTTTTTGAGTTGGCGTTTTCGTTTGTCCCGGTCTCGGTCTCTGTTCCCGAATTATCCTTTTGCTTTGGCAGGTTGTCGCTCTCCGAGCATGAGGCGAAGAGAGACGCGAGCACGAGGAGCATCCATGCCGTCGACTTCCAGAGGTTTTTCATGGCGAATGTGTTGTTAGGTGATAGCTATTAAGCCAAAAAAATGCGGACGGACGCATATGCAACTACGTCCGACCGCATTTTCAATGTCTTTATGCTTGATGAATAAAGTATTACTTCTTCAGCTTGCCGTAGCGGTTCATGAAGCGGTCCACGCGACCTGCTGTATCGACGAGCTTGCTCTTGCCTGTGTAGAATGGGTGAGAGCTGCTAGAGATTTCGACCTTAACCACTGGGTAAGTCTCGCCTTCAAACTCTACTGTATCTGTAGTCTTGCATGTAGACTTTGTAAGGAACATATCGCCGTTGGACATGTCCTTGAACA
>CAVBBO010000007.1:0-52343 GCA_963593695.1 Escherichia coli | reverse complement strand
AAAGCTCCGCAAATTCTCCACGGTAGAAATACGCTGCAAAAATATGTGGAAAATCAGGAACTGTCAAAAAGCACTCAGAAAGTGTTAAAAATCAAAGAGTGTTGAATATCTAGATTTTAGGTATAGTTAGTTGTAAGTAGTTATGGTTAGTTATAAGGCTCTAAATACAATATTGAAAGCAGTAATACTCCAATTTCGTGACAGATGAAGGAATGGTGATGCTGGTCAAGCTTGAGCAATATGCAAAGCAATATTCTCCCAATGACGTAACGGACGAAGGGATCGTGATACTTGTCAAGCCTTTGCAACTAAAGAAACAGTGTTCTCCCAATGACGTGACTGTAGACGGAATCGTGATGCTTGTCAAGCCTTTGCATTCCTTGAACGCGTTGTCCCCAAATGACGTAACAGGATATTCTGCTCCATCGCTCGCCTTCACCTTCTCTTGTATCACGACGTCGCCCGAATACTTATCGCCATTGCTTGCCATGACAGATGCAGTCTTGGCATCGGAATCTATCAGATAGCGTATGCCGTCGATGGTCTCGAAACTAGCCTGCGCAAAGGCGTTGCTCGTGGAAACCAGCAGCATCGCCATCAACAGGAGGATGCTCTTCAAAGAACTAAGTCCCCTGCTCCTGAAATTCGAGCGGGGGTGGGTAAACGTCTTGATATTCATAAAGTTATGTGATTAAAAGTTGTTGTTTAGTGATCTTCCATATAATATATGTCATGACAAAATTATAACAATCTTGTCGTAATAGCAAGGCTTGCGCCACATTTCTTTGATTTCGAGTGATATTTTTATGATGTGCCATTCGGGTTGCGGACGGGCACAGGGCCCGCCCCTGCTCGTCGTTCGTCAATCACCGCGTCGTTCGTCGATCACCGTATCGTTCATTAATCACCGTGTCGTTCGTCAATCACCGCGTAGCCGCTTGCGGCGTAGCAATCTTTTAAATCTTTTATATCCGTGTGGGAAAAAAATCCGCAAGATAGTATAGCATAATGTTTTATGAGGCTATGTTGGCTCGTGTGTGTCCGCATACCGTCTGTCAATCGCCTTTCGCCGTTCGGGTTGCGGACGGGCCCTAACCACCCCTGTCCGCCCCTGCAAAGCATGAAAAAAATGCCCACGAGCGTGAACATTGATGTGTCACGCTCGTGGGTATGTGTGTGGATATTGGCGTAGAGCCCTTATTTCTTGCCTTTTTTCTTCTGTTGAGGCTGCGGCTTGACAGTTGGCTGCGCCACTGGCGTTGGCCTTAAAATGCTATCATATTTTGCCTTGTCGGCAAGCAGATCGAAGGCAGCCTTCACTTGCTTGTCGGTGCTCAACGAGTTTTCCACGGCTCCAGCCTGGAAATAGTAGGCGGTCACTATGTCGTTGGTGAGCACTTGCATGATGCTCTCCTTTGCCTTGTCGAGGTCTTTCTCAAGGTTGTGGTGCAGCTTCTTGCGCAAGGCGTCAAACTCCGCCTTGGCGTCGTCGTAGTAGCCCTCAAACTTAGCCAGCTTCTCCAGTTCGTTGAGCTGCTTGCCGCTGATGTCGTCGTATTTGAACGAACTTGCCACGACAGTCTTCTTGAAGTCGTCGAAGTCAGCGTCGGTAAGGCTAAACTCCGAGGGCTTTGCTATGGTGGGGTGGGAGGCTATGTATTTCTGCTCCCATGTGTCCACCAGCTCGCTTGAGTCGCGCACCGCCGCGAG
This sequence comes from Escherichia coli, assembly GCA_963593695.1. Classification (GTDB taxonomy): domain Bacteria; phylum Bacteroidota; class Bacteroidia; order Bacteroidales; family Bacteroidaceae; genus Prevotella. Next base: position 50,633 of record CAVBBO010000007.1, on the reverse strand, counting down.
ATAGTATGTGATGTTGGGCATGGAGTCGTTTTCCACCTTTATGTCGGGCATTATGCCTCCGCCGTCCTTCACCGTGCGTCCGTGCAGCGTCTTGAAGTCGCGTGTCAGCGAGTCGGCCACCACCTCAGCACCACCTTTGCCGTTGTGCTTGTAGTTTATCTTCTGTATGCATCGTCCCGAGGGTATGTAATACTTGTTTGTGGTGAGCTTCATCTGTGCGTTGTAGGGCAGGTTCATCACCGTTTGCACGAGGCCCTTGCCGAAAGTCTTTGTGCCCATCACCACGGCGCGGTCGAAGTCTTGCAGCGATCCGCTGGTGATCTCTGCCGCCGATGCCGTGTTTCCGTTCACGAGCACCACCACGGGCGTCACCGTGTCCACAGGCTCCACCTGGGTATAGTAGTCGTGGTTCACCTTCTTCATCTTGCCCCGGTTGCTCACCACCAGTCGGCCTTTCGGCACGAGACAGTTGACGATGTTCACTGCCTCCATCTCCGATCCGCCTCCGTTGCCCCTGAGGTCGAGCACGAGACCTTTCATGCCTTTCTCCTTCATCTCTATTATGGCGTTGCGCACGTCGCGCGCGCAACCCTCGGTGTAGGAGTTGAGGTTCAGGTATCCGAAACCGTTTTGCTGCACGCCATAATAGGTCACGGCGGGCAGTTGTATGGCGCGGCGCGTCACCTTAAACTTCATGTCCTTGCCCGTGGAGGGGCGGTGGATCTTCAGCTCGAAGGTCGTGCCGGCGTCGCCACGCAGGTGGTTGCTCACATATTCGTTGTCTTTCTTGGTCATGTCCTCCCCGTCGATGGAGAGGATGATGTCGCCCTTTTTCAGTCCCACCTTTGCCGCCGGCATGTTCTCGTAAGGCTGGTCTATGCAAACGCGGCCGAGCTTGAAGTTGTATCTGATGAGCGAGCCAATGCCGGCATATTTGCCGGTGAGCATCATCTTCACGTCTTGGCTCTTGTTGGCAGGATAATACTCCGTGTACGGGTCCAGACTGCGCAACAAGGCATTTATGCCCGTGCCTATGGTGACATCGGCATCGAGGGTGTCGACATACATCATGTCAAGGTTTTTGTATATGGTGTTGAAGAGGTCGAGGTTCTTCGCCACCTTGAAATAGTGCTCGTCATTGTTTTGCGCATGGCCGAGCATGCCCGTGAACAGGCAGAGCAACAACAGATACGTTTTTTTCATTTATAGTTGCGTGAATGTCATGAACCGCGTTTTGCGACGCGTGGTATATATTATACGTGCAAAGATACTAATAAAAGGGCCTAAACACCCCTTTGGAGGGGCAAAAATAGCGTTTTTGAAGAAAAATGATAAAAAAGTTGCGAAAAAGTTTGGTGGGTTCCGAAAATGTGCGTACCTTTGCAATCGCAAATCAGAAATGACACGCACACTGCTTCAGTAGCTCAGTTGGTTAGAGCACCTGACTGTTAATCAGGGGGTCGTTGGTTCAAGCCCATCCTGGAGCGCGAAAGAGAACAGCTTTTTTAGTTGTTCTCTTTTTTTTTATTCCCTCATGTTAGATTCTAAATATATGTATGCGGCTTTGCCGTGGAAAGTCGTAACTTTGCAAAGGCATTATGTTGAGTGCCATGACAGAAAGGTCGTCATAGGTTTGATATTTAGTTATACATAAAATAGATAATCAGTTATAAACAATAGATAATAAGTAGTTGTAGATGAAAATAGGTGATTTAGATTTTGGTAGCAGGCCATTGTTTCTTGCACCCATGGAAGACGTTACCGACATAGGCTTCCGCAAGCTGTGCAAGCGTTTCGGCGCTGCCATGGTGTATACCGAATTTGTGGCGGCCGATGCCATAATACGTTCTATACCAAGCACTTTGTCTAAGATGAAGGTGAACGATGATGAGCGTCCCGTGGGCATTCAAATCTATGGAAAGAACGTGGAGTCAATGGTTGAGGCAGCCAAGATAGTAGAGACTTTCCATCCAGACATTATAGACCTCAACTTTGGTTGCCCTGTGAAGAAGGTTGCAGGCAAGGGGGCTGGAGCGGGCTTGCTGAGAGACATTCCGCTTATGCTTGATATAACGCGCGCCGTGGTAAAGGCCGTGAATACTCCCGTGACCGTCAAGACGCGACTCGGATGGGACATGGACAACCTTGTCATTACAACGCTGGCAGAGCAGTTGCAGGACTGCGGCATCCAGGCTTTGACCATACATGGTCGCACGAGGTCGCAAATGTACACTGGTGAAGCCGATTGGACGCTTATAGGCGAGGTAAAGCGCAATCCACGCATACAAATACCTATCATAGGCAATGGAGACATCACGTCGCCCGAAGGAGCCAAGGAGGCGTTTGAGAAATATGGCGTCGACGCGGTGATGATAGGTCGAGCGACCTTTGGCAGGCCCTGGTTTTTCAAGGAATGCAGAGACTATATCGATGGAGGGGAGGTAAAGGGCGATGGTGAAAAGGGTGCAGATAAGGTACCTGCTGCACCCTTAACGATAGACGAGAAGATAGATGTGCTGAAAGAACAGTTGCGAATTAACGTGGAACGCATAGATGAGTATCGTGGCATATTGCATACGCGTAGGCATTTGGCAGCATCGCCTATTTTCAAGAACATTCCTAACTTTAGGCAGACCAGAATAGCAATGTTGAGGGCAAATACGGTGCAAGAAGTTGTAAAAATACTTGAGGAATGTAGGTTGAAACTCAAAGAGTTATAACCTATCTGCGACAAAAGTATGAATTGTTTTAATATATATTAACAAACGCTCTATTTATGGAAACAAGAAAAGGCATTGCCGCTGCCAAAAAGACGAGTGGAAAATATAATTGCGCCCAGTCTGTAGTCACTTCTTATGCGGAAATCACGGGCTTGGATGAGGCCGTGGCAATGAGCATGACAGATGGTTTCGCAGCTGGCATGACCAACATGGAAGGCACTTGTGGCGCTCTTGTGGGTGCGGCCTTGGTGTTGGGCCTTGCCAACAAAGACAAGCGCAAGACGATGGCTCAAATGCGCGAGGTCATGCACAGGTTTCAGGAGCGCAACCATGCCACCCAATGCAAGCTGCTAAAGGGCGTTGCCACGCACCAGGTGCTTCGCGAATGTCCGCTTTGCGTAGCTGACGCTTGCGAGTTCCTTGAAGAACAACTCAATAAACAATAAAAAAAAGCCTCGCTGTTTGTCATTATCCAAACAGCGAGGCTTTTTTACGTATGTCATGCATCAGACGCAATCTCCTCCAATCGGAGGCCCAGCGTCAAGGCAGCAGAGCCTTATTAATAGTTCTGTGCGTCAATCTCGAAGTAGCTCTGTGGGTGGTTGCATACTGGGCACACCTTTGGAGCATACTTGCCCACAACGATGTGTCCGCAGTTGCGGCACTTCCAGATGCGCTCGTCGTCGCGAGAGAACACTACGCCCTCCTCAAGATTCTCCACGAGCTTCTTGTAGCGCTCCTCGTGGTGCTTCTCGATGGCGCCAACCATGCGGAACTTTGCGGCAATCTCCTCGAAGCCCTCTTCCTCGGCCTCTTTTGCCATGCGGTCGTACATGTCGGTCCACTCGAAGTTCTCGCCAGATGCAGCAGCCTGAAGGTTGCTCTTGGTGTCCTTTATAGCACCGCCCTCAAGATACTTGAACCAGAGTTTGGCGTGCTCCTTCTCGTTGACGGCTGTCTCCTCGAAGATGGCTGCTATCTGCTCGTAGCCTTCCTTGCGTGCTTTGCTTGCGAAGTATGTGTATTTGTTGCGGGCCTGGCTCTCACCTGCGAAAGCTTCCTGCAGGTTTTTCTCGGTCTTTGTTCCTTTAAGATCCTTCATAATGTTCTTGTATTAAAATGTTTTTGTACTGATTTTTTTGTGATTGCAAAGTTAGGGAAAATATGAATAGCTTCCAAATATTTGCCCGATTATTTTGTAATAATTACAATAATGTAATAGGCTCTCGTCTTCTCGTCTTTCGGTCGTCAATATGCCTGGAGGCATGGCCTTTCAATCCGGTCAAAGCCATGAAAAGCAAAGGGGGTGACCCTTATGGCTGTCCTGACTCTCCGCCCTGCATATATATAATATATGTGTCGTTGGAGTCAGGATAGCCATAGGGCCACCCCTACTTATGAAGAAGATGAAAAAAAATTAGTCTATGTCGTTGCTGTGGTCGAGCTGGTCGGAGAAGTCGTTGTGCTGGTTCTGACCGTTGTCGTGGTTCTCGTAACGACGTGGACGGCGCTCTCCGCGCTGCTCACCGTTGTCGCGATGTGGGCGACGCTCTCCGCGCTGCTCGCCGTTGTCGCGGCGTGGGCGGCGTGGACGCTCCTGATAGCCTTCGGGCTTTTCGAGGAGCACGCGGTGAGAGAGCTTGTATTTGCCAGTCTTGGGGTCAATCTCAAGCAGCTTGACCTGGATGTGGTCGCCCTCCTTGATGTCAGCCTCTTCGACGGTCTCCAGGCGCTTCCAGAGAATCTCAGAGATGTGGAGCAAGCCTTCCTTGCCAGGGAGGATCTCGACGAAGCAACCGTAAGGCATGATGCTCTTCACCACGCCATCGTAAACCTCGCCAACCTCTGGCAATGCCACGATGCCCTTGATCTTGCCGATAGCTGCCTCGATGCTCTCCTTGTTAGGAGCGGAAACCTGCACGTGACCAACGCCGTCGGCCTCGTCGATGGTGATAGTGGCGCCAGTATCCTGTTGCATCTGCTGGATGATCTTTCCGCCGGGGCCGATGACAGCTCCGATAAACTCCTTTGGAATGTCGAATGCCTCGATGCGTGGCACCTGTGGCTTGAGCTCCTTGCGGGGCTCTGAGATGGTCTTCATCATCTCGCCCATGATGTGCTCGCGGCTTGCCTTGGCTTGCATGAGGGCCTTCTCGATGATTTCGAACGAGAGGCCGTCGCACTTGATGTCCATCTGTGTGGCAGTGAGGCCGTCTTTTGTTCCAGTTGTCTTGAAGTCCATGTCGCCGAGGTGGTCCTCGTCACCGAGAATGTCGGAGAGAATGGCATACTTGTCCTCGCCTGGGTTCTTGATGAGACCCATTGCGATGCCAGCCACAGGCTTCTTGATTGGCACACCGGCGTCCATAAGGGCGAGAGTGCCGCCGCATACGCTTGCCATTGAAGAAGAGCCGTTAGACTCAAGGATGTCTGACACCACGCGTACGGTGTAAGGATAGTTTGCGGGAATCTGTCCCTTGAGGGCACGCCAAGCCAAGTGGCCGTGGCCAATCTCGCGACGGCCTGGGCCGCGCTGGCTCTTTGCCTCGCCAGTGGAGAACGGTGGGAAGTTGTAGTGGAGCAAGAAGCGCTGGTAGCCCTGTGTCACCACGCCGTCGATCATCTTCTCGTCGAGCTTTGTGCCGAGGGTGACAGTGGCGAGCGACATTGTCTCGCCGCGCTGGAAGATTGCGCTTCCGTGAGGCATTGGCAGAGCGCTTGTCTCACACCAGATAGGACGCACCTCGTCGGTCTTGCGGCCATCCATGCGGAGGCCCTCGTCGAGCACGCAGCGGCGCATGGCGTCGCGCAGCACGTCGTTCCAGTAGCGACCGGCCTCAGCGTGCTTCTCCTCCAGGTCTTCCTCGGAGAGCTCGGTGTGGGCAGCGTCGTACTTCTCGATGAAGTCGGCGATTATCTGGTCGAAAGCGTCGTTGCGCTCCTGCTTGGGCAGAGTCTTGTGGATAGTGTCGTAGGCAGGCTGGTAGAGCTCAGCGTGGATCTGCTTGCGGAGGTCCTCGTCGTTCACCTCGTCGTTGTATTCACGCTTCACGTCGGTGCCCAGCTCCTTTGCGAGCTCGTCTTGCAGTTCGCACATCGGGATGATGGCCTGCTGTGCAGCCTTGAGGGCATCCACGAGGTCGTGCTCCTGCACCTCGTTCATCTCGCCCTCAACCATCATGAGGTTCTCCTTGGTGCAGCCCACCATGATGTCGAGGTCGGCGTCCTTCATCTGCTCGAAAGTAGGGTTGATGACATACTCGCCGTTGATGCGAGCCACGCGGCACTCTGAGATAGTGTGCTCGAAAGGTATCGTGGAGCAAGCCATGGCGGCGGAAGCCGCGAAACCGGCAAGAGCGTCTGGCTGGTCCTTCCCGTCGGAAGAGAGGAGCCAAATCTGCACGAATACCTCGCAATGGAAATCAGAAGGGAATAAAGGTCTTAGCGCACGGTCTACAAGGCGTGAAATGAGGATTTCATCATCTGTGGCTTTACCCTCGCGTTTGGTAAAGCCGCCGGGGAAACGTCCGGTTGCGTAATACTTCTCGCGATAATCGACTGTCACTGGCATAAAGTCGGTGCCAGGAACTGCTTCTTTGGCTGCGGTGACGGTAGCAAGGAGCACGGTGTTGTTCATACGGAGAACGACAGAGCCATCAGCTTGCTTGGCAACCTTTCCGGTCTCAATTGAGATGGTCCTTCCATCAGGCAATTGGACGGTCTTTGTAATAACGTTCATCTAAAAATCTAAAAAAAACTTATTGTTTTGACTAACATCTAACGTATCGATACCATAGTGCATCGATACAGCTTAAATCGCCACAAAGGTACACATTATTAATATGTTGCGGAAAGAAACGCATGAATATTTTAGTTTTTTTTTGTCTAAACGGAAACTATTTCCAAACAAAAAGGTTAAAACAACGAATATTTTATTGTAACTTTGCCAAGTAAAGGGCACTGCGCGCTTGAGGGCAAAGGCTTTTCGGTGCCCGTATGTTGTTATGTGAATTCGAAAACGTGTCTTGAACATAAGCATCGAAAATAAAGGAAACTAACATGAAGATAAACCATTTCGTCAAGCTTGCCGCCTTGTTTCTGGCGGTGTTGAGCGTCACTTCTTGCACACAGAAGAAGTTTCGCGTGTCGGGCACCATCGCTGATGCCAAGGACTCATTGCTCTATTTTGAGAACATGGGCTTGAACGGCCCCGTCACCGTCGACTCCGTGAAGCTCGCCGCCGACGGCTCGTTCTCGTTCTCTGCCGAGGCTCCCGGCAATCCGGAATTCTATCGCTTGCGCATCGACCGCCAGCTCATCAACGTGGCCATCGACTCCACCGAGGACGTGAAGGTCAAGGCGTCTTACCCCACCATGTCGTATAAGTATGACATCGAAGGCTCTGAGGACTGCTCCAAGATCAAGGAACTCGCGTTGATGCAGATGAACCTGCAGAACCAGATCAACGCCATCGCCAACAACCCAAGCGTGCCTTACCAGAAAGAGGCCGACAGCATAAAGGTGGTGGTCGACAACTACAAGAACACCGTAAAGACCAACTACATCTTCAAGGCGCCGATGAAGGCGTATTCCTATTTCGCCCTCTTCCAGACCGTGGTGCTCGGAAGGGCAGCCATCAACATCTTCGACGCCCATAGCAGCAAGGCCGACGTGCAGGTCTACGCAGCGGTGGCAACGAGCTGGGACACTTATTACCCCAAGTCGGAGCGTGGCGAGAACCTCCACAACATAGCCATTGCCGGCATGCGCGACCTCCGCATCGTTGAGGCGCAGCAAGCCCAGGCTATACCAGCCAGCAAGGTGTCAACGTCGGGCTTGATAGACATCGCCCTTCCCGATGGTGAGGGTGTCACGAGAAAGTTGACCAGCCTGAAGGGCAAGGTGGTGCTCCTCGATTTCCACGTCTTCGCCTCCAAAAACAGCACGCAGCGCATAATGTGGCTTCGCGACCTTTACAACAAATATCATGCGCAGGGTCTGGAGATTTACCAGGTGAGCCTCGACTCCGACGAGCACTTCTGGAAGGAGCAGGTTGCCGCGTTGCCTTGGATATGTGTGCGCGATGCCAACGGAAGCGCCATGGCGGCATCGGAGTATAACGTGCAGCAGGTGCCCACGTTCTTCCTCATCGACAAGAACAACGTGCTGCAGAAGCGCGACGCGCAGATAAAGAACGTCGAAGCAGAGATAAAATCGCTGCTGTAAGTCCTCTACGTCGAGGCATGTTTTGCAGGGTGCGGCCCCTGTGGCCGTCCGCAACCATCCGGTGTGCCATTAGTTGGTGTGCCATTCGGGTTGCGGACGGCCACAGGGGCCGCACCCTGCTTTTTGTTAAAAGCCAAGAAAATACTTGACAAAAGGCTCTCTGAGAATCGCCTGCTTGGAAAATTTCAGCCCTTTGTTCAATCCGTGGCCATTCTTGTGGTGATTTCGCAATGTGCTGATTAGTAAAGTTTTATGCTTTTTGTCTATTACGGAATGACAAAAAAACGGAACTTTCATGTCGCCTTTACGCCGTAATCGCAGTGGCGTTGCGGTGTAAAGGCAATGGCGTTGCGGTGTAAAGGCATTGGCGTTGCGCTGATATCGCGTTGTCATTACGCCGTAAACGTGTTGCGAAGCCATAAATAGCGGCAAAACCATGAAGCCGTAGGGGGTAGCCATGCCGAAAACTCCACCTTTTGCTCTCTGGAATACGTTGCCGCCAAGTGTTAAATTTCGGCAACAATTCTTTACAGTCGCACGTTTTGCATACGTGCATGTTTTTTTTACATGGGTATATACGGTATGTTTTGCAGGGTGCGGCCACAGGTGCCGCACCCTGCTTTGTAAAAATTAGTTGGATAAAAATCTTGTTTTTATTGATAAATGAGTAACTTTGCGATGTAAAAGGTGATTTATTGCTTCTTATAAACAATGCATCCATTAGAAAAATTCAGGTACTGCCCAGTTTGCGGCAGCAAGCATTTTGTCGATAACGACGAAAAGAGCAAGAAGTGCGAGAATTGCGGCTTTGAGTATTATCTCAACCCAAGCGCCTCCACGGCGGCGATTATCATAAACGACAAGAACGAGCTCCTCGTGCTGTCGAGAAAGAAAGAACCGGCAAAAGGCACGCTTGACCTTCCGGGCGGATTCGCCGACATGGGCGAGACGGCAGAGGAAGGCATGAAGCGCGAGGTCATGGAGGAGACGGGCCTGGAAGTGACCGAGGTGAAATATCTCTTCAGCTTCCCAAACGTTTACTATTATTCCAACTTCCACATCCCCACGATGGACTCCTTCTTCCGTTGCAAGGTCAAGGACTTCAGCCCGCTCAAGGCTGCCGACGATGCCGCGTCTTACCAATGGATTCCATTGAAAGATGTTCATACCGAGCAGTTTGGCATGCGCTCCATACGCCATGCGCTCGCCGTCATATTGCGTCAGATGCAGTAGGTCGAAATATTGCGCGCCAAGTGAAAGCTTGGCGCGTTTTTTATTGGTGTCTTGATGGTGATGGAGCACGAATGGAGTGGGGAAGATATTAAAAAACCTAAATTCTTGTGTATATAATAATGTATTGGCAAGTGAAATGTTTACTTTTGCCCTCCAATTGTGATAGGAAGGCTATTAATTAATGTGCTATATATGCAAGACAACTTAGTAATAGTAGAGAGTCCGGCCAAGGCAAAGACCATCGAGAAGTTTCTTGGGAAGGACTATAAAGTGATGTCCAGCTATGGTCATATACGCGACTTGAAGAAGAAGGAGCTCAGCGTGGGCAAAGACACGTTGACCCCTGTCTATGAGATACCCGACGATAAGAAAAAGGTCGTAGCCGAACTGAAGAAGTGCGCCAAGACCGCCAAGAAGGTATGGCTCGCGTCCGATGAGGACCGCGAGGGAGAAGCCATCAGCTGGCACTTGTGCGAGGTGCTTGGCCTCGACGAGGCAAAGACGTCACGCATCGTTTTCCATGAGATCACCAAACCCGCGATATTGAAGGCCATAGCCAATCCGCGTCATCTCGACATGAGCCTTGTCGACGCCCAGCAGGCGCGCCGCGTGCTCGACCGCATCGTTGGCTTCAAGCTCTCGCCGGTGCTTTGGCGCAAGGTGAAGCCCGCCCTCTCGGCAGGTCGCGTGCAGAGCGTCGCCGTGAAGCTCATCGTTGAGCGCGAGCGCGAGGTGCAGAAGTTCGAGAGCGAGCCGTTCTTCAGGGTCAACGCCCTGTTTGGCGTGCCAGGCGACGGCAGCGAGGTGAAGGCAGAGCTCGACGCCCGTTTCAAGACCCATGATGAGGCCTGTGCTTTCCTTGAGAGCTGCAAGGACGCCACGTTTGTGGTGGGCGACATCACCAAGAAGCCGCTGAAGCGCATGCCCGCGCCACCTTTCACCACCTCCACCTTGCAGCAAGAGGCTGCCCGCAAGCTCGGCTTCACCGTGTCGCAGACCATGATGATAGCCCAGAGGCTATACGAGAGCGGACGCATAACCTACATGCGTACCGACAGCGTACACCTGTCGTCGTTCGCCCTGAACGCCTGCAAGGATGAGATAATGAAGGACTATGGTGAGGAGTTTGTCCACAACCGCGAGTTCCAAACCAAGTCGAAGGGCGCGCAAGAGGCCCACGAGGCCATCCGACCGACGTTTGCCAATGTCGAAGGCGGTGAGTGGACAACGCAAGAGCGCCGGCTCTACGACCTTATATGGAAGCGCACCATAGCCTCGCAGATGGCTGAGGCCAAGATAGAGAAGACCACGGCGGTGGTGAACATCGACAACCGCACTGAGCATTTCGTGGCAAACGGCGAAGTGGTGGTGTTCGACGGTTTCCTGAAGGTTTACCGCGAGTCGACCGACGACGACGCTCGCGAAGGCAAGCAAGACGGCTCCAACATCCTGCCCGCCATGAAAGCTGGCGACCGTCTCAACCGCAAGAACATCACTGCCACCGAGCGCTTCACCCAAGCTCCGGCGCGATATACCGAGGCAAGCCTCGTGCACAAGTTGGAGGAGCTCGGCATAGGCCGTCCATCCACCTATGCGCCGACAATCTCCACCATCCAGCAGCGTGAGTATGTGGTCAAGGGCGACAAGCCCGGCAAGGAGCGCACTTATATCATCGACATCTTGGAGGGCGACACCGTGAAGCAGGAGAAGAAGGTGGAGTCGGTAGGCTCGGAGCGCGGCAAGCTCATACCCACCGACATAGGCACCGTGGTGAACGACTTCCTGCAAGCCAACTTCCCCGAGATAATGGACTATAACTTCACCGCCAAGGTGGAGGGCGACTTCGACCGCATAGCCGAGGGCAAGGAAGACTGGAAAGACATGCTCCACAAGTTTGACGACCACTTCGAGCCACAAGTGGAGAAGGTCATCAACCAGCGCTCCGAGCATAAGGCAGGCGAACGGCAGATAGGCGTGGACCCCAAGAGCGGCAAGCCCGTGTTTGTGAAGATAGGCCGCTTCGGCCCCGTGGTGCAGATAGGCGCAGCCGGCGGCGACGAAAAGCCACAGTTTGCCCAGATGCCAAAAGACAAGAGCATAGAGACCATCACCCTCGACGAGGCGCTCGAACTGTTCAAGCTGCCGCGCAAGGTAGGCAAGTATGAGGGTCTCGACGTTACCATCGGCGCGGGACGCTTTGGCCCCTACGTGCTGCACAACAAGGTGTACGTGTCGATACCCAAGGGCGAGGATCCCATGGCGACAACCCTCGAACGCGCGATAGAGCTTATCGAGGCCAAGCGCAAGGCAGAGAAAGAGCGTCATATCAAGACGTTTGCCGAGGATGCCAAGATGGAATTGCTCAAGGGCCGTTTCGGGCCATACATCGCCTACGACGGCAAAAACTACCGCATAGACAAGAAGCTCCACGAGCGTGCGCTCGCCGGAGACCTGTCTTACGAAGAGTGCACCGACATCGTGAAAAACTCTCCAGAACCAAAGCCACGAAGGGGGCGCAGAAGCTGACCGCGACATGAAGAGAATCATCATCATCGGATACATGGGGTCGGGGAAGACCACCGTCGGGCATGCCCTGAGCCAAGAGCTGGGCTTGCCTTTCTACGATCTCGATTGGTATATAGAGACCCGCATGCACTGCACCGTGAAGCAGATATTCGACGAGAAGGGCGAGGAGGGCTTCCGCCAGATAGAGCACAACCTGCTGCACGAGGTCGCCGAGTTTGAGAATGTCATAATATCATGTGGTGGCGGCACGCCCTGCTTCTTCGACAACATCGACTATATCAACCGCCAGGGCGAGACCGTGTATCTGAAATGCTCCACCGACGTGCTCTACAAGCACCTCAAGATGGGGAAGACCGTCAGGCCGTTGCTGCTCAACAAGACCCCCGATGAGGTAAAGGCATTCATCGAGACTCAGCTCAAGGAGCGGGAGCCATTCTACGGAAAGGCGAAACACGTGGTGGACGTGACATTGATGGACAATAAGGAAAAAATAAAAATAACTGTTGACGCTATACGCAGCGAATTGGGAGTATAAATGAAAAAATGGACAATAGAAGACTCTGAGGAACTCTACAACATCAATGGTTGGGGCACCTCATATTTTGGCATCAACGAGAAAGGACACGTCTACGTGTCGCCAGTGAAAAGCGACGTCAAGATAGACTTGCGCGAGGTGATGGACGACTTGGCACTCCGCGATGTCACGCCTCCGGTGTTGCTGCGCTTTCCCGACATTCTCGACAACCGCATCGAGAAGATGGCGTCGTGCTATGAGAAAGCCAAGAAGGAATACAATTTCAAGGCACAGAGCTACGTCATCTATCCCATCAAGGTGAACCAGATGCAGCCTGTGGTAGACGAGATAACGTCTCACGGACGCAAGTTCAACCTCGGCCTGGAGGCAGGTTCCAAGCCTGAGCTCCACGCCGTGATAGCCCAACAGTGCAAGAGCGACTCGCTCATCATCTGCAACGGCTACAAGGACGAGAGCTACATAGAGCTTGCCATTCTCGCGCAGAAACTCGGCAAGCACATCTTCATCGTGGTGGAGAAGCTCAACGAGATAGACGTCATAGCCAAGACAGCCAAGCGGCTGAAGGTGATGCCCAACATTGGCATACGCATCAAGCTGGCATCGTCGGGTTCCGGCAAATGGGCAGAGAGCGGAGGCGACGCGTCGAAGTTTGGCCTCACGCCGTCTGAACTGTTGGAAGCCCTGCGCAAGCTCGACGACTATGGCTTGCACGAGGGCATAAAGCTGATCCATTTCCACATAGGCTCGCAGATTACGAAGATACGCCGCATACAAAACGCCTTGACAGAGGCGGGGCAGTATTACGCCAACCTGAGGAAGATGGGCTACGACATAGAGTATGTGGACTGTGGCGGCGGACTTGGCGTCGACTACGACGGCACGCGCTCCAGCAACTCGGAGAGCTCGGTCAACTATTCCATCCAGGAATACATCAACGACTGCGTCTATGCCTTTGTAGACATAGCCAACAAAAACGACATTCCCCATCCCAATATCATAACCGAGAGCGGACGCTCGCTTGCCGCCCACCACTCGGTGCTCGTCCTCGACGTGCTTGGCGTGGCGTCGCTGCCGGAGATGCCCGAGGAGTTTGAGGCCAAGCCGACCGACCATCAGCTCGTGCGCGACCTTTACGAGATTTGGTGCCACATAAGCCCGAAGTCGATGCTTGAGGATTGGCACGACGCCGACCAGATACGCGAAGACTGTCTCGACATGTTCGCCCACGGCATGGTAGACCTCAAGACGCGTGCCGAGGTGGAGGCAATGTATTGGAGTGTTTGCCATGAGATAGACTCCATGGCGAAGCGGATGAAGCACGTGCCCGACGAGCTTCGCGGACTCAACACGCTGCTTGCCGACAAGTATTTCTGCAACTTCTCGCTTTTCCAGTCGCTCCCCGACTGTTGGGGCATAGACCAGCTCTTCCCCATCATGCCTATCGAGCGGCTCGACGAGCAGCCCACGCGCAACTGCACCCTGCAGGACATCACCTGCGACTCGGATGGCAAGGTGGCCAACTTCGCCGTGGGAGGCTCGCAGAGCAACGTGCTTCCCGTACACGTGTTGCGAAAGAATGAGCCTTACTATATAGGCGCGTTCCTCGTGGGTGCCTATCAGGAGATTCTTGGCGACATGCACAACCTCTTTGGCGACACCACGGCGGCGCACATCACCGTGAAGGACGGCGGCTACCACATCGACCAGATAATAGACGGCGAGACGGTGGAGGAAGTGCTCGAATATGTGCAATACAACCCCAAGAAGCTCGTGCGCCAGCTTGAGCAGTGGGTCACCAAGGGCGTGAAGGAAGGCAAGTTGTCGCTTGACGAGGGCAAGGAGTTCCTCGCCACCTATCGCTCGGGGCTCTATGGCTACACCTATCTCGAATAGGGGGCATAGCCGGATTATCACTTTAAAACATTGTTCACAATCCTATAAATCAAAATAAGACCATGCGGAATATTACTGTCATCAAGGTTGGCGGAGCCATTGTGGAAGACGAGGCCCGCCTCAACGATCTCCTTTGCCGTTTCGCGAGTATCGACGGCCCAAAGGTGCTTGTCCATGGTGGAGGCAGAAGGGCCACGAAGGTGGCGTCGGCCTTGGGCATAGAGACAAAGATGGTGGATGGCAGACGCGTCACCGATGCCGACATGCTTGAGGTGGTGACGATGGTCTACGGTGGACTGGTCAACAAGAACGTGGTGGCGCAGCTACAGGCGCGCGGCGTCAACGCGCTCGGGCTGACGGGAGCCGACATGAACGTGATTCTCAGCCACCGCCGGCCGCTAAGAAACGGTGTCGACTACGGTTTCGTGGGCGACGTGGACCAAGTGGACGGCCAGGCCTTGACCTCCTTGCTGGAGCGTGGGGTCATACCTGTCATGGCACCGCTTACCCACGACGGCAAAGGCTCGTTGCTCAACACCAATGCCGACACCATAGCCGCGGAGACAGCCAAGGCGCTGACCCCGTATTTTGATGTCACGCTCGTTTATTGTTTCGAGAAGGCTGGCGTGCTCGCCAATCCCGACGACGACAATAGCGTGATACCGGTGATAACCAAGGCCGACTTCGCCGCGCTCACCGCCGATGGCACCATCAGTGGCGGCATGAAACCAAAGATAGAAAATGCCCTTGCTGCCGTGGAGAAAGGCGTGAGGCGTGTCATCATCACAAAAGCGGAGGCGTTAGGCTCCAATAGCGGAACCACTATAGAATGATAAGTTTCCAGAACGATATTCTCCCGCTGAAAAACCAGCTTTATCGCTTGGCACTGCGCATCACGCTCGACAGTGCCGAGTCTGAGGATATTGTGCAGGAAACGCTGATAAAGGTTTGGGATCGACGTGAGTCGTGGACCGATATCGACAACATAGAGGCATTCTGTTTCACCATTTGCCGCAACAAGGCTCTCGACTATGTCAGGAGCGTGAGCTCACGCAACGAGAGCCTCGACGTTTCGCAAAACGAGCGACCCGACACTTCTTACACTCCATCCCAGCAAACCGTGTTCAGCGACCAAATGGCGATGGTGCGCCATATCGTCGACTCGTTGCCCGAGAAGCAAAAGTCGTGCATACAGCTACGCGACTTCGAAGGGAAGTCGTATAAGGATATATCGAGGCTGCTCGACATGACCGAGGAGCAGGTGAAAATCAATATCTTCCGGGGCAGGAAGACCATAAAGGAAAAGTTTGTAAGGATCAACGAATTTGAGGCAAAATAGTTGTGTAATGCCGGTCAAGGCGTTTTTTTTGTCTTAAAAATGCAAATCCACTTTGTCTTTTCCTTGTTTTTGATTACTTTTGTCCATTAAATGTTTAGACTTCAACAAATTAGCATTAGATAATATTTATACCAGATGTCGATAGAGATTAAAAGGGTAGAGACAAAGAAGGGTCTTGCCAAATTCATAGATTTCCACTATGACCTTTACAAGGGCAACGCCTACGATGCCCCGACTTTGTTTTTAGATGACATGAACACTCTCAGCCGTGACAAGAACGTGGCCTTTGACTTCTGCGAGGCGGAGTATTTCATGGCTTACAAGGATGGCAAAATCGTGGGACGAGTGGCTGCCATCATCAACAAGCGCGCCAACGAGAAGTTCGGCAAGAAGGACGTGCGCTTCGGTTGGATAGACTTCATAGACGACATAGAGGTGACCAAGGCTCTCTTCGATGCCGTGGAAGCCTGGGGCAAGAGCAAGGGCATGACCGCTATGGTGGGACCGCTCGGCTTCACCGACCTCGACCCGGAGGGAATGCTCATCATGGGCTTCGACAAGCTCGGCACGATGCCGACAATCTACAATTATTCCTATTACCCTGAGCACATGGAGAAGCTCGGAGGATGGGTCAAGGACAACGACTACGTGGAGTATTACCTCCCCATGCCATCGGAGACCCCGGAGAAGTTTGCCAAGCTCTCGGCCATGATAGAGAAGCGCTACAACCTTCATGTGAAGAAGGTGACAAAGAAAGACGTGAAAGACGGCACCATAGTCTACGACATCTTCAACCTTATCAACGAGACCTACAAGGACCTCTATGGCTACGTGGAGCTCACCAAGCGTCAGATCGACGACTACGTGAAGTCGTACATGCCGATGCTCGACCTCAACCTTGTCACCCTCGTGGTGGATGGCAACAAGGACGACAAGCTCATCGGCGTGGGCATTACCATGCCGTCGATGGCGCGCGCCATGCAGAAATGTCACCGTGGAAGGCTGTTCCCATTCGGCTGGTGGCACGTGCTGAGGGCGTTGAAATGCCACAAGACCGAGGGCGTGGACCTGTTGCTCATAGGCTTCCTGCCCGAATACCGCAGCAAGGGAGCCAACGCGCTGCTCTTCGCCGACCTCATACCACGCTATATCGACTATGGCTTCAAGTGGGGCGAGACCAACGTGGAGATGGAGACCAACGGCAACGTGCAAAGTCAATGGGGCACCCTCGAGCATATCAACCACAAGAGAAGGCGTTGCTACAGGAAAGACATTGGCTGAAAACCACGGTTTCAATAATATAGATTATACAGAATGGCAGACGAAAATATCATTCCAGCATCACCCGACACGCCATCGTATACCGATGACAACATCCGGCACTTGTCCGACATGGAGCACGTTCGCACGCGCCCGGGAATGTACATCGGCCGATTGGGCGATGGCAACTTGCCCGAGGACGGCGTCTATGTGTTGCTCAAGGAGGTTGTCGACAACTCGATAGACGAGTTCAAGATGAATGCCGGCGACCGCATAGAGGTGGACATAGAAGACAATCTCCGCGTGTCTGTTCGCGACTATGGCCGTGGCATACCGCAAGGCAAGCTCGTGGAGGCGGTGTCGATGCTGAACACCGGCGGAAAATACGACACCAAGGCATTTAAGAAGAGCGTCGGACTGAACGGTGTCGGCGTGAAGGCGGTGAACGCCCTCAGCTCGCGTTTCGAGGTAAGGAGTTATCGTGAAGGCAACGTGCGTGCCCTTGTGTTTGAGAAAGGCAAGCTCAAGAGCGACAAGACGGAGCCGTCCAATGAAGAGAACGGCACCTATATCTTCTTCGAGCCCGACAACACGCTCTTCAAGAACTACTCTTTCCACGATGAGTTCGTGGAGACAATGCTCCGCAACTACACCTACCTCAACAGCGGGCTTACCATAATGTATAATGGCAGGCGCATCAAGAGCCGCAACGGTCTTGAGGACTTGCTCGTGGACACCATGACCACCGACTCGCTGTATCCCATCATCCACCTCAAGGGCGAGGACATAGAGATAGCCTTCACCCACACCAACCAGTATGGAGAGGAGTATCATAGTTTTGTCAATGGCCAGCACACCACGCAAGGCGGTACCCACCAAAGCGCGTTCAAGGAGCATATAGCCAAAACCATCAAGGAATACTACGACAAGAACTATGAGTATACCGACATTCGCAACGGCATAGTGGCGGCTGTAGCCATCAATGTGGAGGAGCCGGTGTTTGAGTCGCAGACGAAGATCAAGCTTGGCTCCACGCTTATGGAACCGGGGGGCGAGACAATAAACAAGTATGTCGGCGACTTCGTGAAACGTGAGGTCGACAACTATCTCCACATCCACAAGGAGGATGTGGCAGACGTGCTGGAAAGCAAAATCAAAGAGAGCGAGCACGAGCGCAAGGCCATGGCAGGAGTGACCAAGCTGGCGCGTGAGCGTGCCAAGAAGGCTAACCTCCACAATCGCAAGTTGCGCGATTGCAGGGTTCATTACAGCGACGCCAAGGACGACCGCAAAGAGGAGTCGAGCATCTTCATTACCGAGGGCGACTCGGCGAGCGGAAGCATCACCAAGAGCCGCGACGTAAACACGCAAGCCGTGTTCTCGCTGCGCGGAAAGCCTCTCAACTCGTTTGGCCTGACCAAGAAGGTGGTCTACGAGAACGAGGAGTTCAACCTCTTGCAGGCTGCCCTCGACATAGAGGACGGTCTCGACAACCTGCGCTACAACAAGGTTATCGTGGCAACCGATGCCGATGTCGATGGCATGCACATTCGCTTGTTGCTTATCACCTTCTTCCTGCAGTTCTATCCGGAGCTTATCAAGAAGGGCCATGTCTATGTGCTTCAGACGCCTCTCTTCCGCGTGCGCAACCGCCGCACCAAGATAAAGAGCAAGACGGTCATTGCCAACGCCGACGCGCGCTTGGCCGAGAACGAGAGAAAGGGCGACTTCATCACCCGCTATTGCTATAGCGAGGAAGAAAGGCTCAACGCCATACGCGACCTTGGACCAGACCCGGAGATTACCCGATTCAAGGGCCTTGGCGAGATCTCACCCGACGAATTCGTCCATTTCATCGGTCCTGATATGCGTCTCGAACAAGTGACCCTCCACAAGAACGACCAGGTGCAAAAGCTTCTCGAATACTATATGGGCAAGAACACGATGGAGAGGCAAAACTTCATCATCGACAATCTTGTCATTGAGGAAGACTTGCCGCAAGACACCGATTTGATTGACTGACGCTTTTTGAAACACACTATCAAGATGAAACACATCAAGGTTTTTCTGGCTCTTTTGCTGTTGACCCTTTTCCTCACGATACCAGCGCGAGCGCAGTTGAAACTGGACTTTGGCAAGGACTCGCCTCTGCGCAAGTTGCAGATTGCGGAAATAGCCATAAACAGTTTCTACGTCGACTCTGTTGACCAAAACAAGCTTGTGGAGGACGGCATTCGCGGAATGCTTGAGAAGCTCGACCCTCATTCGTCGTACACTACCGCCAAGGAGACGAAGGCTATGAACGAGTCGCTTAATGGCTCTTTCGAGGGTGTGGGCATACAGTTCAATATGCAGGAAGACACTCTGCTCGTGATACAACCTGTGGCGAAAGGCCCTTCCGAGAAGGTTGGCATCATGTCGGGCGACCGCATCATAGAAGTGAACGACACGGCGATAGCTGGCGTGAAGATGAGCCGCGAGGAGATAATGAGAAGGCTTAGAGGCCCCAAGGGAACTAAGGTCAAGCTCACCATAGCAAGGCGCGGAATAGCAGAAAAGCTCCATTTCACCGTGGTTCGCGACAAGATTCCGGTGAAGACCATCGACGGATGGTATATGGCGGATCCTTCTACGGGATACATACGTATAGGAAGTTTTGGCGCCACGACCTACGACGAGTTCATGACCGCCGTCAATGACCTTAAAGGCAAGGGAATGAAGAATCTCATCCTCGACTTGCAAGACAACGGTGGCGGTTATTTGCAGGCTGCTGTGAGCATAGCCAATGAGTTCTTGCGGAAAGGCGACCTCATAGTCTATACCCAAGGCCGCCAAGTGCCAAGGTCCGAATATGTGGCGAAGGGCGACGGCAAGCTTGTAGACGGCAAGGTCGTGGTCTTGATAAACGAGTTCTCCGCCTCTGCCGCCGAGATTGTCACGGGAGCCTTGCAAGACCAGGACCGTGGCACGGTAGTGGGAAGACGTTCTTTTGGAAAGGGACTGGTGCAACGCCCCGTGGAATTCCCCGATGGTTCCATGATGAGGCTCACCATTGCGCATTATTACACTCCGTCTGGTCGCTGCATACAGAAACCCTATGTGAAAGGCGACCGCAAGGACTATGAGATGGAGCTCGACACACGCTACAAGCACGGAGAGTTTTATTCCGCCGACAGTATCCATTTTGCCGACTCGCTGAAATACTATACCATTCGCAAGCATCGTGTGGTGTATGGCGGAGGCGGTGTCATGCCCGACTATTTCGTGCCACTCGACACCACAAGGTATACCAGCTTCCACCGCAAGTTGATAGCAAAGGGAATAGTGGTGGACAACGACCTTAAATACATGGACTCGCATCGCAAGCAGCTCAAGGCGAAATATCCGCAGTTTAGCGACTATCTCGAACGTTTCGAGGTTCCGCAACAGCTTGTCGACAGCATCATCAGCGATGGAAAGAAGAAGAAAATAGAACCCAAAGACAAGGACGAGCTTGATCGCACCCTTGTTTACCTGCGTGCCCAGCTCAAGGCGCTCATTGCACGCGACATCTGGGATATGAGCCAATATTTCCAGGTCATGAACCAGCAGAGCGACATCGTGAGAAAGGCGTTGGAGGTAATAAACAAACCTTGATATGGCCTTCCAGCCAAGACAAAACAATTTAATTTAGTCTACTTTTACACAGGAGCAAGCGTAAGCCGTTGGTTTTGAAAATCAACGGCTTACGCTTTTTTAAACGGTTCGCCAATCCACTTTTTAAGAACATGTCTCCATTTCGTGTTTTGTTTTTTATTATCTTTGCAACATAAACCAAGAAAACCAAAACTTAATTTTAAACTCACATGAAACAAGCAAGACTAATTACCCTATTAGTGGCTCTGCTGTGTACTGTTGTGACGTGGGCCCAGGACGCGATGTTCAAGGGCACGGTCATAGACCAGTCTGGTGAGCCAATCGTTGGCGCTTCCGTCATGGAGAAAGGCAGTTCACGTGGCACTGTCACAGATCTTGACGGCAATTTCTCTTTCAAGGGACAGCCCGGTTCCACACTCGTCTTTTCCTATATAGGATATGTGACGCTGGAAAAGAAAGGCACGTCCGACATGCACGTCACGCTTCTTGAAGACCTGAAGAGCCTCTCAGAGGTTGTCGTCATCGGTTATGGCGTGCAGAAGAAGAGCGTGGTCACGGCTTCCATTGCCAAGGTGGACGCGTCTGACTTGGCCGGGGCTGCTCCGGTGCGTGTAGACAACGCGTTGAAAGGACTCGCAGCCGGTGTCAACGTGACGTCAAACTCCGGCCAGCCTGGTGCGGCGGCACGCATTCGCGTGCGTGGCACGGGTACCATCAACAACTCAGATCCGCTTTACATCATCGATGGCATCCCTTATGAAGGCTCATCGGGCATCGACGCTCTCAACCCCAACGACATCGAGAGCATTGAGGTGCTTAAAGATGCTGCCTCGGGTGCCATCTACGGAGCGCGTGCCGCCAATGGCGTTGTGCTCGTCACCACCAAGCAAGGCAAGAGCGGCAAGGCGCAAATCAACTACGACTTCTCTTATGGTTGGCAGTCGAAATGGCGCAAGCGCGACGTGCTCAACGCCACCGATTACGCCATTCTGCAAAACGAGCAGTATGTCAACTCCGGCCAGGCACCTCTTTACGCTGACCCATACCATCTGACAGACATCAACGGCAACGCCGTCACCACGGGCACCGACTGGCAAGACCTCGTGTTCAACGACAACGCGCCGGTGCAGAAGCACGATGTCTCCGTGAACGGCGGAAACGACCGCGTGAAGTATTACCTCTCTATGGGCTACTACGACCAGGAAGGTATCGTTGGCGGAAACTACGGCAAGTCAAACTACAACCGTCTGACCTTGCGCTCAAACACCAACATGAACGTCATCGACGCCACCAAGGAGCGCAACTTCCTCAACAAGCTCGACTTCAGCGTCAACCTCTCTTATGCTCGCATCAAGAGCACGAGCATCGATGCCAACTCCACATGGGGTTCCGTGCTTGGCTCAGCGCTCGCCTTGTCGCCAATACTCCCGCCTTTCGTCACGGGCGATGCCGCCACGGCGCAGCACAACCGCTATACTTACACCGATTATTCGAAAGACCCCAAGGGTGTGCTCACTCCTTACGAGGACGTGAAGGACAAGAACGGCAACATCGTGATGATTCCCGGCACGGCCTACAATGAGATGAACAACCCGCTCGGCCTGCTCCTTGAGCCTTCGCAGCCAAGTTGGAGCCATCACTTCACTGGCAACTTCTCTGCCGAGCTTGGCGTGATAGACAACCTCAAGTACCGCTTCTCATACATGGCAGACATGGCCTTCTGGGGATCGGAGACGGCAACGGTGCAGACTTACTACAACTCCGCCAACAACAACTCGCAGTATACCAGCGCAGCGGTGAACAACTGCCGCAACACCACATGGCAGGTGGAGAACACGCTGACCTACGACAAGACCTTCGGCGACCACCATTTCAACGTGGTTCTCGGCCAGAGCGCATTGTCGTATAGCGGCTATCAGATCGACGGTTCCAAGAAATATCTTGTCAACTCTCTCAAGCCATCGATAGCTTATTCTAATGGCAACTATCGCCTGACCTATGCCGACGACGGCTCGGTGAACGGTGCCGTGGTAGACCACTCGGTGAACGCTTATCCCTACGACCCTTACAAGATGACGTCGCTCTTCGCGCGTCTGTCTTACAACTTCCAGGAGCGCTACATGGCTCAGGTCACTCTTCGTCGCGACGGTTCCAGCCGCTTCGGATCGAACCATAAGTTCGGTACGTTCCCATCAGTGTCGTTGGGTTGGAACATTGCCAACGAACCATACCTCAAGATGCCACAATGGCTGAACATCCTCAAGGCTCGTTTCTCTTGGGGTAAGAACGGTAACGACAACATCGGTAACTTCCGTTATACGGTCAACACCGCCTCTGGCAACAACTATTATTTCGGCAATCCTGTCAACCTCACGCTTGGCTCCAAGGCGAGCGGACTTGCCAACCCTGACCTGAAATGGGAGGAGAGCGAGCAGACTGACATCGGTCTCGACTTCGCGTTCTTCCATTCCGCGCTTACCTTCACGGTCGACTATTTCAACAAGCGCACCAACGGCATGCTGATGACCATGAACATTCCTTCATATGTGGGCGAGTCGAAGCCTATCGGCAATGTGGGCGACATGCGCAACCGCGGCGTGGAGTTTGAGCTTGGTTACAAATGGCACGTAGCCGATGCCAACTTCTCTGTCAAGGGCAACGCCTCCTATTTGAGCAACAAGCTGCTGGAATACGGCAACGACACTGGCTATGCCGACCTCGACTCCTTCCAGGGCATTGGCACGATAACCCGTGCCGAGAACGGCCATCCTTTCCCATTCTTCTATGGTTACAAGACTGCCGGCATCTTCCAGACACTGGACGAGGTCAACAGCTATGTCAACTCAGACGGCAAGCCCATCCAGCCAAACGCGCAGCCCGGTGACGTGCGCTTCGTGGATGTCAATGGCGACGGACAGATCGACAACAACGACCGTACCGACATTGGCAACGGAACGCCGAAATGGACCTATGGCATCAACTTCAACGCCTCCTGGAAAGGCTTCGACTTCAACATGTTCTGGCAGGGCGTGGCTGGTGTCGACGTGTTCGACGCCACACACCGCACCGACATCGCTTCCGGCAACTATCCTTCATGGATGCTCGGACGCTGGACAGGCCCAGGCACATCCAACAAGATTCCTCGCCTCTACAACGGCGACGCCAACAACTGGCAGTCGAGCGACCTCTACATCTTCGACGGCTCATATTTCCGCCTGAAGAACATCACCTTGGGTTATACTCTCCCGAAGAACCTCACCATGAAGTTCATGGTGGAGCGCCTGCGCTTCTATGTCAGCGCCGAGAACGTGTTCACGTTCACCAAGTATCATGGCTTCGACCCGGAGATTGCCTCTGGCGGCACATCGCTTGGCGTGGACTATGGTGTCTATCCGCAAGCCCGCACATGGACTGTCGGATTCAACATCACACTTTAACATCTCACTTCCTTAATTCTAAAACATCATGAAGAAATCAAATATATTCATTCTTGGCATCATGAGTCTGGCCGCTGTCGGGCTCACGGGATGTGGCGAGAGCTTTCTTGAAGTGGAGTCGCCAACCTCCGATGATGTCAACGAATACTATACCACCGACGAGCATATACAAGAGGCGTTGACGGCTTCTTACGACCCTCTCCACTGGGCAGACTGGGGCAACGGCAACTACGCGCCGATAACCCTTTGCAGCGACATCATGAGCGACGACTGCTACCCTGGAGGCGGCAGCGCGAGCGACATGCTCAATTGGCAGTTGATGTTCAACTACAAGGCCACGTCGGAGAACACGCTGGCATCGTTGTGGGTTGACGAGTACAGTGGCGTGAAGCGCTGCAACGACCTTATCAGCTATGTGGACAAGGCGCTTGCGACGCAGGGCACGAACCTCACGCAGGAGCATGCCGATTCTTACACGGCACAGGCGCGCGTGCTGCGCGACTACTACTACATGGTGCTGTGGAAGTTCTGGGGCAACATACCTTACTACACGCAGAACCTCAGTGGCGACTACAAGGCTCCGCAGCTCAAGGCCGACGATGTATACAGCAACATCATCACAGACCTTGAGGATGTGCTCTCCAAGTATGGCTCGGTGCTGCCGATGAAGGCTTCCACCGGCAACGAGGGACGCGTGACCAAGGCTTTCGCCTACATGGTCTACGCCGAGCTGGTGATGTACCAAAACGACGAGAGCCGCTATGCCAAGGCTTTGGAATACATGAACGAGATTATCCAGAGCGGACAATATGCGCTCAACCCCGACTTCAAGGCTCTGTGGGCTGAGGGCGGCGAGTGGTGCTCGGAGAGCATCTTCGAGGTCAACTACGACGACAACAACCACCAGCGTGGCTGGAGCTCGCCTCTCGCCGTGGGCGGCACGGTGTTGCCTCGCCTTCTTGGCCCTCGCGGCTGGACATCTGGCGTGGCAGGTGTGGACAATGGTTGGAGCTTCGGCCCCGTGCGCCATTGCATCTATGACATGTACTCGGGCCAGGACGTGCGCCGCGACGTGTCCATCTTCGACGCCGACAAGGTTGCCGCCGAGAACGGCATCACCTATACCGCAGGTTACATGAACACGGGCCTCTTCCAGGGCAAGTATCTGCCACTGGTCGACAATGTGAAAGACGCTGGCTGGGACGCAGACCTCAACTTCAACAACAACTTGCGAGTGTATCGCTATGCCGAGACATTGCTCAACGCCGCCGAGCTCTTGCTTCGCACCAATGGCAACAACGCCACCGCCATGAAGTATGTCAACATGCTGCGCCAGCGCGCCGGCATCGCCAATCTTACAAGCGTCAACCTTGATGCCGTGGCCAACGAGCGCCACATGGAGTTCCTGGGCGAGGGCAAGCGCTATTGGGACCTCGTGCGCACTGGTAAGGCTGCCACGACGCTCGTACCCGACGAGGAAGGCAACCGCACGGCTTCATGGACTGAAAACAAGAAATATCTTCCTATACCACAAAGTGAAATATCAGCCGATCCAAATCTTCAACAGAACAACTACTAACGACAATAGGAAGAGAATAAGAGAATAAGTGAACAAAAAGAATACGATCATGAAAACAAAGATATTCGTTACATGTCTCGCTGCCTTGGCTCTTGTGGCTTGCTCGCCAGAGGAGTACAGTGGCGCTGACCCAAACGGTCTGCCGCAGGTGAGCGATTACGCCAACGCCTTCAAGGTGACTGTAGACCAAAACACAAACCAGGCGCACTTCGATTTCGACCAGACGGTCCAGGGTGTCACGCCGGTGTGGATCATCAACGGCTCGCGTTATTCCTCGGCCTATAAGGACTCTGCCTATTATCGCAAGGCGGGCGACTACACCGTGGAGTGCAAGGTGAAAAACCGCAACGGCATATCCGACGGCAGCCTGACACAGACGTTCCATGTCAACAAGACCAAGATGAACGGCTTCGGCGGCTTCGTGGCCGACAGCGACTTCAACCTCTGGCGCAGCGAGGATGCCTCTGCCCACAAGCCAAGCATGTTCTATTACGCCCCGGGATGGAGCCAGATAGCAGACCCGTCGTATAGCATGGACGGCTACGACTATGAGGGCATCTCTCTGCCTTCTGCCACCACCGACCAGTGGCAGGGACAGATGCACTTGCCATCCAGCATCTCGCTATCGTCCGACAAGAGCTACGACTTCTCGGTCATCTTCACCTCCAACACCGACCACAACGGTGTGACCATCAAGGTGACCGACGCGTCGGACGACAACAACTTCCTCTTCGTGGAGAAAGCCACGCTGAAAGCCGGTGAGCCCGTATGCTTCTGGAAGAGCGACGTGAAGGGTGTCGATGCCGCGCAGATAAAGATAGTGTTCGACTTTGGCGGCAATGCCGACAACACGACCATCAACGTGGAGAACATCGTCTTGAAAGACCATGCCAACGACGACGGCACCGTGCTGCCCGAGGTCGTGGAAGATCCGACGGTCTACACCTACGACTCGCCAAACAACATCTGGAAACAAATAGACGACAGCTTCGACGAGTCGATGATGACGTTCTATTATGCCCATGGCGACAGCTGGGAGGCCAACCCCGATCCGATAGGCTTCAAGTCGCTCGGCGGTGGCAAGTATCAGGTGACCTTGCCCGATGAGAGCAACAACCAATGGCAGGCCCAGGTGATATTCCACACTGAGACCCTCGGCAAGCTCCTGCCCGTGACGGCTGGAGAGAACTATGACGTGAGAGTGAAGGTGCATTCCACCACCGACATCTCTGGCATGACCTTCAAGGTGGTGAGCGTCGACGATGCCAACGTGTTCTTCACCGATGGCCGCCACGACATCACTGCCGATGCCGAAACCGAGATTAAGGTGCCGGCGAAGGCCCTCTCTGCCGATGCATCATCGGTGAACGTGGTGTTCGACTTCGGCGGCGCGCCTGCCGGAACGGTGGTCACCCTGAGCGACATCACCATTCAGAAAACAGCGAAATAAGACAATGAAACCATAGGGTATGCCATGCTAAGGGCGTGACATACCCTTTCTTATACCTATTGGATATAAATTTTACCATGAGAATAAACAATTTGCTTTTATTGTTCTTCATGTTCCTGTCGTTGACGGCTTGTGGAGGCAACGGAGGCGGTGAAAACAACGTGGCAACGTCCACCCTCACGGCTTCTCCCACAAGCATAAACTGTCCGGCAGAGGGCGGAACGTTCAGCGTGGCAGTCACCGACGCGCCGAAGGAATGGCGCGCCTACACGGAGGACAGTTGGATAAAGGTGAGCTCCACGGGAACGATCTCGAAGAGCGGCTCGGTGAGCGTCACCATCGAGGCCAACAGCGGCAAGGACGCGCGCACCGGCAACGTGAAGTTGGTTTCTGGCATCCAGGCAGTAGCCATCCCCGTTGTGCAGCAGACACCAGCCTCCACGGTTGACCCGTCGGATGACGACATAAAGGCGCCGGATGGATACAAGCTGGTGTGGCACGACGAGTTCAGCGGCAAGACCCTAGGCACCGACTGGACCCATGAGATTCAAAACGCCGGGTGGGTCAACAACGAGTTGCAGTATTACGTGAACGACGGAAAGACCACCAGCGTCTCCGACGGTGTGCTGAACATCATGTGCTACAAGAACGATGCCGGACGCGTTTGCTCGGGCAGGTTGTATGCCTGCCGAAACACTGGCTGGAAGTATGGATGGATAGAGGCGCGCATCATGCTGCCAAAGGGCAAGGGCACATGGCCCGCCTTCTGGATGATGCCTGTCAACTTCAAGAACTGGCCGGAAGACGGCGAGAACGACATTATGGAGGAAGTGGGCTACAATCCCAACTACGTGTCGTCTACCATCCATTGCAACGCATACAACAACGGCGGAACGGCGAAGGAGCACAAGGAGAAATATGTTGCCAACGCCGAGGGCGGATGGCATACCTATGCTTGCGAGTGGACCGAGGATTACTTGGCCTATTATATCGACGGCGATAAATACTACTCTTACACTCCCGACAACAAGACGAAGACCTATTGGCCGTTCAACGAGCCTTTCTACGTGATCCTCAATCTTGCCTGGGGCGGAAGCTGGGGCGGACTGCAGGGCGTAGACGAGACGGCGTTGCCTGCCACGATGAAGGTCGACTACGTCAGGGTGTTCCAGAAACAATAATCGCGTCGCATTCGTTTCCATTTGCAGGGGCGGGTAGGGATGGTTAGGGGCCGTCCGCACCCCGAATGGCAACCGTGCATTGCGTAAAACGGTTGCGGACGGGCACAGGGCCCGCCCCTGCCATACATCCCGAAAAAGGGTATTGCGGTTGACGTGCAGGGGCGGGTAGGGATGGTTAGGGGCCGTCCGCACCCCGAATGGCAACCCCGAAAATAATTTTTAATGTTATAATATCATGAAGAAAACAATATTGGGTTTATCCCTTGCCTTCTTTTGTCTTTCCGTTCATGCCCAGAAAAAGCCAATGAACGAGTTTGTTGACGACTTGATGGCGAAGATGACGGTGGAGGAGAAGATAGGCCAGCTCAACCTCATGCCAGGAACCGACCTCACCACTGGCGCCAAGACCAACTCGCCGCTGGTGGATCTGGTGGAGAAAGGCATGCTTGGCGCAGTCTTGAACACCAAAGGCGCCGCCAAGGTGCGTGCTTTGCAAGAGGTGGCGGTCAAGAAGAGCCGCCTCCACATTCCGCTCATCTTCGGTCTCGACGTGATCCACGGCTATGAGACGGTGCTCCCACTGCCGTTGGCGCAAGCGTGCTCGTGGAATCCGCAGGCCATAGAGGCTGGCGCGCGCATGGCTGCCGAGGAAGCCACGGCAAGCGGCATATGCTGGGACTATAGCCCTATGGTCGATGTTGCCCTCGATGCCCGTTGGGGCCGTGTGGCTGAGGGCTATGGCGAGGATCCTTACCTCTCGTCTGTGATGGGCGTGGCTGCCATACGTGGCTATCAAGGCTCGGGCGAGCAAAACGGATATGCCAAAAACGAGCTCATGGCGTGCCTGAAACACTATGCTCTCTATGGCGCGTCGGAATCGGGACGCGACTACAACACGGTGGACATGAGCCGTCTGCGCATGTTCAACCAATACCTGCCGCCCTACGAGGCAGCGGTGAAGGCGGGCGTGGGCTCGGTGATGTCGTCGTTCAACGTCGTCGACGGCATGCCTGCCACGGGCAACCGTTGGCTGATGACCGACCTGCTGCGCAACCAGTGGGGCTTCGGCGGCTTCCTCGTCACCGACTACGGTTCTATCGGAGAGATGACCAGCTGGGGCTTCGGCGACCAGAAGCAAAGCACGGCGCAAGCCCTGACTGCCGGAACCGACATGGACATGTGCTCCTCGGCTTATCTTGCACAGCTGAAGGCTTGCCTTGGCGACGGCACCGTGACCATGGCGCAGGTCGACCAGGCGGTGCGTCGCGTCTTGGAGGCCAAGTATAAGCTCGGACTCTTTGAAGACCCTTACCGCTATTGCGACACCAAGCGCGAGAAGAAGGCGCTATACACGGCTGAACATCGCCAGACGGCACGCGACATAGCCGCGCAGACTTTCGTGTTGCTGAAGAATGCCAACAATATCTTGCCACTTAAAAAGCAAGGTTCCATCGCTCTTATAGGCCCTCTTGCCGACACTCGCAACAATCTTCCCGGATGCTGGTCCACGGGCGACAAGCCTGAGAAATACACCACTATTAAGGAAGCCATGCAGAGCTATCTCGGCGACAAGGCGACGGTGGTCTATGCCCAAGGCTCCAATATCTACGACGACAGCGTGCGTCAGTCGGCGGTCGACTTTGGCCGTCCCATACCGCGCGGCGATGCCAAGCAGATGCTGGCTGAGGCCCTGAAAGTGGCAAAAAACGCCGATGTCATCGTGGCTTGCCTCGGTGAAATGGCTGAAATGAGCGGTGAGAGCTCGGCACGCACCGACCTTACCATGCCCGATGCTGAGGCTCGCCTGCTGAAGGCGCTCGTGAGGACGGGCAAGCCCGTGGTGCTGCTCAACTTCGCCGGCCGTCCCACCGTGCTCTCGTGGGAGAACGATAATGTGGCGGCTATCATGAACGTGTGGTTCGCCGGTTCTGAGACTGGCGACGCCATTTGCGACGTGCTCTTTGGCGACAAGGTGCCTACGGGCAAGTTGGTCAACAGTTTCCCGCGTACCACGGGGCAGGTGCCAATCTATTACAACCACCTCAACACGGGTCGCCCCGTGGAAGACGGCAGCAAGGTGTTCCGCAAATACCAGAGCAACTATACCGACGTGACCCAGGGACCGCTTTATCCTTTCGGCTATGGCTTGAGCTACACCACCTACAGCTACAGTCCGGTGACGCTGTCTTCTCCCACGATGACCGCTGGTAGCAAGATCACGGCAACCGCTACCATCACCAACACGGGCAGTCGTGATGGCGATGAAATCGTGCAATTCTACATCCGCGACCGCTTCGCGAGCATCGTCAGACCGGTGAAAGAGCTCAAAGGTTTCCAGCGCATTCACCTTGCCAAGGGCGAGAGCAAGACGGTGAAGTTCGACATCGACGCCGCCACTCTGAGCTTCTACGACAATGAGGGCAAGGCGGTGCTTGAGCCTGGCGACTTCGACATAATGATAGGTGCCAACAGTGCGGATGTGCAGTCGGCAAAGCTCACGCTGACGAAATAAAACAGGCGGCCAAAAACGGTGAAAAAACACCGCTTCGGCTTTCCAATGCAATGCCGTTGCCTTCCCATTGAAAAGCCATTGCCATTCCATTGAAAAGCCAACGGCATTGCATTGGAAAGCCGAAAGGGTGTTTTGACACTGCTGCAACGCTGTGCAGAATATAAACAAACAGGGCGGTCCGGATGGACCGCCCTGTTGCGTATGATGTGTGGTGAAAGTGTTGTTTTTCAGGTGCTTGCGCCGTTATTCCTCATATCCGGCGTTTTGCTTCCAGTTGGTGTTTTCCTCCATCACCGACGTGGGCACGGGGAACACGCGGCGCCGCTTGTCGAAGTTGGCGTTTGCGAATCCTTTTTTGTGGAATCCATACTCGCTCTCGAAGGTACCGAAGCGTATCATGTCGTTGCGGCGCCAGTTTTCATCGAAGAGCTCACGGCCACGCTCGTCGAGGATCTCTTTCAGCGAAGGAGCGTGGTCAAGCAAAGGCGCGTTGACATAGGCGCGTATCTGGTTGAACAGGCTCTGTGGCGTGTCGCCGTTGGTGGCGTTGGCGCCGCGAAGCAGTGCCTCTGCCTTTTCGAGCAATATGTCTGCGTAGCGGAATATTGGCACGTCGTTGCTCTGGTAGCGTTCGTGCTCGGCAAACTCGTTGGGATTGGGGTAGAACTTTATCGAGCGGTAGCCTTGTCGCCATCCGTCGGGTGTGGCTCCGGCGTTGAGCTGTGCCTCGCCGCCAGCCTTCAGCGTTATGGTCTTGGTGAACTCCAGTTGCGAGCCGTTGTATATATAAGGCGTCTGTGTCTCCTCGCCCGTTATGGCATCGTGGATGAACACCTTGCCCATGAGCACGCACTTGTTGCGCTCGTCGCCTTGGAGGGTGAACAGGTCGCTGAACTCCGGGTTCATGGCGCAAATGCCGGCGCACGACTTCTTCATCAGCCCGTTGTAGTAGCCGGTTGGCGAGCCTTGGTCTATCTTCCTGAACGTGCGGAAGCGTCCGTAGAGCATGCCTTGCGCCGACACGCAGTCGTAGGGCATGGCGTAGATGAAGTCTTTTATCTGCGACCCGTTGTCGTAGAGAAACTTCTTGCGGTAGTTGTCTGAGAGGTCGAAGAGCCCGCTCTTGATGATGTCGTCGCAATAGTAAACCGCGTCGTTGAGCTTCGCGTTAGCCGTGGTGTTGGGGTCATAGTCGGCCACGTTGCCACAGGTGTACACCGCCCAGTTCATGTAGAGCTTCACCAGGAGCGCCTCTGCCATCCACTTGTTTGGCTTGCCGTAGGTAGAGGCGTCGCTTGCCGTGGAGAGGTCGGGCAGGCTCTCTTTCAGCTCCTTCTCTATGAACTCAGCCACATCCTTGCGCGGCTTGCGCTCAATGGCCTCGTTGTCGTCGTAGATCTTGTCCAATATTGGCACGTCGCCATAGCTGTCCATCAATATGAAGTGGTAGAAGGCGCGCACGGCGCGCAGGTTGGCCACGTATCTCTTCGTGGTGGCGTTGTCGGTTTGTGCCAGCTCGTCGATGAGCTTGTTGCACCTCGTGATGCCTCCCGCCACGTCGCTCCACCAGTTGAGAGGCTTGTCGCTCGCGAGGAAGGTGTGCAGGGTAGGGTTGATGTTCTCAGCCCCGTCGTAGTAGTCGCCGTCGAAGCTCAGTCCCGTGGCCTCGTCTGACGAGAACGTCTGGTAGCGGTTGTAGTTGTTGCCCAGCTGCTCGCGGAAGGCATAGTAGGCGTCCGCCATCTTTCCCTCCAGGGCAATCTCCGACTCAGTGGGGTATTGCGTCAGCTTGGATTTCACATCCACGTCGAGGTCGGTGCACGACACTGTTGCGATAGTGGCAATGGCCGCCATCAAGTATTTGGTTTTTCCCATTATAGCTTAAACATTAGAAGTTTACTTTCACGCCCACCATGAACGTGCGAGTGTGTGGATAATAACTGTTTCGCCATTGTATGCCAGGCATCAGTCCGCCGAGGTCCACCTCCGGGTCGGTGCCCTTGTAGCCGGTGATGGTTAACACGTTGTTGCATGTGGCGTATACGGATATTGCGCTGACCCAATCGCTTATCTTTCCGAAATCGTAGGCCAGGGTGAGCGTTGACAGGCGTAGGTAGCTGCCGTTTTCTATCCATCTGTCGGATGGTGCCTGTGAGTTCACGTCACCATATTTCTGGTCGGTGAGACACTCCTTCAGCACGTTCTTGCCTTGCGAGATGAGGCTCACGCAGTTGCCCTGCGCACGCAAGGCGTTGAAGATCTTGTTGCCCAGCACACCTTGGAAAAACGCGTTCAGGCTCCACCGCTTGTAAGCCAGCGTGTTGTTCCATCCATAGGTGAGCTTGGGTTGCGCGCTGCCT
Source organism: Escherichia coli (assembly GCA_963593695.1). Classification (GTDB taxonomy): domain Bacteria; phylum Bacteroidota; class Bacteroidia; order Bacteroidales; family Bacteroidaceae; genus Prevotella. The sequence goes on along the minus strand of CAVBBO010000007.1, from coordinate 17,746 downwards.
GTCTTTGTGCGGTCGCTCTCTTGGGGCTTGGTGGTTGTCTCGCCGGTGCGCTCGCCCGTGGCAGGGTCGTGAACGTAAAACTGGCTTACGCCGTTGTCGTCGTAGCCTGCCCACTCGTAGGTGTAGAATTGGCCTATGGGGCATCCTTCCATGATGCGCTGCACATAGACGCCATTGTTGCCGGTGATCTTGCAGTCGGCCTCGTTGATATAGTTCACCGAGAACGTCTGGTTGGAGAGTTTCTCCACCTTGTTGCTGTTGTGCGAGAGGTTAAGCGCTGTGGTCCACTTGAAGTCCTTTGTCATCACGGGCACCGCGTGTATGCTCAGCTCCACGCCCTTGTTGCTTATGTCGCCCACGTTGGCGGTCATGGTGCCAAAGGCATAGCGGTTGGTCGACACGGGGTAATAGTAGATGAGGTCGGAGGTGCGCTTGTCGTAGTATTCCACCGTTCCCGACAGTCTGCCGCCGAAAAACCCGAAGTCGATGCCGATGTTGAACATTCCCGTGCGCTCCCATTTCAGGTTGGGGTTGGAGTTGTTTGTCGCCCCGATGGTGTGCATGTTGTAGGTCTGGCCCTTGGAGTCGGTGTATTGGAACCATCCCGTCGCCGCGTAGGTCTGTGTGGCGGTGAAAGCGTCGAAGCCAAGCGAGTTGCCGCTCACGCCATAGCCGGCGTGCAGCGAGAGGTTGTCGAAGATGTTGAGATTCCTTATGAAGCTCTCCTCGCTCAGTCGCCATGCCGCGCTCACCGAGGGGAACGTCGCCCAACGGTTGTTCTTGCCGAACGCCGACGAGCCGTCGCGGCGCAAGGTGGCTTGCAGGCTGTATTTGTCGGAGAAGGAGTAGTTGGCGCGTCCGTAGAAGGAAATCATGCGCAGGGTCGACAGGTTGCCGCTCTCCACGGCATCGATGCCGTCGATCTTGTTGGCAAAGGTGAGGTCGTAGTATTTCAGGTTGTCGTTGTAGAAATCTTTGACCGTGAGCCCGAAGCCGTCGTCTTGGTTGGACTCTTCCCATGAATATCCCGCCATGAATCCAAGTCGGTGGTCGTCGCCAATGTTGGCTTGGTAGTTGGCATAGGTCTCAAACAGCTTCTTGTTGCTGAAGTAGGTGCTGCGTGTGGCCTGTCCGTTGCTTTGCGTGATTTGCGATTGGGTGGAGTGGTAGATGGACGTGATGTTCTGCCTGTCGGAGTAGGAGAACTGCGCGCTCCATGTGAGTCCCTTCACGATGTTGAGGTCGGCCTTGCCCGTTACTTGTACGCGCTTCTTTACATAGTTCATCAGGTCCTCGTTGATCATCGACACGGGGTTGTAGTAGTGGGTGACGCTCGACGAGCTGAACCAGCTGCCGTCTTCGTTTCTCACCGGCTGTATCGGCGAATAATATGCCATGGCATCCGTCACGCCCTCTCCCCAGTCGCCGCCGCTTGGCACGTCGTTGCTCTCTGTGCGGCTGTAGTTCACACCGAGCGCGAGGCTAAGCCTGTCGTGCAGCACCTTGGATTGAGCCAAGCCCCTTGCCGAGAAGCGTTGCTTGTCGGTGCCTTTTATCACGCCCTTGTGGTTGAGGTAGTTGAGGCTGACGTTGTAGCTCGACTTGCTGGTTCCGCCACTCACCGATAGGTTGTGGTTGTGGCTGAAGCCCGTGCGCTCCACCTCTTTCTGCCAATCGGTGTCGGCTCCCTTGTCGTCGGGCAGGGTGAAGTTGTTGGCGTTGGCATAGTTGCGCAGGTCGGTGGCGGAGGCAAGCTCCAGGTCGTTGGACACGCTTTCCACGGCAGCATAGCCTCGATAACCTATTCGTGCTGTGCCGTTGTGTCCTTTCTTTGTCGTCACTATGATGACGCCGTTGGCAGCCTTCGAGCCGTATATCGCCGTTGCCGTGGCGTCGCGCAGCACATCGATGCTTTCGATGTCGTCGGGCGACAGCAGCGAGAGGTCCACTCCCGGCACGCCGTCCACAATATAATAAGGTTGCATGGCCTCGCCTGTGCGAAGCGTGGAGGCACCGCGCAGGGTCACGGAAGGCTCACCGTTGGGGTCGGCGGTGGTGGTGACGACGAGTCCCGGCACCTTGCCTTGCAAGAGCTCGCCCGGCGAGGTCACCACGCCAAGGTTGAGGTCGTCTTGCTTGAGGGTGGTGATGGAACTAGTCACGTCTTTTCTTCGCATTGTGCCGTAGCCCACGACCACCACTTCGCTGAGCGTCTTGTCGTCTTCCTGCAATACCACTTGGTCGCTCTGCGCGGCGCTGACCGTTTGGCTTGTGAAGCCAAGAAACGAGAATTGCAGGCGTTGCGCAGGTGTCGCCTCGATGGTGTAGCGGCCGTTGCCGTCGGTGATGGTGCCATTCTTGCTGCCTTCCACTCTCACCACCACTCCTGCCAAGGGGTTGCCTTTGGCGTCGACCACGGTGCCCTTGATGTTGCTTTCAGCAAAAGCCGCAGAGCCAACAATGAGGAATGAGCTTGCCAATAAACAACGTCTCCAGTTCCTCTTGCTGCTTCTTTTATTGTTATACATTTTGATAATTTGGATTTTCTAAATCTAATATTATTATTGTTCTGCAATTATTTTCACCATTTGCCGACATGAAGTCTTAACGAGAAAAACGTGCGTCAAATGGTATAACGTTCTATCCTACAACGATATGTCACATGACGAGGATAAGGATAAAACTATTTCCCGGGTAATAGTTTTGATGATTTGCCGAATTCCCCATTTGCAAAATTAAGCCTTAATGATGAAATGCGCAAATAATTAACCATCTTTCATCTTTTTTTGTGTGATTTTTTGCATGCCATGTGCGATTTTAAATTGTATCAACAAATGGAAGAAACTCATGATGACCTCGGTTGGCATGGACAAGAAATCGTTTGTGGTGAAACAGAAGTAAGCTTGACAAGAAGTGTCCTAATAAAAAGTAATCCTGATAATAAGCGCTACGCCCCGGAAATGCCGATTGGCCTTTCCGGGGCGTGTTTGGTTTGAATCTTTTCTCTTGGTTGTTTCTGATGCTTATGCGTTGAGCAGCTTTTCGAGGTCGGCACCAGCCTTGAACTTGGCAACCTTCTTGGCCTCGATGTGCAAAGGTGCGCCAGTGAGCGGATTCTTGCCGTCACGGGCGGGACGCTCGTTGACAGAGAATGTGCCGAAACCTATGAGCTGAACCTTTTCGCCTGCTGCGAGAGCCTGCTTGATGGCCTCAGTGGTAGCGTCGAGGGCTTGCTTGGCCTCGGTTGCGTTGATACCGGCAGCCACGGAAATCTTCTTGATGAGATCTGCTTTTGTCATAATTGTAATATAGTTTATATGTGATTTGTCCTAAATACCTTATTCTGCGACAAATATAATGCAATAGTTTTAATCCACAAACAAAAAGAAAAGAAAAATGGCATAAAAGGCTTAAAAAAGTGGTAAAAGCCGTGAGAGATGGGCGTTTAAGGGCTTTTTTTCGTAATTTTGCAACTGTGCCGCCTCTTTTGTGATGCAAGGTGGCTTGAAAACAGAATATTATAGTCATTATGCTTAGAATTCCAGCGCTTACGCGCAACCTCATTGTCGTGAATCTCCTGTGTTTCATTGCCATGCTCGTCTTGGAGCAAGGTGGAATAGCTAATCTCAACTCCTTGTTCGGACTGCATTTCATGCTTGCCACAGACTTCCATGTCTATCAGCTTGTCACCTACATGTTTATGCACGGCGGTTGGGAGCACATCATCCTCAATATGTTCATGTTGTGGATGTTCGGCTCGGTGATGGAGCGCGTGTGGGGTCCGCGTCGTTTCATGGTCTATTACCTTTTTTGTGGCATTGGCGCAGGATTGATGCAAGAGATAGCCCAGTTTGTGCAGTTCTATGTCATCTCTTCCGACGCAGGCTTTGGCTTTTCCCAGTTGTTGCAACTGGCCGCAGCCAACGATTCGGCATTGAGCCAGTGGACCACGGTGGGTGCCTCCGGTGCCATCTATTCGTTGCTTCTCGCCTTTGGCATGATGTTCCCCGACGAGCGAATGTTTATCATCCCCATTCCCATCCCAATCAAGGCAAAGTGGATGGTGCTTGGCTCGATAGCCGTGGAGTTCTTCTCTGCCCTTGCACAACCCGGCTCCCAGGTTGCCCATATAGCACACCTCGGCGGCATGATATTCGGTTTCTTCTTGATAAAGTATTGGCAGCGTCATCCTTACACTGGTGGCATGCAAGGCGGCTCGCAAATTTTCAGCAACATGAGAAACCGGTGGGAGCAAAGCAAGGCGAAACGTCAGCGTAGTGATAATCCAGACTGGGACTATAACGCTGGCAAAAGGGCCAAGCAAGAGGAGATTGACCGCATTCTTGACAAGATACGCAAGAGCGGCTACGATAGCCTGACGCGCGACGAGAAGCAGACGCTCTTCGACCAAAGCAAAAAATGAACAAGGTCTCACGTGTGGCTTTTCAGGCAATAGGTGGGGCCAACGTGGCTTCCATCCTGTTGATGCTGCTCATTGGCAACGCCGACAAGGTAGACCCTACGGTGTGGCCGAAGTTGAGCACCATGGGATTGTTTTTCCCTGTCATACTTGCCATCAATGTCTTCTTCCTCGTTTTTTGGGCGTTGGTAAAGGTCAAGATGGTCATCATACCTTTGCTGGGCTTCATCGTGTGTTATGGTCCGGTGAGGAGATATTGCCCTTTCAACTTCCCTTCCGACCCACCAGAGGGAAGCATTAAGGTGCTGTCGTACAATGTGTTCAATTACGCCGGATGGGAAGACCGCGATAAGCCGAATGCCATTCTTCAATATATAAAACGCCAGGATGCCGACATCGTTTGCCTGCAAGAATCGGCAGAGAACGAGGCTGGCAGAGTGCAGGTGGACTCTATATTGGGAAAGCACTACGAGTATAAGGACACCGCCACCAACAATAGCGATTTCATGACCATCTTTTCCAAGTACCCCATACTTTCCAAGGAGCACATACGTTACGCGTCGAAAGGCAACATGAGCTGCGCTTTCAAGTTAAGGGTGCACCACCGCGACATCATCGTCGTGAACAACCACCTTGAGACCGCAGGGCTGTCTTTTGACGACAAGGAGCAGTTTCAGCAGCTCGTTAAGGGCGAGCTTGGTGGAATGTCGGTGACACGCACGTCAAAATGGCTTATAAACCACCTTGGCAAGCAAACCAAGAAGCGTGCTCCCGAGGCTGACGCCGTGGCAAGGTATATAGCCTATCATCGTGGAGTGCCGACGATTGTTTGCGGCGATTTCAACGACACTCCGCTCTCTTATGCGCACCGTACCATATCCAAGGGACTCGTCGACTGCTATGTGGAGAGTGGCAACGGTCCGGGCATAAGCTACCACGAGTCAAGGATATATGTCAGGATCGACAACATACTTTGCACACCAGACTTTAAGCCCTATGCTTGCAAAGTGGACAATTCCATTAAAAATTCAGACCATTATCCTATAATGTGCTGGCTTAAACTTTAAATTTCCATACTTTTATTCATTATAAACTAAAAAAACTTGTAACTTTGCACATATTATATATTTTAGTGAAATAAAAACAACAAAAAATAACTAACAAACACAATGCAAAACAAAGGAATCGTAATCACGACAGCCGTTCTTCTGACTCTCGTGAGCCTCTTCTATTTGAGCTTCCCGATTGCCACAAGCTATTATGACAGTCAGGCGGCCAAGCGGCCCGATGCCGTTGCTCAGCAGGATTACAAGGATTCTGTGAAGTATCTTGGCATCTACAGCTACCAGAAGTGTCTCGAGACTCAGATTGGTCTGGGTCTGGACCTTAAGGGCGGTATGAATGTGATCCTCGAGATCTCTGTGCCCGACGTGGTGGAGAATCTTGCCGATCACAAGACCGACATCGCCTTCACTCGTTCCATGGACGAGGCTCGCAAGGAGTTGCAAGCCACACAGGGCGACTTCATCACTCTCTTCATCAACGCTTACCACAAGAACGCCCCTGGCCACAAGCTCGCTGAGGTGTTCGCCACGACAGAGCTGCAGGGTAAGGTTTCTCCTACCAGCACTGATAGCGAGGTGGAGAAGACTCTTCGCTCAGAGGTGTCTGCCGCCATCGACAACTCTTTCAATGTGGTTCGCACACGTATCGACCAGTTTGGCGTGGTGCAGCCCAATATCCAGAAGGTGCAGGGAACCGAGGGCCGCATCTCGGTTGAAATGCCTGGTATCCGCGAGCCCGAGCGCATGCGTAAGCTTTTGCAGGGTTCTGCCAATCTGGAGTTCTGGGAGACTTACAATGCCGACGAGGTGCTTCCTTATCTGCAGCAGCTCGACCAGCGTGTCGCCAATGGCGATGCCGACGAGAATGTTGTTGCCGACTCTACCGAGACCGAGCAGGAAGTAGCCGCAGCAAAGGCTACCGCCGAGAAGGAGGTCAAGCAGGCAAAGCAAGAGAAGCCTAAGTTCCAAATCAAGAATGGCAAGGATGCCAAGAAGGACATCAAGGCAACTCCCGACGCACAGCTTGAGGAGGCCAAGAAATTGCATCCGCTGCTCGCCATGCTGCAGACCACAGGTCAGGGGCTGAGCGTTTGCGGATACGCCAGCGTGCGCGACACCGCCGCTATCAACAAGATCATCTATGGCAGCCTTGCCAAGCAAATCCTGCCAAGCGACCTCAAGCTCCTTTGGAGTGCAAAGCCAGCAGATGGCATCCAGGCAAAGAACATCTTTGAGTTGCACGCCTTGAAGGTCACTACGACAAGCGGTCGTGCTCCGTTGGAGGGTGACGTTGTCATACAGGCAAAGGATGAGTTCAACCAGCTCACTGGCCAGCCTGAGGTTTCCATGACAATGAACTCTGAGGGCGCACGTCGTTGGGCAGAGTTGACAAAGGCCAATGTGGGCAAGGCTATCGCCATCACCCTCGACAACGTTGTTTACTCAGCTCCTCGCGTGAATGGCGAGATCAGCGATGGACAAAGTTCTATCAGCGGCAACTTCTCAGTGCAAGACACCAAGGACCTTGCCAACACTCTTAACTCTGGCCGTATGCCGGCTCCTGCCCACATCGTCCAGGAAGAGGTCGTCGGTCCTACGCTTGGTGCTCAGTCAATCCAGCAGGGTATCATCTCGTTCGTCGTGGCTTTCGTGCTGTTGATTGTCTTCATGCTCGCCATCTACAATATCATTCCTGGTTCTATCGCCATCGGCGCTTTGTTGATCAACGTGTTCTTCACGCTTGGCATCCTGACATCATTCCAGGCGGCATTGACCATGAGCGGTATCGCAGGTATGGTGCTTTCGTTGGGTACTGCAGTAGACGCCAACGTGCTTGTTTATGAGCGTATCAAGGAGGAACTTCGCAAGGGCAAAGACATGAGGAAAGCTATTTCCGAGGGTTATAGCAACGCTTTCTCTGCCATCTTCGACTCCAACCTCACATCATTGATTACCGGTATCATCCTTCTCGTGGTTGGTACAGGACCTATCCGCGGTTTCGCAACCACCTGGATCATTGGTATCGTTTGTAACTTCTTCACTGCCATTTATCTCACTCGCCTGCTTTATGAGTACAAGCTCAACCATGGCAAGTGGATGCACTTGAAGTTCTGGACTGGTTTCTCAAAGAACCTCATGCAGAACACCAAGTATCGTTTCATGTCGATGTACAAGGTGAGCTTTGCCGTCTATGGTGTGGCAATCGTCATTTGTATCGCCAGCTTCGCAATCCGCGGCTTGAGCCAGAGCATCGACTTCACTGGTGGTCGCAACTATGTGGTGACGCTCAACAAGTCGGTTCCCGTTGAGGACGTGCGTCCTGTGCTTCAGAATGCTTTCGTCAACACCACTGGCTCCGACAAGGGCAAGCTTGCCACGACAACGGTCATCGCCCTTGGCACAGATGGCAAGACCATCCGCGTGAGCACCAACTGGGACATTGACAGCAACGATCCTAACGCTGACGACAAGGCTGAGACAATACTTTACAACGCTCTCCACAAGAGTGGCTTCGTGAGCCAGGCAAGTGTAGTGGCATTCAAGAACCCAGACATCCGTCAAGGAGGCTCTATCATCAGCTCTTCAAAGGTTGGACCTTCGGTGGCTAAGGATATTACGAGGAACGCAATCATAAGCGTTGGCTTGGCATTGCTCTGCATCTTCCTCTATATCTTGCTCCGTTTCCGCAACGTCGGTTTCTCTGTGGGTTCAATCTTGGCTTTGGCCATCGATACGATGGTTGTTGTCGGTCTCTTCTCGCTCTGCTATGGCTGGATAGGCTTCTCGCTTGAGATAGACCAGACGTTTATCGGTGCCATCCTTACGGTGATTGGTTACGACATCAACGACTCCGTGGTGGTGTTCGACCGTATTCGTGAGAATCTCCGCTTGCATCCTAAGGAGGACAAGCAGAAGTTGTTCAACGACTCTATCAACGAGACCCTCGCGCGTACCATCAACACGTCTCTCTCTACGTTGATCGTGTTGCTCGCCATCTTCATCCTCGGTGGCGATTCTATCCGCTCGTTCTCGTTCGCTATGATCATTGGTGTGGTAGTTGGTACATTGAGCTCAATCTTCCTCGCTTCACCTGTTGCTTACATCGTGTTGGGCAAGAAGATCAACCACATGCAAGAGTCAGAGCCTGTCGCTGCAGAGCCAGTCAAGGCATAAACACATTGTTTATATATAAATGAAAAATCCCTGTTGCCAATCGGTAACAGGGATTTTTCATTTATATTCGTTACGATGTCCGTTCAGGACGCATTTGTCATTGGTGTGTTGAGGGGTCAGCTTGACTTCCCGGTCACGATTTTCTTTATCTCGTTGAGCTTGTTGAGCGCGTCTACGGGCGTGAGGTTGTTGATGTCAAGTTCAAGAATCTCGTCACGTACCTGTTTCAGCACGGGGTCGTCGAGTTGGAAAATGTTGAGCTGCACGCCGTCACGGTCCTTTCCGATGTTTTCCACCTTTGCCTTGCCAGCGTTGCCCACTTCCGCGTTGTCTGCCTCCAGTTCTTTCAACACGTCGTTGGCACGGTTTACGATGGAGCGAGGCATTCCCGCCATCTCAGCCACGTGAATACCAAAGGAGTGTTCCGACCCGCCTGACATGAGCTTGCGCAGGAAAATCACCTTGCCGTCTATTTCCTTCACCGCCACGTTGTAGTTTTTTATACGCGAGAAATGCTTCTCCATCTCGTTGAGCTCGTGATAGTGGGTGGCGAAGAGCGTGCGTGCTTGTGAGCCGCGGTGCTCATGCAGGTATTCCACTATTGCCCAGGCAATGGATATGCCGTCGTAGGTCGACGTGCCTCTGCCGAGCTCGTCGAAGAGCACGAGGGAGCGAGGCGACACGTTGTTCAGGATGTCAGACGCTTCGGTCATCTCTACCATGAACGTGGATTCGCCAAGCGAGAGGTTATCACTCGCGCCGACCCTCGTGAATATCTTGTCCACGAGGCCTGTCCTCGCGCTCTCAGCTGGCACGAAGCAGCCAATCTGTGCCAACAGCACGATGATGGCGGTCTGGCGCAGAAGTGCCGACTTACCTGCCATGTTGGGACCGGTAATCATCATTATTTGCTGTTTCTCCGTGTCGAGATACACGTCGTTTGGCACGTAACGCTCGCCGATAGGCAACTGCGTCTCTATCACGGCATGGCGGCCTTGGTGAATGTCGAGCACGGTGGTGTCGTCAACCACGGGTCTCACGTATGCGTTGTCTTCCGACACTTTGGCAAACGAGAGGAGCGTGTCGATATTGGCAAGGATGTTGGCGTTGATTTGTATTTGCGGAATAAACTCCTGCATGTCTACGATCAGCTCCGAGAAAAGTTGCGACTCAAGCTCCAGAATCTTCTCGTCCGCCCCGAGGATTTTCTCTTCATATTGCTTTAGCTCTGGCGTGATGTATCTCTCGGCTTGCGCCAGAGTCTGCTTCCTTATCCAGTCGGCTGGCACGTTTTCCTTGAAAGTGTTGCGCACTTCAAGGTAGTAGCCGAACACGTTGTTGTAGCCTACTTTCAGCGACGCAATGCCTGTGGCCTCTGCCTCACGCTGCTGTATCTCCAAGAGATAGTCCTTGCCGCCGCGCGATATGTGCCTGAGCTCGTCGAGTTGCGGGTTGTATCCCTCGGCTATGACATCGCCTTTCGAGACGAGCTGTGGCGGGTCGGGCTGTATCTCTTTCTCTATCCTGTCGCGCAGGCTCTCGCAGAGGTTCATCTGCTCGCCAAGGCGTTTCAGGCTGTCGTTGTTGGCATACAGGCAAGCCGATTTTATGGGTTGTATTGCCTGCAACGCCGTCTTCAGTTGCACTACCTCGCGCGGTGTCACCCTGCCCACTGCCACTTTGGATATTATGCGTTCCAAGTCGCCGACCCTATGCAGTTGCTCGTCTATTATCTGCCTGAAGTTTGGGGCCTTGAAGAAATATTCCACCACGTTGAGGCGCTCGTTGATGTGTCTCACGTCCTTCAGTGGGAACACGACCCACCGGCGAAGCATTCTTCCGCCCATTGGGGTGATGGTACGGTCTATGACGTTGAGCAGCGACTTGCCGTCTTCCTGCATTGGCTGCAGGAGCTCCAGCGAGCGGATGGTGAACTTGTCCAACCGCACGTACTTGTCTTCCTCGATGCGTTTCAGGGCGGTGATGTGGTTTATGTTGGTGTGCTGCGTCAGCTCCAGGTATTGCATTATCGCGCCCGCTGCCACGATGCCGTCCTTGAGGTGCTCCACGCCAAATCCCTTCAGCGACTTCGTGCCGAAGTGTTTCAGGAGTTTCTGCCGCGCGTTCTGTTCGGTGAACACCCAGTCGTCGAGCTCGAATATGGTCTGCTTGTTGCCGAAATACTTCTCGAAGTCCTTGCGGCGCGTCTTGTCGTAGAGCACCTCCTTGGGCGAGAAGTTGCCGATGAGCTTCTCCACATAGTCGTAAGTGCCTTGTCCGGTGAGAAACTCTCCGGTGGAAATGTCGAGGAAGCTTATGCCGCACGATGCCTTGCCAAAGTGTACGGCGGCAAGAAAGTTGTTCTCCTTGTAGTTGAGCACGTTGTCGCTCATGGCTATGCCTGGCGTCACGAGTTCCGTTATGCCACGCTTCACCATCTTGTCCATCTCCGTGAGCCCCTTCTTGCCCTTTATCATGGCGCGTTTCTTCTTCGGGTCCTCCAGTTGGTCGCATATCGCCACGCGCTTTCCCGCCCTTATGAGTTTTGGCAGGTAAGTGTCGAGGGCATGATGCGGAAATCCCGCCATCTCGGCTCCGGCCGACGCGCCATTGTTGCGTTTGGTGAGTGTAATGCCAAGAACCCTCGCCGCTTCCACCGCGTCCTCGCAGTAGGTCTCATAGAAGTCGCCACAGCGGAATAGCAGCAATGCTTCAGGATGCTTCGATTTCATCGAGAAGAACTGGCGCATCATCGGGGTGAGGGAGTTGTCTGAACTTTTCATTATCTATTCTTGTCTGTTCTTTCTTGTTTGTTGGGCCGTGTGTGTTTTACCTTTTCCCCAGTCCAGCCAGCAATGCCTGTGCCAATGGGTTGTCGGCAAACTCGTCTTTCTTCTTCTCTTCCGTGCTGTCGTCGGTGAAGTCGAGCCGTCGTGGGTCTCGCGGCACTATGCGGTAGCACGAGCGTCCGTGGATGCGGCTTCGCGTGAATCCCGCGTCTTGCAGGGCGAAGCCCACGTCCTGGTTCACGTGTTCGCCAGGAGTCCAATAGGGGTATTCCTGCATCAGGCGGTCTATGATGGTGTCTATGTACACGGCTTTCGCCTTCTGTCCCTTGGGCGGGTTGGCGTATAGCAGCCGCACCATTTTCACGAGGTTGTCGGCCTCCTCGAATGGCGAGTTCTGTCCAGCCATGCGCTCGCGCTCTTCGTCGCTTAGCAGGTAATCCATGTCGCTCTCCAGTTCCTCCTTGAGTTGCGCGTAAAGCTGCTCGTAGGGGATGGGCGAGAGGTCTATCTTTCGTCCTGCCTCCACGCAAAAGAGGTGGGCGGCACCTGCGGCATCGGTCATGGGGTGAAGGTTTCCCGTCGTGGCTATGAAGCCGGCGTATTGGCGGCGCGGCTCTTCAGTGGTGCCGTATGGTCGGCGAAACACAGGCGTGGAGCGCGAGAAGAGGAATCTCACGAGAGGCTCCTGCAGCGTGCTTTCTTGGTAAAACTCATCGATGTTGACAAGCAGGTTCGTGGTCAGGAGCTCGTAAACCTCAGCCGAGTTGCTGAGCTTTATCTTGTCGGTATAATAAAGTCGGAGCTCAGGCGGAAGGAGTTGATAGCAGAACGACGTCTTGCCGTAGCCCCATTGCCCCACTATCACCGGCACTATCACGTCCCTGTGGGGCACGACCATGTCCATCCATCGTGCCACGGTCTGCAGCATCCACTTGTGAAAGCGCTCCGCCCAATCGGGGTTCGACGTTATGACACGCTGCGAGAGGTCGAACACATGATCCTCGCCGTCCCATTCGGGCAGCTCGTCGAGCCATTGTCTTGCAGGGTTCCACTGTTCGATGAGCGTGGAGTGGACAAAACGGTCCAGCGTCTCCTCATCCAGGCTCACGCCGTCGCGCATGGCGTTCAGGATAATGGTGTTGCGCCCCTCTTTCGAGAGCTTGTGCCATCCGTCGGCGTCGGCATAGTGCAGCTCGCCTGTCAGCACGTTGCGGCGCAGCTTGTGGGAGTTTTCCAAATATGTTATGGCATCAGTCATCTTCTTCTCTGTTGTCGTTTCTTATCTTTCTGCAAAGATAAGAATAAAAACCGACATTGCGCAACCGACAATGCGCAACAAGAAAGCCGCAGGCGGAAATTTCCACTTGCGGCTTTCTAATATTCTAATTTCTATGCTAACTCTTGTTTGTTTTCCTCCTTCATCTCAAGGTCTTAGGCTCTTGCGCTCTTGTCTGTGTGAACGCCTACGAATGCGATAAGACCGAACATCAATGCTGTTGTAGCGATAAAAGTACTAATTGTCATTTTTGTTATCCTTTCCTGAATTTATTATTTGTTATCCTGCAATTGCACTGCAAAGTTAATGCCTTTGCTGGTTGTGGCAAAGCATGTCAAGGGAAAAATGGCTCATTGGGGTTCTTTCTTGACGGCAGTCAATTGGCTTGACGATGGTCAATTCTTGTCGGTGTGGCATTGAGCCAGCGTGGCATGACACACGAAGACAAGGTGCTTCGCGCCCACTGTGGTGGCGAAAACATAGGTGTCGCCCCCGTCTTTCAGCCGCAGTTTGTTTCGCAGCGCATCGGCTGACAAGGGGAAGTGGCGTGCCGCCACGTTGGCTTGGCTTATGCCCTCCAATGCCTTTCTCAGGTCTTTCTTGTTCATCGTGCTCACGCGGTCAATCTTGAACCGCCTGCCAGGGAATCCAGGCAGGTCGAGGTCGCTTATATATAGATGTGAATCGTGGTCGAGCATGTCTATGCCATATTCTCGTGACAGCTCTCCAAACACCCCGGCTTTCATTATCGAGGCGTTTGGCACGAGCAGGCACTTGCCCTTGACATCTTCTGCGTTGCCCTGCCAAAGGCGCGGCTGGCAATGTGAGGCTGACGTTTGGAACAGTTGGCCGTCGTTTGAGCAGACTATTCGTGTGGGTGTCTTCTTGCCTTGTGCCCGGCTCATCACTATCAACAGCTCTTTGCACTCGTTTTTGGTGGATACTATGTGAACCTCGTGGTCTATTTCTCCCAACCCTGCAGGCACGTCGTGGTCGAGCTGGCTGAGCGCCATGTGCCAGTCGAGCATCGGCGAGAACTTTATCATTACCACGTCGGCACGGCTGAGCAGCGTGTCGCGTATGCCGATGATGTCGGGGCTGCAATCCTCTATGCGAAACACCTTCTTGCCGTTGCCGTCTCTTCGTGCCGGGTCGAGATACACCACGGTCAGCGGCTCTTCTCCGGTCTTCGGTGGAAGCGCGCTTAAAAACTCCGTTCCGTCGGCGCAGATGGCCGTGACATTGGTCAATGAAAGAACATCGAAGTTGTGGCGTGCCACTTCCACGAGCTCTGCGTTGCGTTCCACGTATACCGCCTTGGCAAACGATTGTGACATGATGGAGAAGTCGACGCCGAAGCCGCCAGTCAGGTCTATGAGCGTGGCTTTAGAGAGGTCGTGGCGCGACTCCAGGCATTTGCTTTTGTATCTTGCCGTGGCCTCGCTTGAGCATTGCTCCATGTTGAGATGCGGAGGATACACAATGCCGTCTGCCGCCGCCCACGATGGCAGCTTCTGCCTTGCCGTCTGCCAACCCTGTATTTGGTTGAGGGCGAATGCCATGTCCACGTTGCCATTGGCATCGCCTTTCAAGGCGAGTGCCCTCACGTCGTCGAGACGGTGGAGACGCACAAAATTGGCGGTTTCATCGGTGATCCTCATGCTCATTTGTATATAAGGGTGGTCATCTTGCTTGGCTCGAAAATGTAGCGCGCCACACGCTGAATGTCTTCGGCTGTCACGGCGTCTATCTCCATGCACGTATTCTCCACGTTGCGCACCTTGTTGCGGAAGAGGTACACACTGCCGAGGTCGAGCGCGAAGTTTTCACGGTTGTCGCAGTCTATCGTAAGCTGCCCCCTAAGTTGTTTCTTCGCCGCGTTGAGGCGACGCTCCGAAATGGGTTCTTTCATAAACTTGTCGAGCTCGCGCCTCACGAGGCGGAGGCAACGCTTGACGTCGTCCTTGTCGCACCCGAGATAGGCGCACCACAGTCCTGTGTCGCCATAGGTCATCATGGAGCTCTCCACGGTGTAGACAAGTCCGTGGCGCTCTCTCAGCACCACGTTTAGCCTTGAGTTCATGCCCCTGCCGCCTATGATGTTGTTGAGCAGGTAAAGGCTCATGCGCTCGCGCGATTGCTTGTCGCCTGCGCCATACGATGGGCTGCCAATCATCACGTGGGCTTGGTGAGTGTCCTTGTCGCGTACTATTTCGCCGTGGGCGTTTAGTGTCAATGCCGATGGAATCGATGTTTTTTGCAGACGTGGCTCGGCGTGCAAGTCAGAATCTATTGGTATGCTTGGCATCTTCTTGCCGCCATACATGAAGAAGACGGCGTTGTCGGGAGTGTAAAGCCGCTTGGTGAACCTGAGCGCGTCGTCGGTGGTGAACGATCGGACCCTCTCTGTGGTGCCGAGGATGTTGTGGCCCAAGGCATGCCCCTTGAACACTATGTTCTCCAAGTCGTCGTAGATGAGGTCGGCAGGAGAGTCGTTGTAGCTCTCTATCTCGTCGCAAATCACCTCCACCTCCTTGTTTATCTCCTTCTGCGGATACGTGGAGTGGAACACGATGTCGGTCAGCAGCTCCACCGCGCGCCGTGTGTAGTGTTCCGGCACGGCGGCGTAGAACACCGTGCACTCTTTCGTGGTGTATGCGTTCAGGCTTCCGCCAACCGCCTCAAGGCAGTTGAGTATGTTCAACGCGCTTCGGCGCTCAGTGCCCTTGAAGGTCATGTGCTCGCAGAAGTGGGCGAGTCCCTCCTCGTTTTCTTGCTCGTCGCGTGAGCCTGCCGCTATCTGGTAGCCAAGGTAGACCACGGGCGAGCTTGATGGCATGTGGATGGCGCGCAAGCCACAGGGCAAGACCATTGTGGAGCAATTATCTGTTGTCATGTCTTTTTCTGTAATGTCTTGTTGAGCAAAGGTAGCTATTTATATTGACATAATGACAGACAAAGGCGCACATTTTGGGGCAATATTTATATCCCTTCGGCGTTTCAGTGGAAAGGCATCGGCTTTGCAGTGGAAAGGCATCGGCATTTCAATGGAAAGCCGACGGCATTTCAATGGAAAGCCGATGGTATTTCTGAGACATTTCTAACTCGCTGTTAATCAGTTCTTTTTTTGTAAACAAGAAACGAGACGGGCAGGGGGTGGGCCCTGTGCCCGTCCGCAACCCGAATGGCACACACATATATTGATTTGTCAATGCATTCATATAGGTTGCAGACGGTCGCAGGGCCCGCCCCTGCTAAAAATATGGTCAAAAAGAGACAGAGATTTTTGCGTTGTCTTTAATTTGCATTATCTTTGCCTACAGATTTATCAAAGGCAATATTATCATGCGCAAAGTAATAGGTATAGGCGAGACTGTTTTCGACATCATTTTCAAGAACGAGCAACCCATAGGTGCTTATCCGGGCGGGTCAGCGTTCAATGCCATCATATCGTTGGCACGGGCTGGCGTGTCCACGGCTTTCATTGGCGAGGCTGGCCACGACCGCGTGGGGCAGAATGTGGTCAAGTTTTTGAAGGACAATGGGGTAGACACGTCCAACGTGACGGCATTTCCAGGTTCAAAGTCAGCGGTGTCGTTGGCGTTTCTCGACGACAACAACGATGCTCAATACATCTTCTATAAAGACCACCCTCACGACCAGCTCGACTTCATCTATCCCGACATCCAGCCCGGCGACATTGTGCTGTTTGGCTCTTTCTTTGCGGTGAACCCTGTGGTAAGACCCCAGATTGCGGGGTTGCTCGATTATGCCCGTGCCCACGGGGCGATAATCTATTATGACGTGAATTATCGCATGTCGCATAAGGACGAAGTGATGAAGATCACGCCCAATTTGCTGGAGAACCTTGAGTATGCCGACATTGTGCGTGGCTCTCGCGAGGACTTTGATGTGCTGTACAAGCTCAAAGACCCCGACAAGGTTTATCAAGCCGAGATAAGTTTCTATTGCAAGAAGTTTATCTATACCGCTGGCGCGAACCCCGTAAGCATTTATGCAGACAACGGCTTGCGCAAGTCATACGACGTGGCACCGATGGAGACCGTGAGCACGGTTGGTGCGGGCGACAACTTTAATGCCGGTTTCATCTATGGGTTGTTGAAAAACAACATCACGCGTGCCGATATTGATAGTGGGTTGACGGAGCAGCAGTGGGACGACTGCGTGGCTTCCGGCCAGCGTTTCTCAGCCGAGGCTTGCAAGACCATCTTCAACTATATACCCACCGACTCGACCCTTTGCAAGTGAGGCAGTATTGAGTCATGGTGACATAATTCATGTGGGATTTTACCTACATGAATTATTTTTAATGTAATATTTGTCTATTTGTAAAAATACTACTACCTTTACCAACAGAAAACTTAAATCAAGGAGGATGTATATATGGATAGGCAACAAACTATACAGGCAATACATGACTACATGATGGGGCAGCCAGTAGTGAAAGCTTGGGTTTTCGGGTCTTTTGCTCGAGGGGAAGAAAGGCCGACGAGTGATATTGATATATTATTTGTGCCCGATTTTAATCATGGCTCTTTTACATTGCTTACCCATGGAGGAATGTATGAGGACTTAAAACAATTGTTGGGCAGAGAAGTTGACCTTGTAGTTGATGGCTCTTTGCGTCCTTATGCTAAGGAAAGCGCAGAGCGTGATAAACTTTTGGTCTATGAGAGAGTTAGCTAGGGATAAGGGAAGATAGGAAGACATCGTAGAATATTCTGCCAATGTCTTGAAAATAATAGACGGTATTGCTTTCGAGGAATTTGAGAGCAACATACTTGTTTATTTTTCTACGATGAAAAACATAGAAATAGTGGGTGAAGCAGCATATATGCTTACAAAAGAATTCAAGTCGGAGCATACCGAAATTCCATGGAAACAAGTAGAGGGTATGCGGCATGTTCTCGTTCATGGTTAGTCGCAAGTGCTGCCAAAGATATTGTGGGCTACGGCAAAGGAAAACATACCGGAGATAAAAACACAAGCGGAAAAATACTTG
>CAVBBO010000006.1:0-28361 GCA_963593695.1 Escherichia coli | reverse complement strand
TCGGATGTAATTGTCGTCTTGCAGTGTCATATTCTTCCTTCCTTTCTTTTCTTTAATATATATGTTGCAATTGTGCTGCAAATTTACAACTAATTTTTGTTTGGCTAAGCATTTGAAAGTAGAAAATTGAGCAATAAATTATCAAAGGCCCGGCTGGAGTTTTCCAGTCGAGCCTTTTTTCTACGTAAGGTATGAAAAAACAAGCGTCGTATTCTCAAGGCCTATCTTGCAAATCGATTGCCGCGTCGCATCTCTTTCCTCATCTTGATAGCCTCTGGCGAGTTGTTGTCGAACTCTCGCTTGCCGTTGTCAAGGCTTGGTTTTCTTGGCTTCCCAAAGTCGCAGTCGGGACGAGGCTGCTTGCCCTTTCCATGGTCGAGGCCCGGAGGAGGAGGCGTGGGGCGACCATTGCGAGGATACTTGCTATAGATGTTGTGAACGTAGGCATTGTCGCGCCAACCGATGGGACGGTAAAAGTAGTAGCAATCCTTGAACTTCCTCCATTGCGCGGCGCTGAGCAAGGACCTTATCTCCCTGTTGCGTTTCTTCCAACCATGAGACTCGATGTCGCGATAGCTATATATGCCGTCGAGGTATGCGAAGTTGAGGTTCATGATATTGTCGCGCTGAACATTGGTGAGACCAAGCTCCACCGCCATCTTGTCGGTGATAAAACGAGCCTCGGCCATGATATCTGTCAGTCTCTGAGCATTGATTGTGGTTGTCATCAACACTGTTGCCACGATTGCCAATAATGTGCGTTTCATAATCGTCAATGATTTAATGGGGTTATACTCTTGTTTGTCATCTGTCGTTTCACTTCATCTTGCAAGAAGCCTTCACGACTTTTGATGATGCAAAGATAGGCGTATTTTGCCATCGCGACAAGGGAAAAAACATAAACGGGCGTAGGACTTTCCCTAAAGCGAGAAGGAAAAATCCGGACGAGGCCCGCAAGCAAGCCAACGCCCTTGCCAATAGTGAGAAAAACAAAGAGGTAATATTATTTTGGCAAACAGCAAAATAATATTACCTCTTTTTAGTATGATTTTAGAAACACAAGCCAAAACTACATGAAAAGAGCAAAGATAGAAGCCCCGACAACAGTCATCACACCACAAACCACGATGGAGAGACTGCTCATGGCTCCTTCTATCGTACCCATCTCCATCGCCCTGGCAGTACCCAAGGCATGAGCAGAACAACCGATGGCAATGCCCTTGGCTATCGGCTCCTTGATACGAAGGAGAGCCAAGAACTTCTCTGCAAAAATATTACCCAAGACACCTGTTACGATAATAACCACTACGGAAACAGAGACATGACCGCCCAACTCTTCAGAAATGCCAATACCTATAGCCGTCGTGATAGACTTGGGCAGGAAAGTGACGTATGCCGCATGGTCGAAATGAAACAACAATGCCAAAATCAAAACAGAGCACAAACTTGCCAACACGCCGGAAACAATTCCCAAAAGTACAGCACGATAATTTTTCTTCAAGAGTTCCACTTGCTGATACAAAGGAACCGCCAAACAAATCGTGGCTGGCGTCAACAAATAACTGATAAAATTGGCTCCTGCGCTATATGTAGAATAACTAACACCCGTTAGTAACAACGCACAGATAACCAATATGATAGATATCAAGAGTGGATTCATGAGCGACCATCCCGTCTTGAGTTTCAGAAACAAACCGATACCATAGGATGCCAAACTAACCAACACCCCAAAGAACACTGAATCTTGAAATAAAGACATTTTCTTATTCTCCCTTAATTTTATAATCTTTTTTCTCTATTCTTCCCCCCCTTCTCTATTCTTTTTCCTCTATGCTTTTCCCTTTTTGCCATTATCCTGTCCTTTCGCGCTACGAATCACCAACTGAGTGATATATCCAGATACTCCCATCACAATGAATGTGCTCAAAACGGTCACCACGATATAAGCAACCCAAGAGTTACCTATCGACTTATAGGAATCTATCAATCCCACGGCAGCAGGTATAAACATAACAGGCATCACCGCTATCAAGAAACTACTAGTCTCACGGATGTCTTTCACCTTCACCCATTTCAATTCCAAAGCCACAAACAACAATACGATACCATAAATACTCGCAGGAATCGGCAACGGCAGACAATAATGCAGAAGTTCTCCCAAAAACGAGAAAGCTATGATAACTAAAAACTGAAGAAGATATTTCATGATCAATATGGTTAAAGCCCGACTTTTTCAACATACATTTCGATGAGACCGGCAGTCTCATCCATACCTAACCTGCTACAATCCAAGCAGATATCATAATCATTGGCATCACCCCAAGTCAACCCTGTATAATACTTATGATAGGCGATGCGACAATCTTCCACATGCTCGACAAACTCCTTGGCATCCTCATACGGTAAGTTTTCCTCTTGTTGAATATCAGCGACACGATGCTCCATCGATCCTTTCAAGAAAACAGACACCAAATCTTTGCGCTCTCTGAAAATATAGTTTCCACAACGACCGATGATAATACAATTCTCATCACCAATCATATCGGCTAAAATACGAAGCGGTTTTTCTGTCAAATCACGACGATTCTCCCCAAACGAAGACATGGCAAACAACAATTCGTCAACAGGACGCTCATCGAAAAAAGCCTCCATTTCATCAAGCACTCCACGCTCATTGGCCATTTCCAACAAGTTTTTTCTGGTATAAAAAGGAATACCATATTTTTTTGCCAGCAGTTTGCCTACATGAACAGCTCCACAACCACACTGGCGAGCAATTGTTATAATCATGAGTCTATACTAATTTTTAAATTATCCCAAAAATGACATTTACTATATTATTATATGTAATAGAGTAGATGTAGGGGATTACTCCCCTAGCACCTCTCATTGCACCGTACGTACGACTACACAACCTCTTGGTTTACTGTCTTGGGGAGATACGTTTACCTTTCGGACTTCGACTTGTGTTGCAGTCTTATCCATTCTCATTTAGCCTTATACCAAGTTTCTGTTCGTAGGCTCGTAAGTCACGCTACACGACTTCCTCCATCCTTGTCATTACTGGCAACGACTTGGCGGTCACTTCACTTGGCGGTAAATACCTGCGGTTGGATTTGAACCAACTAGGTCAGTGTCATGCCCGACACACAACAAAAAACCTGCAAATCTATTAGACTTGCAGGCTTCTTTGAAGGGTGGAGGGTGGGACTCGAACCCACGACATTCAGAACCACAATCTGACGCTCTAACCAACTGAACTACATCCACCATGTTAGTTATTTGCTTCCTATCTGAAAGCGAGTGCAAAGTTACTACTTCTTTTTCATACCACCAAATGTTTTGACAACTTTTTTCAAAAAAAATCTTCTTGTACGGATTATTTGAGCTATACGACGGGGTTTTTCAGGCAGTTTAGCGCCCTTTCGGCATTCCATTGAAAAGGCGTCGGCTTTCCACTGAAAAGGCATCGGCATTGCACTGAAAAGCCGACGGCTTTTCAATGGAATGCCGAAAGGCTGGAAAACAAAACGTTAATTTTGATTTCCCGATAGGCGTATTAAGCAAACTAGAGCGCGCTTTTACGAAAAGTTTGAGTAAATTTGCATTGGCTTGTTGAATCCACTGCGAAGCTCGGCAAGACCCTTATTCATATTAAAGAAACCATTGAACATGAAAACACTCTTGACCATACTTGGCCC
This sequence comes from Escherichia coli, assembly GCA_963593695.1. Classification (GTDB taxonomy): domain Bacteria; phylum Bacteroidota; class Bacteroidia; order Bacteroidales; family Bacteroidaceae; genus Prevotella. The sequence goes on along the minus strand of CAVBBO010000006.1, from coordinate 24,660 downwards.
CACGGCATCGGGCAAGACAGACCTCGCAGCGCATGTGGCACATGAGCTTGGCGGGGAGATAATCTCAGCCGACTCGCGACAGGTTTACCGCGGCATGGACATCGGCACGGGAAAAGACCTGGACGACTATGAAGTGGAAGGGAAAAAGATTCCATACCACCTCATCGACATCTGCGAGGCCGGCACGAAATACAACCTCTTCCAATATCAAGAAGACTTCTTGAAGGCCTACCTCGACATTCAGGAGCGCGGGGCGCAGCCCATACTCTGCGGAGGGACCGGGCTCTACATCGAAAGCGTGCTCAAGGGCTACCACCTTTCCCCCGTGCCACAAAACCAGGAATTGAGAATAAGCCTCGACGGGAAGAGCCTGGAGGAGCTCACCGCCATGCTCACGCAACTGAAGGAAAAGACTGGGAGCAACATGCACAATACCACCGACGTGGACTCTTGCCAACGCGCCATACGCGCCATCGAGATAGAGACCTACAATCTGGAGCACCCAACGGAGAACAGAGACTTCCCCACGATAGACAGCGTGATAGTGGGCGTAGGCATCGACCGCGACGCTCGCCGCGAGAAAATCTCCGACAGACTCAGAAAACGACTCGACAACGGCATGGTGGAAGAGATACGCGGCATTCTCGACAAAGGCGTGAAAGCCGAGGACTTGATATACTATGGCCTGGAATATAAATACGTGACGGAATACGTCATAGGCAAACTAAGCTACGAGGAGATGGTCCGCCAACTGGAAATAGCCATCCACCAGTTTGCCAAGCGGCAGATGACGTGGTTCAGAGGCATGGAACGCCGCGGAGCCACCATACACTGGATAGACGCGTCGCTGCCAATGGACAAGAAGGTAGAGGAAACCATACGACTAATGCACCTTGAACCGCACACAACATTAAAAAAAACATAAAATGGCGAAATTGTTTGCACAAAATTTTGACCATTGAGAAAAAAACGCTAAATTTGAAATCTATAAGGGGAAGCGAAAGAAAACAACTTTCCTAAATCTGAAATATAAACCTTTTAATGCCTTTGTTACTATGAGTTATCTCAAATTTGAAAGGGCACAGATGATAAATCTTCAAGAATCTTTGCAAAAAGAGATTCTGAGAACTAACCGGTCAGGCGCTTACTCCTGCTCAACAGTCGTAGACTGCAACACGAGAAAGTATCACGGCTTATTGGTCGTGCCCGTTCCCGAGCTAGACCAAGACAATCATGTGCTCCTGTCGTCACTCGACTGCTCGGTCATCCAACATGGCGCCGCGTTCAACCTCGGTATACACAAATACCACAGCGGCACGTTCAGCCCGAACGGTCACAAATACATCCAAGAGTTCGACTGCGACAAGATTCCGACGACGGTCTACAGGGTCGGCGGCGTGATATTGAAGAAAGAGGTGGTGTTCCAGCACTACGAGGATCGCATGCTCATACGCTACACTCTCGTCGATGCCCACTCTGAGACCACATTGCAGTTTCAGCCGTTCCTCGCCTTCCGCAGCGTGAGGCAGTTCACCCACGAGAACTCTAGGGCGAGCCGCGAATACGAGGAGGTGAGCAACGGCATACGCACGAGGATGTACGACGGCTACCCTTACCTCTACATGCAGTTCTCGAAAAAGCCCAAGTTCGTTTTCGACCCCAACTGGTATCGTGACATCGAATACCAGAAAGAGCAGGAACGAGGCTATTCGTCCACGGAAGACCTCTACGTGCCCGGCTATTTCTCCATACCTATAAAGAAAGGCGAGAGCATTGTCTTCGCGGCATCTACAACAGAATCGAAGACGAGGGGCCTGAAGGCCCTATTCGACCAGGAAGCCGACGAGCGCACGCCTCGCGACAACTTCATCCACTGCCTCATCAACGCAGCCCACCAGTTCCACGTGCACGACAAGGATGGCAAGCGCTATATCCTCGCCGGTTATCCGTGGTTTAAATGCCGCGCGAGAGACACGTTCATATCACTCCCCGGACTGACTCTGTCGATAGACGAGGTCGACTACTTCGAGGATGCCATGGACACAGCAACGGCCCAGTTGTACCAATTCATGGAAGGCGAGGAGCAGACCGGACTCATAACCGAGGTGGACATGCCCGATGTGCCACTGTGGGCCATCAGGGCGGCACAACAATATTCCAACAAGCTCGGACTGACGCTTTGTGCCAAACGATACGGGAAGCTCATTCAAGACATCATACATTTTATAACGAGCAACAAGCATCCTTACCTTGTGCTCGACACCAACGGATTGCTCAAGACAGACGGCAAGAAAAAGGCCATGACGTGGATGAACTCTACGGTCAACGGCATGCCAGTGGTGTCTCGTACTGGATACATCGTAGAGTTTAACGCCTTGTGGTACAATGCCCTCGTGTTTGCGGAAGACATAGCCAAGGAGTTGGGCGACCATGCCGCAGCCGACAAGCTGCACGAGCTCGCCGAGCGTTGCAAGGCTTCGTTTGTAGAGACGTTTGTCAACAAGTTTGGCTATCTCTACGACTTCGTGGACGGCGACAATCCCGACTGGAGCGTGCGCCCAAACATGATCTTCGCCGTGGCGCTCGACAACTCGCCACTGACCATGCAACAGCAGAAAACCGTGTTCGACTATTGCACCCGCGAATTGCTAACGCCAAAGGGCTTGCGCTCGCTGTCGCCAAAGAGCGCGGGATACAACCCAATGTATGTAGGTCCGCAGACACAACGCGACTATGCCTACCATCAGGGTACCGCGTGGCCATGGCTTGAGGGTTTCTACCTCAGCGCATGCCTGAAGCTCTTCAAGCGCTCGCGCCTGAGCTTCATACGCCGCCAGATGGTCGGGCTCGGCGACGAGATGTTCAACCACTGCGTGGGCGCGCTGCCAGAGCTCTTCGACGGCAACCCGCCATTCAAGGGCAGAGGAGCGATATCGTTCGCCGCCAACGTAGCCGGCATATTGCGCGCCACGGAACTATTGGAGAAAATCAATGAAAACAAATAGGAGGGTCGATATATGAAAGTTTTAATGTTTGGATGGGAGTATCCTCCTCATGTGTTTGGTGGACTTGCCACCGCTAACTTCGGCATCTCGGAAGGCTTGTACGCCCAAGGCGACATAGAGACAACGCTTTGCTTGCCACGCCCCTTTGGCGACGAAGACCACAAATATGCGCATATCGTGGCAATGAACTGTGTGCCAATTGTCTACAAAGACGTTGACTACGACTACGTGAAACAGCGCATCGGCAACCTGATGAGCCCGGAGGAGTATTATCATTTCCGCGACCACATCTATGCCGACTTCAACTATATGCACGTCAACGACTTGGGGTGCATGGAGTTTGCCGGAGGTTACCCGGGCAACCTCAACGAAGAGATAAACAACTACAGCATCATAGCCGGACAAGTGGCACGCGCCCAAGAGTTCGACATCATACACGCCCACGACTGGCTCACCTACCCTGCCGGCATATTCGCCAAGCAAATCAGCGGTAAGCCACTGTGCATTCACGTCCACGCCACCGACTGGGACCGTTCGCGCGGAAAGGTCAACCCAACCGTCTACGGCATTGAGAAAGACGGCATGGATCACGCCGACTGCATAATGTGCGTATCGGAGCTGACAAGGCAAACCGTGATAAACCACTATCACCAAGACCCGAGGAAGGTGTTCACCGTGCACAACGCCGTGTATCCATTGAGCGCTGAGAACCAAGCCATCCCCCGCCCCGACCACAAGGGCAAGGAGAAGGTCGTCACCTTCCTGGGACGCATCACGATGCAGAAGGGACCTGAATATTTCGTCGAGGCAGCCAACATGGTGCTGCACCGCACCAACAACATACGCTTCTGCATGGCAGGATCGGGCGACATGATGGACGCGATGATCTCGCTCGCCGCAGAGCGTGGCATTGCCGACAGGTTCCACTTCCCTGGCTTCATGCGCGGCAAGCAAGTGTACGAATGCCTCAAAAACTCCGACGTGTATGTCATGCCGTCCGTGAGCGAGCCGTTCGGCATCTCGCCACTTGAGGCCATGCAGTGTGGCACGCCAACCATCATCTCAAAGACCAGCGGCTGCGGAGAGATACTCACCAACTGTATCAAGACAGACTATTGGGACATCAACGCCATGGCAGACGCCATTTACAGCATTTGCCACAACGACGGACTGTTCAACTATCTCCAGCAAAAAGGAAAGGAGGAAGTGGATCAAATCACTTGGGAGAAGGTTGGACAATGGATCAGGGAACTCTACATGAGAACCCTACACTGGATTTGAGCCGAGAGTAATAACTGAAAAAACAAAAAGAAAAACCATAAACTACCATGAAAACAATTTGTTTATACTTCGAGATACATCAGATTGTACACTTGAAACGGTACCGCTTCTTCGACATCGGCACCGACCACTACTATTACGACGACTACGAGAACGAGCGCACCATAAGAGACATTGCCGAGCGATCATATATCCCTGCACTGAACACCATTGGCGAGATGATCAACGAGAACGGAAAATATTTCCGCGTGGCATTCTCGCTCTCGGGCGTTGGCATGGAGCAACTGGAGCAATATGCGCCAGAGGTGCTCGACAAGCTCGTGGAGTTGAACAAGACCGGATGCGTGGAATTCCTCGCCGAACCATACGGACACGGCTTGTCCGCACTGAAAGACAGTGCCATGTTCGCGCTGAACGTGAAAAACCAATGCGACAAGATGGTGGAATATTTCGGCAAGCGCCCAACCGTATTGCGCAACTCTTCTCTCATCTATAGCGACGACATCGGACTTCAGGCCAGCGAGATGGGCTTCAAGGGCATGCTCACAGAGGGTGCGAAGCACGTGCTCGGATGGAAGTCGCCCCACTATGTTTACAACTGCGCGCTTGCACCAAAGCTGAAACTCTTGCTTCGCGACATCAACCTCAGCGATGACATCAGCCTGCGCTTCAACAACAAGGAATGGGAAGGATACCCTCTCTTTGCTGACCAATACATATCAAAGATAGCACAGCTGCCAGAGGAAGAGAAGGTCGTGAACATCTTCATGGAATTGTCTGCACTGGGAATAGCCCAGCCGCTGTCTTCAAACATCCTTGAGTTCATGCACGCGCTGCCAAGATTCGCCAAGCAACAAGGCATCACGTTCTCCACGCCTTCGGAAGTGTGCGACAACTTCAATAGCGTGGGCGAGCTCAACGTACCCGACACCCTCTCATGGATTGACGAGGAGCGCGACGTAAGCAGTTGGCTCGGCAACGATATGCAAAGGGAGGCATTCAACAAGCTCTACGGCATAGCCGACAGAGTGAGAATAGCAAATGACCCCATGATAAACCAGGACTACAACTACCTGCAAGCAAGCAACAACTTCAGGTTCATGTCGACGAAGCCTTCGCAGGTGGGAACAGACAGGGGCATTTACAGCAGTCCATTCGACGCTTTCACCAACTACATGAACATCCTTGGCGACTTCATCAACAGGGTCAACGCGCTCTATCCGTCGGACATCGACAACGACCAACTCAACTCCCTTCTCACTACCATCAAGAACGAGGGCGACGAGATTGAGATGAGAAACAAGGAGATAGAAAGGCTGCAAACACGACTTGAGAAAGCTGAGGCAACCGTGGCAAAGCTTCGCAAGAAATACGAAACAAAAGAAATCGTGAAGACTCAGGCGCCAACGGCCAAGAAGACCACGAAGGCAACAAAGTCTAAAAAGAGCGAAGCAAAAGAAGAAGCGCCAGCCAAAGAAGAACCAGAAGCATAACGCGAAAAGGCTGACAAAAGACACACAACCTTTTTAATTATAGCCACATCTTTCCCCGGCATTTTTTACTGCCGGGGATTTTTTTTATTAGATTGTGTAATAACATAAAAGAAACAGCGTTATTAGGTTATAAACATTCTAATAATTGCTGCCCATGATAAAACGTCTACTCCAAGACAAGCAACCTTCTGAGTTGTCTTTGTATGTCATACGTGAGTTCGCACGCCAATACAAAGCCATTCAAAAACAAGGAAACAACAGTTTATACACGTGCAACATAGCACTATCTTGAAAGATATGGAAAAGAAACAGACCATCATCTCACCCTCTTTGCTGGCAGCTGATTTCAGCAACTTAAAATCAGACATTGACATGATCAACCGCAGCGATGCCGACTGGCTTCACTGCGACGTAATGGACGGAGTTTTCGTGCCAAATATCTCTTTCGGTTTCCCTGTGCTCCAGGCTCTGAAAGACATATGCAAAAAACCGCTTGACGCCCATTTCATGATTGTGAAACCAGAGAGGTACATAGACACGGCGGCAAAGTCGGGCGTGTCGATAATGACAATACACCAAGAAGCCGTATTGCATCTCAACCGCGTGGTCAACCAAATACATGAGGCTGGCATGAAAGCTGGTGTGGCATTGAATCCTGCCACGCCGGTAAACGTGCTTGAAGACATCATCGAAGATGTTGACATGGTGCTACTCATGAGCGTTAACCCCGGGTTTGGCGCACAGAAGTTCATAGAAAACACCATCAACAAGGTTCACCGTCTCGTAAAACTAATTGAGCAAAGCCAGTCCAAGGCCATCATCGAAGTTGATGGAGGAGTAAACAACGAGACTGCGCCACGATTGGTCAATGCAGGTGTCAATGTACTCGTCAGCGGCAGCTACGTGTTCAAAGCACCCAATCCCGAGGATGTGATTAAACAACTGAAAAGCCTCTAATATAAAACAACTAGATATCAGAAACTTTTCTCAAAGAGACACAAGGGAATTTTGTGAAAGATAAAAACCTTTGGAAGAATCAATAAAGCCCAAGCCTGTTTTTATTATAGAGGCTTGGGCTTTCATTATGTCTACTAAAATCCTTGAATGGACTTATAGGTCATCGAAGTTGATTTCTCTCTCCGACTTGTCCTTCTTGTTTGACTTCTGTGCTTCATTGCCTTTAGAAGACTTAGTCTCAGAAGATGAACCCTCTTCTCCAGAATACATATTTGTGATAGGCTCGCCATTCTCATCCAAGATCACCTCTTGGTCACTGATAACACGTGAGCTATCCACGCTCGTCGTGTCCACTTTCGCCCTTGGCTGATAGCTTTGGCACATGTACATGTCGGAAGTTATGCCATCATCGACTGTTGGCTTTTTGAATCTACCATGATATTTTTGGAACGCTGGATCCTCCAAAACATAATGATAGAACAAGCCCACTATGGGCAATGCAGTGCGCGAACCCTGACCGAGCGCACCTGTGCGGAAGTGAATACTACGATATTCGCCACCTACCCATGCGCCAACCACAAGGTTAGGACTTACTCCCTCAAACCATGCATCGGAATGGTTGTTTGACGTTCCCGTCTTTCCACCGAAGTCAGTGTCTCTTGCGCTACCAGCATATTCCGCAGCCAATAAGCTCTGACTTGTTCCGCCCGGCTCACGTGTACCACCAATGAGCAACTGCTGCATCAGGAACGCACTCTTATATGGAATCACCTGCTCTGCCTCTGTGTTATTCTCATATATTGTCTTGCCGTCTTTATCAACGATTTTTGAGATGATTACAGGATCGTGATGCATTCCATTGTTGGCCACGGTGCAATAAGCGTTGGTTAGCTCAAGCAACTGCACGTCGCTGGAGCCAAGTGCCAACGAAGGGTTATCATCAAGTGGGCTCTTGATGCCCATCTTCTCCGCTGTGGCAATAATACGGTTGATGCCCATCTCCTGTCCCAAACGAACCGCGACTGAATTTATACTCTTGGCAAATGCACCCTTCAAAGGTATTGAGTCTCCCGAGAAGGAACCATTTGCATTAGTAGGTGCCCATGTCACGACTTTCTTTTGCACCTTGTCATACACATCCATCGAGATGTACTCATCGCGACGCTTGTCGCATGGGGTAAGGCCTTGATTCATTGCTTCCGTATAAACAAAAAGCTTGAAGGTTGATCCTGGCTGACGCTCTGCCGTCACCTTGTCATACTTCCATGACTTGAAGTCGATGTCACCGACCCATGCCTTGACGGCACCTGTCTGAGGCTCCATGGCCAACATTGCGCAGTGCATGAACGAGACCATGTATTTGATGGAGTCTTCAGAAGTCATGTCTTTCACTATTGTGCCCTTGTCGTAATCGAACACTTTTACAGGATGCACCCAATCGCGATAATAATAGCTCACAGAGTCTGGCTGGTTGGGATAACGGTTGAGAAGAGCCTTATAGAAAGGTTGCCTTTGTGCTATCTTGTCGATGAAGCCCGGAATCTCGTTGCCATTCTCGTCACGCCATGGAGCTTGCTTTAGCCAATTCTTCGATTGGTTGCGGTAGATGCCCCAATGGTTATTGAAGTTCTGCTGCACTTTCTTCATCTGCTCGCGCACCGCCTTTTCTGCGTATTTCTGCATTCGCGAGTCGAGCGTCGTGTATATCTTCAGTCCATCACTGTAGAGATCATATTTGGCATCTCCATCATCATCACGGAAGTTCTGCTTGAAATAGTCGGCAACATATTCACGGAAATACAGAGCCTGACCATCATAGTTCTCCTCAACCTTGAAATGCAATACGATAGGAAGCTGCTGAAGCGAATCGCAATCTTCCCTAGTCAAGTCACCATGATGGAACATGTTTGCCAAAACGACATTGCGACGTCTCTTGCTGTTCTCCGGATTGGTCTTGGGATTATACATCGACGTGGCTTTCAGCATTCCCACCAACACCGCACAGTCTTGCGTAGACAGGCTGTCGGGAGTTGTTCCGAAATAGGTACGCGAAGCCGTCTTTATGCCATAGGAATTGTTGCCGAAATCAACGGTGTTGGCGTACATGGTTATAATGTCTCGTTTGTCGTAGACAGTCTCAAGCTTAGTGGCAATGATCCATTCCTTGCTCTTAACTATAAGAATCTTCAAGCCTGGTATCTTGCCGAGAAGACCCGTGGAATACTGCGAACGCACACGGAACATGTTCTTTGCCAACTGCTGAGAAATAGTGGAAGCTCCACGCCCTCCACGATGCAGGATGGCGTCTTTTACTGCCGCGAAGATACCAACCACATCGACAGCCATTCCTCGCGGACGACTATAGAAGCGCTCGTCCTCGGTGTCTACCAAAGCCTTGAAAAACGAGGGATTGACTTGGTCATATTTCACAGGCGTGCGGTTCTCGTTGAAGAATTTGCCTATCAGCTTGCCATCTGCACTGTAGATCTCAGAAGCTTGGTTGGATGGAGGATTAAGAATACCAGAGAAATAGCCTGGACTCTTGCCAAACAACCAAAGGAAGTTGATGTCTACGGCACCAAGATAAATGAAGATAAACATTATGAACGACACAAAACCAACAAGTGTTTTCGTGTACCAAGCCCTGCCGATATACAAACTCTTGTACCAAGGCCAAAGGGCTTTAAGCTTGCGCCATGCCCACTGCACGGCTTTTGTAAGTTTTCCCATAAAGTTCTTTTGCCAGTTACCAATAAGCAACTGATATAAATACTTTGCAAAGATACTTAATAATAGATAAACTACATACTGACAACAAAGATTTTATGTTTTGTTAAAAATAAGACAAGGGGATACACCGCAAAGCGTATCCCCTTATTTATTAAGATGTTTGTCAACTTTGGATTGGAAATTACTCCTTGGTAATGATTCCGCTCTTAGAAGTCTTCAGGAAATTGACGATATTCTGCACCTCTTTCCCATCTGGAACCTGCTGTTGAATCTGCAGCGTGGCATCAAACGTGCTGTTCTTGCCATGGAAAAGCAGACGATAGGCGTTAGCCACATGCTTGCGCACCTTCTCGTCGATATGCCATGTCTCCATGATGGTGTTGTTAGGACCTGTGTAGGCAATAGGGTTGCCACCTGCGATAGCATAAGGTGGAACGTCGTTGGAGAAACGGGTTCCTGCCTGAAGCATAGCGAGGTCGCCAACACGTGACCCTGCATTCTCAATGACAGAGGAACTGAAGATGACACCATTGCCTATTTCGCAGTTGCCGGCAATCTTTGTGCCATAACCGAAAACATTGAAGTCGCCAACCACGGTGTCATGAGAGATGTGAACACTCTCCATGAGGAAGTTGCCATCGCCGATGACAGTCTTACATCCCTCGTGGGTTGCCCTGTTGATGATAACGTTCTCTCTGATGGTGTTGTTGTCGCCAATCACGACCTCGCTGCGCTCTCCCTGGAACTCAAAATCCTGTGGAAAAGCACCAATTACCGTGCCTTGGTGAATCTTGTTGTTCTTGCCCATCTTCGTGCCGTTGAGGATGCTCACAAATGGGAAGATGACACAATTGTCACCTATCTCCACGAAGTCCTCAATATACACGAACGGGAATATCCTAACGTTGTTGCCAATCTTCGCTTTAGGCGAAACCACGGCCTTGTCACTTATCTGATTCATAGTCGCTTCGTTAATTACTAATCAATACTAATTACCAATTACTTGGCACCACCGCCAAGAGCGTAGTAAAGGTTCACGACCGCCTGCATCTTGTAGAAATCGTCCTGCACCTGGTTGAGCTGCGCGTTGAGCAAGTTGCTCTGTGCAGTGATGACCTCAAGATATGTAGATCCCGCGCTTGCCATGAGGTTACGCGTGTCCTCGACATTTTTCTTCAACACTTCAATACGTTGCTTCTCCAACTTGCTCTTCGCGTCAGAGGCATTGTAAAGCACGAGCGCGTTGCTTACCTCAGAGCCTGCCGAGAGCACGCTGTTTTGCCACGTGTTGAGGGCTTGCTTGTATTGGTCCTCTGCCACGCGCAATCCGGCGCGAAGCTGTCCCTTCATAAAGATGGGTTGTGTGAGCGCGCCAACCGCCGAAAGCAGAATCTTTCCGGGATTGGTGATTCCCAAGCCACCACTGTTGGTAAACGCGCCTGTGGCACTGATGGTCAGCGATGGATAGAAACGCGCACGAGCCGTCTCTATGTTGTAGAAGCAATTGGCAAGTGCCATCTCGTAGGCGTGGACATCGGCACGGTTAGCCAGCAACTGCACGCCGACACCTGTGGAGAAGTTGGATGGAAGGCTCTGCTGGTCGAGCGAACTTCTTGGAATGGCATGGGCCTGCTCCCCCATCACCAATGACAAGCTGTTCTCCGTCTCACGGATCTGGCGCTTGAGGTCTTCCTTTTGTGTCTGCACTGAGAGATAATTGCTCTCGGCGCTCTGCACTGCAGTAGACCTGACACCTCTCACCGTCTCCAACTGCACCTTCATGATGTCCCAAGTGTCCTTGCTCAGCTTCTCCATGTCGTTCACTATCTGGAGTTGCTTGTCGAGCATGAGAAGGGTATAATACATATTGGCGACATTGGCGATAAGCTTTGTCTGCACTGCCACCTGGTAGTCTTTCGTCTGCAGCATTGAGACTTGCGCCGAACGCTTTGCCGCTGTGAGATTGCCAAAGAGGTTGGCATCCCAGCTCGCGTTGATAGGAAGCGAATAGGTCTTGTTGGCCTTCTGCCCGTCCCATGTGGATATAGTGCCTTGTGGCGTGAAGGTGAAGCCTGGCAGGAAAGCCAACTTCGCGGCTTTCAACTGAGCCTCAGCCATGTCAACGTTCAAGGCAGCGTTGAGCAAGTCGGGGTTGTTGGCAAGGGTCTTCTCGATGAGAGTCTGCAACTGCGGGTCAGTGAACACAGAACGCCAAGGGATGTTGGCGAACGATGTCGTGTCTGTCACGGCAAGAGTGTCGTTATCGTTGACAGCATCGCGAATAAGCCCAGAAGTGTTGACAGCCGGTCGCTCATACTTGCCGTAAAGGCTCTTGCAGCCCGTGAGAGTCACGGCTGCAAGACCAATGATAAGGAAATTGTATCTTTTCATTATTCTCAATCCTTTTTTTCATAATACTGGTCGTGCCAAGCTACAGGAAGCGACTTGTCTTCCCTGCTATCCATGTCCGACTCGATGGTGGCACCGGCATGGGCATACTGGCGAAGCTCGGCCTCGACCTCCTTGTTGTCTGTATCCTCAAACTTCATTGGCTTGACCTTCTCCTGCAAGAACTGGAAGATGCAGAACAGGGCTGGCACAACAAACAGCTGGACGATAGTGCCCAAGAGCATACCTCCAACGGCGGCAGCACCAAGGGTCTGGTTACCACTCTTGCCCACGCCTGATGCGAACATCAGAGGCAGCAAGCCGATGACCATAGCCAAAGATGTCATCAAGATAGGACGCAGTCGGGCAGCGGCACCAAGGATGGCGGAATACCTGATGGCCATACCTGTCTCACGACGCTCAAGGGCATACTGCACGATAAGGATGGCGTTCTTGGCCAGAAGTCCGATAAGCATGATGAGCGAAATCTGCATGTAGATATCGTTGGAGTGGCCAAAGATATTGGTGAAGATGAACGCTCCAGCAAGTCCGAATGGGATTGACAACATCACAGCCAAAGGCAAGATGTAACTCTCGTATTGCGCGCTAAGGATCAAGTAAACGAAGACGAAGCAGAGCACGAAGATGAGTGCTGTAGAGTTGCTCGACTCAGCCTCCGAGCGTGTCAAGCCAGAGTACTCGTAACCATAACCCTGGGGCAGAATGTCGGCAGACACTTCCTTGATGGCCTGCATCACCTGACCGTTGGAGTAGCCCGTGTTGGGCGACACGCTCACGTTGATTGAGGTGAAGAGGTTGAAACGACCGATGTTTGATGGACCGTAAACCTTGCGCAACTTCACAAACTCGCTCACCGGCGACATCTCGCCAGAGGCGGTGCGCACATAGATGCGGCTCAGACCGTCGGGACGCATGCGGCTCTCCACGTCGCCCTGGATCATCACACGATAAAGCTTACCATAGGCATTGAAGTTGGAAGCGTACAAGCCGCCATAGTAACCCTGCATCACGCTGAGCACAGACGATGGCGAGATGCCTGCCTGCTTGGTCTTTGCCACGTCGACATCAACCATATACTGTGGATAGTTAGGGTTGTAGGATGTCATGGCCTGCTGGATCTCAGGACGCTTGTTAAGCTCGTTGATGAAGTTCTTGGTGATGTCATAGAACTTGTTCAGGTCGCCACCGGTCTTGTCCTGCATGGTCATGGTCACACCGTTTTGCACGGAGAAACCTGAAATCATTGGAGGACCGAAAGCCAGAATCTGTGCGTCCTTGATGGCTGCGGTCTGCTTGTAGATCATGCCCAGCACGGAGTTCTGCTCGTAGGGGTTCACCAGCAGTGCCATCGGGTCTTTCTCGGAGATGGCGCGCTCAATGCGTGCGAAGAAACCGCCAGAGCGTTCCTCAAACGATTTCAGCTTGATGATGAACGTGGCCTGGTCGGAACCCTGACCAGCGATGAAGTTGTAGCCCACAATGGCGTTACGGTGAAGAATGGCGGGGTTGTTCGCCAGCATCTTGTCGACCTGTGCAACAATCTCGTTTGTGCGAGCCTGCGAAGTACCGGGCTTGGCAGAGATGGTAACGAAGATCGTGCCGGTGTCCTCATCAGGCACGAGACCCGTCTTGGTGAACTTCATGCAGAGCACAAGCGCAACGATACCCACGACCACGAGCGCACCCGTGATGATGCGGTGGTTGATGACGTGGCCCATGCCGACCTTATATTTGTTGATGGTCTTGTCGAACACGCGGTTGAAACCTTTGTGGAAACGAGCCACGAAAGTCTTGTTGCCCTCGTTCTCCTCTGCCGTGTGTGGTTTCAGGAACATGGCGCACAATGCCGGCGAGAGTGTCAAGGCGTTCAAGGCCGAGATAACGATACTCACGGCCATCGTAACACCGAACTCACGGTAGAACGTTCCCGACGTGCCACCCATGAAGCTCACAGGCACGAACACGGCAGCCATAACCAAGGTGATGGAGATAATGGCGCTCGAGATCTCGTTCATGGCATCGATGGCGGCGGTCATGGAATTGTCGTAGCCCGCGTCGAGCTTGGCATGAACAGCCTCGACCACCACGATGGCATCGTCCACCACGATGGCGATGGCGAGCAACAACGCCGACAACGTCAACAGGTTGATGGAGAATCCGAATATCAAGAGGAAGAAGAAGGTACCTATCAAGGCCACAGGCACGGCAATCATCGGAATGAGCGTCGAGCGCAAGTCTTGCAGGAACACATACACCACGATAAACACAAGTATCAAGGTGATGAACAGTGTCATGATAACCTCCTCGATAGAGGCAAAGAGGAAGTCGGTGACGTCGTACATCATCACCACCTTCAACCCTGGAGGCATGCTCTTCTGTGCATCCTCAAGGGCGGCTTTCACGTCGGTTGCGATCTGCGTGGCGTTGGAGCCTGCAATCTGCTGCACCATGCCCATACATGCTGGCTGGCCGTCGTTGTTCAGGTGCACGTTGTACATCAAGGTACCGAGCTCAATCTTTGCCACGTCTTTGAGGTGCAATGTCTCTCCCGTGGTCTTGCTCTGGATCACGATGTTCTCATACTCAACCGGCGTAGACAAGCGTCCCTTGTAGCGAAGGGTATACTCGTAAGCCATGTTTGAGTTCTCACCGAAATTACCAGGCGCTGCCTCGATGTTCTGCTCTGAGAGCACGCCCGTGATGTCGGTAGGAATGAGCCCATACTGCTTCATCTTGTCTGGCTGGAGCCAGATACGCATTGAATATGTGGCAGTTGAAGGACTCTGCACGTCACCCACACCGTTGATACGCTTGATGAGCGGCACGATGTTGATGTCGTTGTAGTTGGTGACGAACTGGTCGTCGTAGCGTCCGTCGTCGGACGTTACGGCATACATGATGACGTTTGAGGTCTGGCGCTTCGTCACGGTCACGCCCACCTTGGTCACCTCTGCCGGCAACAGCGCCTGTGCCTGCTGCACGCGGTTTTGCACGTTCACCGCCGCCATGTCGGCATCGGATCCCTGCTTGAAGTAAACGGTGATCGAGGCCATACCGCTGTTGGTGGCCGAAGAGGTCATGTAGGTCATGTTCTCCACACCGTTGATGCTCTCCTCCAAAGGCACCACCACCGATTTCAACACCGTAGCGGCGTCAGCGCCCGTGTAGGTGGTCGACACCATGATGGTTGGTGGCGCTATATCCGGATACTGCTCGATAGGCAGCGAGGCCAAACCGATGAAACCCAGCAGCACGAGCACGATGGATATCACGGTCGAGAGAACCGGTCTTTTTATGAATTTTGTAAATGTCATAATTGCTCGAAATTAACTCCTCCTTATTTTCCTGTCATCGCCTTTACAAAGCCCTTGGCAGAGCCTTGGCTGGCGCCGAGCTTCTCGGCCTTCTCTATCTTCTCTTGGTACTGTTGCTCGGTGATAGGCTTGATCAGCTCGCCGTCGGTGAGCTTGGTTATGCCCTTGCACACGTAGCGGTCGCCTGTGTGGAGACCATCGGTGACGATGTAGTTCACGCCGTCGTCTTGCGGGTCAACCTTGATAGCGGTGTATTTCACCTTGTTGTCGCCGCCCACGATATACACGAAGATCTTGTCCTGCACCTGCACGGTAGCTTCCTGCGGCACGATGATGGCAGAGTTGTTCACGTGAGGCACCACGATCTGGCCTGCGCCACCGCTCTTGAGCAGGCGCTCGGGGTTGGAGAAATGGGCTATGAGCGAATAAGCGCCTGTCGAAGCGTCTATCACGCCGCTCATCTTCACCACCTTGCCTGGCTGGTTGTAGATGGTTCCGTCGGCAAGCTGGAGCTTCACGGCTGGCATCTCCTTCAGCACACCAGCAACGCTTCCGGCATTCTTCGACATGCCGAGGATGTCGGGCTCGCTCATCGAGAAGAACACCTCCACGGTGCTCACGTCAGACACGGTTGTCAGAGTGTTGGAAGCCGACACGAGCGCACCTTTCTTGAAAGGCAGACTGCCCACCACGCCGCTCGCCGGGGCGCGCACCACGCACCACGAAAGGGTCTCTTCAGCAGAGGCAAGGGCTGCCTGAGCCTGCACCACCTGAGCCTGGGCTGTGGCATAGCTGTTCTCAGCCGTCTCCAGCTCATATTGGCCTATGATGTGCTGGTCAAACAGTTTCTTATTATTATTATATGTGAGACGCGCGGTATTGGCCTGCGAACGGGCAGTGTTCAATGCAGCGCGACACTGGTTCACAGTGGCGCGATAGGTCTCGCTATCGATGGTGAACATGGGCTGGCCCGCACTCACCGTCTGTCCCTCGTGAACATAAACGTTAGTGATGAAACCCGAGATTTTCGGGTGCACATCAACATCCTGAATACCCTTGATGGTTGCCGGATAGGTGGTCTGAAGGTCAGCACTTGAGGTTCCCACCGTCTTCACGGGGAACTCATTGTCCTGAAGGTCAGCCAGTCCGCCACCGCTCTTCTTACCACAAGAAGCAAGGGCCAATGCAGCCAAGGCTACAAACAAACAACTCTTGATTTTCATACCTAAATTTAGAATAATATTATTGTCAATTAATCTCTTTCCATGCTAAGGAACATTGCCAACCGTCCGCAAATGGTACAATATCCCTAATATATGTGCAAAGATAGCACAATTATTTTACAAAACTATTTTGTCCGATTGAGTTTTTAACATCAATTACCATCGTTTGTCGTTTGTTTATCCCTTTGTAGTATGATAAGGTCTTTAAGGCCGCTAAATATCTATGCCAGGCCCATTTCGGCCGCCTTCTTCTTGAGCAGTTGCATGAGCGGCTCACGCTCGTTGGGCACCCGGTCGTCGAGCACGGCATCTTTGAGGGTCTGCTTGAGCGTTCCCACCTCGCGCGACGGCTTGAGGTTGAACATCTCCATTATCTCGTTGCCGTCTATCACCGGTTGCAGCAACCTCTTGTAGTCGCGCTCCTTGAGGTCGGCTATCTTGACGCGCACCATACGGAAGTTCTCGCGGAAGCGCGCCTTCCTCACCTCGTTCTTGCTGGTGATGTCGGCATCGCAGAGGCGCATGAGGTCATCGATGTCATCGCCCGCGTCGTTGATGAGACGGCGCACGGCAGAGTCGGTCACCTCCTCGTCGGCAATGGCTATTGGGCGCATGTGGAGCTCCACGAGCTTCTGCACATATTTCATCTTCATGTCCATGGGCAGTTTGAGCCGTCTGAAGACCGACGGCACCATCTTGCCTCCCACGAAGGGGTGGTTGTGGAATGTCCAGCCTTGCGCAGGCTCCCAGCGCTTGGTCTTCGCCTTGCCTATGTCGTGGAGCAACGCTGCCCAGCGCAGCCAGATCGATGCGGGCTCGCCGTCGGCACCGGGTTTGTTGCCGTCGCACACGTTGTCGAGCACTTCCAGCGAATGGTAGAAATTGTTCTTGTGGCCCTTGCCGTTTTTCGTCTCCACCACGTCGAGGGCGGCGAGTTCGGGCAAGATGAGCTTGAGCAAGCCGCAACGATGCAGGTCCACGAAGCCGCGACTGGGCTGCGCGGTCATCATTATCTTGTTGAGCTCCTCGGATATGCGCTCGCCGCTGATTATCTTTATGCGGTCGGCGTTGCGCTCCAAGGCGTCGAAGGTCTCCTCGTCGATATAGAAACGGAGCTGTGTGGCGAACCTCACGCAGCGCATCATGCGCAAGGGATCGTCGGAGAAAGTGATGTCGGGGTCGAGCGGCGTGCGGATGATGCCGTCTTCCATGTCGTATATGCCGTCGAAGGGGTCCACTATCTCGCCAAATCGGTCCTTGTTGAGACAGACGGCAAGGGCGTTGATGGTGAAGTCGCGGCGGTTCTGGTCGTCCTCCAGGGTGCCGTCCTCCACGTGGGGCTTGCGCGAGTCGTGGCTGTAGCTCTCCCGGCGTGCGCCAACGAACTCCACTTCGTGGCCGTGCCATTTCACCTGCGCCGTGCCGAAGTTTTTGAACACGGAGAGGTTGGCGCGCCCCGACAGCAGTTTCTTGAACGCCTTTGCCACCTCTATGCCGCTGCCCACGACCACCACGTCGATGTCGTTGCTCGGCCGTTGCAGAAAGAGGTCGCGCACGTATCCGCCCACGACGTAGGTCTCAAGGTTGAGACTGTCGGCGGCTTCCGAAATCTTGTGGAATATGTCTTTGTCAAGCAGCTTGGCCATGTCGGCATCACTCAGCATTCTCATCATCTTGTCGCTTTTTTCTAATAGCTTGCAAAAGTACGAATAATTGGCGAATTATCCTGCCCCGAAGCGCGTCTTTTTATCATATTTCAAGCCCTTTCGGCTTTCCATTGAAAAGACGATGGCCTTCCATTGAAAAGCCGACGACATTCCATTGGAAAGCCGATGACATTCCATTGGAAAGCCGAACCCTCGTTTTTGCAACGCATTTCACACATTTCATTGCCCTCGGTTTTCATTGCACACGGATCAAAAAGATTTAGAAGATTGCTACGCCGCAAGCGGCTACGCGGTGATAACAGCAGATATATTGCCATTCGGGTTGCGGACGGCAAAACGCGGCGGAAAGACGGTATGCGCAATCGGCGAAGCCGACATCTTTAAAATCTTTTAGATCCGTGTGCAATATAAATCCACGGACAATGAAATCAGTGTGAGAGAAAAACACCCACACTAATCGCCATGGAGCCTAAAATATATTTGGTCATTCAAGAAAAAAGCAATAACTTTGCGTGGTTATACAATAACCGGACGAAAATCCGGTTATCTATTTAAACACATATCAGAAATGAAGAAAATCATCATATTGTTGCTCCTCGCGTTGCCTCTCCAGATGCTCGCCCAATCGTCGATGACCGACTCGCAGGTGGCGAGCTACATCCAGCAGGAGATGAAGCGCGGCACGTCGCAGGCGCAGATAGTGACCCACCTCATGCAAAACGGCGTGGACATATCGCAGATAAGACGCGTGAAGAAGGCTTACGAGCGCGCGAAAAACGACACCGGACTTGGCGACGTGACCGCCGCACGCAACCAGAGCCGCATGAGGCAAGCCAACGGCGTGGGCAAGCAGGGCACTGGCGACAAGCTTGCCACACGCGAGGCCAACTCGCAAAGGAGCGCCACGACCTCGCAGCGTGTGGCGGGCGACCCCTCTTGGCAAGAGCAATACGACGAGGAGGATGCCGACTTCAAGAAATATCAGGAAAACGTGGCCGCCTTCGCCGAGAACGACGACGCACAGGACAGCGACAACGTGAAAGCCAACAAGAAGAAGGTGTTCGGACGCGACATCTTCTCGAACAAGAACCTCTCGTTTGAGCCGCTGATGAACATTGCCACGCCGCAAAACTACGTGCTCGGAGCTGGCGACCAAGTGTCGGTAGACATCTATGGCGCGTCGCAGAAGTCGGCAGACTGCACCGTGTCGCCCGACGGCGACATTGTGATCGAGGGCTACGGCCCCATCCGCCTGGGCGGCCTCACCGTGGCGGCGGCAAAGGCCAAGCTCCGCTCCACCCTCGGCTCGCGCTACCAGTCGAGCCGCATCAACCTCTCGCTCGGGCAGACGCGCACGGTGTCGATCAACGTCATGGGCGAGGTGAAGAAGCCGGGCACATATACCTTGTCGGCTTTCGCGTCGGTGTTCAACGCCCTCTACATGGCGGGCGGCACCAACGACATAGGCACGCTGCGCAACATCAAGATCTACCGCGCCAACCGGCTCGTGAGCGTGTGCGACATCTACGACTATATCCTCAACGGCAAGATGACGGGCAACGTGCGACTGCACGACGGCGACGTGATAATAGTGGGACCATACGACTGTCTGGTCAACATCACGGGCAAGGTGAAACGCCCCATGTATTACGAGATGAAACGCAACGAGAGCGTGCAGACGCTGCTGCGCTACTCGGGCGGCTTCACGGGCGATGCCTACAAGAAGGCGGTGCGCGTGAACCGCAAGACGGGACGCGAATATGCGGTGTACAACGTGGAGGAGTTTGACATGAGCTCGTTTCAGATAGCCGACGGCGACTCGGTGAGCGTCGACTCCATCCTTGCCCGCTACGCCAACACGGTCGAGATAAAGGGCGCCGTGTTCAGGCCCGGCATGTATCAGCTCGGCGACGGCATCAACAGCGTGCGCACGCTCGTGCAGCACGCCGAGGGACTGACCGAGGATGCCTTCACCGCGCGTGCCGTGATGCACCGCATGAAGGAGGACCGCACGCTGCGCGTGATACCCGTGGACCTGAAGGGCATCATGGAGCAAAGCGTGGCAGACATTGCGCTTAAAGAAAACGACGTGCTCTTCATACCCACCAAGCAGACGGCGATGAACGAGCAGACCATAACCATACAGGGCGAGGTGATGTACCCTGGCGTGTACAAGTATGCCGACAACGAGACCCTTGAGGACTTCGTGCTCCAGGCTGGCGGTCTCACCGACAAAGCGTCGACCGTAAGAGTAGACGTGGCGCGTCGTGTGGGCAACCCCAAGGCGAAAGCCACCGACAATGTGATAGCCAAGGACTTCTCTTTTGCCTTGAAAGACGGCTTCGTGATAGATGGCGAGCAGGGCTTCGTGCTCCAGCCCTTCGACGAGGTGTTCGTGCGCAAGGATCCGAGCTACTCTGAGCAACAAAACGTGAGCATCGAGGGCGAGGTGACATTTCCCGGCACCTATACGCTGTCGCGCCGTGGCATGAGGCTCACCGACCTCGTGGCGGCGGCAGGAGGAGCCACACCCCTAGCCTACGTCCACGGAGCAAGGCTTGAGCGCCGCACCAACGAGACCGAGCGCAAGCGCATGGAGACCGCGCTGCAGATGCAGAACGAGATGTTGCAGCAAGAGCTGTTGTCGCTCGCCGCAAGCCAAACCTCAGGAACGTCATTGCAGCAGGTGGGCCAGCAGAGCAAGGACGAGCAGCTGAAGAAGTTTCAGGTGCCAGACACTTACCCCGTGGGCATTGAGCTCGACAAGGCTCTCGCCGACCCCAACAGCGACGCCAACATCGTGCTGCGCAAGGGCGACCGCCTCGTGTTGCCGGAACACACCGCCACGGTGAAGGTGAACGGCGCGGTGATGTATCCCAACACCGTGAGCTTCATCAAGGGCAAGGGCGTGAGCTATTACATCAACGCCTCCGGCGGATACAGCAAGAACGCGCGCAAGAGCGGTGCCTACGTCATCTACATGAACGGCATGGTGTCGAAATCGTCGAAGGCCAAGGTCGAACCGGGCTGCGAGATAGTGGTGCCAAGCAAGATCAGGCGCCGCACCAGTCCTGCCGAGGCTCTCAACATAGGTTCAAGCATGTCGTCTATCGCGGCCATGATAGCCACGATAGCCAACATGGCGAAATAGTGGCAAGCGTCATCACCCGACGCTCGCCGCCTTTCTCTCTTTCGACTCATAACTCGCTATGAATAAACACATTGTGCTTTTAGCGAGGAAGATATGAAGTATATAGACAACATCTGCAAACCCTAACTAAAGCAGTGACATGACCGAAAGATATATAAATCCGCATACCGACTTTGGATTCAAGCGCCTGTTCGGCTCCGAGTTCAACAAGGAACTGCTCATCAGCTTCCTCAATGCCATGTTCCACGGTGAGCAAAACGTGCAGGACATCACGTATCTCAATTCGGAACAGCTCGGCGAACGTACCGACGCGCGGCGTGCCATCTTCGACGTCTACTGCACCAACGACAAGGGAGAGAGGTTCATCGTGGAGATGCAAAACGTGTATCAGGAGTTTTTCAAGGACCGCACCATCTACTATTCCACGTTCCCTATTCGCGAGCAGGCACAGCGTGGCGGCGATTGGGACTTCCACCTGAACCCGGTATATACCATAGGCCTCTTGAACTTCAACTTTGCCGAGGGCTTGCAGAACGCACGCCGATGGCACCATGAGGTCAAGCTCATGGAGGTCGATACGCATGAGGTTTTCTACGACAAGCTGACGTATATATATGTGGAGATACCGAAGTTCGACAAAACGGAGGGTGAGCTTGTCACCATGTACGACAAGTGGATGTTCGTGCTGAAGAACCTCTCGCGCCTCATGGACAGGCCGGCTACACTGCAAGAGCGCGTGTTCACTCGCCTTTTCGAACAAGCGGAAATATCAAAGTTCAATCCGCAGGAGCTCAAGTCATACGAGGACAGCGTCAACGCCTACCGCGACATAGTGAACGCGATAAAGACAGCCGAGAAGAAAAAATACGCCGAGGGAAAAGCCGAGGGAATGGCAAAAGGCATGGAAAAAGGCCGGGCGGAAGGTCGTGCGGAAGGAGAAAGAAAGAAGGCCTTGGAGATCGCGAAGGTCATGCTCCAAAAAGGCATGACACCAAAGGCCGTCGGCGACATTACGGGGTTGACCGAGGAAGAGATTGCCAGCCTCAACGGTTGACTGGCAGGGGCGGCCTCTGTGCCCGTCCGCGAGACGGAGGGCGAAAGCACGTATAGCAACTTGGAAACAACACTTGAAGAACAAGACCTAACGGGACATACAAGACTGACAAAGCTTCCTAGCCTATAACAAGAGCCTAATCAGTGACAACACCAACATATTGAAACCAAACAAGACTATCACACATTGTTTCATCAGCCCACGTATAGACGTTTGAGAAATGACTATACTGCGGAGAATGCAATACTTATAACATAAGATAGAAATGAAAGAACAACAAGAATATACAAAAGTAGATTGGAGAAAAGTTTTCAATGCAATATGGTATAGGAAGAAGCTATATTTAATTATAACACCTACTGTAATGATATTAGCAAGCCTTTATATCATTTGCATTCCACGCACATATTCAACAAATACGGAAATAATCCCAGAATCACAAGGCGATTTGAACAGTGGTGCTGGAACTTTAGGTTCACTCGCCAGTTCTTTCGGATTCGACATGTCAAACCTCGAATCATCTGACGCAATCACCCCTATGCTTTATCCTGACTTGTTAAAGGATAATGGTTTTATCGTTAACTTATTCAATATCAAAGTTAACACACAAGATGGCAAGATAAAGACTGATTACTTTACATACATGAAAAAACATCAAAAAACAGCTTGGTGGAATAAAGTAATTGGTGGCATCAAGAGTAAATTCTCAAAAAAGGAGCCGTCAATAGAGAAAGCATTTAATCCTTACGAACTTACAAAGAAGACAGACGATATAGTTAAAAAAATTAGAGAGTGCCTCTCTATAAAAGTAGATAAAAAAACAGGTTCTATAACGATAACTGTTACCGACCAAGATCCATTGGTCTGCAAGATAATAGCCGATTCGACACGAACACGCCTTGAAGACTTCATCACAAATTACAGAACGAAAAAAGCCAAAAACGATTACGCATATTACAAGAAACTGACCGAAGATGCTCATGCAGACTATCAGAAAACCAGAAGGCTTTATGGCAGTTATTCTGATGCGAACGAAGACGTTATATTACAAAGCGTTAAATCCAAACAAGAAGATATAGAAAATGAGATGCAACTAAAATATAATGCGTACACAACTTTAAGTACTCAGATGGAAGCTGCTCGTGCGAAAGTTCTCGCTAAGACACCCGCTTTCACCTTGATACAAGGTGCTGCCGTACCAATTAAACCGGAAAGCCCTAAAAGAATGATGTTTGTGTTAATGTGGGCTGTTGTCGCTTTCTTTGGCACAACTATTTACATACTCCGTGACATCATACTACCCAAGGAAGGATGAGCGACACTATAACTTCAGCTAAGAATAAACGCATTGCATCAAACACATTGCTTTTATTCTTACGAATGCTTGTTATTACTATCATTAACCTATATTCTGTAAGACTAATATTAAAAGGCCTTGGAAAAGAAGACTACGGATTATACAACGCAATAGCTGGTGTAGTAACAGCAACAGGATTTATCAGTAGCGTTTTAGCTCTATCCATTCAACGTTTTTTCTCTTATGCCTTAGGCAAGAAAGATGCCCAAAGACTTTCAGACATATTCTCTACAAGTCTTAATATAATAGTTGCTTTTTCTTTAATAATTCTATTGCTATTAGAGACCGTTGGCTTATGGTTCGTCTGCAACAAAATGACCATACCAATAAACAGGTTGAATTCTGTTATATTTCTTTACGAGTTTTCCATCTTCTCGTTTATCTTCTCATTTATACAAGTACCTTATCTTGCGGCAGTATTTTCACATGAGGATATGGGAATATATGCTGTAATATCAACCATAGAATGTTTTCTAAAACTCTTATTGGCTATATTTTTAGGACTGTTCCTTTACGACCATCTGATAGTCTATGGTGCTGGATTATTTATCATTGCACTATTCATCCTCGCTTCCTATCTTTTAATATGCAGAAATAAATACAAGGAATGCATTTATCACAAGACACGCAACAAGAAACTTTATAAGGACATTTTATCTTTTGGTGGATGGGCAACATTTGGGTCCCTTGCAAGCACAGGCATGGTTCAAGGAAATACCATATTAATAAATATCTTTTTCGGACCTTTAGCCAATGTTGCTTTTGGCATAGCTCAACAGGTAAGCGTTGCATTCAACTCTTTGTGCAATAATATGGTTATTCCATTACGCCCCGCCATGATAAAAGCATACGCAGAAAAAAATTATTCATATCTAAACGAGTTGTTTTCTATAAGCAATAAGTTCTTATTATATACCCTTTCCGCTATTGCGATACCACTGATATTTGAAATGGATTTTATTCTAAAAGTGTGGTTAGGTTATTCAAATGCTGATAACACATTATTCTGTCAGCTAATG
>CAVBBO010000005.1:0-34840 GCA_963593695.1 Escherichia coli | reverse complement strand
AAGCATGAAACCGGAAGCGCATGGCAAATAAAGACAACGACAGCCGCAAGGAGAAAGGCAAGCACGGCGGGGCAAGACCGGGTGCCGGGCGGCCCTCGACCGACAGCAAGCTCTATACCTTTCGCGCGCCAGGGCCAATGGCGCAAATTATAGATTCGCAAACGAGCAAAAGCGACTTCATCAAGTCGTGCATCGACAAGGCCATGACAGAGGCTTATGCCAGCATCGGAACCGTGTATCCCATGGAGGGGATGGGCGAAGTCCACCTGCCCTTCTTCGACTTGGGCATCAAGGCCGGGTTCCCCATTCCGCTCGACAACGACGAGAAGGGCCAGGACATCGACCTGCTGCGCATGATCTGCCCGCACCCCAACGCCAGCTACCTGATACGCGTGGAAGGCGACTCCATGATCGATGCCGACATACACAACGGCGACATCATCATCGTGGACAAGAGCAACCGCAACCCGTCGCCCTCGGAGGTGGCGGTGTGCGAGCTCAACGGCGAATACACGCTCAAGAGGTTTGAGAAGCGCGACGGCGACGAGGGATGGCTCGTGCCAGCCAACCCCAACTATCCGGAAATCAAGGTGACGGAAGACGACGACTTCTCCATCTGGGGCGTGGTGACGTATGTCATACACAAGGCAAGGGGATAAAGACAAGACCTAAAAGCGATGTTTGCCCTCATAGATTGCAACAGTTTCTTCTGCTCGGTGGAAAAGGTGTTCCATCCGGGGCTGAACGGCAAGCCCGTGGTCGTGCTGTCGAGCAACGACGGGTGCATCGTGGCGCTCACCCCCGAGGCCAAGGCCATAGGGCTGCACCGCGGCGACCCCATCTTCAAGGTGAAAGACATAGTGGAGCGCAACCACGCGCACGTGTTCTCCACCAACATGATGCTCTACGCCGCCATGAGCAAGCGCATCGTCAATATCATGCGCGAGAGCGTGGGCCACGTGGAGCAATACAGCATCGACGAGAGCTTTTGCGACTTGCGAGGCTACGACACCCACTTCGACCTCGTGGGCATGATGCGCCAGCTGAAAGACAAGATACGCCTCTACACCGACGTTCCCGTGAGCGTGGGCATAGCACCCACGAAGACCCTCGCCAAGATGGGCAGCAAGTTTGCCAAGCAATACCGCGGCTACCAGGGCGTGTGCATGATAGACACCGACGAGAAACGACGCAAGGCGCTCAGCCTGTTTCCGCTCGACGACGTGTGGGGCATAGGCCGTCAGACACTCGCCAAGCTGGAATACCACGGCATACGCACACCCCTCGACTTTGCCGACAAGAGCGCGTCGTGGGTGAGGTCCCACTTCGCGAAGCCCGGCGTGCAGACATGGATGGAGCTCAACGGCGAGCCATGCATCGACACGTCGGAAGTGGTGCGCAAGAAGACCATCTGCACCTCGCGCAGCTTCGGCGAGATGGTGGGCGACTTGGGGGCGTTGAAATCGGCAGTGGCGACCTTTGCCAGCAGCTGCGCCAACAAGCTCCGCGGACAGGGCTCGGGCACCAAGAGCGTGACGGTGTTCATAGCCAGCAACCGCTTCCGCGAAGACCTCGCGCAATATGGCAATGCCGCCTCCGTGTCTTTCCCGACACCCACCTCCGACACCATGGAGATAACCCAGGCGGCGCTGGCAATACTCGCGCATATATATAAGAAAGGTGTAATGTACAAGAAGGCGGGGGTCATCGTCGGCGACATCGTGGCGATGAGTCCCTTCCAGGCCGACTTGTTCGACCCCATACAGAACCGGCCCCAACGGGCAAGGCTGATGAAGGCGATGGACGAGCTCAACCACCGCT
This sequence comes from Escherichia coli, assembly GCA_963593695.1. Lineage (GTDB taxonomy): Bacteria > Bacteroidota > Bacteroidia > Bacteroidales > Bacteroidaceae > Prevotella. The sequence continues at coordinate 33,019 of CAVBBO010000005.1, read as the reverse complement.
ATGGCTTGAAGACCCTGCGGCTGGCTGTGGAGGGCGAGGACAAGCAGCGCTGGAAGGTGAAGAGTGAGCACCGCAGCCCCAACTATCTCACCGATGCCACCCAACTGCTCACGATAAAGGCAGGATAAGCATAAAGCAACTTTGCGTGTGCAAAATTGTTTATACAGATTACCAGATGCTATTTCGAGGAAGAAGAGCAAAGGCTTATCCCAATAAAGTGACAATTATGGGCAGCAGTCAATACTACAAATCGCCCATTATCAATGAATTTTGATGCGAAAAGTAAAGATTTCCAATGGCTTATTCTTTCATTTAGATGAAATTCCATATTTTTGTAATCAATAATCACAAAGCTAAAGTTTAGTCGATCTTCAAAATGTTTAGTCAATCTATAAAGAAGAAAAGATATGCTATTCGGAAAAACGATCAGGCATAGAAAGCATAGGATGACGCTACGATTATATTTTAAAAAGCAGCCTAAATAGTAATAGGGAGGATTAAATATAAGGGACGATTCAAAAACTTTCAAACCTCTGTAAAAGTAAATATTATGGCACTCGCAATAAACATAAACGACCTGCTTAACAAACAGAAAATAGAATCAAACCGCATTGAGTTCAAGAAAGGGTGGAATCCTGGAAGTATATATCACAGTATATGTGCTTTTGCTAATGACTTCGATGATCTTGGCGGTGGATATATCATTGTTGGTGTAGATACCGATGATAAGACAGGCATGGCTATTCGCCCCGTAGAGGGTGTGCCAATGGAAAAGATCGACAACATCTTGCAGGAGATGTTGGGCTACAACAACAGAATGGCTCCATACTACTTACCTCGCACCTCTGTAGAGGAGGTAGATGGCAAACTGTTGATCGTGATATGGTGTCCTGCTGGTAGCTATCGTCCATATTCTGTACCGGTTAATGTAACGGCAAAAGCTACGAAAGAATACTTCTACATCCGCAGTGGTACAAGTAGCATTGAAGCAAGAGGTGAAGCTCTCGTCGAATTGCGAGAGTTGGCTAATCGTGTGCCTTTTGATGAGCGAGGTAATAGTGACATTCAGTTGGAAGACATTTCATTGGTGCTTCTCCGTGATTATCTTGTCAAAGTGGGTAGCAAATTGGCAGACGATGTTATAACGACTCCGCTTTCTACTATACTTGACCAAATGGAACTATACACAGGACCTAAAGAAAGACGTTTGCTTCGTAATGTGGCAGCCATGATGTTCTGTGAGAATCCTAGCAAATTCTTCCCTTACACTCAGATTGATGTGGTGACATTCCCTAACGGAAAGATGAAAGACCCAAACAATTTTACGGAGGTCACGTTCAAAGGAAATGTTCCACAGATGATAAAGCAGACGATGGATTACATCAAGAGCAATGTGCTCAAAGAACATGTGCGCAAGATTTCCGGCAGACAGGAAGCAGAACGCTTCTGGAACTATCCATACGATGCCATTGAGGAAGCAGTTGTAAATTCTGTATACCACAGAGATTTCTTGCAGCATGAACCAATAGAGATTACCATCGAGCCAAGCGGAATATCTATACTCAACTGTCCGGGTCCGGACAGAAGCATCTCCAAGGAAGACATAGAAAAGGGCGATATGCTGAAAAGTCGCCGCTACCGCAACCGTCGTTTGGGTGACTTCTTGAAAGAACTTGACCTTACAGAGGGTCGTTCAACTGGTGTTCCAACAATCCAAGCAAAGTTGGCAGAGAACGGTTCGCCACGTGCCATCTTTGAAACGACTGACGACCGCTTGACATTCTTGGTTACCATTCCTGTTCATGAAGAAGGTAGTGAAAGCTCGAAAATCGACGTTCTTGGTTCGGAAACCCATCATAAAAGTTCGGAGAGAAAAGAGATTAGTTCGGAGAGGAAAAGAAAAAGTTCGGAGAGAATACTTGATTTAATAAGGAGTAAGCCTACAATATCTGCAGCCGAAATCGCAATGGAAATAGACATGTCATCACGAGGAGTGGAAAAGCAAATAAAAAAACTTCGCGAAGCAGGAATCCTCAAACGCAATGGTGCTGACTTTGGAGGCTATTGGGAAATTGTAATAGATAAATGATAAAGAAACGAATAGCGCAACTTCTCGATGCCATGAACAAGGGCATATATGAGAAGGAAAACGAAATGGCGTTGTCGCTGCTGGCAGCCGTGGCGGGAGAGAGCATTATCCTGCTCGGTCCTCCGGGAGTGGCCAAGAGCATGGTGGCACGGCGGTTGTCGAAGGCCTTTGCCGGTGCCCGCTCTTTCGAGTATCTCATGTCGAGATTCTCCACGCCCGACGAGATATTCGGTCCGGTGAGCATCAGCAAGCTGAAGGAGTCTGACGACTACGAGCGCGTCACCGAGGGCTATCTGCCCACGGCCGACGTGGTCTTCCTCGACGAGATATGGAAGGCGGGACCAGCCATACAGAACACCCTGCTCACGGTCATCAACGAGAAAGTGTTCCGCAACGGCAACCGCCTCGTCAATCTGCCGCTGAAGTTGCTCATCGCCGCGAGCAACGAGCTTCCGGCACAGGGCGAAGGCCTGGAGGCACTGTGGGACCGACTGGTCATACGCCTGGAGAGCAAGAGCATAAAGAAGGAGGACAACTTCGACCGAATGCTGCTCGACGACGGTGGTGAGGATGCCACCGTTCCGGCTAAGCTGCAGATCACCGATGCCGAATATGCCGCGTGGCGCAAGGGCATAGGCAAGGTGGGCGTCAGCCAGGACGCCCTGCACATCATCCACCAGATACGCAAGTCGCTGCAATCGGTAGCCATCGACGGCACCGACGAGCGTCGTCCCGTCTACGTGAGCGACCGCCGGTGGAAGAAGATAGTGAACCTGCTTCGTGCCTCCGCCTTCCTGCAAGACCGCGACACGGTGTCGCCAGAGGATCTCATGCCGGTCTACAACTGCCTGTGGCAGGAACCCGAGGAGAGAGACGAGATACGCCGCATCGTGATCCGCGCATCGTTCATGTCGCTCAACGACAGGCTGGCAAAGATGAAACGCGCATTGGAAGACGACATCAAGATAGCGCGTGCGGCACGTGCCGCCAATCGCATATCGAGCAGAAAGGTGGAGCGCGACGCCGACAAGAAGCTCTACGGGGAGTTCTATTACAGGCTGGCCGATTACCCCGACGGCGAGTGTTATATCATGGCACGCGACTACCAGTCGTTGCCAAAGCACGGGTCCGACGAGATGGACGCGGAGGGCATACTTTACCAAGACCGCAAGCGCAAGAACGTGAACATCCTGCGAACCTACGACGGCTCTTTTGGCGCACCGCTGGGCAGCGCGCCAGTAATGCTCAACCGCGACGACGACCATGTCTATGTGCTTGGCGACCGCTACGCCATAGAGAAGACCCGCGAGGCAGTGCTTCCGCTGGCGACGGGGGCGCAAGACAGCGGCCGCGACTATGTGCAGGAGATAGACGCCTTGGCCGGCGACCTGAGGGCGATGGAGCAACATGTCAACGAGAATGTATTCGTGGCGGAGGACGACAAGCTGAAGGTGGCAGAGTATGTGCGGCAGATATACCGCGACATAGCCTTCACCCGACAAGACACGCAAAAGCTTTATGACTAACTTGTCCGACCACCTGAAGCTGGAAGACGGCGACATGCTCACGGCAGGCGAAAAATATTTCGCGAGGTTCACGCAGAGCTATGGCGGCAAGCGCAAGGAGCTGTCCTACTATTTCAACATGCTCAACCACTTCTGCGAGACGGGCGAGATAGCCGGTCAGGGCGTGGCGTGGCCGGAAGACGAGCCGTGGCGCGCCTACAAGGACCCGATGCTGCAATATCTCGCCAAGCTCATGAGCGACCCCGAGGTGAAGGTCAGGGTGCTGTCGAGCCAGCTGTGCGCCAAGGTATTTTTCACCACCGTCGGACGCTTTATAGTCGACTGCATGCACCATCAGCAGTTTCTCTCGCAGAGCCTGCGCGTGGAGGCGAGGAACATGAAGGAGGTGGCAGACCTCAGCGCCGGCGACGAGAGCGCCTGGCAGAAGTGGATTGCCGCCATTGGCGAGAAGCACGAGGACGACGGATTCGACGGCGAGTTCTACAAGCGCATATTCAGCCAGCAAGTCACGCAAGAGAAGATAGACAAGCTGATGGACGACTGGGGCAAGAGCGTCACCGAGCATCTCAGACAGCAGGAAGAGAAACACATCGACGGTCGCGGGGCAAACATGAAGCAGAACCTGCAACGCATGTTCGACAACGTGAACAAGACCATGAAAGACGAGAAAGCCAGCGACGAGCAGGCGGTGCAAGCCTGGAAGATGATGGACGGCAGGTGGTCGGAATCCGAATTCATGCGCCGCCTCAGCATCGTGCGCATGCAAGACCGGTATCCGCAACTCCAGGAAGTGGTGATGAAGATGGGACGCACGGCAGACAGCGGCGGCCGCGACCGCCTGGCAGTGAGCGAAGGAAGCCGCATGAAGATAAGCCATTCGTCGGGCAGCGACATCGAGGGAATAACCATTGGCAACGACTTGGGTAGTCTCCTCCCAATGGAGCTGGCAACCTATGCCGACAAGGACATGGAAGACTTGTTCTACTATCGCTACACCCGCCACCGCCTGCAGACGTTCGACTACAAGTCGAGGATGTCGAAGCCTACACGCAGGCTGAGTTTCATCTCGGCTCGCCGCTTGGGGCCGATGATTGTCTGTGCCGACACCTCGGCAAGCATGTATGGCCCGCCGCAGCGCATCCTCCAGTCGATGCTGTCGCTCATAGAGGAAACCGCCGAGCGTCTCCGCCGCGACTGTTACCTCATCGACTTCTCCGTAAGCGTCAAGGCCATAGACCTGAAGCTGCGCACGAAGAAGCAACTCTACGCCTCGGTAGGGCTCAAGGAGAACGAAATGACGTTCGACAAGGGCCACATACCTTTCATCGGCGGTGGCACCGATGCGCGTGGCATGATGAACGCCACATACCAGATGCTCGACAACGATGGCGACGCCTATGTGAACGCCGACGTCTTGTGGATATCCGATTTCCTCATGCCGTTGCCCAGCCCCGACATGCTGGCGAAGATGAAGCTCTACCGACGCACCGGCACGCGCTTCTATGGCCTTTGCATACGTCCGCAAGGGGAGAACGACACCGAGTGGACCCCATACTTCGACCACATCTTCCCCGTCAATTATAGGGTGCTGAGAAAATACTGATCACCGGGAAAATACACGCACACTTCGGAAATCTTGCAAATTGAAAGGCTATCGGGCGTCTCGCACCTTTCCTTTCATGTAGACAACTGCTTTTCGAAACTTTTGCCCCATGATATTTGCACGATTGTTTGCAAATCGTAAGTGGGAAAAGCTGGGAAAAAGGCATCTCTGGGCGGTTTGTAGGGTGGAAAAGCATAGCGAATAGTTAAAAAAGTATCGATAATTAAGTTTTTCCTTTTAAATATGAAAAAAAATGTCTAAGTTTGCAATCTATTTTAAGATACTATTACACTACAAAGCCTTTGACGTTAAGGATAGTAAATAGAAATACTTCTTTTATTCAATTAAATATTTAGTCTATGTCAAAACGAGTACAAACAGTCGGCATGCTGCTCGCACTCACTTCAATGGCCATTGGGGAGGGTAACTTAGCTTATGCAGGCACAGTGACCTCTGTCAACGAGGCGCAAGACGTGAAACAAGACGCGCAATGCAAGGGTGTCGTGACCGACGCCACAGGTGAGCCAGTGATTGGCGCAACCGTGTTGGTGAAAGGCAGGACAGGAGTGGGCACTGTTACCGATATCGACGGTAACTTCACTCTGAAAAACGTCAAGAAGGGCGAGACCATTCGCGTCACCTACCTTGGCATGACCCCAGTGGAGGTCGTGTACAATGGCACGAACCTCGCCATTACCCTCAAGGACGATTCCAAGGCCCTCGACGAGGTGGTGGTGACCGCCCTCGGCATGAAGCGCGATGCCAAGGCGTTGGGCTATGCCATGACAGAGCTCAAGGGCTCTGACCTCAACGCCAACCTCATCAACCCCGTGCAGGCATTGCAGGGTAAGGTGGCAGGTGTTGAAATCAACGCTTCCGACGGTGGTATGTTTGGTGCCTCCAAGATCTTGATCCGTGGTGCCTCTACCCTCAACAAGAACAACCAGCCTATCTACGTGGTCGACGGCGTGATCCTCGACAACGGTGTCGTGGAGAACGATGCCGACTGGGCTTCTGGTGCACAGAACTACGGTAACGAGCTGAAGAACCTCAACCCCGACGACTTCGAGACGGTGTCGGTGCTGAAGGGTGCTGCCGCTACCGCGCTCTACGGTTCGCGTGGTCTCAACGGCGCCGTGGTCATCACCACGAAGAGCGGCAAGGGCCAGAAGAAGACACAGGTCAACTTCACACAGACTTTCGGCTTCGACAAGGTGACAAGCCAGCCCACGCTGCAGAACGAGTACGCCGAGTCGTTCTTCTACAATTCGTCGCCCACCAAGCCGTTCAACATGAACGACCTCTATTGGACCAACTCCGACGGATATGTATCATACAAGAGGCTCAACGCATATGGCGAGATTGGCACCGCCATGGGTCCTTCGTTCGAATATCTCCGCAACAACGCCAAGGACGGAAAGATAGAGATGTACGACGGACAGCTCTATACCCCGCAGGCTTACGAGAACAACTTCAAGGACGCCTACAACACGGGCTTCTCTACCAACACCAACGTGTCTATCTCTGGCGGCAACGAGCGCACGTCGTTCTACACGTCTCTCTCTTACCGCTACAACAACGGTACGTTGCCAAACAACGACTTCCAGCGCCTGAGCGTCTTGACGAAGGCTTCTCACAAGCTCACCGACAAGATCGAGCTTGAGGCAAGCATGACATACGCCAACTCGAAGCCACGCAACGCCCAGATGAACCTCGGCGACTATTTCGTGAACGGCACATTCGACCGTATGTACAACGCCAAGTACTATCGCGACAAGTATAAGGGCAGCCATGGCGGTATTGCCAACACAGAGTATGGCGACGAGTGGGGCTACGTCAGAGGACGCGGCGTGTGGTGGACCATCTGGGAGAACGAGTACTACCAGAAGGAGACCGTGTTCCGCCCAGACCTCAAGCTCACATGGCAGCTCACCCCATGGCTCAAGTGGGTGTCTGAGGGCAACTACAACTATTATATGGTGCACTCGGAGAACAAGCAGCCTGGCTCGGGCTACTACAACCAGGGTGGCTACTATGGCACAGGCCAGAGCCGCAAGGAGCAAATCAACGCCAACACCAACCTCATGGTCGACAAGCAGATCAACGAGGACTGGCACGTCAGCGGCTTCCTGCGCTATGAGTTCTACAATGGCCGCACATCGTCTATAAGCTCTGGCACAAAGGGCGACTTCATCGTTGCCAACCAGTTCTTCCTTGCCAACGGCTCTAACGGCTACGAGACAACCGCAGGCGTTTCAGGCACGAAGATTATGCACTCGGTGGCATTCCAGGCTGGCGCAAGCTGGCGCGACCAGATTTATCTCGACGTGACCGGACGCAACGACTGGTCGTCGGCCCTCATCTACGCCGACGGACACGGCACCTTCAGCTATTTCTATCCTTCTATCAACGCTTCTTGGCTCATCTCCAACACGTTCAAGTTGCCAAAGGCCATCAGCTTCTGGAAGGTGCGCGCCTCATACGCACAGGTGGGTAACGACTGCGACGCATACTACATCAACTCGTCTTATTCGTTGCAGAGCTACACCAACAACTACGGCAAGGCGTTCTCAACAGTGCTTCCAAGCACGTTCTATAGCCATGACCTCAAGCCTGAGCGCAAGAAGTCGTGGGAAATTGGTACCGACATCCGTTTCCTCAACAACCGCATCGGTCTTGACCTCACATATTATAAGGAGAACACCACCGACCAGATCATGACGGTGTCCATACCTTACGCTTCTGGTTACAGCAGCGCACTCATCAACGCCGGTAACATCCAGAACGCCGGTTTCGAGGTGGCCCTCAACACCACGCCCATCCAGACAAAGAACTGGCAGTGGGACTTGAACTTCACATGGTCGAAGAACAACTCAAAGATCGTGGAGCTTTCTCCTCTCTGCGCCGACTACATCAAGTTGCAGGGTGACCCAGCCTACGGCAACTACCGCATAGGTTCAGTGGCGAAGGTTGGCGGCACCTACGGTTTGCTGATGTCCGACGCCATGCCAATGATCGACGAGGAGTCTGGTCTCCAGGTCCTCAACATGGGTTACTACAACATGGGCTATCACGTGCCTACAGTGAAACGCTCAGGCGTGGTGCAGGAAGTGGGCAACATGGTTCCCGACTTCCTCGGCGGCATCAACACCTCTCTCCGTTGGAAGAACTTCACGCTCTCGGCAAGCTTCGACATGCGCTTCGGTGGCAAGGTGGCTTCCTATGGCTCACGCTACGGCACGGCTTACGGCTACACCAAGACATCTCTCGCTGGCCGTGGAACCAAGAACGGCGGTTTGGAATATACGTCTAAGTGGGACAAGGTGTCATACGACGACGGTGTCATACCAAATGGTATCGTGCCCAAGGGCACATCGATCAGCCTGCCCGGCGGAGGCACATATATCGTAGGCACGGGCGCTTACTCATCGGGTGAGACCTATGCTGAGCTCTTGAAAAAGGAGAAGGTCGACTATGTTCACGCGGCAGGTTGGAACTACTTCCTCAACTCTTGGGGACAGGGCGTGGTCAACGACAGCTGGTTCACTACGCTCAACTACATCGCCTTCCGTGACCTCTCGCTGTCTTACATGTTCGACAACAAGATTGCCAACAAGATAGGTGTGCACAACCTCAGCATCACCGCCGCCGGCCACAACCTCGGCTACCTGCTCAACACCATGCCCAACAAGGAGAACCCGGAGGCTGTAGCAGGTACGACAACGGCAGAGTTCCGTATGCGCCAGTTCTCTGGTGTGACATCAAGTTTCACTTTCACCCTCAGGGCCACCATCGGCAAGTAAGCCAAGGGCGAGAACGAAACAACGAGAAGTTACAATCAATTATTAAACGACATGAAAATGAAAAAGATATTTTCCGTGTTATTTGCTGGATTGGCAGCCCTGTCATTAGGCAGCTGCGCCGATGACCTCGTGGACACCAACATCGACCCGGCAAACGTGACCAAGACACTGCCGGAGGGCATGATGGCGGCTGCCATCAACGCTTTCCAGCCCTACGACTACCTCATCTGGTATTACAACGTGTCATACTTCAACCGCTGGAGCCAGATGAGCGGCGGCAGCTACTCGAGCGACTACACCGGCCAGACCGAGAACGGTGGCCAGGGCAGCCAGTATGTGGCTACGCTCAACTACCGCAACAAGATACAGGAGTATATCGACAACACCGGCAAGGTGGAGAACAACGGCTTCCTCGCTGTCACTGGCGTGCTGTCTATCTACCTCGGCATCTTCGATAGCGACATGTATGGCTCCATTCCTTACACTGAGGCTTGCCACTACGACGACAAGGGCATACTCACGCCTAAGTATGAGAGCGTGGAAGAGCTCTATACCCTCTGGCTTGAGGAGCTCGACAGCTACATCAAGATGTTCCAGGCCACCAACCTCATTTCCTTCAAGGTTCAGGACGCTGCCTACGGCTGCGACTGGAAGAAGTGGGCAAAGCTCGCCAACTCTCTCAAGCTGAAGATTGCCGCACGCCTCTACAACAATGACCCCACAAAGGCCATGCAAATCGTGGAGGAGGCTGCAAGCAACTCGGCTGGCTTGATGACATCTACCGACGACGACTTCCTCTTCTGCAAGGCCACGGCCAAGTCGTCGGGCAGCGACGACTATGTGTATGGCACCGGCAACGGCATTAAGTCGCCATCGGCTTCAAGAAACGTGTTGAACTTCATGCTCGGTTCCAAGGACCCGCGCGTGCGCTTCATCTACACCAAGAACAGCTTCAACTCAACAGTGGTGCAGGCATATATCGACGCCAAGCGCTACAAGGACCTGCCTACAGAGGTGAAGGCCAACGTCGTGCTCGACGAGAATGGCAACTTCAAGGAGTGGGGCGGCATGGGTGAGCCTTGGGTGCGCTACACCTCTGTGCCACTGGTGCTCGACGCCAAGGCGCAATTCGACGCAGGCAAGATGGACTCACTGACATATTCTGAGTTCTACAACCCAGGCACGCGCTACCAGATCGAACTCGACGCCGACCACACGAAGAGCTACTCAGCCTTCAGCTACTACTCAACGGAGATGCGCAAGGGTCGCGACGACTTCCAGCTCCCAACGGTCATGACGAAGTCGGCAAGCGGCATCGACATGAACGTGCTGCAGGACACCGACGACAACCCGCTCTACTGCATGTACATGACAGCTGGCGAGGTGAACCTCTACCTGGCTGAGTTTGCTTGCCTCAAGGGCGGTGCCATTGCCGGCAAGACCTACCAGGATTACTACTATGCTGGCGTGCGCGCTTCGGTGCAGGAGTTTGACAAGCTCGCCAAGTCGAACAAGATTCCTTACTACTACGACGAGGGCAACCCTGGCATCTACTCTTACGACAAGTTTGAGAAGTCTATCGCCTTGCAGAACGGCGAGATCGACGCCATGCTCGCCACCGACAACGTGAAGCTCACAGGCAGCAAGTCGGCAGACCTTGAGAAGATCTACCTCCAGCTGTTGATGCACTTCAGCGAGCAGCCCGACGACCAGTATGTCACGGCACGCCGTTCTGGCTATCCAAAGGTTGGCTCTGACCTCCTGCCTTACGTCAAGTTCGACGGCATCGCCCTCTCGGCCATCCCACGTCGCTTCGTGGTCACTGAGCCCACTGTCGACGACATCATGCACGACATCGTGATGAAGGCTTACGAGGACGAGGGCTTCAAGACCTTCGGCACCAACAGCCAAGGCATACAGTACAACAGCGGCAATGCGCCTCTCAACGTGGAGCGTCTCTGGCAAGACAAGAACGCGCCGCAGTGGGGTACGCCAAACCAGTAAACCAACATGAGGGATAAGCATCATTATTCCTGATCAAGAGAAGATAGAGGAGGGGAGCGGTCATCGCCCCCTCCTTTCTTGCTATAAGCATGGTTCACTTAAAAGATTAACACCAATATGAGACTGAAAAGAATTCTTGTTTTTGTCGCTTTCGCCGTTTCCTCAGTGCTGGCAGCGTCGGCTCAGGGCGAGCGCATTTTCCTGTTCGACAACTTCGCCGAGGGGCTCATCAAGTTCAACACGGGAGCCGTGAACGCGAGCAAGATGAACTACGACGCCAACAACGGCAAGATGTATTTCATGCAGGGCGAGACCCTCATGGAGCTTACCGTGCCGCAGGAGATCGACACCATACGCTTCGGCGACCGCGTGTTCGTGGGCCGCGATGGCGACTTCGTGGAGCATTGCACGCTCAAGCACGGCACCGTGGACATCCTGTGGCGCATCCACAAGGTTCACGAGGGCTACGTGGGTGCCTTCGGCCAGACCTCGCAGGTGGGTGCCAAGAAGATAGAGTTGCAGGGCAACTTCGGCATGGGCGGTTTCGCCAACGGCGGAATGTACAACGGATCGTCCGACTACAACCGCGACAACAACGGGCGGAACCTCGATGTGTGGAAGATGAAAAATGCCAATGTCTACTACTTCGAGAAAGACGGCAAGCAGTATGGCATTGGCAGGCTGAAGAACCTCTACAAGAAGTTCCCGAAACAAAAGGCGCAGCTTGAGGCCTTCGCCACAGAAAATGGCCTCGACTTCATGTCGGCGGAAAAGGCCGTGACCCTCATCGACTATCTCCTGTCGCTCTGAGCCGTTTTTCCCTCACACGGGGTTAAAATATGTCGGCTTCGTCTAATGCTTTGCAGGGGCGGGCCCTGTGCCCGTCCGCAACCCGAATGGCACAACGCATGAAATTTGTCAATGCGTCCATGTTGGTTGCGGACGGGCACAGGGCCCGCCCCTGCAAAGCATCAGGCGAAGCCGAATTTTTGGCGTATAGGCCGAATGCTTTTGCCGTCCAGTAAAAATATCGCAGGCGCCCGCCCCTGCAAAACCCTTGTCACCCCTCCGAATAGAGCTTTGCCACGGTGTCGGCAAAGGTCTTTTCCGGAATGCGCGCTCCGTGCCTCACTTTCAGGCGGTAGTTGTAGATGGTCTGCGTGGAGTAGTGTAGAAACTCGGCAATGCTCACGCTGTCGGTTATGCCCATGCTCACCAGGGCGTAGATGCGCAGTTCGGGTGTCAGGGTGTCTGGCTCGGCAGGAACAATTTGGCAATCGTCCCTCAGCAGGGCGTTGAAGCGGCTCACGAAGTCGGGATGCGACAGCAGGAACGCCTTGTCGAAATGGGCGAAGAACCCCTGCAGATATTGGTCGGTGTCGTTGTTGCGGTTCAGCTCCTTGCGCGCTTGGTCTACCTTGCCGGTGGTGATGAGGTTGTATATCGACTTCTTGAATGTCTTCACGCCGGCTATATATTTTGTCACCAGATGGTAGACGTTGATGAAGTTGTTGTTGTGATAGGCTATCTCGTCGCGCAGCCGCGCATTGGTCTCTTTCAGCTTCTGCTGCGCCTGCAGTTCGCTTTCCACGCTCTGCTCCAGACTCTTGTTCATCTCCTCCACCTTTTTCAGCAGCGACGCTTGGCGGCGGCGACGCTTCACCACGACCGTCAGCAGCACCACTATCAGCACCACTGCCACCGCAAGCAGACCAATCACCACTTGGCATTCGCGGCAATAGTGTTGCAGTTGCGCCTGGTAAGCCTTGGTGACGCGGGCATGGGCTTTTGTGATTTCATAGCTTCGTCCCACATCTTTGAACGTCCTCGCGTTTTCGGTGCATAGCATGATATACTTGAAGGCGCGGTCCACGTCGAGCGGCAGCTTGTCGTTGTTCATCAGGTAGACAAGCGCCGAGGCTTCGCGGTTGCTGCACTTTATGTCGTTGATGGCAGAGAGGATGAGGTAGTGCAGACACTCGTCTATCTTTCCCTGTGCCTGGCATTGCGACGACATTGCCACGTAGAGCATGGCGGCCTTGATCGACGGCTGCCTGGCATGCTTGAGGTCTGCCGCCAGCAGCGGTGCGGTGCGGTCGTTGGTGAGGTGCGTGCGGTAGTAGTGCTTCTGCCACAGGTTGTCGGGCAGGTAAGGGCTGTACTTCTTCCACGTGTTTTTCATGTCGTCCTCTTTGGGGTGTTGTTTTTCCGCGAAGCCTTTCAGATAAACGCGCATCTGGTATTCCATCATCGTGATTGCCATTTTCATCTGTGCGTTGGCAGGCATCTCTTCTATCGGTGGCAACTTTTCGAGCATGCGTTGTGCCGTCATCACCTCGCCTTGGCTTATCACGAGATGCACGGCATCTATTCTCGACATCAGGCAGAGGTCGTGAAGTCCCGCTCTCTCTGTCACCTCTATGCACCGCCGCGCGTAATATGCCGCCGAGTCGGGGTCGAACTTCATGTATTCGTCGTAGAGATGCTTGAGAAAGTTGTATTGCTCTTCGGGCGTGACAAAGGTGTCGGCTTCCTTTTTCCATGCCGCTATGTTTTGCAGCTTCTGCCTGTCGTAGCTCTGATGGTTGGCCACGGCGTCGTCGAGCTGTTGCAGGTCTTTTTCCAAGTCGATTGTCTGCGCCTGCAGATGCGTGGCACACGCCACGATGACGGCAAGTAAGATTTTCAGTTTCCGCATATTTAATAGTTGGTGTCCAGTATGGAATTTCATGCGTACAAATATAACTCATTTTTCTTGAAGAGCATCGCTATCGCGCAAAGTTTTTACGGTTTTTCAGCTTTCGGTGCCTTATACCGAGCGCGCCAAGAGTTTACCTTGTGCCTTACCATCAAAAACATAACTATCAAAACACCAACGCCTTACGTTTCGAGACGACTTACTTTCACGTTTACGTAGCCATACAACGCCTTCATATATTGACTAATTTTGCAGCGGATTCAGAAAACCAAATCAATTTATATGAAGAAACCTATTTTTATCATGGCATGCGCCGCTGCCGTAACATTGGGCGCACATGCACAAACCCCGAAGCTGGGTGTCGACCCCATCGACAACGTGATCAAGGCGATGACGCTCGACGAGAAGATAGACCTTCTGGTAGGCAACACGGGCAAGGAAGCCTCCGACGCCTCCGCCACCATTGGCAATTCGGCCGCAAAGGTGCCAGGAGCCGCCGGCGAGACCAATGCCGTGAGCCGCCTTGGCATACCCGCCACGGTGCTGTCCGACGGCCCTGCCGGACTCCGCATCAACCCCACACGCGAGGGCACATCGAAGACTTTCTATTGCACCCATTTCCCGATAGAGACGGCGATGAGCTCTACATGGAACACGAAGCTGGTCTACAACATCGGTAAGGCGATGGGCGACGAGGTGAAGCATTACGGTGCTGACGTGCTGCTCGCCCCTGCCACCAACATCCAGCGCAACCCGCTCAACGGGCGCAACTTCGAGTATTATTCCGAAGACCCGCTCCTCGCCGGCAAGATATGTGCTTCGATGGTGAACGGAGTGCAGAGCAACGGCGTGGGGACATCGGTCAAGCACTTCGCGCTGAACAACCAGGAGACCAACCGCACGAGCAACAACGTGATAGGCACACCGCGCACGTTTCGCGAGATCTATCTCAAGCCCTTCGAGATAGTGGTGAAGGAAGCGCAGCCCTGGACCATCATGACCTCCTACAACAAGATCAACGGCACGATGGCGAGCGAGCGTTGCGACCTCCTCACCGAGATCCTACGCCACGAGTGGGGATTCAAGGGAATGGTGATGACCGACTGGTATGGCGGGCAGAACGCCGCCGCACAGATGGAGGCAGGCAACGACCTGCTCATGCCGGGCAAGCTGAAGCAGCGCGACGACATAAAGAAAGCCGTGATGAACGGCAACCTATCGATGGAGATCATCGACCGCAACGTGAAGCACATCCTTGAATATATCATGCGCACGCCGCGCTACAAGGGTTACATCTGCGACAACAACCCCGACCTGAAAGCCCATGCCATAGTGACAAGAAACGCCGCCACGGAGGGCATGGTGCTGCTCAAGAACCTGAAAAACACGCTGCCCCTCACTAAGGTGAAAAACCTCGCCGTCTTTGGCCGCACATCCTATGAGTTCATAGCGGGCGGCACGGGTTCGGGCGACGTCAACCACGCCTACGTGGTGAACCTCATCGACGGACTGCAGAACGCTGGCCTGACCATCGATGCCAACGTGAAGGCCGCTTACGACAAGTATATTCCCGAGGCCACGGCCAGCATGCCCAAGTCGGACAGCAAGTTTGCCTCCCTCATGCCCAAGCACCTCATTCCCGAGATGACGCTCGACGCTGCCCAACTGCAGCAGGCCGCCAAGCACAACGACGCTGCCATCATCACCATCGGCAAGACCTCTGGCGAGTTTGCCGACCGCTTCATCTCCAACGACTTCAACCTCAGCGATGCCGAGAAGCAGATGATAAGCAACGTGTGCGCAGCCTTCCACAAGGCTGGAAAGAAGGTCATCGTCATACTCAACGTCTGTGGCGTGATAGAGACCAAGAGCTGGATCGACGGTCCCGACGCCGTGCTCGCAGCATGGCTTCCCGGACAGGAAGGCGGCAACTCTGTGACAGACATCCTCACGGGCAAGGAAAATCCTTCGGGTCGCCTGCCCATGACCTGGCCCGCAAGCTACAACGACGTGCCCTCAAAGGACGACTTCCCCGTGCCCGACAGCATCAGTGAAGACCAGCTCACCGAGGCGCTCAGAGGATTCAGGGACGTGCGCACCACAGGCGACCGCAAAAACTTCGACTATACCGAGTACAACGACGGCGTGTATGTAGGCTACCGCTATTATACCACCAAAGGCGTGAGCGTCTCCTATCCCTTCGGCTACGGACTGAGCTATACCACTTTCAAATACGGCAAGCCGGAAGTCACGACCGACGAGTCTGGCAACATCAACGTGAAAGTCTCCGTGAAAAACTCCGGCAAGGTGGCAGGCAAGGAGGTCGTGCAGGTCTACGTGTCGGCACCCGCCAACGACATGGACAAGCCCGCCCGCGAGCTGAAAGGCTTTGCCAAGACAGAGAAACTGCTTCCCGGCCAAAGCGAGACAGTGGAAATCAACATCCCCTACGAGAGCCTGGCATCGTTCAACGAGACCGACAGCCAGTGGCAGGTGGAGGGCGGCACCTATCGTGTGATGGTGGCACAGAATGCCGCCGATGCCAAGCCCCTGACGGCAGAAGTGACCGAGGAGGCTAATGTGACCGAAACGGTGCATCCTTCACTTGAGAAAGAAACAAAGTAACAACAACATCTGTTCAAGCTTGCCTGGAAAAAGCCCAGGCAAGCTGACAATCAAGAAAAATCCTAAAAAATGAAAGCCACATATCTCAAGCACTTGTTCATGGCAGCGGCCGTAATGTCGCCCGCAATGGCCATGGCTCAAGACGAAATAGAAAAAGACTCCGTGCCCGAAACCAAGGAGGTGAAGAACCGCAACGTGATGCTCAACGCGTCCAACGACAATCAGCCGCGCCAGATCTCGATAGGTCTGCCCTCCAGCCTTTCCGCCACAATCTACGAAGATGGGCTTCCGGTGAGCTACAGCATATGGCCCTGCCTGCCTTACCTCTTCTGGACCGGATGCGCGCAACACAGCAACGTGGGCGTGATGTCGCTCGGCGAAAGCGCCATAAAGAACGGCGCGGTGAACTATGCCGTGGTCTCCAACACCCGCACTGGCGGCAAGGAGTTTGAAGGCCACGCCAACTATACCACCAACATCTACGGCCTGCAGCGTTTCGACCTCTCGCTCGCCGGACCCATAGCCAACGGGTGGAGCTACTCTATCGGAGCCTATGTCAACCACGACCCGGGCACCAACAAGCTCGCCGACGTGACCTACGCCAACGACATGAAGATGATCAAGGCTTCGGTGTCGAAGGAGTGGAACGACGGACGCGGCAAGTTCAACCTCTTCTACCGCTATTCTTACTCAAAGAGCCCAAGCGACTCCTACGGGCCTTTCGTATATGTGGGCGACGGATCGGTGAAGGAATACAACGGGTTCCGACTGGGCAAGGACGGATTCCTGCCTGCCAACAGCGAGATAGCCTATGTCGACGTGATGACGGGCGAGGAGAAAACGTTCTACCGCAAGAATGCCAACGCGCTCAACAACAGCCTCACCGCCAACTTCAACTACACGTTCCTCAACGGCATGAACCTCGACATCACGTCGAAATACAACTATGCCCGCGGCAACTACTCCACGCTCACCCTGGCAGGAACAGGCACCGCCACCGAAAGCAGCGGATACACTTACGCCTACGACTACAAGGGACACAAGGCAGGCGAGACCTTCACCGGATTATACAACAGCCGCTTCATGCTCCACGACATAGCCTTTGAGCGCGACTGGCTCACCACCGCCGAGCTCACCGGCAAGAGCAAGAACCATGCCCACAGCTGGCGCATAGGTGCCAACCTCTGGTGGAACCAGCAGGGCATCCAGGCCAACACGGGCACCTATGCCCACACCGTGGAGGCTGATCCCGCATGGCTCAACCACAATGGCAAGCAGGAATTCCGTGCCAACACCGGCGGCGAGTTCTACGACACCCATGAGACTAAGTTCGCGCTCTACCTGTCCGACGACTGGCAGGTGAACCGTAGGCTCTGGCTCTCGGCAGGCGTGCGCGGCGAATACTATTCGGTGGGCGGTGAGAATGCCATGGCATACCTCAATGCCACCGATGAGACGCCGACCTATCCCGAGAACGAGCGCACTGTGAACTATTGCGTCAACAACGGCCGACGCACCAACTTCAGCAAGCATTGGGTCAACCCAGCTGCCACCATCAACGGCCGATACACCATTGCCCACGGCTTCGGCATTGTGGCTGAATATGTCTACGCCATGCAGCATCCCGAGTCGCAAGACTTCGCCGGAGCCTACATGCCGATACTTGATGCCGTGAACATACATTTCGGGCGCGCCGGAATATTCTGGAACAACAAGTGGCTGCAACTCGTGTCGCAAGTGTCGATCATCTCGCAAAGCAACTACAAGAGCCGCACGCAGTTTACCAACCCCAACAACTCGTCTGACGTGGTGACCATACCTGTCACCAACGATGTGCAGACCATGGGATGGACCACCGACCTCGTGCTCACACCGTTCAAGGGATTCACCTTCCACGGACTGCTCACCCTGCAGAGTCCCAAGTACAAGAACTTCAATGTGAACGCCACGTTCGAAGACGGAACTTCGAAAAGCTACAATTTCAACAACAAGACAACAACCGGCGTCAGCAAGACCATTATCGAGCTCGACCCGAGTTATGTGATAAACAAGTTCCGCATCTGGGCCAGTTTCCGCTATCAGAGCAAGCAATATATCAACAAGACCAACACGCTCTATTTCAACGGCCGCTGGGAGACATTCGGCGGAGTGGACTACAACATGAACAAGCACGTGAGCTTCTCTGTGAACTTTGTCAACTTCCTCAACCAGAAAGGTTGCTCGGGCAGCATCGGCGCCGCCGACCTCATCGAGGACGTGTCGGCCTACAAAAACTACGTGATGGCAGGAACATATATCCGTCCGTTCACCGTGGAGTTTGCCACCCATGTCAACTTCTGATTGACCTTCCATAAGGTCGTACTTAGCAGGGGCGGCCCCTGTGGCCGTCCGCCCCCCGAATGGCGAAAAACACACGTATGCAATGTATGTTACGTTGCTTATCGTTTGCCATTCGGGTTGCGGACGGGCACAGGGCCCGCCCCTGCCCGTCGTATCTTTCAAATCCGTGTGACAAAAAAATCCTCAAGAAAGCATTTTTCACACACAAATCAACACAGAACCATTTTTGTAAGACCGCAATGAAAGGCTTATAGCAGTTCCTGCAACGTGGGGTGGATGTGGATCACTGCATTAAGGTCGTCCAAGGTCGCCCCCACGCTGATGAGCGCGCTCACCTCCTGCACCAGGTCGGCAGCATGGGCGCCGAGTGCGTGGCAGGCGAGGATGCGTCCGCTGGGCGACGCTATCACCTTCACCAGCCCGTCGGTGGCATCCATCGTCACCGCCTTGCCGTTGGAGCGGTAGAAGGTCTTTACCACTTGTGGGCGTTCGCCGTCGAGCGATGCCTTAGCCGCGTCCTCGGTGGGTCCCGTGCCGGCAAGCTCTGGCGTGGTGAATACCGCCCATGGCACCAATGTGGTGTCCGTGCGGCTCTCGCGCCCAACGATTGCGTCGATGACCTTGCGGCCCTGCGCCTCCGCCGCGTGGGCGAGTTGCAACCTGCCGTTCACGTCGCCAATGGCATAGACGCCCTTCAGCGAAGTCTCGAAGCCGTCGTCCACCTTTATGCCGTGGCGGTCGTGGTCGATGCCAAGCTCGTCGAGCCCGAGGTTGTCGGTGTTGGGCCCACGTCCAGTGGCGGCGAGCACTATGTCGCCCTCCACGGTGATGTCCTTGCCCTTCTGTGTGAACGTGAGCGTCACGCCATTGTCGGAAGGCGTAGATGAGCCGTCGGCGGGCGATGCCGCGTTGTCGGAAGAAGTCATCGTTTTGTCGCCGATGGCCTTTGCCGCAGCTTGCAGGTAGAACTTCACGCCGCGTTTCTCAAGGCCCTTCCTCAGTCGCTTGGCGAGGTCGCTGTCAGCCATGGGCAGGCACTCCTTGAGAAACTCCACCACCGTCACCTCCGTGCCGAAGGCGTTGAAAGCCGATGCCATCTCCATGCCTATCACGCCCGCGCCAATGATGACGAGGCGGCGCGGTAGCTCCGTGAGGGCGAGCAGACCAGTGGACGACACCACGCGGGCGTTGTCGATGCCCTCCACGCGTGGCATGACGGGGTGCGAGCCCGTGGCAATGATGATGTTGTCGGCGGTGTAGTCGGTGCCATTGCACGTTACCGTGCGAGCGTCTTTCAGTCGCGCCTCACCCCGCACAAGCTCAATGCCAGGCTGAGCCATGAGCGTCTCCACGCCTTGCCTGAGCTGCGCCACCACCGCCTCCTTGTGGTCGTGGAGCTTGGCAAAGTCCACGGCGTGCGACTCGGCGCCTTGCCACAGTCCCCATGATGAGGCGTTGGCGTTGTCGAGCGCGAGGCCAGCCGCATGGCAATAAACCTTTGTGGGTATGCAACCGCGGTTGAGGCAGGTGCCGCCCAAGTCGCCCTTTTCGAATATGGTGACCTTGAGTCCTGCCCGGGCAGCGTATTCCGCCGTGGCGTAACCGCCCGGGCCACAACCTATGATAATAATCGAATTAGCCATAGACATTATTCTTTTCATTGTTTTGTCGCCATAGCTCCCAGTCAGTTTGCCGCCTTCGCCTGCGCGTAGGTCAGCACCGGGTGGCGTGCCGCGAGCACGTCGTCGACACGCGTTATCGGCGTGGCATGCGGCGCAGCCTTCACGGTGTCGGGCTCCTCAGCCGCCTCCTTCGCTATCTTGCGCATCACGCCGATAAACTCGTCGAGCGTCTCAAGGCTCTCGTTCTCGGTGGGCTCTATCATCAGCGCCTCGTGGAAGAGCAGCGGGAAGTAGATTGTTGGCGCGTGGTAGCCATAGTCGAGCAGCCGCTTTGCCACGTCGAGCGTGGTCACGCCAGTAGACTTGTCTTTCAGTCCGTTGAACACGAACTCGTGCTTGCACACGCCGGCTATCGGCAAGTCGAACACGTCCTTGAGGCTCTCCTTCACGTAGTTGGCGTTGAGCGTGGCAAGAGGTCCCACCTGCTTGATGTGCTCCTTGCCGAGCGACCTGATGTAGGCGAGGGCGCGCAGTTGCACGGCAAAGTTGCCGGTGAAGGCTCCCACGTGGATCTCGTTGGCCGTTGGCGACGACTCAGCCGCCTCGTTGCCGCGGTTCATCACAAAGGCGTCGCCCTTGCGCTCCACGCGCGGATAGGGCAGGAAGGTCTCCAACCCCTGCCTCACGCCCACAGGCCCAGAGCCCGGTCCGCCTCCGCCGTGGGGCGTGGCGAAGGTCTTGTGCAGGTTCACGTGCATCACGTCGAACCCCATGTCGCCGGGGCGGCAGATGCCGAGGAGAGGGTTGAGGTTGGCACCGTCGTAATACATCAGCGCGCCGCAGCCGTGCACCAGCGCGGCAATCTCGGGTATGTCGTGTTCGAAGAGTCCGAGCGTGTTGGGGTTGGTCATCATCATCGCCGCCACGTCGGGTCCGAGGAGCGGCTTGAGGTCGGCTACGTCGACGCGCCCGTCGGCGGTGCTCTTCACCTCCACCACCTCCAGTCCGCACACGGCGGCTGAGGCAGGGTTGGTGCCGTGGGCAGAGTCGGGCACAATCACCTTGCGCCTGCCCATGTCGTTGCGGCTCTCGTGATAGGCACGGATGATCATGAGACCCGTCAGCTCGCCGTGCGCTCCGGCACACGGGTTGAGGGTGAAGTCGGCGAGGCCCGTGATGGCGGCGAGGTCATGGCGCAGATGCCATTCAGCCTCCATTGCGCCTTGCGCCGTGCAGTCGGGCTGCAAGGGGTGAAGGCTCGCGAAGGCAGGCATGGCGGCTATCTCCTCGTTGATGGGCGGGTTATATTTCATGGTACACGACCCCAAGGGATAGAAGCCGTTGAGCACGCCGAAGTTGTTGCCACTGTGGTTGGTATAGTGTCGCGTCACCGTCATCTCGTCACACTCGGGCAGTTCGGCGTCTTTGGCGCGCCGCTCGCCGGCAGGCACGTCGTAGTGGCGGAAGCGGCTCTTCGGCAGCGAGCAGGCACGCCGGCCGGGCTTGGAGAGCTCGAAGATGAGGTTGCCATATAGTTTGTTGTTCATGGTAGTTTCTGTTTTTATGGGGCTATGTTGATTTGTACGTGTGTCTTTATTTCACATATTTTCTTTCACACGGATTAAAAAGATTTTAAAGATTTCTACGCCGCAAGCGGCTACGCGGTGATTAATAAACGATGTGCCGTTCGGGTTGCGGACGGGCACAGGCTTCGCCCCTGCTAAGCATTATCGCATGCGTAATCGGCGAAGCCGACATCTTTAAAATCTTTTATATCCGTGTGGAATAAAGATGCGCAAACCAATCAGCATAGTCCGGTTTTTTTGGTATGCTTCACCCTCCCTTTTGGGGAGGGATGGGGAGAGGCTTTACACGAGGCTCACGTATTTGTCGAGCTCTTCGAGGGTTCGCTGTTCCGTCACCGCTATCATCACGATGCCGCCGCCCATGTCCACGCCTCCGAGAATGCCGTTGTCGGCGAGCTTGCCCAGCAGCGTGGGCACGTCGCCATGGTATCTCAGGCAGAACTCGTTGAAGAAAGGCCTCGTGAACACCTCCTCAAACTTGCCTGTGCCCAAGAGTGCGTCGTGCAAGTGGTGGGCACCGTCGAACGACATCTGCGCCGCCTCCTTCAGTCCTTCCTTGCCCATTACGCTCAGGTAGATGGTCACCCAGAGGGCGAGCAGCGACTCGTTGGAACAGATGTTCGACGTGGCCTTCTGGCGGCGTATGTGTTGCTCTCGTGCCTGCAGCGTGAGCACGAAGGCGCGCCGGCCCTCGCTGTCCACGGTCTGGCCCACCACGCGTCCGGGCATCTTGCGCACCAGCTTCTCGGTGGTGCACAGGTAGCCGAGGTAAGGCCCTCCATACGACATGGGTATGCCGAGGCTCTGCGCCTCGCCCACGGCTATGTCGGCACCCCATTCGCCGGGCGTTTTGAGCAAGGCGAGGTCGGCTGCCACACTGTTCACGATGAACAGGGCCTTTGCCGCGTGGCACGTGTCGGCAAAGCCCGTGAAGTCTTCCACCACGCCGTAGCGGTTGGGCTGTTGCACTATCACTCCTGCCACGCCGCCTGCCGCCACCATCTCCTTGAGGTCGTCGGCGCTCGTCGCCCCTTGGTCTTCGGCTATGATGCCAACCTCGAAGCCATGCACGTGGGCGTAGGTCTTCACCACGTCGAGCGTCTTCTTGTCCACCGTGGCAGACACGAGCACGCGGCTTGCCTTCTTGCCCGCCGCCATGGCCATCATCGCCGCCTCGGCTGTGGCGGTGGTGCCGTCGTACATCGAGGCGTTGCTCACCTCCATGCCCGTCAGCTCAGCCATCATCGACTGGTATTCGAATATATAGTGCAGCGTGCCTTGCGACACCTCAGCCTGATAGGGCGTGTAGCTCGTCAAGAACTCGGAGCGAGCGGCTATCGACGGCACCACCGCTGGCACGTAGTGGTCGTAGACGCCAGCTCCGGCAAAGCAGGTGAGCGGCGTGTTCTTCGCGCCCAAGGCGTTGAACCATTGGCGCAGCTCAACCTCGCTCATCGGCTCCGGCAAGTCGTAGTCGCCCTTGACGCGAACCGCCTCGGGCACGTCGGCGAAGAGGTCGTCGACCGATGTCACGCCGCAACGACCGAGCATGGTCGCCATGTCGTCGGGCGTGTGGGGAAAATACTTGAAGTTCATAGGCCCTGGCAATATTTGTCATACGCGTCGGCGCTGAGCAGGCTGTCGAGCTCCGCCATATCGCTGATCTTCACCTTCATTATCCAGTTGGCATAAGGATCCTTGTTGATGAGGTCGGGCGCGTCTTCCAGTGCCTCGTTCACCTCTTCCACGGTGCCCGTGACGGGCGAGTTGAGGTCTGATGCGGCCTTCACGCTCTCCACGGCGCCAAACTCCTCGCCAGCCGTCACCTCGTCGTCGGGCTCCGGCATGTCAACATACACTATGTTGCCCAGCTGCTGCTGCGCGTAGTCTGTTATACCAACGTATCCGTATTCGCCTTCTACACGTACATATTCGTGCGACTCCGTGTAGTAGAGTCCTTGTTTCACTTCTGACATATCGTTTTAGTTTTTATAGTTTTTGATGTGTTCTTTATTAATAATAATGTGGAATGTTTTTCTCCTTATTTCTTGTAGTGCTTGTCGTAGAACTTCTTTTTCACGATGGTCCCCGGGAATGTCTTCTTGCGTATCTGCACCTCCACGCGGTCGCCGAGTTTCAGCTTGCTGTCCACGAGTGCCACGGCGCAGCTCTTGTCCACGGATATGAGTCGGTAGCCCGTTGTCACCTCGCCCACCGGCTCGCCGTCGCTGAGCACGGTGTAGCCATGGCGCGGCACGGCGTGGGCGTCGAGCTCTATGCCGCGAAGCCGTTTCTCAACGCCTTCCGCCTTCTGCTTGACGAGGGCGTCCTTGCCTATAAACTCCGGCTTGTCGAGCTTCACGAATATCGAGAGGCCAGCCATGATGGGCGATATGTCTTTGGACAGCTCGTCGCCGTAGAGCGGCAAGCCTACCTCGAAGCGCAGCGTGTCGCGGCAGCCCAGTCCGCATGGAGCCACCTTGGCAGCCATGAGCTTGTCCCAGCACTCGACGATCCATTGCGGGCTGCCATAGACCTCGAAGCCGTCCTCGCCCGTGTAGCCGGTGCGCGAGACGATGATGTCGCCCATCTCCTTCACCTCGTAGAAGTTCAGCTCGTGGCATTCAATGCCGAGCGCACCTTCCACCGCCTTCTCGCTCTCGGGACCCTGTATGGCGAGCTGCCCGTAGCGGTCGCTGGCATAGTCGATGTCCACGTCGTAGCCCTCGGCGTGTTGGCGTATCCATTCATAGTCCTTGTCTATGTTGGCGGCGTTGATGGTGAGCAGGAAGCGGTCGTCGGCGAGCTTGCAGATGCACGTGTCGTCCACGGTGCCGCCGTCGGGATAGCACATCATGCCGTACATCACCTTGCCAGGTGCCACGGCGGCGATGTCGTTGGTGAAGATGTGGTTGACGAAGCGTTCGGCGTCGGTGCCGGAGACGAATACCTCGCCCATGTGCGACACGTCGAACACACCGCAGCGTTGGCGCACGGCGTTGTGCTCCTCTATTATAGATGTGTATTGAATGGGCATGTCATATCCCGCAAAGGGTTGCATAAGTGCTCCCAACGCCACGTGGCGGGAGTGCAGGCAGGTTTCTTTCATGGTGTTTATCGGTTTTTAGAGTTTAAGTTATATTTATTCGGTAAAGTTAGTAAATAATCCGACACGCCAAGGCTTCCTGCCGATAATTTAAGAAGAATTATCTTAAAAGCGGCGAGCGTGTGCAACAGCGTGGTGTGGCGGGTGCAAACGATTGCGCACACAAAGTTTTTCATTTTTAATGATATAAATCAATAAAACCAATTTAAAAGACTTATATTTGCACTACAAAACAAAACTAACGACTATAATGACTTTCCTCTTTAACGTAGACTTTCATACAAGCTTTGGCGAAGACGTAGTGCTGAACCTTGTAAGCGGCGTTTGCAAGGACGCACCTCAGACAAAGTTTCACATGATGACCCGCGACGGCATCAGGTGGACTTGCGAGTTGGATATTCATGCCACGGGCTCGCTCGTGTATTATTACGACGTTGAGCGTCAGGGCAATACGGTGCGCCACGAGTGGACCACCGTGATGCACACCCTGGAGCTGAACGCCGAGAAGGGCATCCGCTATACCGTGTACGACAGGTGGCACGAGATACCCGAAGACTCCTACTTGTATAGCTCCGCCTTTACCGACTGCATTCGCGACAACGGCGTGCAACGACCAGCCAACAGCGCTTTCGGCCGCACGGTGCGCCTCGCCGTCAGGGCACCGCAGATAAGCAACGCCACGCTCGCCATCGTGGGCGAGGCCGACGCGTTGGGCAACTGGGATGTCGCCAAGGCCCTGCCCATGAAGCAGCACGCCCACAACGAGTGGGCCGTTGACCTCGACGCGGCTTGGTTTGCCGACGAAAAGGTGGAGTTCAAGTTTGTGGCAGTGAGCAACACCGACCCCACCGACACCATGTGGGAGGAAGGTTACAACCGCGAGGTGAGCATGCCGGGGATTGGCGACGGCGACGTGGTGGCCTACGAGCTCGACCAAGCTTTCTTTGCCATCTGCGACACCAAGGTGGCTGGAACCCTCGTGCCCGTGTTCTCGCTCCGCTCGAAAGAATCGTTTGGCGTGGGCGACTTCGGCGACCTTCAGAAGATGGTCGACTTCATGTGTGTCACAGGACAGAAGGTGCTGCAGGTGCTGCCCATCAACGACTCCACCATCACCCACACCTGGACCGACTCTTACCC
Organism: Escherichia coli; assembly: GCA_963593695.1. GTDB lineage: Bacteria > Bacteroidota > Bacteroidia > Bacteroidales > Bacteroidaceae > Prevotella. The sequence continues at coordinate 6,877 of CAVBBO010000005.1, read as the reverse complement.
ATATTCCTGCATCAGCATCTTCGCCATCCATCCGCAGTATGCCTGCCTCCACAAGCTGCCGCAGCTCAACGACAAGGCGAAGGCCGACCGATACGAGAAAGAGCGCGTGGAGCTCAACGCCCTGCCGCAGATTGACTATGAGCGCGTCAACGCCGCCAAGCTGGCTTATCTCCACGACCTCTACGCCCAGGAGGGAGCCAAGGCGCTCGGCACCGCTGCCTTCAAGCAGTTTTTTAAGGAAAACGAGCAGTGGCTGGTGCCATACGCCCAATATTGCACACTGAGAGACGAGTACGGCACTGCCGACTTCACGCAGTGGGAAGGCCACAGCCAGTGGGATGAGGCCGACCGCAAGCGACTCACCAGCGTGCGCACCAAGGAATACAAGGCGGTGGCGTTCTGGTATTATGTGCAGTTTGTGCTCGGCGAGCAGATGAAAGCCGTGCACGAGTACGCGCGCCAACGCCACGTCATACTCAAGGGCGACATACCCATCGGCGTGAACCGCTATGGATGCGACGTGTGGACGGAGCCGCGCTACTTCAACCTCAACGGGCAGGCAGGGGCACCGCCCGACGCTTTCTCCACCAACGGCCAGAACTGGGGATTCCCCACCTACAACTGGGACGAGATGATAAAGGACGGCTGCCAATGGTGGGTGCGCAGGTTTGGCAACATGGCGCAGTATTTCGACGCCTACCGCATAGACCACGTGCTCGGCTTCTTCCGCATCTGGGAGATTCCTATCGACGCCGTGCACGGACTCCTGGGGCAGTTTGCCCCGGCTCTCGGCATGACCGCCGACGAGATACGCGGCTATGGTCTCAACTTCCAGGAGGCGCGTTTCACCGAGCCTTTTATCACCGACTGGGTGCTCGACCGCGTGTTCAAGGAGCGTGCCGCGGAGGTCAGAGACAAGTATCTTGACCGCATCGACGCCGAGCGCTACAAGATGAAGCCCGAATACGACACGCAGAAGAAGATACAGGCGCTCTTCGAGAACGTCACCGACGATGCCGAGCTCAACTTCCGCGACGGGCTCTACTCGCTCATCAGTGATGTGCTCTTCGTGCGCGACCGCCTCGACAACGGCAAGTTCCACCCACGCATATCAGCACAGTTCGACTTCATCTACGAGAGCCTCTACGACAACGACAAGGCTGCCTTCAACCGCCTTTACAACGATTATTTCTATCGCCGCAACAACCAGTTCTGGTATGGCGAGGCCATGAAGAAGCTGCCCACAATAGTGCAAGCCACGCGCATGCTCGTGTGCGCCGAAGACCTCGGCATGGTGCCCGACTGCGTGCCATGGGTCATGAACGAGTTGCGCATCCTCTCCCTGGAGATACAGTCGATGCCTAAAGACCCGCACGTGCGCTTCGGCCACCTCTCGCGCAACCCCTATCGCTCGGTGTGCACCTTCTCCACCCACGACATGTCAACGCTCAGGCAGTGGTGGGACGAGGACTGGGATCGCACCCAGGCCTACTACAACACCATGCTCTATCGCCAAGGCGCTGCGCCGCACCCACTGCCAGGGTGGCTCGCACGCGACATCATATCAAGGCAACTCTTCTCGCCATCGATGCTCTGCGTGCTCAGCATACAAGACTGGCTCGCCATGGACGAGAAGCTGCGCCTAGCCGATGCCGACAAGGAGCGCATCAACGTGCCGGCAATAGTGCCTTTCTATTGGAGATACAGGATGCACCTCAACATCGAGGACCTCATAGCCAACAAGGGCTTTGCCCAGAACATCAAAGACCTCGTGCTGGAAAGCGGAAGATAAAACACATTATTTATATATATAAGAAGACTCATGAGAAAATCATTCGCACTCACTGCCCTTGCGTTGCTGCTCTCCATCACGGCGTTCGGGCAAACCGTGAAGTCGCCCGACGGCAACGTCTCGGTGTCGTTCTCGCTCACCGGCAACGGCGTGCCCACATACGAAATGTCATACAAGGGCAAACCTGTGGTGAAGCCCTCGCATCTCGGCTTGGAGCTTGCCAAGGACAAGCACGCCTCAAAAGGCAAGGAGGAGACATCCCTGATGGATGGCTTCACCGAGATGAACAGCCAAGTGTCGTCTTTCGACGAGACATGGACCCCGGTATGGGGACAGTACGGAAAGATACGCAACAACTACAACGAGATGGCGGTCAACCTGCTGCAGAATTCCTCAAACAGGAAAATCACCATCCGTTTCCGTGTCTACAACATAGGCATGGGCCTGCGCTATGAGTTCCCCGCACAAGACGACTTGGTATATTTCGTCATCAAGGACGAGCACACGCAGTTTGCCATGACGGGCGACCATACAGCGTGGTGGCTGCCTGGCGACTACGACACACAGGAGCAGGAAACCACGGAGAGCAAGCTCTCGGAGATCCGCGCCAAGTTTCACGATGCCGTCAACTGGAGCAACTCTTCGGTGAGCGTGTTCTCGCCAACAGGCGTGCAGACATCCCTGCAGATGAAGACTGCCGACGGGCTCTACATCAACATCCACGAGGCAGCGTGCATCAACTACGCCACGATGCACCTCAACCTCGACGACAAAAACATGACTTTCGAGAGCTGGCTCACGCCCAATGCCACCGGCAACAAGGGCTACATGCAGACACCTTGCAACTCGCCTTGGCGCACAGTGGCGGTAAGCGACGACGCACGCGACATGCTTGGCGAGGCCAACAACCTGATCTACAACCTCAACGAGCCTTGCAAGATAGAGGACACGTCTTGGATTCATCCAACCAAATATTGCGGTGTGTGGTGGGAGATGATCGCCGGCCGCAAGTCGTGGACCTACACCAACGACTATTCGTCGGTGAAGCTCGGCGAGACCAACTATGCCAAGTCTAAGCCCAACGGCACGCACGCGGCAACCAACGAGGAGGTGCGCAGATACATCGACTTCGCCGCTGCCAACGGTCTCTCAGAGGTGCTCGTCGAGGGTTGGAACGAAGGTTGGGAAGACTGGTTCGGCCACAGCAAGGACTACGTGTTCGACTTCCTCACACCTTACCCCGACTTCGACATCAAGGCGCTCAACGACTATGCCCACAGCAAGGGCGTGAAGCTCATGATGCACCACGAGACATCATCGAGCGTCACCAACTATGAGCGCCACATGGAGGATGCCTACAACCTCATGAACAAGTATGGCTACGATGCCGTAAAGAGCGGATACGTGGGCGACATCATTCCTCGCGGCGACTACCACTTCTCGCAGGAGATGAACAACCACTATCTGCGTTGCGTCACCGAGGCTGCCAAGCACCACATCATGATCAACGCCCACGAGGCAACGCGCCCCACTGGCATAGCACGCACATGGCCAAACTGGATTGGCAACGAGAGTGCGCGCGGCACCGAGTATGAGGCGTTTGGCGGAAGCCGACCCGACCACACCGTCATCCTGCCCTTCACGCGCTTGCAGGGCGGACCGATGGACTACACTCCTGGAATACTCGAGACGCAGCTCAACACATGGTGCGACAACCAGAGCTATGTGCACACCACGCTCGTGGGGCAGCTCGCCCTCTACCTCGTCATGTGGGGACCCATCCAGATGGCGGCAGACTTGCCCGAGAACTATGCCAAGTACATGGACGCCTTCCAGTTTATCAAGGACGTGGCTGCCGACTGGGATGACTCTAAATATATAGAGGCTGAGCCGGCACGCTACATCACCGTGGCGCGCAAGGCCAAGGGCACCGACAACTGGTTTGTGGCTGGCAAGTGCAACGAGGACGGACACAACAGCACCGTCAAGTTCGACTTCCTCGACAAGGGCCGCAAGTATGAGGCCACCATCTACGCCGATGCCAAGAACGCTTCTTTCGACAAGAACCCCAAGGCTTATGTCATCACGAAGCGCAAAGTCAAATACGGTGACGTGCTGAAGTTCACCCAGGCGCCTGGCGGTGGCTTCGCAGTGTCAGTGAAAGCACTCTAACATGGCAACATAAATTTATAGCCGCGAATTTAGACAAAAACAAATTCGCGGCTATATTGTTTTAAATACAGTAGTTTTTGCTTATCTTTGCATAAGATAGGCTGCATCTCAACAAAAAGTTCAACCAAGCTTGACTTTCTGTACTCGATTTGCGCTATCTTTGCAGCATACAGAAAACTATATCATCATGGTGACCTTTACAGTACAATTAGAAGACAAGACCTTGTTGCCGAGCTTGAAAAAGATATTGTCGGCTATACCCGGGATAAAAATCATACAGCATCGAGAGAAGAAAAACGACTCGACATTGATGTCGGGCGAAGAACTCGACGCTAAAATAGACCGGGCGCATAAAGAATTGCGTGATGGAAGGTACACGGAGTTTTCGGATGCCAAGGAAATGGACCGATGGCTTGACACGCTTTAGTTTTTGTCATGTATAAAATAAGGTATTCCGATCAGGCAAAGGAGGATCTCGTAAAGCTGAAGCGTAGCGAGCCTAAGGCTTTTGAAAAGCCAGAAAGTTTTTGGCTGAACTGATGGTTCATCCCTATATGGGCACCGGACATCCAGAGCCTCTCAAAGGAAACCGTTCGGGACAATGGTCTCGAGCTATATCGAAGAAGCATAGGCTGGTTTATGAGGTATATGCCGAAGAGGTCTTTGTCCTCGTTATTTCTGCCTATGGACATTATGATGATAAGTAGCTGTAACACAATCAACAATCATGAAATCTCCAAACTTTATATTGCAAATCTTATTTACGGGTTTATTTTTGCACTCTTCTTTGCTCGCCTCGGCACAAGACTTCAACTTCGACGAGGTGAGCTATACCCCCACGCGCACCGTCTTCAAGCTCTTCGCGCCCGACAAGGCCAAGAGTGTCACGCTCAGCGTCTATGCCAAAGGCGACGTGGCGGCTGACCCCAAACCCGTGGCAAAGAAGCGGATGAAGCGGTTGGCTGAAAACCTTTGGACGGTGGAGCTCAAGGGCGACCAAAAAGGGAAATTCTACACGTTCAACATCGGCAAGGGCGAGACTCCCGGAGTGTTCGCCAAGGCGGTGGGAGTGAACGGCAAGCGAGGCGCCATCATCGACATGGCAGCTACCAACCCCAAGGGCTGGGCCGACGACCACGTGCTCGCGACGAAAAACCTCGCCGATGTCGTCATCTACGAGATGCACCATCGCGACTTCTCCATAGAGCCCACGTCCGGATTCCAATACAAGGGCAAGTATCTCGCGCTGACGGAACCCAAGGCGATAGAGCATCTCAAGCGTCTGGGTGTCAACGCCGTGCACATCTTGCCGTCGTTCGACTACGCCTCGGTGGACGAGGCCAAGCTCGACAAGCCACAGTTCAACTGGGGCTACGACCCCTTAAACTACAACGTGCCGGAGGGCAGCTACAGCACCAACCCCTACGATCCCACCACGCGCGTGCGCGAGTTTAAGGAGATGGTGCAGGCGCTCCACAAGGCTGGCATACGCGTAGTCCTCGATGTGGTCTACAACCACACCTTCGACCTCGACAACAGCAACTTCCAGCTCACGTTCCCCGACTATTACTATCGTTTCGCCAACGACGGCAAGCCAAGCAACGGATCGGGGTGCGGCAACGAGACGGCGTCGGAGAAGCCCATGATGAGGCAGTTCATGATCCAGAGCGTGAAGCATTGGGTCAGCGAGTACCATGTCGACGGCTTCCGTTTCGACCTCATGGGCGTGCACGACATCGAGACGATGAACGACATACGCAAGGAGCTTGCGGCTCTCAACCCCAATGTCTTCGTATATGGCGAGGGATGGAGTGCGGGCCAGTGTGCTTACCCTTCCGAGAAACTCGCGGTCAAGGCAAACACCACGCAGATGCCCGGCATCGCCGCCTTCTGCGATGACATGCGCGATGCCTTGCGCGGACCCTTCAGCGACGACAGCAAGGGTGCGTTCCTCGCCGGCATAGCAGGGTCGGAGGAAAGTCTGAAGGCAGGCATAGCCGGAATGATTGCCCATCCGCAGGTAGACTATTCTAAGGTAAACTATTCTAAAGAGCCTTGGGCATTGGAGCCTACGCAGTGCATAACCTACGTCAGCTGTCACGACGACATGTGTCTTGTGGACCGCCTCAAGGCTTCCGTGCCGGGCATCACCACCGCCGAGCTCATTCGTCTCGACAAACTGGGGCAGACGGCGGTGTTCACCTCGCAGGGCGTGCCGTTCATGCTGAGCGGCGAGGAGATGCTTCGCGACAAAAAGGGCGTGCACAACAGTTTCAACTCGCCCGACAGCATCAACGAGCTTCATTGGGACAACCTCCAGCGCTATCCGCAGGTGTTCTCTTATTATCAGAACCTGATAGCCTTGCGCCGTCACCACCCCGCGTTCCGCTTGGGCGATGCCAACCTCGTGCGCCAGCACCTTGAGTTCCTGTCCTCTGCCGATTGTCTCGTCGCCTTCCGTTTGAAAGGTAATGCCGGAGGCGACTCATGGCGCAACATCATCGTGGTGCTCAATGCCAACAAGCAACCCTGCCCTGTCGCCATTCCCGATGGCTCATACACGGTGGTGTGCCGCGATGGCAAGATCAGCGAGTCAGGCCTCGACACCATCCAAGGCTCGCAGGTCATAGTGCCCGCCCAGTCGGCTGTCATCCTCCACGATTAATCCTTTTTCTTGACCTATACGCATTTTTAAAAAAGCGTATAGGTCGTTTTGTATCCATTTTTACAAAGCGTATAGGTTGTCTTTTATCCATTTTTTAAAAGGCTTATAGTTCGTTTTTAAATCCATTTCGGCATTGCATTGGAAAGGCATCGGCTTTCCAGTGCAATGCCGTTGCCTTTCCAATGCAAAGCCATCGCCTTTCCAATGCAAAGCCGAAGGTTTGTTTTTCAACGCTCAACGACCCGCTT
>CAVBBO010000004.1:33265-51536 GCA_963593695.1 Escherichia coli | reverse complement strand
TGGTGAACGTGGGTCTGTGGCACGGCGGTATGACTCCCGTAGACAGCATCCAGCCTTGGATTGACGAATGCCTGAACGCCCTGGAGTATGCCAACGGTCCCGTTACCTCCAAGTACGGCGCACTCCGCGCAAAGAACGGACACCCCGAGCCATACAACATTGAGTATCTGGAGATTGGCAACGAGAACAACCAGCCCGACCCAGCCCAGCAGAGCGACCACTACTACGATCGCTTCAAGAAGTTCAAGGATGCAGTCCTGGCGAAATATCCCAAGATGCACCTGATTGGCAACGTGGTGGCATGGGGCGACGACAACCCCAAGTGGGATAGCAACGAGAGCGTGGAGCTGCTCGACGAGCACTACTACCGCAACCCGGCTTGGTTTGCCGAGAACTTCAACAAGTATGACTCTTACGACCGCAAGGGTAGCGAGATCTACGTGGGCGAGTATGCTGTGACACAAGGCTTTGGCAATATGGGTTCGCTCGACGCAGCCCTTGGCGAGGCTGTCTACATGATGGGCATCGAGAACAACTCCGACATCGTGACCATGGCATCCTACGCCCCAATCTTCGCCAACCTCAACAACCGCATGTGGGCACCCGACATGATACAGTACACTTCCGACAAGGTGTTCGGCACTCCTTCCTACTACGTGCAGAACGTGATGGCCAACAACATCGGTACCCGCGTGCTGAAGGTGGAGCAAACCTCTCCCTACAAGTATGAGCAAGCCAAGGTGAAACCCGCTACCTGCCGTGTCGGTATGGGCACATGGGGCACCCAGGTGTCGTTCCAAGACAAGGGTTATAGCGACGACAAGGGCAATGCCCTGCCCATGACCCTGCAGGAGCTGCCCACCGACATCCGTGGCAATTGGCAGGCGAGTGCCGACGGCATCATCAAGCAGACCAGCAACGAGGAGAGCTGCATCCGTCTGAATCCAGGCGAGATTACCAGCGACGGCTATATATATAAGGTACGCGCGAAGAAGGACGCAGGAAACGAAGGCTTCCTCATCATCTTCAACTACGTGGACAAAAACAACTACTGCTGGCTCAACCTCGGTGGCTGGAACAACACCCAGCACGGCATTGAGAGCATCGTGAACGGTTCCAAGGCTCAGATTGCCACCTGCGCAGGCAAAGTGGAGACAGGCAAATGGTACGACATAGAACTGAAGGTCGTTGGCGACAGCATCTTCGCATCAGTGGACGGTAAGGAAATATTCGCCACCAAGCTGAAGGCCAACACCCAGCCCGGCATCTTCTCTACCGCTACCCTCGACGAGAAGACAGGTGAGGTTATCCTCAAGATTGCCAACACCAGCACCGAGAGCACCACTGCTAAGGTGAATATTCAGGGCAAGGAAATCAAGGATGGCAAGCTCATCCGCCTCTCTGCCAAGAATGGTTTGGAGGAGAACACCATCGACAACCCCACCAACGTTTATCCAGTGGAGACATTCATCACAACCCAGAAGGACGGCGTTGAGATTGAGGTTCCTGCCAACTCGCTCAACATTTTGAGATTGAAATAATCAAGAATAACCCATGGTGACGCACCATTGTTTTGCTGCCGATCCATGGGTTCTACTTTATAAAATGAATTCTGTTGAAAAATAGAAACTGGCAAAAATAGACAGGAAATCGCTGTCCGTGGCCGATATTCGGATTTTATGATAAGATTCACGGATGGCAGATGCCTCCCCGGAAGTATTTTGCGGTTATGACACAAAAATGCCCTGAACGTTTCATAAAACGTTCAGGGCATTTTTTTGTTCTGCTAAGGTGAAGTTCTCTGTGCTATGTTGATTTGTGTGGGTCGGATTTTTCGAAGCTGATTTCATCGTAACGGAATAGCAATGGAAAGGCAGCGGCATTGCAATGGAAAGGCAACGGCATTGCAATGGAAAGGCAGCGGCATTGCAATGGAAAGGCAGCGGCATTGCGGTGCGAAGGCGAAACTAGCAATCTGACACGATGATTTCCTTCAAAATGAATCGGCATAGAACCGTTTTTCTGCCTTAGCGTTAGTTTCTTTTTTCGTCTTTTTCAGCGCCCTCAAAATATGTCGTCCACACGGGATTTGTCCTGTAAATCTTGCAGGATAAAAATATTAAAAAAAAACCGCAAAAATCTTTAGTTTCTCGGATTTTATTCATAACTTTGCCATGTCAAGTGTAAATTTTACACCTTTTTGTTTTGCGACACTAAGGTAAGGGATTTCTCTGACATGATAATATCCTGGGCAACTTCTTGTGGTTCAGATAATTATAAACAAACCTAAAAAAATAGTTCAACCTAAAAGCATTAAGTTATGAAGGTTAAGAAATCTTTGCTTAAATTCGCTTGTGCTATCATGGTGGCTCTAAGTTTCACTGCTTGTGGTGATGACTGGGGTCGACAGGATGATCCTGCTGGCGGTCAGATTTATGCATCCAGGACAACAGTGGCAACTTATGACTTTGAGTATTCTGACGAGAAGCCGGAATACTCAGACATGGTTAGTCATGACGAGAGTTGCGAGATAATCGAGGACGATTATCTCGCTAGTAGTGTACTGCGCTTGACAACTAAGGGAGGTGGCAAGCTGGCCAATCCTTACAATGGTGTGAAGTTGCAAAACGGTGCTGCCATCACTTTCGTAGTGAAGATTGATGCAGACGTAGCTGAGGACGGAACTGAAGGTGATGTCGACTTGACCCGTCCCCTTATCTCGTTTGGTACAGACGCAAACAATGCTACCGCTGCTCATTTCTATTTCACTGCCAACGGACAGATGGTTTACGAAAAGGCTGGTCAGCTGCAAAGCTTGAATCTCAACGAGAACGACCCTGCCTCCGTGAAGACAGGCATGCTCACTCCAAACGAGTGGCATTTCGTGGCTCTTCAGGTTTCCGACGATGGCTACCAGTTCTATGTGGATGGCAAGAAGAGTGTTTCTGGCAGCACCTCTTCCACCAGTGCCACTTCCTTCCAGTACAAGTCTTTGGTGGAGGCCATCAATACGCTTCCTTACCTTTATATAGGTGGTGATAGCCAGTTGCCAGCTGCCGACTCGACCAATGTGGTTTCTATCGACAATGTTACTTTGATTCGTAACATGATGGAGGAGAAGGATTGGAACAAGAAAGCTGAGCCGGGCAATATTGATACGAATATTTATCTCCCAGTTGGTTCGGAAGACTGCAGTACTGGTTTCTGGAGTCAATTCTCCGACTATTTCCAGATTCCGCAGAATGCAACTTTGCATTTGGAGTTCTACAACTATACTTCCGGTCAGAATAACTGGAACAACTGGAACCTCTGCTTGGCAACAGACGCAGACCGTGATGCCGCTGGTTATTCCGAGTACTTTGTAATCCGAAGCGACCTGTATGGTTGGGGCTCTGCTTATGATGCTGCCAACTTCAGTAGTGAAGGTTATGGAGATTGGGACCAGTTCCGCAAGGATATGAATGGCGCAAAGGTTGTGATGGATATTGAGCGCAAGGGTGCTGCGGTTACGGTGAAAGCTGTTGCTACAGCTGAGAATGGTAATGTTTATACAGAGAAGTACACTGCAAATTGTGGAACAGGCACTCAGACGGTTCGTGCTTTCTTGACAGTCGATGGCTCATATTTGAAGGTGATTTCAAACAACTGCAAACTCATGAAGAAATACGACCTTTCCGTTCCTAATGTAGGTACAGCAGACTGCACTACAGGTTGGTGGACTAAATTCTCCGACTATTTCCAGATTCCTGCAGGCTATGATTTGCATTTGAATTTCATTAACCATACTTCTGGTGTGGGCAACTGGAACAACTGGAACCTCTGTGTGTCTACCGACGCAGAACGTGATGCCGCTGGTTATTCCGAGTACTTTGTCATCCGAAGCGACCTTTATGGTTGGGGATCAGCCTACAACGGTGACAATTTCAGCAACATCGGTTATGGAGACTGGGATCAGTTCCGTAAGGATATGGAAGGTGCCAACGTGACGATTGACTTGTTGCGTAATAGCGAAGGCGAGGTTTATGTAACAGCCACAGCTGTAGCTACCAACAAGACAGAGTATACGGAAATGTTCCATGCTACCTGTGGTGATCCTACTGCCACACTACGTGCTTTCCTCATCGTAGATGGTTCTTATCTCCAGCTGAATGCATCGGACTGCTATGCCTATAAGGACATTTATGAGCAAGGCAAGTTGATTAAATAACATAAACGGAATAAACAATGAACAATAATATATTGCATAAGTTGTTCTTGACCCTGACACTGGTGCTCCTCTCTTTGGGAGCATCAGCTCAGATTACCGTCTCCGGTAATGTGTCGGACGAGAACGGTGAGCCAGTCATCGGTGCTACTGTCATGGAGGCATTGACAACCAATGGTGTCGTCAGCGACCTCGACGGTAACTTTAAGATTCAGGTCAAGAACGAGAACTCCACTTTGAAGATTTCTTATATCGGTATGATCGCACAGAGCATCCGAGTGGGCAGTCAGCGCAATATCAAGGTGGTTCTCAAGGACGAGAGTCAGAAAATCAATGAGGTCGTAGTCGTAGGTTATGGCCATCAGAAGAAGGAGAGCGTGATCGGTGCTATCTCTCAGGTAAACTCCGATGACCTCTTGAGCACTCCTACTGCCAACGTGACCCAGGCCATTGCCGGTAAGATTCCTGGTGTGGTGACCACCCAGACTTCTGGTGCTCCTGGTGCCGACGATGCTACCATCAATATCCGTGGTCGTGCAACCTTCGCTGGCGATGGTGCCCCATTGGTGATGGTTGATGGTGTGGAGCGTGCTTTCTCTCAGGTGGCTCCCGACGACATCGAGAGTATATCTGTATTGAAAGATGCCTCTGCCACAGCCGTTTACGGTGTGCGTGGTGCTAATGGTGTGATCCTCGTTACCACCAAGCGTGGTAAGGACATGAAACCAGAGGTGAGCGTGACGGGTAACTTCATGTGGGGTACTCCTACTCGCAAGCCCAATTATTTGAACTCTTACGACTCCGTGACCCTCTTGGAGGAGGCTTTGAGCAACGATGGTCTGCCATCACAGTACTCTGCTTCTGACATTGAGATGTATCGCAAGAGCTGCGCCGGTGAGTTGACTGGTGCTGATGCTCTTCTCTATCCTAACGTGGACTGGTATGACGAGGTGCTCAACAACTGGGCTCCCTCTCAGCGCTACAATGTGAGTGTGCGTGGCGGTACGAAGCGCATGCGCTACTATGTGTCAGGCGAAATGTACAACCAGGGTTCTCTCATCAAGAACCTCAGCTCAGACAAGTATGGCAACTCTTCCAGCCCTGGCTACAACCGTTATGCTTTCCGTGCCAACATGGACTTCTTCCTCTCCAAGGACTTGACGTTCAGCGTTAACTTCGGTACTCGTTTCGAGAACCGTCATGGTTCAAACACCAACGAGAGCTCTACCAACTATGACATCTTCGCTCGCATCAACCATACTCCAGGTTGGATATTCCCTGTATCTTATCAGGTGCAGAACGGTGAGAGCACCAAGACCCTCTATGGCGGCACTGCCGTTTATCAGGACAACGTGGTGGCTGCCCTTACACAGGGTGGATACTATCGTGGAACCAACACTATCAATGAGACCAACTTCATTGCCGACTACAAGATGGACTGGTTGACTCCAGGTCTCTCTGTTCGCGGTATGGTTTCTTTCGACTATGACTCTTATTACAAGAAGACTTTCGGTGCTTCGTTCGCTACATACGAGTTGAACGACCGTACCAACTACACCAGCGCTGATGCCTATACCAAGTACAACACCGATGGTGACTTGGCTTACAGCAAGAGCTCTTCTACTACTTACAAGCTCTACATGGAAGGTCAGATCAACTACTCACGCAAGTTCGGCAAGAACGATGTGACCGGTATGATCCTTTACAACCAGAACGACTATCGTTACAACTCTGACTTGGCTAAGCGTTACCAAGGTCTCGTAGGTCGTGTGACTTATGGCTATGACGACAAGTATCTCGCCGAGGTGAACGTAGGTTACAACGGTTCCGAGAACTTCATGAAGGGCAAGCGCTTCGGTTTCTTCCCAGCATTCTCATTGGGTTGGCGTGTCACTCAGGAAGAGTTCATGAAGCCAACTGAGAACTGGTTGAACAACTTGAAGATTCGTGCTTCCTATGGTGAGGTCGGTAACGACGTATATACAGTGAATGGTGTTTCTCAGCGCTTCCTCTATGAGGAAAAGTGGGGACAGATTTCCAACGACTACTACTTCGGCAACACAGGCAAGACTGGTATCTATGAGACCCAGTATCCTAACTATGGCGTGACATGGGAGCGTGCAAAGAAGTTTAACGCAGGTGTTGAGTTTGGTTTGTTCAACGGTCTGTTGACTGGTAGTTTCGACTACTTTGTGGAGAACCGCAACAACATCTTGACAGAATACCTGAGCCGTCCACAATGGGTGGGTGTGACCATGGCAGCCGGAAACCTCGGTAAGACCCAGAACAAGGGTTACGAGTTGGAGCTTCATCACTTCAACTACATCGGCAAGGACTTCTCTTATAGCATTGGTGCAACCTTCTCACATGCAGCCAACAAGATCAAGAGCATGGACGAGGCTGCCTACAAGACAGAGTACCGCAAGCGTGAGGGACACCCCATCAACCAGTACTTCGGTTTGGTATGCGAGGGCTTCGTGACACAGGCCGACTTGGACAATCCTAATTTCCCTGTATCAACCTATGGTACAGTGAAGGTGGGTGACTTGAAATACAAGGATATGAACAACGATGGCTTCATCGACGACCGTGACGAGACCTTCATCGGCTACAGCGATATCCCAGAGAACACATACGCTTTGACACTCGGTGCCAACTACAAGGGCTTCGGTTTCGAGGTGATGTTCCAGGGCGTAGACCATGTGTCTCGTTACTATGACAGCGACGCCATGTTTGCCTTCATGAACAATGGCAAGGTGAAGGACATCCACTTGAACCGTTGGAATCCAAAGTTGAGCGAGAGCGAGAACTTGGCAAACGCCACATATCCTTTGCTCCACTACGGCAGCAACGGCGACCACAACCAGCGCCAGAACTCCTTCTTCTTGAAGAATGGTGCATTCGTCCGCTTGAAGAACATCGAGTTGAGCTATACACTCCCCAAAGAGTTGATCAAGCGCATCGGCATGAGCAACGCACGCGTGTATGTCAATGCCAACAACTTGTTTACATGGGATCATCTCGACGGCTTGGTTGACCCAGAGAGCAACGGTTCCAACCGTTATCCACTCTTGAAGACCGTCAACGTGGGCTTCAATGTCGTATTCTAATTCAAGAACATTCAAAACGATTAGAAAAATGAAGAAATATAATATCTTTGCTTTGGCACTCGCAATGGGAGCGATGACGCTCACCTCCTGTGAGGATGCCTTCGGCAATTTTCTGGATAAGCAGCCAAGCAACGAGCTGACTAAGGAAGAGGTGTTGAGCGACTTCACCTTGGTGGAGCAGAACCACAACGACACCTACAACTTCCTGCTCAATGGTGCCAACCGCATCAACAACTCTTGGCTCGATGCTGCTACCGACCTGGCTGAGTCGAGTATCGGTACATCTGGCACACGTACCACATTCAATATCGGTAATTATTATGGTAGTGGTGCTGCAGCCGAGCTGACAAGCCCCTGGGAGAGCCGCTATCGTGGCATCCGCAAGTGCAACATTACGATTGCAACCTTGGAGGCTGATTCGCTCAACAAACTGCGCCCCGCAGACAAGAACGATAGCATCTACACTGTACAGAAGAACAACATCATCTCTGAGGCTCGTTTCCTCCGTGCTTATTTCTACTGGGAGTTGTTCCTCCGCTATGGTCCCGTGCCATTGGTTACCACAGAGCTGGATCCTAACGGTGACCTTTTGACGGGTTACACGACGCGTCCTGACTTGAAGACCTACATGGCTTATCTCTTCAAGGAGGTGAAGGAGTGTGAGCCAGGCTTGAAGACATACAAAGAGACTAAAGACGCTACGTACGCAGGCGAGGTGAACCAGCCTACAGCCAGTGCGCTCAACATTCGTATGAAACTCTATATGGCCAGCCCTCACTACGCTGCACAGAGTGGAGTCACTTGGCAAGACGTGCTTGATGCAATCTCTGATTTCATCACCAAGTATGGCGGTAACTACAAGTTGGAGACTCGCACCAATGGTGGTGTGTCTGCTTACAACAACGCTTGGCTTCTCACCACTTATACCGACAATAATCCTGAGGTCATCTTCTTCCGCAACGACCCTGTCATTGGTTGGAGTGGTATCTCCACGGATACTCCTGTAGGTGAAGGTGGACAGGGCGGTCTCTGCCCAAGCCAGAATCTCGTTGACATGTATGACATGGAAGACGGATCGGCTCCGTTTACCCAGTATGATGCTACAGGTGCTCCTGTTTACACCAACGGAAAGCCTACCATCAACGAGGAGAGCGGATATTCCGACCAGAATATGTGGAAGGACCGTGACCCACGTCTTGCCTCTACCATCCTTTACAATGGCTGTGTGTGGGGACAGGCCACCAGTTCCAAGACCAACGTGATTGATGTGGTATATGGTCACCGCGACAATCCTATCGGCAACCAGAACGCTACTCCAACTGGCTACTATGTACGCAAGTACATTCCGGAGAACATCTTGAGCAGCAACCATGGCGGTACCTCGAAGCGTCTTTGGAAGATCTTCTCTTATAACGAGATTCTTTTGAGCCTTGCCGAGACGTTGAATGAGCTGGACTATGCAACTTATAGATCTGCGATATGTGATGCGCTCGACATGATTCGTCACCGTGCAGGCATCATCGGCAATGTAGCCGACCGCGCAGATTTGAACAACCAGACTGCCATGCGCAACTTCATCCACAAGGAGCGCACCATCGAGCTCGCTTTCGAGGAGCACCGTTGGTGGGACGTTCGTCGTTGGAACGTGGCTGGCGAAGCCCTTGGCCGTGACATCTACGGTGTGAATGTAGCTGCCGACGGAACCATCACCCGTAAGGTGGCGCAGAACCGCACATGGCAAGACCGATTCTATCTCTACCCAATTCCTGAGGCTGAGATTTGGAAGATAGGACAGGACTTCCAGAACGATGGTTGGAAAGAATAATTCTTTTAAAGTATAGAATAGTATGAATAATATTCAGAACATATATAAAAAGGTGTCATCGTCAAGCCGAGTCTTGATGGTGAACGCACTTCTCTGTGCCGCAACCTCTACTTTTGCGCAGGAGCAAGTGTTGAAAGGCCGAATTGTCAACAGCCAGGGTGACCCCATCATTGGGGCTGTTGTCAACGTGGCAGAGGAAAGCCGTATTGCCATCACCGATAAGGACGGTTACTTCTCATTGAAAAAGGTGAACCCAACCGATGAGATTTGTGTTTCAAGTCTCGGTTACAAGAATGCCCAGGAGAAGGTGTCTACGTTCGATGGCAGCTTTGTCATCAAGTTGGAAGACGACACCGACGAATATGAGCATTTGGCTCCTGTTCCTTTCGGACAGCAGAAGAAGAAGATCTTGACCGATTCGCGTTCTGCGGTAACGGGTGAGGAACTGCAGAAGCATCCTGTCACCATTCTTCAGAATGCTTTCACCTCTACCCTCAATGGTGTGGAGACCTACGAGTGGTCTTCTGAGCCTGGTTGGTCGGAGAGTTTCCTCTTCGTTCGTGGTATCCGTACCACCAACCAGAGTGCCCGTTCTCCGTTGATTATCGTCGACAATGTGGAGCGTGACCTCTCCTTCCTCGATGCATTCCCTATCGAGAGCGTCACGGTGTTGAAGGATGCCGCAGCTTCTGCCATCTATGGTATGCGTGGTGCCAACGGTGTCATCATGGTGACAACCAAGCGCGGTAACGCAGGCAAGACCAAGATTGACTTCACTCAGGAAGTCGGTTTCCAGACACTTGCCAACAAGATGGAGGTGCAGAACTCCTACAACATGGCAATGACCCGCAACCAGGTGCGCTACCTGAGCGGTATGGATCCCATGTATTCCGACGAGCAGATTGCCAACTACAAGTATGTTTGTGATGGCGGTACATTCGGCGATGATGATATTCGCAAGTACCAGTACTTCAATACATCTTGGGCAGACCAGCTCTATCGTTCCTCAGCTCCTCAGTATCGCACCAACTTGCAGTTGAGTGGCGGTAACCAGCGTGCCCGCTACTATGTGAGCTTCTCTTACTTGCGCCAGGAGGGTATGTGGAATACAGAAGGTACGGAGATGAACTCCAACTTCAGTACACAGCACGTGCTGAACCGCTGGAACCTCCGTTCCAATATCGATATCGACGTTTCCAAGTACTTGAACGTATCCGTCGACTTGGGTGGCCGTATCGACAACATCAAGC
This sequence comes from Escherichia coli, assembly GCA_963593695.1. Lineage (GTDB taxonomy): Bacteria > Bacteroidota > Bacteroidia > Bacteroidales > Bacteroidaceae > Prevotella. Next base: position 41,147 of record CAVBBO010000004.1, on the reverse strand, counting down.
AGCCTACAGAGGGTGTGTTCAACCTCGTTACCTTCGGTGTGATCGAGGCTAACCCAATGGCTCCTACACACAACCCTGACGGTAGTATCTACTCTTCATCCACAGCCAACAACCCAGTGCGCTACTTGGGTGGTTCTGGTCTGGAGAAGAACCGTCGTCGTAACTTGTACTCCACCATCAATGCGAAGTACGACTTGAGTCCAGTGTTGAAAGGCTTGGGCTTGTTTGGCACAATCAGTTTCGATGCCTACGAGACGTTCCAGTCTACACAGACTCACCAGATCAACTCTTGGAACTACGACTACGACAACCTCAAGGTTAATAATGTAAAGGACTTCACCTATACACGTTATACCACTTATGCTGCATTGAGCAATCCTTCTGCCAACCAGCGTGAGTACTACTATAACTTCAATATGTATGGTGGCGTAAGCTACAAGAACAGCTTCGGCAAGCACAATGTCGATGCAAAGGCATTTACCCGTTACTATCGCAACGAGATTTCGGGTTCAGAGTCTGCCAACCGTTACTTGGCTTACAACTTGGCTGCTACTTACGACTATGCCAACAAGTATATCGCATCGGTCAACTTGTCGCGTATGGGCAGTGACAACTTCACACCAGACGATCGCTGGGGTACCTTCTGGGGTGCATCCGCAGGATGGGTGCTCTCTGAAGAGTCTTGGATGAAGAAGCTCGGCTTTGTCGACTTTTTGAAGGTTCGTGCTTCATACGGTACTGCCGGTCAGTCTACTACGGGTGCAGGTCGCTATCCCTACCAGAGCATCTACGGTTCTGCCACAGGTTATGGCTTCGGTTACAATGCCACTTGGGTCAATGGTTATGCCGAGTCTAAGACGGGTAATGCCAACAGCAAGTGGGAAATCTCCAAGATGGTGAACGTGGGTCTCGACTGGGATCTCTGGAACAAGAAGCTTTATGGTAGCTTTGATATCTTCAAGGAGTGGCGTTCCAATATCTTGGTGTCTCGCTCTACTATTCCTGAGACTATCCTCGGTGTGCCAGTGGCACAGGATTCGTATGGTAAGGTGGAGAGCCATGGATACGAGCTCGTGCTCGGTCATCGTGGCAATATCGGCAAGGACTTCAAGTATTACATCGAGGGTCAGCTCACCTTCAATACCAACAAGATTACTGACATCGACGAGACTGAACCTGATGTAGAGTGGCAGCGCAAGGCTGGTCACAGAATCTATGACAACACTTCTGTGGCAGAGCTTTACGAGCAGAGCCAGACTGGTACCAACCGTATAGGTGGATGGAACATCTATAAGTTCGACAAGTGGGCTTCTGATCCTAACTTGATCGCTACCTCTCAGCAGGATGCTATCGATCATCCAGAGAAATATCCATACAATAGCTTCTCCAATGGCGCACAGCAGTTGGGTACTGCCGTCTTCAAGGATATCAATGGCGACCGTGTCATCGACTCCAAGGATATGGTGCCAGATTCATACACCATCATCCCAGAGATGATTCCTACTTTCAACTTCGGTATTGAGTACAAGGGTTTCGACGCCCGCATGATTGTGAACGCTTACCTCCGTCGCTCTGTATTCCTTTCACCGGCTATCAGCTACAGTGGTTGGAGTAACATGGGTACCCACGAGGTGACCAAGGCTTGGGGTTACTATACCGATGATCCTTCAGATCCCCGCAACGTGAACGCTACCTATCCACGTCCTGTCTACAACGGATTCGACGCCGTGGATTCAGATCGTTCCACAGGTTCTTACCAGAACGACATCTGGGTGCGCAACGGTAACTTCTGGTCAATCCGCAATATCGAGGTGGGTTACTCTTTGCCAACCAAGTGGATTTCCAAGTTGTGGATGACCAAGTGCCGTATCTACTTCAGTGCTTACAACATTGCTACATTCAGCAGCTTGCCAGATGACGTAGACCCAGAGAAGCCAATGAGCTACTGCTGGTGGTATCCAAAGACCAAGTCGTTTACATTTGGTATCAATATTGGTTTCTAATCAATTTTAGCATTAAAGAATCATGAAAAAGATTTTATTAGTAAATATATCGTTGGCTGTGTTGGCTGTGGGAGGGATGACCTCCTGCAGCGACATCCTCGACAAGGAAGTCGACCTGACTTATACTGATGAGAACATCTATAGCAACTACGACCGTACCCGCGGTGTCTTGGCAAATGCTTACACTTACCTGCCAGATGCCTTCGCTGGATATACCAACGGTCAGTTCTTGGCTGCTTCTCGCGACTGTATGACAGACAATGCTCTCTCATACTGGAACGTACACTACTATCACAGCGTGCTCAACGACTCATACGATGCCAAGAACCATTATTTCGCATCTACCTATTGGACCAACGACCTGAAGGGCATCCGTGTGTGCAACGACTTCATCGCAAAGGCTCGCGAGAGTGTTATCGGTAATGCCGAGAAGTCTGGCGACGACAACCACCTCTACGACCGTAATATCGCAGAAGCTCGTTTCATCCGCGCCATGCTCCATTTCGATATGATTGGTTATTTCGGTGCTGTGCCTATCGAAGACCATGTGTTGGACAACACCGAGGCTGCTTCTATCGGCCGCACATCTGCGGCTGCGGCTTTGCAGTGGGTGGCTGACGAATGTGATGCCGTGAAGGATGTGCTCCCATTCCGCTATAGCAATGAGAATGAGAACTGGGGACGTGTAAACGGTGCTGCCGCTTATGCCTTGAAGTCAAGGGCTTTGCTCTATCTGGCTTCTCCGCTCAACAATCCCAGCGGCGACCAGACATTGTGGCAGAAGGCTGCACAGGCTTCGCTCGACTTCATCAACAAGAATGCAAGCAGCAGCAATCCTTACAGGCTCTATACCACAGACGACAACGACATCGACCAAAACTACTACAAGTGCTTCACTACCACTCCTCACTTGAACCCTGAGTACATCCTCAGCCGTTCTGAGTGGACTACACGCGAGATAGAGTTGTTCAATACGCCTTGCGGATTCTCTGGCGACGTTAACTCAACAGGCCGTACCAATCCTACCCAGAACTTGGTGGATGCCTACGAGACTAAGAACGGTCTGCCTATCGACCAAGATCCTTCTTACAACGAACAGGATCCTTATTCAAACCGTGACCCACGCTTGGAGCAGACCATATTCCATCAGGGCACTGTTTGGGGTGACAAGGCACAGGACGAGGAGCGTACAATAGATGTTTCGTTCCCTGACGGTAAAGACTACCAGGCTTTGCACGGTGGAACCACGACAGGTTACTACTCCAAGAAGTTTGTCTACAACATGAGCTTCAAGAACCCAACCTATAACGTTCACGCTTGTCCTATCTTCCGTTATGCTGAGATTTTGCTGAATGCTGCTGAGGCTTTGAACGAGGCGGGTCAGACAGATCAGGCTTACCAGTATGTCAACAAGGTGCGTGCCCGTGTAGGTATGCCTGCCTACAGCGGAATGACCAAGGATCAGCTCCGTGAGCGCATCCAGAACGAGCGCCGCATCGAGTTGGCGTTCGAGGACCATCGTTTCTTCGACGAGCGTCGTTGGAAGTTGTTCGAGGGCAAGACTGCTGCTTCCGAGAAGAACCAGCCTCGCTACAAGCAGGTTTACAACATCTATAGCGTGGTGGTGACTCCAGACGACAAGCAGGTTTACACTTATCGCAGCGATAACACCCATCCTACACGTGCTTTCTCAAGTCCAAAGAACTATTACTTCCCAGTGCCAGACGACACTTACAAGAAGAATACTAACTTGGGTCAGAACATCGGTTGGGAACTTTCTGAGTCTAAGAAAGACGATACAGCCGAAGGTGGTGAGTCTGCAGGCGAGTAGTCTGTAGTCGACATCAATGATATTCTTTAGAGGTGAGGTCTATGGCGGGAACATCATAGACCTTCCTCGTTTTTTAACATCAACAATCAATATCTACAATACAAGTTTGCAAGATGAAAAGTACTTTACTTTCTCTGATGAGCCTCATGGCTATAGGGGCGATGGCGCAGACACCTGTCTCATATGCCGACTTGACGGGGGCGTATACTACCAAGAACTACGATGCGCGCATTAGCGTACATGACCCATCTATCGTGATGGACGTGACGAGTTCTGCTGCCAATCCTAAATATTATATCTATGGTTCCCATCTCGATCGGGCGAAGACCTTTGCTTCGGCCAACTACCAGAATTGGACCACGTTCAAGACGGGTGAGGAGAATACTGGTACAAGCAATAGTCTTTTTGAAGACGTGAATGGCAACCTTGTAAATTATAAGGATGCCTACAGCACTCATCTCGTCAAGAAGGTGAAGAACTATAAGGGCGAAGAGGTGGACTTTGGAAATTTTGACGCACATGCTTGGCAATACAAGGGACTTGTGGATGGAAAGCAAACCTCCGACAATGTGAAGGGAATGCAATGGGCTCCAGACATCATCTACAACAAAACCATGAAGAAATGGTGTATGTATATGAGTTTGAATGGCGACTATTGGTGCTCCACCATCGTTTGTTTTACTTCTGATAGTGTAGAGGGACCTTGGGTTTACCAGGGACCAGTAGTATGTGGTGGTTTTACGGGGACTTTCGGTCACAATGGCTATGATACAGAGAACGACTGGAAATATACCGACTTTGCCATTGCCACAGGTGAGACTTCTCTTCCTGCACGTTATCAAGTAGGTGGCAGTTGGGGCTCTTTCTGGCCAAACTGTATCGACCCATGCGTTTTTTATGATGATGATGACAATCTTTGGATGAGTTATGGTTCATGGTCGGGCGGTATCTTTATGATTCGTTTGGACAAGGAGAATGGTCTGCGCGACTATACTTATACTTTCCCATATCAGGTAAATGGTGCAACAACAACTTCTGGCGGTGCTAACCAAGATTGTACTTCCGATCCATATTTTGGTAAGAAGATTGCAGGTGGATGGTATGTTTCTGGTGAGGCTAGTTATATTCAGAAGGTGGGCAACTACTATTATCTCTTCATGAGCTATGGAGGCTTGACGGCTGCTGGAGGTTATCAGATGCGTGTGTTCCGCTCTTCCAATCCCGACGGTCCTTACAAGGACTGCCTGACATCCAAGGGAATCGATGCTGTGTACAGCAAGTATATCCTCAACTTCGGTGCCGAAGCCAAGCGCGACGAGGGCGTGAAGCTCTTTGGCAACTATCAGTGGGAGACAATGCCAGTTGCAGAACTTGCACAAGGACACAACTCTGCTATTGTAGATCATAAGGGACGTACTTTGTTGGTTTATCACACTCGTTTCAATGACGGCACGGAAGGACATCAGGTGCGCGTGCATCAGCTCTTTGTGAATGAGGATGGTTGGCTTGTCGCTTCACCTTACGAGTTTAGTGGTGAGACTGTCACCGATGATGATATTGCCAGCCAACAACTCTATACAGCCAGTGAGGTAGAGGGCGATTACCAACTGATGGTTCATCCTTATCGCCAGAACACGGCAGCAAAAGACTATGAAAAGCCTGTTACGATTCATCTCAATGCCGATGGCACGGTGACAGGTGAATATACAGGAAAATGGGAGTTGGTAAATAATACAAGCTACATCAACCTGACCCTGAAGGGTGTAGCAACAGCCAATCAAGCTTTGAAGTTCAAGGGTGTGCTTACCGAGCAGACCATCGATTATACCGACATCAAGGCTCTCTGCTTTACTGCCCTCAGTTCTTCTGATGGTTTGGCAACATCGGGCGGTGCCAGTTTGCAGACACGTGGCTTGAGCATCTGGGGTAGCAAGGCGGATGCCAAGGCCGCTATCAAGTATACCATTGATAAGTTGACAGTTCCTTTCCAGGATGGTGATACCTTGAATGCCAAGCCATCGTTGCCAACCACAGGCAATCTCGGCACTACCGTGTCATGGAAGTCAAGCGACACTTCTGTCATGGCTGATGATGGTACAGTAAAGGGTAAGGGCAAGGTCGTGATGACCATGACTATCTCCAAGGATGGTTATGAGTATACCAAGGACTACAGTCTTACCATTGATGCAGATGCAGAGGAGTCAACTCCAGTGTATTATCCAGAGTCTGCTACGAAGAACACAACCATGGCGTATGATACGAATCTCTCTGCCGATTATACATTGTCAGCAGGTAAGAAAATGGAATTCAAGTTCTATAATTATACCGATGGTACTGACAATTGGAAGAGTTGGGTGCTTGGCGTCTCTAACGTTGCTCATGATGTGGACGGCTTCACAAGACTGGTCATGCTGCGTAATGACAATTGGGAGGTTGTTGCATGGGGCAATGACGGTTGTGTCAGTAATTTCGATTGGTCTACTTTCGTAACAGACATGAATGGCTCGTTGGTGGATATGGTCGTAGAGCTTTCTACTGATGGCACATTTAAGATGACTTCTACCATCACAACGACCGCCAAGAAGGTATACAACTATTCTTATACCAAGACACTCACAGATAAGCCTTCTCAGGTCAACGTGTTCTTCACAGGCGAGAATTCTTACATCGATGGCTCTAGCCTCGTAACGGGCATTGAGGAACCTGTCATCATCAAGAAGCAGACTGATGGCAAATGGTACAACCTCGCAGGTCAGCAGGTGGACAAGAACTACAAGGGCGTAGTGATTGTAAACGGCAAGAAATTTGTGAACAAGTAAATCTTTCTTGAGAACATGAAATTCTCTAAGATACTTTTGGGAGCAGCAATGATGGTTGCTGCTCCTGCTTTAAATGCTCAGGTGGTGGTCGAGACTCCAATGGTTCACGACCCCGTGATGGCATACGAGGGAGGCAAGTATTATCTCTATTGTACGGGTCATGGCATCACGCAGATGACCTCCACCGACCGCAAGCACTGGACTATTGCCAAGGATGGTGTGCTCCCCAACGAGAAGATACCTGCATGGACGCACGACAGCGTGCCAGGTTTCGAGACCCATATATGGGCACCCGATGTCATCAAGTATAAGAACAAGTGGTATTTGGCATATTCCTGCTCAACCTTTGGCAAGAACACCTCTGCCATCGGATTGCTGAGCAACACGTCGTTGGCGAACAAGGACGGATGGAAGGATGAGGGATGCCTCGTTGCCTCCAAGGACGACCGTGACAACTGGAATGCCATTGACCCTAACTTCATTGTTGACGAGAAAGGCAAGCCTTGGATGACTTGGGGATCCTTCTGGGACGGCATCCAGCTCATTCCGCTCGACAAGAAGACGATGCATGTGAAGAAAGGTGCGAAGCCTGTGACCATCGCTCGCCGTCATGCCGTGGGCGATACCACTGCCGAGCCCAATCCTACGAGCAAGTATGCCGGAACCAACGCCATCGAGGCTCCGTTTATCATGAAGCATGGCGATTACTATTATCTCTTCGTGAGTTGGGATTATTGCTGCCGCGGCGTGAAGAGCAACTATCGTGTGGCTGTGGGTAGGAGCAAGAAGGTGTTAGGTCCTTATCTCGACAAGAGCGGAAAGGATATGCGAGAGGGTGGAGGCACCCTGATTCTCGAAGGTGACAAAAAGGAGTTTGAGGCTATGGGCCATTGCTCTGCCTATACCTTCCCCGATGGCGACCGCTTTTTCTGCCATGGCTACAGTGTGGCGAAGAATGGTGCCAGCATCTTGGTAGAGAAGAAAATCAACTGGACCAGTGATGGTTGGCTGTCGCTGGAGTGATAGTTCTGAATTTTATAAGAAGCAGATGGCAATAAAGCCTTTTTATGAAGGTTTGTTGCCATCTGCTTTATTTATTTGATGAGGTCTTTTATTTCCTCTATCGTCAATCCTGCTCCTTTGGCGGCGATGTCGGGATCTAGGCCAAGATCCAATAGTCTTTTGGCAGTTGCCAGTTTCTCTTTTCTTTCGCCTTCGGCAATGCCCTC
>CAVBBO010000004.1:0-32531 GCA_963593695.1 Escherichia coli | reverse complement strand
ATATCTTCTTGAAGGTCAAGTCTGCCTTTGGGTCCAAGTATCTCATAAGCCTCTTAGTTTGAAAGATGTTTCAAACATCCTTTGCAAATCTACGAATTTTATTTGGATTTACCAAATGTTTTTGGTTATTATATACTTAGGTCTGTGCTATTGCAGCAACCATTTCCATACGGGCATTACCTCTATGCCTTTGGCGGATAGATTCCATGCGTCCGTCTCGTCGTATGTGATGATATAACGATGTTTGCATGGCAGAACCTTTGGCAGAGCTTCCAGCGCTTTGACTTCCCTCCTTCTTGTATCCTCCTCTTGGATGGAGTAGGATACTTGGATGGCTATCTCTTCTTCAGGTATGTAGAAATCTACCTCCACTCCTTGGTTGTAGAAGAAGACGGCATTGTCCCTGCCGTATCTTCTTATCAAACTGACGGCAACCAGGTTTTCCAGCAAAGTGGTGTCGGCATCCATCAAGAACAAATCGAGTATGCCATTGTCCGTGAAGTAATATTTTGCATTGCTCTCTTTGTCTGCCAACTTGGATGCCATGTTGGTTATCTTGCAAATAAGCCATGAGGCTTCCATGAATTCCATGTATTTGATGGCGGAAGTCGTGCTCAGTTTGGTGCCTGTCGTCGAGATGATATTGGCGATTCTGCTGAATGAGATTGGTTGCTTGATGCTCTCGGCTATCTTCTTGATCATCACTTTCAGTCCGAAGACATTGGAAACACTGTTTCTTGCCACAATGTCTCCTAGGTAAATCTTTTGATATACGCTAAGCAGATAGTCTCTCTTCGACTTCATCAAGGCTCCTTCTGGGAAACCGCCGTGGTGGAGATAGTCTTTTAGGCGATTCAGCATCCTGGCCTTGCCTTCGGTGGTGAGCAAGGATAGTTTGTCGTGTGGCACTTGGTGGACATCCAAGAACTCTTCAAAACTATATGGATAGACATTGACGGGGAGGTATCTGCCGCCCAAGGTGGTCTGGATATCTGAACTCAACATCTTGGCATTGCTTCCCGTTATGATTACCTTATATTTGTTGTCTGCCAAGCGGCGCGCAAACTTTTCCCATCCAGGAATGTTTTGTATCTCATCCAGGAAAAGCATGGGGCGTTTGGCGTAGATTTCGAAATGGGCCTCAAGAATCAGGTTGAAGTCCATCACGGAAAAGCCTTCCAAACGCTCATCCTCAAAGTTGAGGTAGAGCATTTCGCTCCAATCATGACCTTCTGACAGGAGTTTTTGCATCTGTTGGTAGAGCAAGTAGGATTTACCTGCTCTTCTGATGCCCACCAATACGTATCGGTCGAAGCCTTCGAACGAAATGTTGCGAGGCACGACCTCATGCTCTTCTACCTCCTTTTGGTTCTCCAGCATGATTTTCTCCAGTAATAGCTTGTCCATTTCTATTGCTTTTATGCTTTGTTCTTTAGAGGATATTTTTGCTTTTATCCAATCCGTTGGACAATTTTGGCTTGTTTTTATCCAATTGTTTGGATAGAAAGATTCGAAATCCATCCAATTCGTTGGACGAAAATAGTGCTTTTAATTGAAATGAGCAAGCTTTATCGCTAAAATTATACTTTTTTAGTACCACCGGGTTAAGAATTATTTCGAGTTGTCACAAAATATCGGCTAACATTTGGATGTATTGGCAAAAAGTTGCAAATTTGCATCCGAAAAGCTGGCAAAAAGTTGCAAGACTATGCTTAAAAGGAAGATAATCAGTAAGTTGGAGAAATGGAAGGAAGAGGCTTCGAATAAGGCTCTTTTGATCAAAAGTGTTCGCCGAATAGACTTTATCTTCTATAAAGGCAAAGGTTTGAAGGCAGTCTCGGCAAAGGTTTTCGGTCCCGACAGTTGCGTCTGCCGAAGCAATGCCCAATCTGATTTGCCAGGAGAACCAATTGTCAAGCCCTTAGGTACTTGGCCTACCGACCATAAAGGTGTTTTGGTGGAGATGAGCCTTAAATGTCGGTAGGTGATGGTTTATCCGAGTATGAAGTTGGCTATGAAGATGAGGCTGAGGATAACCAAAGTCACGTTGACTTGCTTCCATTTGCCAGTGCATAGCTTCAGGATGACGTAGCTCAGTATGCCGAGGCAGATGCCGTCGGCGATGGAGTAGCAGAGCACCATTGTTATCATCGTGATAAACGCGGGGAAAGCCTCACTCACGTCAGAGAGGTTGAGGCGCTTCACCGAGTCGAGCATCAACACGCCTACCAAGACCAACGCGCCGCTGGTTGCCGCGCTTGGGATGAGCAGGAACAGCGGCGAGAGGAAGAGTGCGAAGACAAAGAGGATGCCGGTGACGAACGAGGTCAAGCCGCTGCGTCCACCCTCGGCAATGCCGGAGGCGCTCTCCACGTATGTCGTCAGCGTGCTGGAACCGAGAAACGCGCCACAGGTGGTGCCGATGGCATCGCTCATCATCGCCTCCTTGATTTTGGGAATGGTGCCGTCGGGTCGCACTATGTTGGTCTTATAGGCAAGGCCAACGAGCGTGCCCACGGTGTCGAAGATGTTTACCAGCAGCAAGGAGATGACCACCATCAGCGTGCGGAAATTGAGGATGCCGGAGAAGTCGAACTGGCAGAATATAGGCGATAGGCTTTGCGGCATGGAGACCGGAACCCAATGGCTTGGGATTTGCGTCACGCCAAGAGGTATGCCTATTATGGTCGTTGCGATGATACTGACAAACAGTGCGCCTTTCACCTTCCTTGCCATGAGTATGCCGCTTAGCAATATGGCTATTACGCCCAGTATTGCCCCTGGCGTGAACTTGCCAAGCGTCACGAACGTGGCTGGCGAGGACACTATGATGTCGGCGTTTTTCAAGCCGATAAACGCTATGAACATGCCAATGCCTACGGATATGGCATAACGCAGGTTCTCGGGTATGGCATTGAGTATGGCCTCGCGCACGTTGATAAAGGTGATGAGCAGGAAGACGATGCCTTCCATGAGCATTATCGCGAGCGATTGTTGCCAAGTGTAGCCCATTGCCTGGCAGAGCGTATAGGCGAAGAAAGCGTTCAACCCCATGCTTGGCGCTTGGGCGAACGGGAGCTTCGCCATGAAGGCAAGCAGAAGCGTGGCTATGGCAGATGCCACTGCCGTGGCGGTGAACAGCGCGCCACGGTCCATGCCCGTCACGCTGAGGATGGTGGGGTTGACGGCGAGTATATAGCACATCGTAAGAAAAGTGGTGGCACCAGCCACCACTTCAGTACGTTTGCGCATGGTCTTGGCATCGAAGCCAAGGAGTTTTTGCAGTATCATGTTTCTGTTTAAACGTTATAACAACTTTGGCAACTCAAACAGCTTTATGCCGTTGCTGCCCTTTATGAGTATGCATTTGCCTGAAGGCTTGTCGTCGGCAATGGCGTGTGCCACTTCCTCCACATTATTAAATTTGCGGAAGTCGCATTGCGTTTTGCCAAACTCCTCGCCAACGAGCCACACGTCGTTCAAGCCTTTGGCCTTCAAGTCGTCTGCTATCTTTTGGTGCTCAGCCTCGCTCACCTCGCCGAGTTCCCTCATGTCGCCGAGAATGGCCATCTTTGGCAATGGCGTGGCTATCTGCGCAAAGCTGTTGAGAGCCGCGGCCATGCTTGTGGGGTTGGCGTTGTAAGCGTCCACGATAAGCGTGTTGCTGTCGGTCTTCACGAGCTCAGATCGATTGTTGGTTGGCTCATAGCTCTCTATGGCATGGCAAACCTGCTCGGCGGTCACGCCAAAATGCAAGCCCACGGTGATGGCGGCGAGCACGTTGTCGAGGTTGTAAGAGCCTATGAGCTTGGTCTTCACCTCATGCCATTCGTTCAAGGCAACAGGAATGGCATCGCCATCGCCACCGCATCTCCATTCAATGGTGATAAACGGGGCGGCAGCCGTCACCTTGCCTTGAACCTCAGCCTGGTCGTCGGCACCGTAGCTGACTATGCGGTCGAGCTCACGCTCGCGTGCCATCTCCACGAGGTTGTCGTTGGCGGTGTTCAGGAAAACGAGCGCGTTGTTGGCTTTCAAGAAGTCGTAGAGCTCGCCCTTGGTCTTCTTCACGCCCTCGAAAGAGCCGAAGCCCTGGAGGTGCGCCCTGCCAACATTGGTTATCAGTCCACATGTGGGCTCTGCATACTCCACGAGCTTCCTTATGTCGTCAGGGTGCGACGCTCCCATCTCCACCACGGCAATCTCGTGATCCTTGTTGAGTCGCAACAGGGTCTTGGGCACGCCGACATCGTTGTTGAAGTTGCCCTCGGTGTGCATCACGTTGTATTTCTCGGCGAGCACAGCCGAGACGAGTTCCTTTGTCGTGGTCTTGCCGTTGGTGCCCGTTATTCCCACGACGGGAATGTCGAACTGCCTGCGGTGCTCGCGTGCCAGCTCCTTGAAGGTGGTGAGGCAATCGTCCACGAGAATGTATCGGTCATCGCCCTCAACATAATATTCCTTCTCGTCTATCACGGCGTAGGCGCATCCTTTCTCCAAAGCCGCCGCCGCAAACTTGTTTCCATCAAACGACGCGCCTTTCAGCGCGATGAAGATGCTGCCCGCCGGACACTGACGACTGTCAGTGGTCACCAGTGGGCACTTTTTGTATATAGCGTATAATTGCCGAATATCCATGACCTTATATTCTCTGATTATGAGAAATGCTCTTTACGCGAACTGGTTCTCCACGATGTCGGTGAGCACCTCCTTGATGTCGAGACCTGCCGCGCGCACCTGCTGCGGAATGAAGCTCGTCACGGTCATTCCCGGCGTGGTGTTTATCTCGAGCATGTTGATCTTGTCGTTGCCGTCGGCATCCTTGGTGATGATATAGTCGATGCGGATGATGCCGTTGGCGTGCAGGATGTCGTATATGCGGCTTGTCTCCGCTGCCACAGCCTTTGCCGTCTCCGGCGAGAGGCGTGCGGGCGTGATCTCTTTCACCTTGCCGTTGTACTTGGCGTCGTAGTCGAAGAACTCATCCTCCGTCACCACCTCAGTGGCAGGCAGCACCACGCTCTTGTCCTTGGTCTTGTACACGCCTTGCGAGATCTCCGTGCCCTCCAGGTAGCTCTCTATCATCGCCTCGTTGCTCTCCATGAAAGCCACGCGCAGGGCGGGGGCGAGCTGGTCGGCGTTTTTCACCTTGCTCACGCCGAAGCTGGAGCCGTCGGCAGCGGGCTTCACGAAGCAAGGCATGCCCAGGCGCTTCTCGATGGCAGCTGGGTCGTAGTCGTCGTCGCGACGCACGAGTATGCTGTCGGCAACGTTCACGCCAAAGCCGCGCAGATAGTTGTTGAGCACAAACTTGTCGAAGGTCATTGCCTCTACCAGCACGCCCGAGGTGGAGTAGGGCAGGTGGATAAGGTCAAAATAGCCTTGCATCATGCCGTTCTCGCCTGGCTGGCCATGTATGGTGATATAAGCGTAGTCGAACACCACGGCCTTGCCGTCCTCGCCAATGAAGGAGAAGTCGGCCTTGTCGATGGGAGCCACGTTGCCGTTGTCGAAACTGACGTGCCAGTTGGTGCCCTTGATGTCGACCAGGTAGATATTGTAACGCTCCTTGTCGAAAAAGGAGTAAAGTCCTTGTGCCGAGCGCAACGAGACGTCGTGCTCTGATGAATCGCCACCGCAAACGATGGCAATGTTTCTTTTTAAATTTTCCATTTGCTGTTAATATACTTTCTCCATTTATCTATCAATGCCTCAAGGTCGTCGGGCCACTGCGAGTTGAAGTCCATCTCCTCGCCCGTGCGCGGATGCTTGAACCCGAGGGTCTTGGCGTGCAGCGCCTGTCTTGGGCAAAGCTCGAAACAGTTGTGTATGAATGCCTTGTACGACGAGCTGCGTTGTCCCCACAGAATCTCCATGCCGTCATACCTCTCGTCGCCAAACAAGGGGTGGCCTATCTCCTTCATGTGGGCGCGTATCTGGTGGGTTCGCCCTGTCTCCAGCACGCATTCCACGAGCGTGGTGTAGCCAAAGCGTTCCAGCACTCGCCAATGGGTCACGGCGGGCTTGCCTATGCCCGAGTCGGGCGCAAACACTTTCATGCGCAACCGGTCCTTGGGGTCCCTGCCAATGTTGCCCTCTATGCGTCCAGACTCTTCCTGGAGGTTCCCCCACACGAGGGCGTTGTAGGCGCGGTGCGTGGTCTTGTTGAAAAACTGTTTTCCGAGCGATGTCTTCGCATCGGCGGTCTTCGCCACCACGAGCAGCCCGCTCGTGTCCTTGTCTATGCGGTGCACGAGGCCCACGGCAGGGTCGTTGGCGTTGAATGTCTTCAGGTCGCGCAGGTGCCACGCCACGGCGTTGATGAGCGTGCCGTTGAAGTTGCCTGCCCCCGGGTGTACCACCATTCCGGCAGGCTTGTTCACCACGAGCACGTCGTCGTCTTCGTAGGCCACGTCGAGCGGAATGTCCTCCGCCTGTATGGAGGAGTCGTGCTTGGGGTGGTCGAGCATGAGGGTGATGACATCTTCGGGCCTCACCTTGTAGTTGCTCTTCACGGGCTTGCCGTTCACCTGGATGCACCCCGCGTCGGCAGCCGTCTGTATGCGGTTGCGCGAGGAGTGCTGCATGTGTTCGGCGAGAAACTTGTCTATCCTCACCGGTTGCTGGCCGGTGTCCACCGTCATTCGCCAGTGCTCAAACTGCCCCGGCTCTTCCGCCGTGGTGTCGTCTTGCAATTCCTCTAAGTCGTCTATGATCAAATCGTCGGTCATTGTTCTCGTCCTTGATGTTTATTCCACGGGCGTGAAAGGGTCTGTCTCGGGTTCCTCCTTCTTCTTGGCGTGCTCCTCTTCCTCTGGCGCGCCCACTTCCTGGAATTCGTCCATGTCGCCCTCTCCGTTGTCGGTGGTATTGAGTTCCTGGTCTATGTAGTCCACCGAGTCGCTCTCGTCTCGCATGCCGTTGCCAGCCTGTATCACGAGCCTTGCGTCCACGGGTATGCGGTCGCCATAAGCCACGTGCCTGCCGTTTACGAGAATGCCGTAGACCCAGTCTTTCTCACCCGCCACAAACTCAGGCGGATTGAGCTTGAACCCCATTGCCGTGAGCTTGGCCATGGCCTCGCGCAGCGAGCAGTTGTCTATCACGTCGGGCAATGCCAGCGTGGGCGTGTGGGTGGCGTTGATGGTGACATAGACCGTGCGCCCCGGCTTCACGCTCTCCCCCGGCGCTGGATATTGCTCGAGTATGCGTCCCGGCGGCAGGGTCTTGATGTAGCCAGTGTCGCTCACCTCAATGTTGAGGCCGAGCTGCGTGAGCACTTCGCGAGAGTTCTCGAAAGTCTTGTGGGTGAGGTTCGGAATGGTGACAGCCTTGCCGTGGAAGGTGTAGAGGTCAACGGCAAACTTGAATCCAAAGGCAAGGGCCACGATGACAATCGCCATCGCCACGAGGTTGCCCCAAAGCATCTTGCTCTTGAATTTGCCTATAAACTCTTTAATCGACATCGGTTGCAATTTTTATCATGGTATAAGGCGCTTTACGGCGTGTCTTATACTTTATGCAAAGGTAAGTAAAAAGGCTGGAAAGCAAAAGAAAAAGCGCCTTTTTCTCGCTTGCAACCATCGTTCAACACAAAAGGCAGGCAAAGGTATACCCTTGCCTGCCTTTTGCTGCGTGCTGACGTTGTGAGAAAGCTTACTTTCCGTGGTTCTCATCAGAAACGGTGAGCTTCTTGCGGCCACGAGCGCGACGAGAAGCCAAAACGCGACGGCCGTTCTTGGTGGCCATACGCTCACGGAAGCCATGCTTGTTCACACGGCGGCGGTTGTGAGGCTGAAATGTTCTTTTCATCTTTTATTCGTAATTTAATTGTTATCAGTTGTTGCCAAAAGGGTAAACTAAACCCTTTCGGGGTGCAAAATTACTCATAAAAATCGAATTGACAAAGAATTATATCATTTTTCGATGTTTTTTTCTGATTTCTTAGTAACTTTGCACCCGCTTACAACGCATAATAATATAGTAAACATACAATTACCATGAGTATTAATTCACAGGAAATCAAGAAAGGTACCTGCATCCGCATGGATGGCGGCATTTGGAAATGCATCTGGTTTGAGCATCGTAAACCCGGTAAGGGCAATACCGTTATGAACACGAAGCTGAAGAATGTTGCCGACGGCCGTGTGCTGGATCGCACGTTCCAGGTTGGTTTCAAGCTCGACGACGTTCGCGTGGAGCATCGTCCATACCAGTATCTCTATGAGGATCCCACAGGTTGCATCTTCATGAACCAAGAGACATTCGAGCAGTTCCCCATCAACCGCGACCTCATCACTGGCGGTGAGTTCATGAAGGAAGGCGACGTGGTTGACGTGCAGCTCTCTGCCGACGACGGCGCTATCCTCTCAGCCGAGATGCCTCCAAAGACCAATCTCATGGTGGCTCACTCTGAGCCTGGCGTGAAGGGCAACACTGCCACCAACGCCACAAAGCCCGCCACGCTGGAGACCGGCGCCGAGATCCGTGTGCCTCTCTTCATCAACGAGGGTGACCTCATCACTGTCAACACTGAGGATGGCAGCTATGTTGGTCGCGTGACCGAGAAGAAGTAAAAACAAGTCACATCAAATATTGAAAACGTCCGCAATCACATGGTTACTGTGGCTGCGGACGTTTTTTTTGGTGCTTTATGTTGATTCGTGCGGATGGAATGTTGCATTGCTCACATCCTTGCAGATTTTTCACACGGATTTAAAAGATCTTAAAGATTGCTACGCCGCAAGCGGCTACGCGGTGATACTTGCAATTTGGCTGGCCATTCGGGGGGCGGACGGGCTCTAACCATCCCTACCCGCCCCTGCAAAGCGTATACGTAATCGCACAAAACTACGCAATGGGTAACAGTGTAATCGGCGAAGCCGACATCTTTAAAATCTTTTTAATCCGTGTGCAATGAAATGTTTGTGAAAGGAAAACACCCATGCGAATCAATATAGGCTCATAAAAAACATTAGAATTTAGACAGATGAAATACAGCATTATCGTTCCCGTTTACAACCGTCCCGACGAGGTGGACGAGCTCCTCGACAGTCTCACGCGGCAGACCTGCAAAGACTTTGAGGTGATAATCGTAGAGGATGGCTCTGCCACGCCTTGCAAGCAGGTATGCGACAAATATGCCGACAGCTTGCCGATAAAGTATTTCATGAAGCCAAACAGCGGCCCAGGACAGAGCCGCAACTATGGCGTGGAGCGTGCGTCGGGCGACTACGTGCTCATTCTCGATTCCGACGTCGTGGTGCCGGAGGGTTATCTTCAGGCGGTAGACGAAGAGTTGAGGCGCGAGCCGTGCGAGGCTTTCGGCGGACCCGACCGTGCCGCCGACTCGTTCACCCCGACGCAGAAGGCCATATCCTATTCCATGACGAGCTTCTTCACCACGGGCGGCATCCGTGGAGGCAAGAAGAAGCTCGACAAGTTTTACCCTCGCTCGTTCAACATGGGCGTGCGTCGCGATGTCTACAATGAGCTTGGCGGATTCTCCAAGATGCGCTTCGGCGAGGACATCGATTTCTCCATCCGCATCTTCAAGGCAGGCTGCCGCTGCCGCCTCTTCCCCGGCGCATGGGTCTACCACAAGCGTCGCACCGACTTCCGCAAGTTTTGGCGGCAGGTGTTCAACAGCGGCATAGCGCGCATCAACCTCTACAAGAAATATCCCGAGAGCCTCAAGCTTGTCCACCTTCTGCCAATGGTGTTCACGGTTGGCGTGTTCTTCCTTCTCGCCCTCTTGGTGGCGGGTGTCGTCATTGGCCAGACGGGGCTTGGCGCATGCGCTCAATCGCTGGGCTGCATTTTAAGCATCATTGCCCTGGCTCCACTCGTGCTCTATTCCATCCTCATCTTCATCGACTCCAGTCTCCACAACCGCAGCGTCGGCATAGGCTTGTTGTCTATCCGTGCCGCGTTCACCCAGCTGATGGGTTATGGTTGCGGCTTCATCAAGGCATGGTGGCAACGTTGCGTGCAAGGCAAGGGCGAGTTTGAGGCATACAAGAAAAACTTTTACAAATAAAGGGCACGTTTTGTCCTTGTCGGCATTCCATTGAAAAGGCATCGGCATTGCACTGGAAAGACGTTGAGATTCCAATGCAATGCCGATGCCTTTTCAATGGAAAGCCGAATCGTTGTTTTTGCTTAGTGGCTGACGAGCTTGTCGATGTCTATCGACACGCCTGCCATGAAGTTTACACCATCGGTGAGAGGCGCGTTCAGATAATAGTATTTTGGCTTGTAGTTCAGGAGGTTATCGACGGTGAGGTTCACCTTGACGGCCTTCCCTATGCGGTTGCTTATCATCAGTTTCCATAGGGTGTAGGCAGGGTAGCTGACGTTTGCCACGCCTTGGGAGATGTCGTAATAGTTGACATATTCCACGTTGTCCACGCCCGACATCACCTTGCCGTCCACTATGATATCCACGCCGTATGCCTTGCAGAAAGAGTGCTCCCAGTCGGCATGAAGGTTGAGCGCGTGCTTTCGCGCGGGTATGTATTGGTTGTTGGCGGTGTTGCCGTCCTTGTCCTTGGGCATTCTCTCGTTGGTGAAGGCGTATGCCACGCTTGCCGTGAGCCCGTTTTTCCAGTGTCCCTTTGCCGAGGCTTCCAGTCCGTTGACCGAATAAGTGTCGAGGTTCACGTAGGGGAGCGTTGGCGTGCGGTCGGTCTTGTTGGCATAATAGGGCACGCCGGATGCTATCTTGTCTTTCACGTGGTTGTGGTATCCGTCGAGCAGAAACTCATAGTTTCGCCAGTGGTATTCGAGCGAGAGGTTGAAGTTGTCGCTGTGCTCCGGCTTGAGGTTGGGGTTGCCCTGTATGATCCATATTCCTGCCGCGTCGTATTGGTAATATTTCTCCTTGAGCGAAGGAGCCTTGAAGCCCATGCCATATCCGAAGCGCACGTTGAGGCCCTTCACCGGCGTGTGGCGTATGCTGAGCTTGGGCGTGAGCCGCTGCAGCGAGGAGCCGTCGGAGAAATAGTCGTAGCGCAGTGCCGCCACCACCTCCCAGATGTCGTTTATCTCGCCGTCGTATTGCGCGAAGGCATCGAAACAGTCTTGGTGGTGCGTGCCGTCGGCAAGGCGGTTGTTCCTGAGGAAGTCGTGCATGTAGTCGGAGCCCACGGTGAGGGTGTGGCGCTTGTCGAACGAGTGGTTGTAGAGCATCCTGAACGCGTTTTGCACGTTGGAGTAGTAGCGCATGTCGAGCTTGCTGATGCTTTGGTAGTCGGACTTGTCGTATTGGTCGAAGGCATAGCTGCCGTAGAGGTGGTCGTTGGCTGTCAGGCACCAGTCGGCCTTCACCCCGCCGTTGTAGTCGCGGTATCGCTCCGGCGTGTCGGCCGAGCGCTTTGTCTGCCTGAAGAAGTAGCCGGCGTGCGCCTTAATGTTTATGTCGTTGGTGGGGCGGAAGGTCAGTTGCTCCTTGAAGTTGTATGTGTTGTCTCCGTAGATTGTAGAGAATACCCTTGTGGCAGGGTCGGCTGCGCTGTGAACGTCGTAGTTGCTGCTGCTGTTGCGGCTAATGTCGAGGTTGTTTGCCCACTTGCCGAAGCCCTGCGTCCACGACAGTCCGTATCTCTGGCTGGCGTGTTTTCCCACGCGCGCGTTGGCGTTGAGCTTGAAGGGCTTGCCGCTGTCCTTGGTTATGATGTTTATCACGCCCCCGTTGGCGTTGCTGCCATAGAGCGCCGACACGGGTCTCTTCACTATCTCTATGTGGTCCACGTTGCTTAGCGTGAGGCGGTCGAAGTCGACATCGTCCATCGTCTCGCCGGCGAGCCTCTCCCCGTCTACGAGGATGAGCATGCTCTGTCCGCCGAAGCCGGAGACGTTCATGTGGCGTTGCTGGTTCATGGAGTAGGAGAACTCCACGCCGGGGATGTTTTGTTTCAAGATGTCTTGCAGCGTGGTGGCATCGGCCTTCTCTATCTCCGCGTGGGTAATGACCTTTGTCACCACGGGCGACTTCAGCAGGCTCTTTGGCGTGCGCGTTCCGGTGACCACCACCTGGTTGAGGTCGTCGGCAATGAGCAGCGAGTCGGTTTGCGCGGCAAGGGCGAGAGGCGCCATTGCCGAGAGGAGCGTTATGGAGAGTCTTGTCGTCATTTCCTTTTTCGGCGGTTAGTAGGGGTATTTATAGTTTATGGTAAGCATTCCCTTGTTGCCGTTGGCGTTCATGTAGTTTTGCAGTTGCACGGCGGCGATGCGCCCATTCTTCAGTTTCACGAGGAAGACGTGGGAGTCGAGCGTGAACGTTGGCGGCAGGCTCTTCAGCTCCACTTGCAACCACGACGACAACACCTTGTTTATCTTGATGCCCTGACATCCGAGGAGCTTGTTGAGTTGTTCGGTCTGGTCAGCCCACACGTCTTTCTCCGACCACTCGTCGGGCGTGAACTCCGTGCCGGCGAAGTCGGCAGAGGAAGCCGGCAGGTCATCGATGCTCGTGTAGTTCGTCTTGAGCACCGCCCCTCCGTTGGTGCGCGCGTCGGCATAGTGGATGGCTATGTCCCATTGGTCGGGTTCGGGCTGCGGAGCCGTGGGCGTGAACGCCCTGTACTCGTTTTTCGACAGTCCCTCGCCGAAGATGTCATACCAATAAGTGTATAGTCCCGTGGTGCCTTGGGCGGGATGCGATGTGGTCTTGTCGCCCGTTGGAGTCATGGGTATGGGGTAGGGCGTGAAGTGGCTCTGCGCGTATTTGAGCCTAGCCATGTCGCCCTGTTGGCGCAGCGTCTCCAGGGAGTCGAAAGAGATGTAGTACCAGTTTTGCCAACTTGAGGCATCCATGCTAATCTGCGACTCCGTGGCCTCGGTCTTGCCGCCGTCGTCGGCATCGTCGTAGACCGATGAGAACATGCCGTTGCACGAGACGGCAGTCAGGAAAAGGCAGACGGCAAGGCACAAGCGAAACGGTTTCGCGACAATGCCCCAAGATGACAAATTCATTGTGCGGAGATTATTTTTATTGAGAATGCACTGCAAAGTTACGGCTATTTTATTTAATTTTGTCCTTAATATAAACATTCATTCCTTTTTATGTTGAAAAGAACGCTTTTGTGCCTTGTGGCATTAGTGGCACTGCTTGCCTCCACGCCTTCCTACGGGCGCAAGATCACCGTGCTCGTCTCCTTCGACGGTTTTCGCTGGGACTATCCCCAATACTACGACACGCCTTTCCTCGACCGCATGGCAGCAGGCGGCATGGAGGGCTCGCTCATACCCTCTTTCCCCTCAAAGACCTTTCCCAACCATTACACCCTTGCCACGGGCTTGCGGCCAGAGCACCACGGCATAATAGCCAACACATTTCTCGACCGCGCCACGGGCGACCGGTTCTCGCTGGGCAACCCCAAGGCGAAGTTTGACCCGCGTTTCTACCATGGCGAGCCTTTGTGGCTCACCGCCCAGCGGCAAGGCTTGCACGCCGCCGTGTTTTATTGGCCAGGCTCCGACGTGGCAATCTCGGGGAAGCGACCCGACGTGTGGCACAATTACGACGAGAAGCCGCACCTGACGTTCGCCCAGCGTGCCGACAGCATAGTGGCATACATGACGAAGAAAGACGCGCCCGACTTGATAATGGCCTATTTTGAGGAGCCCGATGCCAGCGGCCACTCCTTTGGCCCACAGTCGAAAGAGACACGCCGCGCCGTGGCTATGGTCGACTCGCTGCTTGCCTCGCTGTGGACTCGCATAGAGAAAGCCGGCATGAACGGCAAGGTGAACCTCGTGGTGGTGTCAGACCATGGCATGACGTGGTTCACGCCATCGAGAAAGATAAAGCCTTCCGATTATCTCAGCAGGGAGTGGTACGACGCATTGGAGGGGGAACTGCCCTGCAACGTGTATGCCTCGCAGCGGTGGCAGCAAGATAGCATAGTGAAGGCTCTTGCCAACGTGCCGCACCTGAGGGCGTGGCGTAAGGCTGATATTCCGCAATATCTTCATTATCAAGCCGATGCCAATATTGGTGACGTGCTCGTGCTACCCGACGAGGGCTATATATTCTATGAGAACGACACGCGCGACGGCGGCATCCACGGCTTCGACCCCTGTTACAGCGACATGCAAGCCCTGATAAGGGCGTGGGGACCCGACATAAGGCAGGGCGTGAGCCTTGGCAAGACAAGCAACACCGCGGTCTATCCCCTCGTGTGCCATCTCTTGGGCATAAAGCCGGCGGCAAACGATGGCGAGGAAGCCTTTGATGAGATAAAAGACAAGGTGCTCGTGAAGTGAGAGCCTTGCAGGAACCAAACCTCTTGACCAATGCAAAACCTGACTATAGCTAACTGGGCAGAAGAAGACCGCCCGCGCGAGCGGCTTGTGCGGCTTGGTGCCACTGCCTTGTCGAATGCCGAGCTGTTGGCCATACTCATAGGCTCGGGCACGCCGAAGGTGAGCGCCGTGGAGCTGATGAAAACTGTCATGGCGGCATGCAACAACAATCTCAACACCCTTGGCAAGATGTCGATAGCCGACCTGGAACGCTTCAAGGGCATTGGGCCCGCGAAGGCAGTCACCATACTCGCGGCGTGTGAGCTTGGCAAGCGGCGCGCCAGAGAGAAAGCCGAGGAACGCGCCGACCTGGGCTCCGCCACGGCGATATACAACTATATGCACCCCATTATGCAAGACCTGGATGTGGAGGAGTTTCACGTGCTGCTGATGAACCAGCGTTTCAAGCTCATAAAGGCGATCCGCCTGAGCCATGGCGGCATCACGGAGACGGCGGTGGACGTGCGCCTGATAATGAAGGAGGCCATACTCAACAATGCCACGGTGTTGGTGGCGTGCCACAACCACCCGAGCGGAACCCTCCGCCCGTCGAAAGACGACGACAGGCTGACGGAGAGCATAAGAAAGGCTTGCGAAACCTTGCGGGTCTATTTCCTCGACCATGTGATCGTGACCGATGGAGGTTATTACAGCTATCGCGAGGAGGGAAAGGTATAGTAGAGTGAAGAATGAAGAGTGAAGACCGAAGAGTGTAGAGTGAAGAATGAAGAGTGTAAAGTGAAGAATGAAGAGTGTAGAATGTAGAGCGAAGAATGTAGAGTGAAGAATGAAGAGAGGGAAAATAAGAAGCGGGAGGCTTGCCAGTCTCGTTTTTTATTCGTAAGTTTGCAAAAAAGAGAAAAACATGACACAAGAAGAAAAGACAAAGATAGAAGAACGCATCGTGGACGTGATAAAGACGGTCTATGATCCAGAGATACCAGTCAACATCTACGACTTGGGCATGATATACAAGATAGACCTCGACGAAGACGGCACGGTGAACGTGGACATGACGTTCACGGCACCCTCGTGTCCTGCTGCCGATTTCATTCTGGAGGACGTGCGCACCAAGCTTGAGAGCGTGGACGGCGTAAAGGCTGCCAACGTGAATCTCGTGTTTGAGCCTGCATGGGACCAAAGCATGATGTCGGAAGAGGCACGCGTTGAATTGGGATTTGAATAAGGATCAAGAATAAGGTTTAGTTCAAGGGAAGGCTTATGCGAAAGACGGTTTATTTCCTTTCAGACGCACACCTCGGCTCGCTCGCGGTGCCTCACCGCAGGATGCAGGAACGCAGGTTGGTGCGATTTCTCGACTCCATAAAGGACAAGGCGGCTGCCGTTTATCTCCTTGGCGACATGTTCGATTTCTGGTATGAATATAAATATGTGGTGCCAAAGGGTTTTACCCGCTTCCTTGGAAAGCTGTCGGAGTTGACCGACATGGGCGTTGAGGTCCATTTCTTCACTGGCAACCACGACATTTGGGCATACCACTATCTGGAGGAGGAGTGCGGCGTGACGATGCACTACCAGCCTCTCACCACCGAGATTTGCGGCAAGGTGTTCCATCTTGCCCACGGCGACGGCTTGGGCGACAACAGCGGCTCGTTCAAGATGTTGCGTTGGATATTCCACAACCCCGTTTGCCAAATGTTGTTCTCAGCCTTGCATCCCCGTTGGGGCATGCAGCTCGGCCTTGAATGGGCGAAACATAGCAGGCTGAAACGCGTGGACGGCAAGGAGCCGCCTTTCATGGGCGAGGACAAGGAGTATCTCGTGTTGTGGACCAAGGAATATGAGAGGCAGCATCCCAATATCGACTATTACATCTATGGTCATCGCCACATAGAGCTTGACTTGAACCTCCCCCGCGTTGAGGGCCACACGCCACGGATGCTGATTCTTGGCGACTGGATAAGCCAGTTCAGCTATGCCGTCTTTGATGGCGAGCACCTCTTCCTTGAGGAGTATGTGGAGGGTGAAAGCAAGTTGTGATGCAAACAGGTTGCAGGAGAAAGCAAGAAGAATGAAAACAAAATAAGGGCGGCTCAAAAAATGAGTCGCCCTTAATATATAATGTTATAGTGTATGCTTAAACAAGCGTTTTCGCCAAAGGCTTAGAGCTCTGGCTCACGACCCTCGACGAGGGCGAGCGTGTCGCGCGCGATGACAATCTCCTCGTCGGTAGGAATCATCACGACCTTCACCTTTGAGTCGTCGGCAGAAAGGATCTGCTCCTTTGAGCGGACGTGGTTGCGCTCCTTGTCCATCTTCACACCGAGGTATTCAAGGCCTTGGCAGCTGTCCCAGCGCACGCCTTCCTGGTTTTCGCCCACGCCGGCGGTCCAAACGATGATGTCGACACCGTTCATGGCGGCGGCATAGGCACCGATATATTTCTTGATGCGATAGTTGTACATCTCCAATGCGAGGTGAGCCAGCTTGTTGCCCTCGTTGTCGGCATTCTCGTTGTCGCGCATGTCGCTTGATATGCCAGCCACGCCGAGCACGCCGCTCTTCTTGTTGAGATACTCCGACATCTCGTGAGCGGTCATGCCGCTCTTCTCCATCATGTAGCACACAGCCGACGGGTCGATGTCGCCGCAGCGGGAACCCATCATCAAGCCAGCCAGAGGCGTGAGACCCATGGAGGTGTCGATGACCTTGCCGTCCTTGATGGCTGCTACCGATGCGCCGTTGCCGATGTGGCAGGTGATGATCTTCTGCTTGTGGAAGTCAACGCCGAGGAACTCGCAAACGCGACGTGACACATAGCGGTGTGACGTGCCGTGGAAGCCATAGCGACGCACGTGGTATTTGCTGTACCACTCGTAAGGAATGGCGTAGAGGTAAGCGTAGTCGGGCATGGTAGAGTGGAAGGCGTTGTCGAACACCGTCACTTGAGGCACGTTGGGCATGAGCTCGTCCACGGCCTTGATGCCAGCCAAGTGACCCTTGTTGTGGACAGGTGCGAGGTCGATGAGGCTCTCGATGCCTTCCTCCACTTCCGGCGTGACGATGCAGCTCTTCTCGAAGATGTCGCCGCCCTGCACTACGCGATGGCCAACGGCTCCAATCTCGTCGAGGCTCTTGATGGCTCCGAACTCAGGGTCGAGGAGGCACTTGAAGACGAGCTGCACGCCCTCCTTGTGGGTGGGCAGGTCCGCCATGATTTGCTTTTTCTCGCCATTGGGGAGCTTGACCTTGATGAAAGCGTCGTTGATGCCGATGCGCTCCACGCCACCTTGGGCGAGCACGGCCTCGTTGGTCATGTCGTAGAGCTTATACTTAATGCTGCTGCTGCCGCAGTTCAATACAAGAATATTCATGTTTGTATTCAGTTACTTGTTTGTAATTATTTCTTGGCGTCTTGTGCCTGGCAACTCGTGATGGCCACCATGTAGTAGATGTCGTCGACAGAGCAGCCGCGGCTGAGGTCGTTGACAGGACGTGCTATGCCCTGGAGGATTGGGCCGATAGCCGTGGCTCCGCCCAGACGCTCTACGAGCTTGTAGCCGATGTTGCCCACTTCGAGGTTGGGCACCACGAGGACGTTGGCGCGTCCGGCTATGTTGCTTTGTGGGGCTTTCTTCTTACCTACAGCCGGCACGAGGGCGGCATCGGCCTGCAGTTCGCCGTCGACCTGCAGGTCGGGGAACTTCTCGCGTGCTATCTTCACGGCGTCGACCACCTTGTCGATGACGTAAACGCTCTTGCCAGTGGCCTTGTCGATAGCGTCCTTTGCCGAGCCCTTCGTAGAGTAGCTCAGCATGGCAACGTGCGGCTCGTTGATGCCGGCGATGGCCCGGGCGGTCTGTGCCGTGGTGTAGGCGATTTGTGCCATTTGGTCGGCCGTTGGGTTAGGTGTTACCGCCACGTCGCCCATCACGACGATGCCGTCTTTGCCATATTGCGACTGGGTGACGAGCAGCATGGCACCGCTAACGCAAGTGATGCCAGGGGCGCACTTGATGATCTGCAACGCCGGGCGCAAGGTGTCGCCTGTGGTGCTCAGCGCGCCACTGATCTGACCGTCTGCGTCTCCGCTCTTGATGATCATGCAACCAAGGTAGAGGTTGTTGTGGGTGATAAGCTCGCGGGCCTGGTCTACGGTCATGCCCTTCTTCTTGCGTATCTCGGCAAGCTTCTCGGCATATTCCTCCGTCTTGTCGAAATGGAGAGGGTCGATGATGGTAGCCTTGTCGATGTTTTTCAAGCCCCACTCCTCAGCTTCTTGCTTGATATGGTCGGGGTTGCCAATGAGGATGATGTCGGCGATATCGTCGGCAAGCACATGGTCGGCTGCTTTCAATGTGCGTTCTTCCTCAGCCTCCGGAAGGACGATGCGCTGCTTGTCAGCTTTGGCGCGCGCCACGATTTCTTCTAATAAACTCATTTTTAATCGTTTTATATTGTATTATTATAGTCTTAGTTAGGCTATGCAAAATTACAAAAAAATATCCTTATGCGCCTTTGTGCATAAGGATATTTTTCATGTGGTGGTCATTTCTTTTGCAAGTAGGCTCTCAAGGTCTTCCGCAGAGAGCCTCAAACGGAAGTTGCCCTTTATGGCGGCACTGATGCGCCCCGTCTCCTCGGAGACCACCACGGCTATGGCATCGCTAGCCTGCGATATGCCGAGGGCGGCACGGTGGCGCAAGCCAAGCTCCTTGGGAATGTCCATGTTGTGGCTCACCGGCAAGATGCATCCGGCGGCCTTGATGCGCCGCTTGGAGATGACCATGGCGCCATCGTGAAGGGGCGAGTTCTTGAAAAATATATTCTCGATGAGCAACTTGTTGACATTGGCGTCGATGGTCTCGCCTGTTTGCACGATGTCGTCGAGAGGCGTGGCGCGCTCTATGACAATCAGCGCGCCGACCTTGCCCCTGGCCATGTCCATGCACGCCCACACGATGGGCATGATGGCCTCCTTGTCGGCTTGCTGCGCGCTGTCGTGATGGAAGAACAAGTTGAGGAACTTCTTTGCCCGTTGCCGCTCTCCAATCTCGTAGAGAAACTTGCGTATCTCATCCTTGAAGAGGACGATGAGGCCTATCACGCCTACCGACACGAGCTGGTCCATGATGCTTCCGAGAAGGCGCATCTCCAATACTTGGGAGACGAAGAGCCATGCTATGACGAAGACGATGATGCCCGTGAAAACGTTTTGCGACCGGCTCTCTTTCATGAGTCGGTAGAAATAGTAGAGCAATAACGCTACGGTTACAATGTCTATGATGTCTTTTATGCCGAAGGAGAAAAACATCGGGTGTTAATGTTTATAGGTTGAATGTTGATAACTTTACCGCTTGTGCAGCCTCTTTGACATCGTGCACGCGAAGTATGCTCGCGCCGTTGGCAAGGGCGATGGTGTTCACGACGGTGGTGCCATTGAGCGCTTCGTCGGCTGTAATGCCAAGCGTTTGCCATATCAGGCGCTTGCGTGACAGGCCGGCGAGAATCGGCAGGTTGAGCACTTGGAGCTTGCGCTGGTCGCGAAGGATGGTGAAGTTTTCCTCCGTGGTCTTCCCGAACCCGTAGCCGGGGTCAAGGATGATGTCGCTGACGTGCAAGTCGCGAAGTTGCTGCACCTCCTTCGCGAAATTGATGAGCATGTCGTGGATGTTGCCTTGTACCGACATGAGGATATAAGGCACCTTCAGCTTTCCCATCATGCGGAAGATGGCAGGGTATGACTTGAACTTGTCGTCGCCCTCAACCTCGTATCGTTCCTCCAAGGGTTTGTCCACTATGCCGGTGATGCCGCCCTCCGACACGTCGTTGATGATGTCGGCGCCATATTCCTCCACCGCCATCCTCGCCACGTCGGGGCGGTAAGTGTCCACGGAAATGGCAATGTCGGGCTGTTCCCGTCTCACTATCGGCAAGGCGTGGCGCAGGCGCCGCATCTCTTCCTCCTCGCTCACCTCCGATGCGCCAGGACGAGTGGAGAAAGCGCCAATGTCTATTATAGAGCCACCCTCAGCCACAATCTGGTTGGCACGGTCGGCGATATCCTTCTCTGTCTGCTTGCGGCTTCCGGCGAAGAAACTGTCGGGAGTGCAATTGAGAATACCCATGACAATAGGGTCGGAGAGGGAAAGCAATCGGCCTTTAATGTTGAGTGTATAGTCCATCACATTAATATTTTTGGCAAATGTACAAATTAATTTCGTGTTACACTTTGCCGTCCAGATAAATTATACTATTTTTGCAAAGGAATTAAGCTTACACAATATAAGAAATGAGATTTGTCCGTCGGATTTCGCGACTATTCATGTTGCCCTTGTTGAAGAATGGCGTCTTCTTTTTCACGATGTATGTTCTTGGCATACTGTGCGCCTATCTTACGCTTCCAGACAACAAGGGACAGGAGGTCTACGACAACTTGTGGCTGGAGCTCTTTCTTGATGTCTATTTCGTGTGCGCGCTGCTTGCGGTCATTCCCGGCAAGGTGAGACGCTGGGTTCGTCTTGCCATCTACATCATATTGTATGGCGTGGCGTTGACCGACGTGTTCTGCTTCTGGAAGTTCGGCTCCGTGATCTCCCCGTCCATGCTTATGCTCGTCGGCGAGACCGATAGCCGTGAGGCAGGTGAGTTTTTCTCGACATATCTCAATCTTGACGTGCTTTCCTCTCCAGTGGCATGGATAATCCTGTTGGCTATTGCTCACGCATTGGTGGGCTTGCGCAAGCCCCTTTGCCGACTGTTGAAGGTCAACTATGCCAAGCTGCGGGCAAAGTTAGGGTTCGGCTTCCTTCGCTTCTTCCATAAATACATGCTTTATCCGGAGTGTGGTGTGGTGGTGTTGGCGTTGCTCGTATGGAGTGTCACCGTGAGCTGGGGCAACAAGCGGGGAATGGCGCGCCTCATGACTGCCGACACCATAGGGTCGATAGAGCATATCCTCACCAATCCAGACCATGGCAACTTCTATCTGCCGATATACCGTCTCGCCTTCTCAGTTTACAGCAACCACCTCGCATCGCTTCAGGTGGACAAGTGCGTGGCGGCGTCGGAAAGGGTGACGGTGGACTCGTGCTCTTTCCGCTCGCCTACCATAGTGCTGATCATCGGCGAAAGCTATAGCAAGGCTCATTGCCAACTCTATGGCTATCCGCAGGAAACCACGCCGCGGCAGAAACGCCTTGAACGCAGTGGGTGGCTGACGAAGTTCAACGATGTGGTGTCGTGTTGGAACCTTACGAGTTTCGTGTTCAAGAACTTCCTGTCGATGCATGTCGTTGGCGAGAAAGGCGAGTGGTGCGACTATCCCCTTTTTCCGGAGCTTTTCCGCAAGGCAGGTTATAAGGTGACGTTTCTCACCGACCAGTTTCTCCTTGCCGCTGGACAGGCGGTTTACGATTTCTCGGGTGGTTTCTTCCTCAACGACCCCGTGTTGAGCAAGGCGCAGTTTGACCTGCGCAACACGAGCCTCCACCGTTTTGACGACGGATTGCTCAACGACTATGACAACTTCTTGAAAGACGGAAAGATAGACCTTAACGGCAACAACCTCATAATCTTCCATCTCATAGGTCAGCACGTGAGCTACAAGACGCGCTATCCCAAGGATCGCGCGAAGTGGCGCGCCGACGACTACAAGGAACTTCGTCCGGACCTTGCCGGTGACCATTACCGCCGCCGCATGATAGCCTCCTACGACAATGCCTGCCTCTACAACGACTCTATCGTGACACAGATAGTGAAGCGCTTTGAGGATAAGGATGCCATAGTGGTATATATGCCCGACCATGGCGAGGAGATTTTCGAGCCTGGACGCGACATCGTTTGCCGCAACCACTCAGCTTCCGTCGACTGGCCCTTGGCCCACTACGAGTTTGAGGTGCCTTTCTGGATATGGTGCTCGCGCAAGTATGCGCATCGTGAGCCGTCGGTGTTCAAGGCCATAAAGGATGCCAAGAACCGCAGGTTCATGACCGACGCGTTGCCGCACCTGATGGTATGGTTGGCAGGGATAAGTTCGAAAGACTATCATGACCAATACAACTTGCTCTCGCCCGATTATGATGAGAGCCGACCGCGCATCCTGAAAAACAGTGTCGATTACGACAAGCTGAGGGACGCCGCGCGCCAAGATGAAAATGTACAAGGAAAGAAATAATGCAAATTAGCCTTAACAATAACAGGGAGACCATGACTTATCATGGCGAGGGCCTGCTTACCAGAGCCGAATGCAACGCCTTGCGTGGCATAGCCATCCTTGGCATCTTCCTGCATAACTTTTGCCACTGGCTCAATCCCGTGGTAAAGGAAAACGAGTACCAGTATTTCCAGCACAATGTGGATTGGTTCACGCAGTGTGCCGCGCGCGTCAACGAGCTTTTCCCGGCTCATGCCATCTCATTCTTCGGCCACTATGGAGTGCCGGTGTTCC
This sequence comes from Escherichia coli, assembly GCA_963593695.1. Classification (GTDB taxonomy): domain Bacteria; phylum Bacteroidota; class Bacteroidia; order Bacteroidales; family Bacteroidaceae; genus Prevotella. The sequence continues at coordinate 9,814 of CAVBBO010000004.1, read as the reverse complement.
TCTTTCTCAGCGCTTACGGCTTGGAAATGAAATACGGCAAGAGCCAAGGCAACAACGATGGGCGACGCGTGGGAATAGTGCCCTTCGTGCGTTATCATTATCTCAAGTTGTTCAAGATGATGATAGTGGGGTTCATCTGCTTCACCATCATCGATGCCATGACTCCCGGCTCGTGGCATTACACGGTTGAACAAATAGTAGGGCAACTGCTGATGATAAACAATTTCTACGACCAACCCGACCGCAATATCTGGCCTGGGCCGTTCTGGTTTTTCGGCTTGATGCTCCAGCTGTATGCGGTCTATCGCCTGTTGCTCTATCGCCGCCATTGGGGATGGACTGCAGGTTTGATACTGGTCTGCACTGTCGCCCAGCTTTTTATGAACCCCGAGGGCGATGCGCTCAACTACTGGCGCTACAACTTCATGGGTGGCATGTTGCCTTTCGGCCTCGGCTTGCTCTTCGCACGCTATGGCAACAAGGTGATGCTTGTGAATCTCACCTTCGGCTCGTTCCTGATGAGTTGGGTAGTGTGCTCCTTCTTTATCGTGTCGGCGTCGGGGTCGTTTTATAGTTGGGTCATTGTGCCCGCTCTCATTTGTTACGCCTCGGTCTATCTCGTCAAGACCATCTCCTCGTTGCCCTTGCCATGGCTTCGCGAGCGCATAGGCTTCGTGCTTGGGTGGCTGGGCAATATCTCTGCGGCGCTGTTTGTCATCCATCCAGCCATAAGGAAGGTGTTTATCCCAGTCTCGCGTCATGGCGACATATATACAGGTCTCTTGCTCTATGTCATAGCCAGTCTTGGCGCGGCATGGCTCATCATGAAGTTGATGCGCCACATTCCTAACCCTAAACCCTGACGCCATGAGGATTCCAGACATAGAACTTGCCAATATCTCGCGTTTCCGTGGCGCACTGATGGGCATCGCCATGCTCATCATCATCCTGTTTCATGTTGACCTAGCGCGCTCCGACATGTTTTTCGGGCTTCGGCGCATGGGCAACCTTGGCGTGGACATGTTCCTCTTCCTTAGCGGCATAGGACTGTGGTTCTCCTGGATAAAGCGCCCAAGCTATCGCCAATTCTATTTCCGCCGGCTCATACGCATCTATCCGGCGTGGCTCATCATCGCTTGCCTCTACTACATACCGCGCATGCCGGTCCACGATGCCATCTCGCTCATCAACCTCATAGGCGAGATAGGTTTCAATTGGAACTTCTGGCTCTACGACGAGCTCAACTTCTGGTATATACCGGCAATCATGATGCTGTATCTCTTCGCGCCACCATACATGGCGCTCATTCGTCGCCATTCCGTCTACCGCTGGCTGCCCGTGGTAATGATAATGTGGTGCATACTCGTGGAGTGGGTCACGCCCATTCACAATGCCGTGGGTCATATAGAGATATTCTGGAGTCGCGTGCCAATCTTCTTCATTGGAATCAACATGGGCGAGATGGTGAGGCAGAAGCGCACCATCGACGGACAAGGCATCTGGATGCTGATAATCATGTTTGTGATGACCTCCGTTTCCTGTTTCTTCCTTGAGCAGGAACGTCATGGCGAGTTCCCCCTTTTCGTGGAACGAATGCTGTACATTCCTCTGACCATTACCTTTATCCTCCTTTGCAACAGGGTGTTGAGGCGCACGCCAAGGTGGGTCAACAGCTCGTTGGCTTTCGTTGGCTCGTTGAGTTTGGAGTGCTATCTCATACACCATCATTTCGTGCTAGCTTACCTGCCCAAGGCGTGGAGCTATTGGCCGACGTTCCTTGTCTGCACCTTGGCTACGCTTCCCTTGGCATGGGTGCTGAGCAAGATAGTGGACAAGATTGCCGAAGTCGCCCAAAACATCGTGTCAAGCCATGCTAAGGGCTGACGCGCGCCGACATTATATTTTCTTGACTTGCATAATAACATGAACAAAATGACACATACCGAGGCGTTGGTGCGACTGCTCCGCCCATCGCAGTGGATAAAGAACTTTTTCGTGTTCGCGCCAATCATCTTCGGCGGTGCGCTATTCGACGTGGGCTCGCTCACGATGGGGCTTGTCGCGTTTTTCGCTTTCAGCTTCGCCGCGTCGAGCATCTATTGCTTCAACGATATCTACGACGTTGCCGACGATCGCCGCCATCCCGAGAAATGTCATCGCCCCATTGCCTGTGGTGCGGTGAGCGTGAGGCAGGGTTACGCGCTTATGTCTTTGATGTTCTTGTTGAGCCTGGCGGTTTGCCAGCTTGCATGGCACCAAACGCTGGAACTCACCTTTGTCATAGCCTTTTATTGGCTCCTCAACCTCGCCTATTGCGCCCGCCTAAAGCAGTATGCCATAGTGGACGTGTGCGTGGTGGCGTTTGGCTTCGTGCTGCGTATGTGCGCTGGCGGCGTGGCCACTGGAATAGCCCTGAGCAAGTGGATTGTTCTCATGACGTTCCTCATCACGCTCTTCATGAGTTTTGCCAAGCGGCGTGACGACGTGTTGCGTATGGAGAAGACCGGCGAGGCGCCACGCCGCAACACCAGCCGCTACAACTCCACCTTTATCAACCAGGCACTCACCATCACCGCCTCGGTCACGCTCGTGTGCTACATCATGTACACCGTGAGCCCGGAGACCGTCGCGCGGTTCCATTCGGAATACCTATACCTGACGAGCGTCTTCGTGCTGCTGGGGCTGCTCAGATATATACAGATTGCCGTGGTCGACAAGAAGAGCGGCAATCCTACAAAGATAATCATCCACGACCGCTTCATACAATTAGACGTGTTGGCGTGGCTCGTGACATTCGTGCTCATCATTTATGTTGGATAAAAAGATATTCGTATTCGATTTCGATGGCACTCTCACCACTCGCGACACGCTGCTGGCCTTCATACGCTTTGCGCGTGGCACGGCGTGGCTCCTGCGTTGCTTTGCCTTGTTGTTGCCTCGTCTCGTGCTGATGAAGTTGGGGCTCGTGGACAATGGCCGAACCAAGGAGCGTCTCTTTGCCATGTGCTTCAAGGGAATGGCTACTCAAGATTTCAACGGACTGTGCCATAGGTTTGCCGACACCGTGGGGCAGGGCGTCAAGCGTCGTGAGACGTGGGCCGTGATGGAGAAAGCCGTGGCAGAAGGCAACCCTGTTTATGTGGTCAGCGCGAGCGTTGACAATTGGGTGTCGCCGTTTTTCCCAAAGTCTGTCACTGTTGTCGGCACACGGGTTGAAAGCGAAGGCGGTAGGCTGACCGGACGGTTCCTCACGCCAAACTGCTATGGAGCGGAAAAGGTGAGGCGGCTCAAGGAGTCGATGCCAGGCCTTGACTGCGATCGTTCACATTATTATATAATAGCCTACGGTGACAGCCGGGGCGACAAGGAAATGCTAGCTTATGCAGATGAAGGCCATTATGTCGGGTAAGTTGGGCGAAGTGGTACGCTTCGCCATTGTTGGAGCTGCAGCCACGTTGTTGCAATACGCCATCTACTTTGGGTTGATACAATTCATAGGTTCTGGCGTGTCGAAGGCTGACGCTCATTTGTGGTCCACCGTGGCAATGACCGTGGGCTATGTGTTGAGTTTCGTGTTCAACTTTATCGCCTCCACCCGCTTCACTTTTCGCGTGAAGGCCAACGCGCGCCGTGGTGCGGGTTTCCTTTTCAGCCATGTGGTCAACTATACGTTGCAGATGCTCACGCTCAACTTCTTTCTCTGGCTCGGCCTGTCAAGGCAATTGGCGCCCATACCGATGTTTTGCATCTGCGTGCCAATCAATTTCATTCTCGTGCGCTTCTTCTTGAAGAGGTAAACCTGCGAGACATCCTGATTATTCGAAAAATCTTTCTGATAATGAAAAACGTTCTTTTATTTGTTTTATTGTTCTCCTCCCTGACATCCTTTGCCAGGCAACGGCCCACCGTGACCACCTTTACCCTTGCCAATGGCATGACGGTGTGGGTCAGCGAGGACCACTCACAGCCGAAGGTCTTTGGGGCAGTGGTGGTAAAGGCGGGCGCGAAGGATTGCCCCAACAGCGGAATAGCCCACTATCTGGAGCATCTGCTCTTCAAGGGAACGGACAACATAGGCACCACAGACTATGCCAAGGAAAAGCCTTGGCTTGACAGCATCTCCGCTCAATACGACTTGTTGGCTAAGACAACCGATGAGGCACGCCGCCTCTCCATCCAAAAACACATAAACGAGTTGTCTATCAAAGCTGCCGACTATGCCATCCCCAATGAATTCAGCAATCTTGTGAGCCGTTTCGGCGGCACGAAGCTCAACGCTTACACCTCGTTCGACGAGACGGTGTTCCACAACACTTTCGTCCCGCAATATATTGCGCAATGGTGCGAGCTTTATGCCGAACGGCTCAAGACTCCCGTGTTTCGCCTCTTCCAGGGAGAGCTTGAGACGGTATACGAGGAGAAGAACATGTATTCCGACAATCTTGTAGCCTCTGCCGCCGAGCATGCCCAGCAAATAGCCTTTGCCGGCACTCCATACGCATATCCTATCGTTGGCGCAACCGACAGTTTGAAAAACCCTCGCCTCTCGGAGATGACGCGCTTCTTCCGCGAGCGCTACGTCCCCACCAACATGGGCCTGGTGCTTTGTGGCGACATCAGCGCCGACAGTCTGCGTCCTCTCTTGGACAAGACTTTTGGCACCCTGAAGTCGTCGGGCAAGTCTTTCGAGCCGACACCCAAGGCGCGTTTGCGCGACTTCACCGATATGCCAGAGATTCGTCTGAAGGTTCCTATGCCAATAGTGAAGATTGGGGGCAGGGCGTGGCAATCGCCCATGGAGCAAAGTGCCGACTATGCGGCATTCAAGGTCATGTCGTCAATGCTTGTCAACGACGACCGCACGGGTCTGATTGACTCGCTTGTCAACTCCTCGCGTATGCTTTTTGCCGCCGGCATGGGTTACGAATTTAAGGACTTCTCGGCTTGGGGACTCGTCTTCGTGCCCCGGTTGCCGTTTGGCTCGCGCAAGAAGGCCGAACAGTTGTGCCTGCAGCAGATAGCCAAGCTCAAGGACGGCGAATTCTCAGATGCCGCCCTTGATGCCACCAAACTGGCACTGAAACGCGATGCCGAACTAAGCATCGAGGATGTGAGTGGGCGGAGCAGCGCCATGATCAATGCGTTTTCGCATGGCTTGGATTGGGACAAGGTGGCGCGCATCGGCGACATGATCGACGGTGTAAGCCGTGACGATGTCAAACGCGTGGCGCGACAATATCTCAACGACAACGTGCTTAGGATAGCAAAGAAGTTTGGAAGTTATCCTAAGGAACACGTGAAGCAGCCTGGCTATAAGCCTGTCCAGCCGAAAAACACCGGCAAGCAGTCGGCTTATGCCCTCAAGATGGAGAGCGAGTCTACGAAAGCCGTCAAGCCGCGGTTGCTGAATCTTGACAAGGATGCCAATCTCGTACAGTTGTCGCCTTTGGTGAAGCTGTATACCGTGCCCAACCAGAGCAACGACATATATACTCTCCAGATGGTCTTCCACCGAGGCACACGAGACGACAACAGGCTATCGGCAATGGCTGAGTATCTCGAAGAGATTGGCACTGAGGCTCACGACAAGCACGCCTTCGCCAACTTGCTGCGTGGCTATGGCGCGACCCTTTCGGTGAATGCCTCTGCCGATGCCGTCACGTTGTCGCTGACGGGCATTGACCGCTATTTCAACGAGGCGTTGGGGCTTCTCAAAGAGTTTCTTACCACCCCCAAGGCCGATGCCAAACGCTTCAGCGCGCTCGTGAAGTCGACAGGACTTGAGGCGAGCACCTTCCTCAAGGACAATGGCAACATAATGCGAGCCGTGTTGCAGAAGCTCGCTCGTGGCTCACGTTCCGATTATTTAACCCGCCTCTCCGCCGCCGATGTCAAGCGAATTGGTGGCGACGGCCTTGTCAGCGTGTTCAAGAATCTGCAACTTTGGCAGACCGACATCATATATTGTGGCAGTCGAAATGCTAAAGACATTGAAAACATCATAAAAAGCAATATCGACACCAGCCGCGCGAGCAACCCCTGGAAGGCAGAACCCCAACCTTTGCTTCAGGTAGACGAGAACATGGTATACGTATACGACAACCCGTCGGCACGCCAGACTCTGGTTGGCGCCTACGTGCGCTTCGATGCCATGCCGACATCCACCGACAGGGCGCGCCTGCAGCTTTGGGGCAACTATTTCGGCGGCGGCATGCAGTCGGTGCTCTTCCAGGAAGTGAGGGAGTTCCGCGCGTTGGCCTATTCTGCCCAAGGCTCGGTCATGGCTCCCGACATGGCGACACACGGCACCGAGCCGTGCGGTTTCGTCTCGCTCATAGGAACCCAAGCCGACAAGGCCATGACCACCGTGACCTTGCTCGACTCGCTGCTTGCCAACATGCCTGTCAACGCGTCTTCGGTAGGTGCCGCCAAACACGCCATCGTAAACAACATCAACAACGGATTCCCATCCATGCGGCAGCTTGGCTACAGCGTGGCCAACTTGCGCCTTCATGGTTATGATCACGACCCGTCTGCCGACATCGTGACATCTCTTCGGGATATGGGATCCGCCGACATTGAGCAGTTCTATGACAGCCAGGTGAAGCGCGCGCCACGTGCCATATTCATAGTCGGCAACAAGAAGATGCTCGACTTTAGCCAGTTGGAAAAATTGGGAAAGGTTGTGATGCTAAAGCGTGAAGACATATACAAAAAGTGAAATATCAACGACTGATATTGGGATGCAATGAAAATGTTGGCATGTTTCTTGTCGAAATGGAAATAAACTGCTACATTTGCAGACAATCAATATTATAGACAATCATCATTCAACAAGAAAATTATGGAAGTTCAAGATTTAGAGAAAATTGTCAGGGAGCAGAGCTCCTCTGCCAATATGGAGCGCGACTTGTCTCGCTCTGCCGCGTTTCCGGTGTTGATGCGCAAGGTGTATATATGGATGACCATGGCTCTCGTCATCACAGGTCTTTGCGCTTGGGGCGTTGCCACGAGTCCAACCATGGTGCAGCTTGTCTTCGGCAATCGTGCTGCCATGTGGGTGCTCTTGATAGCTGAGCTGGGCTTGGTGTTCTATACCACGGCACGCATCAACAAGCTCTCGCTCTCCACTGCCACGACATTGTTTATCATTTACTCCGCGCTCAACGGCGTGACCATGTCGTGCATCTTCATGGCGTTTGCCATGACAACCATTGCCAAGGTGTTTTTCATCACTGCTGCCACCTTTGGAGCCACGGCTATCTATGGCTACGTGACCAAGGCCGATTTGTCCAAGATGGGCAACCTCTTGCTCATGGCGCTTTTTGGCCTTATCATCGCCACGGTCGTCAACATGTTTATCAGGAGCAGCATGCTCGACCTCATGCTGAGCTATATCGGCGTGGTGCTTTTCGTGGGACTCACGGCTTGGGACAGCCAGCAAATCAAGCGCATGCTCGCCATGCAAGTAGGCCTTGACGAGGGCGCGCAGAAAGTGGCGTTGCTCGGAGCATTGACGCTTTACCTCGACTTCATCAACCTCTTCCTCTATCTGCTCAGGATATTCGGGAGAAACGACAACTAAAAAATAGAGTAGTCGACAACATACAAAAAGGGGGGCGTGACGGGTCGTAAACATGCCCCTTCGGCATTCCATTGAAAAGGCGTTGCCTTTCCAATGGAATCTCATCGCCTTCTCAATGGAAAGCCAACGGCTTTCCATTGAGAAGGCGATTGCGTATTTTATGGCGGCTCATTAGAGTGCGCAACTTGGCATATTCGGTTTCTTGCTTCCTTGTTTGCATATATATCGCAATAATATGTCTTATGCAGTTTTGTTTCATAAGAAAATACAAAATAAATGTATATCCTTTTGTTGTATTCAATATTTAGTAGTAATTTTGCACCAAATAAAGGATAAATATACAGATGAAAGTAAAAGGTCAACGTTTAGATACCATAAAGATGCTTCTTTCGAGCAACGAGATTGGTAGCCAAGACGAGTTGCTCAAAGAACTCAAGAAAGAGGGTTTTGTCGTGACACAGGCGACGCTCAGTCGCGACTTGAAGCAGCTCAAGGTGGCTAAGGCGGCAAGCATGAACGGCCATTATGTCTATGTTTTACCCAATGAGACCATGTACAAGCGTGTGCATACCCCGCTTAGGGCAACCGAGATGATGGCCGTGCCAGGTTTCCAAAGCATCAACTTCTCTGGCAACTTGGGAGTGATCCGCACGCGTCCTGGATATGCCAGCAGCATAGCCTACAACATTGACAACAGTGACATCCCCGAGGTTTTGGGAACGATAGCCGGCGACGATACCATTTTTATCGTCATACGTGACGGCACCGACCACAACGCCATTATTGATGCCATGCGCGAGAATATGATACTCTAAAATATAAGGAATAAACTTTAAGAAAGAGAGAAAGAAGAAAAAAGAACAAATGAAAGACGTAAAAGTGTTGGTTGCCGACGAGAGCCACATTAAATATGTTGACACCATTCTTAAGACCATTGCCGATGCCGCGAAGGTGCGCGGCACGGGTATAGCGAAACGCTCGCCCGACTACGTGGCTACAAAGATGCGCGAGGCGAAGGCGGTCATCGCCCTCGATGGTGAGAATTTCGCTGGTTTCAGTTATATAGAGACGTGGGGAAACAAGCATTATGTCACGACCTCCGGACTCATAGTGCATCCCGACTATCGCGGCTTGGGACTTGCCAAGAAAATAAAAAATGTCACCTTCACCCTGGCGCGTATACGTTGGCCGCATGCCAAGATATTCTCGTTGACGAGTGGTTCTGCCGTGATGAAGATGAACACTCAGCTCGGCTATCTGCCCGTTACATTCAAGGATCTCACCGACGACCAGTCGTTTTGGCGTGGATGCGAGGGCTGCATCAATTCCGACATTCTCCACCGCACCAACCGCCAATATTGCATATGCACCGCCATGCTCTTCGACCCTGCCGAGCATCTGCCTGTGCGCCTTCCCGAGGAAGTGATAGAGAGAGTGAAGCGGATAGACGGGATTAAATGATGTGTGTTGCGGCACAAGGAAACGCATAAAGACAGAACAAGTAAAAAGAATAAAAATAGTAAAGGTTATGGCAAACAAAAAAGTAGTAGTCGCTTTCAGCGGCGGTCTCGATACATCATACACGGTAATGAAGTTGACCCAGGACGGCTGGGATGTTTATGCAGCATGTGCCAACACGGGTGGTTTCTCCGAGGAGCAGTTGAAGACCAACGAGGAGAATGCGTATAAGTTGGGCGCAAAGGCTTATGTCACCCTCGACGTGACACAAGAGTACTATGAGAAGTCATTGAAGTACATGATCTTCGGCAATGTGCTCCGCAACAACTGCTATCCTATCTCCGTTTCTTCCGAGCGTATCTTCCAGGCCATCGCCATCGCCCGCTATGCCAAGGAGATTGGCGCCGATGCCATCGCCCACGGCAGTACGGGTGCCGGCAACGACCAGATTCGTTTCGACATGACCTTCCTCGTGATGGCTCCGGGCGTGGAGATCATCACCCTGACCCGCGACAAGGCACTCTCCCGCAAGGAGGAGGTAGACTACTTGAACGAGCACGGCTTCTATGCCGACTTCACCAAGTTGAAGTATTCTTATAATGTAGGTATCTGGGGCACCAGCATCTGCGGCGGCGAGATTCTCGACCCCGTGCAGGGTCTGCCCGAGGAGGCTTACCTGAAGCACGTCACTGCCAAGGACGACGAGGCCGAGCTGAAGATTACCTTCGAGAAGGGTGAGATTGTGGCTGTCAACGGCGAGAAGTTCGACGA
>CAVBBO010000003.1:0-7769 GCA_963593695.1 Escherichia coli | reverse complement strand
GTGGACTGCTGCAGAAATGTTTTTACGTTTATATGATGTTCGATAATTTTTATATTTGGTGTGTTCTATAAATCAATAGTTCGTTAAAATGTGAGATAAAGACTAAGCGGCTTTACGCTACCAACATCGCAATGATGTCGGGATAATCCTAACGGTTGTTTGGTATACCTCATACCTTAATAAAAGCAAAAGCCCCACCCTGGTTCGCTGTTCTTCGGGAAGCGTGGTGGGAACTGTCACTGTAAAAGTACAATTATCTATTGGAACGACCAAACTCTTTGCTATTTTTTTCAAACATACATACAAAACTCTTGCTTGAAGGCGAGAATATTAGGAGCGGAACTGCAATTCATTGATTTACCCGCCCTAAACATTACAGAGGGTGATATATCGCAAATCGAATACAATACAAAGCAAAAATCATTGAAACATATAAACGCAGGGGCAAGCCCCCTGCGTTTATATTATGTCCCTACGGTACTTGCCTGTTGCTAAGTTTTGCCGGATACCTATATATATAAAAAAGGTCAGAGCCCTTTATTGTAGTCGAAAGCCTCGGGAGCTTGTTTGTTGATGACGATGTCGTAAACGGCACCCTCGGTCCAGTCGGTGCCATAGGGGTCGGCAATGATGCGGTTGCCGATGTTTAGCTTTTCAATCACCCATGGCACGTAGTATGTGCACATGAAGTTATGATAGCGGTCGTGGCGTGGCAGCGTGGCGGCATACGCCTCCTTTGAGCCATACTGCGTTATACCTTTCAACACCTTCTTCACTCCTGTGCTGCATCCGTAGAACGAGGTATTGCCGCAGTATGCACTAACGTCTTCAACGGGCAGTGTAAAGACGAATGGCAGGGTGTCGGGTGTTGCCTCATAGACTGCATCGGTGCCACCGTGAAGGTAGCTCTTGCAGTAGAGCGTTCCCCAGTCCTTGCGCGTCACCTTGTAGTCGTCAGGCACCGCTGCGGAGGTTGCCAGAAAAGCCACTTGCAACGACTTCCCGCCCATCTCCAGCGTACCCACGGGCGATGCCTTAAGCGAGTGGTTCTCGTAGTTGGCGGCAATCCACGCATACAGTCCCTCATAACGCCCAGAGATGGTCATTGCTTTCTGCACCTTGAAGCCGTTCATATTTCCTGTTACGCTAGCCATCTTGCTATACACGCCGTCGGTCTTCTCTTGTGTTTCATAGCGCATGCCGGCAGTGGCAAGGACATAGAGGGGTATGGTTTCGCCAGTGGCGTCGTGAGTGTATTTCGACGTCATCTGCTCCAGGTATTTCCTCACGCTGTCTGTCTGGTTTGCCACGTCGGAAATGGCACCACCCTTCGACTTCGCTTTCTCGTCGTCATTGGTGGGGAACAGGATTTGAATGGTGCTGTCGGCATTAACCTCATAGACCTTCAGTCGCGAGCCGGTGCTGCCAGCGTCGATTACGGCAATCCTTTGAGGGAAACTAGGCACCAGTTCATTGCCTTTGTCGTTGTCGCTGCATGCGGCCATGGTGACGTTCATGACCATTGTCAAGCAGATGACAAGAGCCATCATCATTTTACGTATTGATGTAGTGTTCATGATTTGTATGAAAATAAAAATTTTGGAACATTGAAAATCAAGCGTTTTAAAAAGCCAATTTGCGAAAAGGCGCATTGGCTTTTGAATTGCAAAATTAGTAATTTTCCCGATAACTGACGGAAGAAAAGTGGAAAAGCGCAATGAAACTTTTTGTATGCCCGGCATGAGGCATTGCCTTAAGTCTTCCGTCAGAACACGCTTATTTTCGTACCCGCCATTATCCACAGTCCAGGCTGTTTCACGGTGCCGAGGTCGTAATACCTGTGGCACGTGATGTTGTCGGCCTTCACGTATATGGTGCAGTGGGGCAGCTGGTATTGCACTTTGCCGTCAAGCTTGGCGTATGGGTGATAACCGTTCATTCGTTGTTGCCAACGCAGCGACCACGAGGCTGATAGACGCTTCACGATAGGATGCGAGATGGTAGCCACAAACTTGTGCCTGAGATATTCCAAGGCATAGAGCGACTTGTATATTTCCTTGTCGGTCTTGTGGGTTTGGTTGATATATGCATATCCCAGCGTCATAAGCCATGGCTCTTGTCTTGAGTCAGTGACCTCGACACCCAACAGTTGCGACAAGTTGGCCTTTGTCTCTATGTTGAATCCCGTGTTGTCGAGCTTGCCAATGTTCATGGCTTGGTATCTTTTTGATTCGGCGGTCTCATACACCCAGTCGATCATCTCGCGACCTCGGCTGTAGAACGCGCTTGCCATAGCCTCGAAGCCAAACGTGCGATAGCGCACTCCGCCCTTGAAGGTGCTGTTGCGCTCTGGTTTCAACGTGAGGTCGCCTTTTTGCGCCGAACTGTTGGTGTACAAGTCGGTGAAGGTGGGCAAGCGCATGGCCTTGTTCCAACTGGCATAGATCTTCCAGTGGTCGTCGGGCCTGAAGCTGACATCCACGCCCGGGTACACGCGAAACTTATTGTCGAGCCCCGTGTTGCGGTTTGCCATCATTCCTGCCGACACGGTCAGTCCGCCTATTATGACGTTGTGCTCAAGAAAGAGGCTCGTGTTGGTGCGGTTCCCTACGTGGTCATAGGCGCGTCCCGTGTTGCCTATGGTCTTCCATTCGCTCTCGTCCAGCAGTTCGCCGTAGGCGGTAGACAGGATGTGCTCCTTGCGCACGTCCGCGCCTATTGCAGTCTTTCCTGCCGTCCAACTTGCCACCACGCTCAGCGAGCCTCCATACACGTCCATGCGGTGATAGTTCTCGCCGTTGGCTGCTCCCGTGGCGCCTTTGGTCAGCTGGTAGTGGTCAATGTCGCGATGCGCGTAGGCTCCAGGCTCTATGTCGAGCGACCTCAATAATCCGCTCTCGTTGGCAATCGGATGAATGCCCACGCTCACGGAGCCCATGTATCTTCGTGTCCACTCATACTGGTTGGGGAATCGTGCCGAATAGAACGTGTTGGCACCATAATCCTTCGACGCTATTCCCGCCTGCCAGCTCACGTCGGCAATTGGCGATGCGAAGCGCCCTTGATAGAACCCGTGGCGATTGCGGAAGTCGGAATTGGCAGTGCCGCCGTCGCTCTGGTTGTACCCGGCTGAGAGCGAGGAGAAGAGTTGTCTGCTTGTCGGCGTGCCTTCGCCTGCCTTGAGCAAGCTTGCTGCCACCCTTGCGTCTCCGCCAAACGACCCGAACGATCCGCCTTCTATTGTAGCCTTGCCTTCCCAACCTTTCGCGCCTTGGGGTGAAGGTCGTGGCGTGGTCACGATGTTTATGGCTCCCGAGAAAGCCGCGGAACCAAAAACGCGCGCTGCACCGCCTTCCAGCACTTCGATGTGGTCTATGTCGTCGAGCGACACGGGGAAGTCGGCGGCGTTGTGACCCGTCTGTGGCGAGGTCAGCGGCATGCCATTCAGCAGGATGGTGATCTGGTCGAAGGTGCCACCGTTGATGGAAATGTCCGTCTGTACACCAAAGCCACCGCGCTGACGGACATCCACGCCCGTGGCTAATTTCAATACGTCGTTGATGGTCTGCGCCTCGGCACGATGAATGTCGTCGCGCGAGATGACATCAACGATTTTCGCCGACTGCCTTGCGGTCAGCGGTGCTCGCGATCCTGTCACTTGCACTTCGTCGAGCCGTTGCTCCCCGAACGAGAGCGTGTCGGCACTCTCGTTGGCCGGCCTTGTGGCTATGCCGTCGGCCTTGGCGTGGGTGAGAGTGGGCACGGCAAGAACTCCTATTACCACCACTTTGCCCAATGCGGCAAAGAGGCTGTAGCCCTTGCGGCTGAAGTGCTTGAAAACGATCGCGTCGCGTTTGTTGAACGTTGTTGTTTTCATAAGCGGCTGCAAAGGTAAGGGTTTTCCCTCAAATGGGCAACATCAGGCAATACTAAAAAAGAAACGGGCATGGCAACCACGCGCTATGCCCGTTTTTCTTTATTATTGCGCTTGCCGCGCCATTTTCATCCATTTCATGTATCCCATCACGGCTATCACCACATACATGCCATAGAGCGAAGCCTTGAATGGTATGCCCTTGATGATATACAGGTAGCAACTCACTATGTCCACCACTATCCAGAAGAGCCATTGCTCGGTGTATTTCCTTGCGAGTGCCCACAGCCCCACGAAGCTCAGCGCGTTGGTGAAACCGTCGAGCACCGGCACGTTGCTGTTGGTGTATCGGCTCAGCACGAACCATGTGGCCACCCAAGCAGCCACGAAAAACACCGTGGCGATGGGGTAGAGCCGCTTGGGCATGAAGGTCACGGGCATCTCCTCGCCTTCCTTCTGCTTGCGCTTCTTGCCAAATTTCCATACCGTCCAGCCATACACGGCGGCGAGAGTGTAGTAGACCGCCATGCCCGCGTCGCCGTAGAGCCCGTGGCTGTAATAGAGAAACACGTCCATGGCAGGCATCACTATGCCCACGAGCCACAACATGATGCTGGCACGGTATTCGAGAACGATATAGATGATGCCCAGTATGGTCGTGGTGATGTCGAGCCAGTGGTCAATGAAATATTGCGTCATTTTGCTTCGTAAGTTTGGTATGTCATATACAAGCCGTCGCCCTCCAATTCAAACGAAGACGACACGGCCTCGTTGAGCGTGCCTTGCCATGCCGTGGTGTAGGGGTAGGCGTCCCATCTCAGTCCTCGTGAGCTTAGCTTGTGGCAGCCGAGGTTGAAGATGCTTACCTGCTGGCCGGGAAACGCACGGAACACGTGCTTGCCCTCGTTGACAGAGAACCATCCATAGTCGGTCGCCATGATCGGCTCCATGCCCATCTCCTTGCGGTAGGTTGCCATGAGCGAGATGTTGGCGATGGTGTGGTCTTCCCTAATCCCTGTCGCTCCGAGATAAACTATCTCTTTGAATCCCTTTGCCAGCATGAACCGCGTGGCTTTGGTCAGGTCGTTGTAGTCCTGCTCGTCCACCTTGTGGAAGATGTCGGCCAGCTCCTTTTGCGTCGAGAGTGGCAGCGAGTCGCCGTCGCCCACTATGGCGTTGGGCCTCAAGCCGTGCTCCAGGGCTGTAAGTCCGGCGCGGTCGCAGCAACACAAGTACCCGTGCCCGTTCAGGATTTTCAGTGGAATCTCGTGGGTAGGGTAGGAGCCGTTGGCAAGAATCACAGCGGGGCTGTCGGGCCAGAATGGTTTATGGTTTGTCATATCCTTCATGAATGTGCTTTGCGGCGAGCAGGACTATGTTGTCTTAGAATGTCAGGCTCAGGTGAGCCATGCAGTTGAACGGTGCTGATGGCGCGAAGCCTGCCTCGTAGAGGTCGTCGGAGCAGTAGGCTTCCACGCCGCCGTTGGCCGTCTTGCGGAATTTTGGCGATGCCCAACCGTTGTTGTCATACATGCTGTTGAAGACATTGTAGAGGGCAATGCCCACGGTGATGTCTTTCATGCCCAGCTTCGGCAGGCTGAAATGGTAGGCAAGGTCAAGGTTGGTGGTGAAATGAGCCTTCAGGATCATGTCCACGGTCTGGTCAAACTGTCCTTTGGCAGTATAGTTGTTGTACGACTCAAAGCCCGTGTTGGTCAGGTATTGCTTGCCCACATATTGGCTCTGGATGCTTGCCGTGAACCCTTTGTAGCTGAACGTGAAGATGTTGTTGAATATCACGTCGGGCGAGAACGCCGTGTGGGTGTCGCCGAGGTTGTAGCTTGTCTTGTCGCTGAGGTTCACGGTCCAGTCTTTGCAGATGTTGCGCGAGAAGGTGGCGTTGAGATCCCAGCGGAACCAGTCTGTCGGCTTCCACGCTCCTTCCAGCTCCACGCCCTCGCGGTAAGAGCGGCCGCTGTTCTCGTTACTGGCCTTCATCTCGCCTATGTCGTTGAGCTCGCCCGTGAGCACATACTGGTGGTTGTAGTACATGTAGTAGAAGTTGGCACCTGCCGTGAACTTCGGGCTCTCATAGCGATAGCCAAACTCCACGTCCTGCAGCTTCTCGGCCTTCAGGTGCTTCACCTCGTTGTCTTGGTAGTCGTTGCGCGTGGGCTCCTTGTGGCTCAGGGCGTAGCTGGCATACACGCGGTTGTGCTTGTCAATCTGGTAGTTGAGACCGAACTTCGGGTTGAAGAAGTCGAAGTCGTCGTGTGCCCAGTATCCCTTCGTGCGGTCCACGTTGATATAATAGTCGCGCGGATCCTGCATACGGTATCCCACGTGGCGATATTGCAGGTCGACGTAGGCGTTGAGACCGGGGAGGAAGGTCCACGACTCCTTGGCGTAGATGTTGAAGTCGGTCTTCCACGAGCGGTTCCTGTAATACTCATAGCCCGGGTAGAACTCGTTGATCTTGTCCTTGGTCCAGAGCACCTCTCCCCAGTGGTCGCCGATGTATTTGTTCCATCCTCCGCCGAGGGTCGACTTGAAGTTCTCCTTGTTGTTGTAGTTGACGCTTGCCACGATGCCATAGAGGTTGTTCTCCATGATCTTCTTGCGTGTCAGGTCGCTCTTGTATTTCGTGTTCGAC
Organism: Escherichia coli; assembly: GCA_963593695.1. Taxonomy (GTDB): domain Bacteria; phylum Bacteroidota; class Bacteroidia; order Bacteroidales; family Bacteroidaceae; genus Prevotella. The sequence goes on along the minus strand of CAVBBO010000003.1, from coordinate 1,242 downwards.
AGGCCGTAGTCCTTGTAGTCCTTGCCTGCCTTGTATTCGTTGTAGTAACCATAGCCGTAGGTGTAGTGCAGCGTCACGTTGGTAGACCAGCGCTGTCCGAACAGCTGGTTCCAGATGGCCTGGTAGTTCATCTGGTGATAGTTGTCGGTCTGGTCCTTATAGTAGTGCACGTTGCCCTTCTCGTCGTAATATTCGCCGCACGAGTTGTAGCGTCTTCCGTAGAGGCTCTGCTCATATTTGGATGCGTAGTTCCATGCGTGGTATGTCTGCTCTGTGCCGTTCCAGGTCACGAGCTTCACCATTGTGTTGTCGGAGAAGTAGCCGCCCTGGAGGAAATAAGAGTTGAGCTTCGTCGACGCACGCCTCAGGTAACCCTTGCTGCCGATGTTCGACAGGCGTCCCTGCAGCCCCCAGTGGTCGCTCAGCAGTCCGGTGCCGAAGCGCAGGGTCTCCTTGTGGCTGTAGTAGCTGCCGGCGCTGAGGTCGAGGCCCACGTAGGGCTTCGTGCCTATGTTCTCCGTCTGCATGTTGAGTGTGGCACCGAAGGCACCCGCGCCGTTTGTCGACGTTCCCGCTCCGCGTTGCAGCTGCATGCTCTGCACCGACGACGTGAAGTCGCCCATGTTGACGAAATACACCTGCGAACTCTCGGCGTCGTTCACGGGCACGCCGTTGGCGGTGATGTTGATTCGGCTCGGGTCTATGCCGCGCACGCGTATCGACGTGTAGCCAATGCCGTTGCCCGCGTCGGAGGTGGTGGTGACAGATGGAGTCAGCGACAGGATGTAAGGAATGTCTTGGCCGAAGTTCACTTGCTTGATCTTGTCCTTGTCGAGCGTGGTGAACGCCATTGGAGTTTTCTTCGTGGCACGTGTTGATGTCACCTGTACACCTTGGAGCGTGTACGTGCTGAGTGTGTCGAGTTTTTCCGGAATGCCCGCAGTCGCTGCGATAGCCGAAAACGACAGGCTCATCATGAAAATGAATCTTTTCATTGATACCTTTTGTTTTAAAATAAAAAATAACATAAGGGATTATCCTCTACCTACGCCGGCATTATCCGGATCAGGTTCATGGGTATGATCTCAGCCACGGCAACAACCGCAGCACCCCTTAGAAAGCAACCTCTGCTTTCCGCCTGCAAAGTTATAAAAGAAAAATGAAACGGAAACGAAATGTCGTGAAAATATATGTAATCCGCTTTCAAGCCGTCGGCAACCCCGCGATGTGTGTGTTTGAAGT
>CAVBBO010000002.1:0-40675 GCA_963593695.1 Escherichia coli | reverse complement strand
TACCGCAAGGACGTGGTGAAAAACATCGAGGTCTACGGCGAGATGCACCGCTACATTCCTTACCTCGCCAAGAACGCAGGCTTCGACCGCATAGGCGAGAAGGTGGTGCACCACCAGGCACGCAAATACGGAAGCTCCAAGTTTGGCATCAACCGTTTCTTCAACGGCTATCTCGACTTGCTCACCTTGTGGTTCCTCAGCAGCTTTGGCAAGAAGCCAATGCACGTCTTCGGCTTCATTGGCTCCATCATATTCTTTATTGGCTTCATCTCACTTGTTTGGCTCATCGTGGAGAAAGCCATAGCCCTCTGCCATGGCATCTACGGCGACTTGCTTGCCAGCCATGCCTCGTTCTACATTGCCCTCACGGCGCTCATCCTCGGCTCACAGTTCTTCGTGGCAGGCTTCCTGGGCGACCTCATGAGCAGGCAAAGCCCACAGCGCAACGATTACCAGATAGAAGAAACCATCTGAAAATGAGGAGACTCCTGTATCTTTTATTAGGAATGACGACATTGACGGCATGCTCCACCATCGACTGTCCGCTCAACAACACCGTCAACTCCAACTACGTGCTTCGCGGGGCAGTGACTACACTGCCCGACACACTCACCATCTCAAGCATGAGAAGTGACGGCACCGACTCCGTGATCATCAACAAGCAGGTGAACACCGACTCCTTCTCGTTGCCCATGAGCTACAACAGGCCCGAGGACATACTCGTAATGAAGACCAACAGCCTCTTCGACACCATAAAGGTGGAGAAGACCAACACCCCACACTTTGAGTCGGTGGACTGCGGAGTAAACTATTTTCACACCATCACCAACGTGACATATACGCGTCACGCCATAGACTCGGTGGTGATACATCACAACTTCGTCAACTATGATGCCTCGCAAAAGCATTTCTATATCTATTTTAAGGAGAGTCGCCTGTAGCCTGCTGCTCTTGCTCGCCCTCACAGCCACGGCGCAAAGCCAGCAAGGCACGGGAACGCAACGACTCACCAAAGACCAGCAACTGAAGCTGCGCATGAAAGCCATCGACGACTCCATACCCTGGTGGCGTGGCATCCAGGTGAAAGTCGACCTCATGGGCATCGTGCAGCGGGGCGTGTCGTCTACCGGACAATACGAAGCAGGAGTGAAGGTCAACCTCAAAGACAAGTATTTTCCCGTGGTGGAAGTGGGATTGGGACAGGCCGACGAGAACAGCGTCTCCACCAACACCCATTACAAGACTTCGGCGCCATACGGAAGGATAGGCGTGGACTTCAACATCATGAAGAACAAGCACGACATCTATCGGCTCTATGCCGGCGTTAGATACGCATTCACCAGTTTCAAGTTCGATGTTGACCGTCCCGACGTGACCGACCCCGTTTGGGGCGACAAGGTGCCGTTCTCCCTTCACGACGTGAAGGCACAATACCACTGGATGGAAGCCGTCTTCGGCACCGAGGCAAAGATAATCGGCCCCATAAGGCTTGGCTGGACTTTCCGCTACAGAAGAAGGATAGCCCACAATGACGGAGGCTTCGGCAACCCATGGTATGTGCCAGGCTATGGCAAGCAAGGCTCATCGCGCATGTGGGGATCGTTCGAACTGATGGTAAACCTGTGAAACCCTGACTCAAAACACCAGAATGAAAAAGAAAAACATAATAAAGGCTGTCTTTCTCGTAATACTCATTGCGGCCTCGGTCATCATCATCAGGCAGCAACGCGTGACGCCATACCAACGCAACAAGGGATTCATCTTCGGGACAACCTACAGCATAACATACCAATACTCCAAGGACTTGCAGCCAGAGATAGAGGCTGAGATGAAAGAAGTGGATGCCGCGTTGTCGACATTCAACAAGCAAAGCATCATCTCCGCCATAAACAACAACCAAAAGACAAAGCTCAACAAGAAATTCATAGAGGTGTTCAACCTCGCCGAAAATATTTCGCGTGAGACCAACGGTGCCTTCGACATCACCGTGGCACCGCTTGTCAACGAATGGGGTTTTGGATTCAAGAAAGGTGTAGACCCCACAAAGAACATCATCGACTCACTTCGCCAAATAGTTGGTTATGAAAAGGTGGCGCTCAAGGATGGCACGATAGTGAAACAAGATCCACGCGTCAACCTCGACTGTTCTGGCGTGGCCAAAGGCTATGGCTCCGACTGCGTGGCAAACCTCCTGCGCCGCCACGGAATAGAGAACTTCATGGTTGAGATAGGTGGCGAGGTGGTGACATCGGGCATCAACCCCGACAGGGTGCCATGGAAAATAGGTGTGACCAAACCCGTGGACGACCTTACCCTGCAAGGCGGCGAGCTGCAAACCGTGCTCAACATCACCGACAAGGCAATGGCCACAAGCGGCAACTACCGCAACTTCTATTACAAGGGCGGCAAGAAATATGCCCATACCATAGACCCCAAGACCGGCTATCCGGTGCAACACAACATCCTGTCGTCGACAGTGGTCGCCGACAATTGCGCAACCGCCGACGCCTACGCCACCGCATTCATGGTCTTAGGACTCGAAAAGGCGAAAAACATATTGGACAAGCATCCTGAGCTGATGGTCTACTTCATATATAGCGACAAGGACGGGAAAAACGCGGTATGGTTTTCACCGTCGATGAAAAAGGTTATCGCACAATGAGATGGGACACACTTGCTTCGCTGCCACTCTTCATGGGAATGAGCCAAAAAGAACTGGAGAGCATAATGACTCAAACACGAATCGACTTCAACAAAGTCGAGGCGGGAACCGTCATTGCCAAACGCAACCAGCCGTGCGGCAAACTGACCATAGCCATCTCGGGCGAACTGCTTTTCCAAACATATTCCGACGACAACGCCTATAAGATAGAAGAGAACGTCAGCGCGCCAATAATATTGCAGTCGCTTGGCATCTTCGGCAAGTATCAAGTGTTCACGAAAACCATCAAGGCCCTCACGCAAACCAACACCATCACTTTCGAGAAAGACGAACTGCACAAGTTGCTCGACACGTCGCTGATATTCCGAATAAACCTTGTCCGCATTCTCGCCACGCAGCTACAAAAGCGAGAGCAACAGCTATGGGCACAACAATATCACCCCAAGGGCAAGACCATCTCGGAGCAGAACTACGACCTGTTGGCTTACCATATAAAACAATTCATCAAGTGTCGTTGTGTCACTCCTGCCGGACGAAAAGAGCTCTTCATCAGTATGTCCACCTTGGGCAACCTGCTTGGGCAAAACCGCCAGCAAATATCCACAGCCCTAAAAAACATGGAGCAAGAGGGGCTTCTCACGAGGTCGCGCGGCAAGATCGTGATACCCCAATTGCAAAACCTATAGACTCATAGAGTCTTCTTGCCCAACGCACCGTAAACGATCTTGGCTATCAGCGGCCGCGATGTCTCCTCGGTGAGCCCATGACCGAGACGACCATAGATAAACGGCACCTCAAGTCCCTTGATACAATAATGCGTGATGTCCGCTACCATGTCCACGTTTTCAATGTCAAACTCACCGTCAGCCTTGCCTTCGGCATAAACCTTGCGAAACAGTTCCATCTCGTCCTCATCGAAGTTTTTGCGCACTTTCTCAACGGTCCAGATGTTACGGAAGAACTCCGCGCGGAGATTGCCGTTGCGCACCACCGTCTCCTTAATTGACGTGAGGTGGGTATAGATGAGCTCTATCACCTTGTCTTGTGGGGGCATGCGCTTAGCTGCCACGGCGTCGAGTTTGTCGCTCAAGCGTTCAAGCTCCGACTCTATCACGGCATAATAAATATCCTCCTTGCAATTGAAATAAGTATACAGAGTGCGACGTCCCTTTCCCGATGTCAAGGCAATGTCGTTCATCGTGGTTCCGTTGACCCCTTTCTTGGCGAACAATTGACGTGCCACGTCAACCAGTTTCTGTCTTGTTTTGGATATTGACATGTTTGTATTCCCTTTACGTGTTTCTTGATTATCCATTCTGCGAACCAAAGGCTTGCACACGCTCCTTGCGTGTGCAGATTTGACTTGTGCAAAATTATTAATTTTTATCGATAATGGCAAGAAAAGTACCAATGAAAATTTATCCTGCTTTTATCTTAACACTAAAGCATCGTTTACAATATTTTTGAGTAATTTTGAAGCCGAATAACATAAAAGTGCAACGGCGCAATACACGGAAAAGACATTAAGGCAAAAACTTAAGGAAAGGAAATTGGGAAAGGAAATTGAAATAACCGATATTAGCCGGCTTGTGGAATGGGACGAGGCATCGTTTCATTGGCTTTACCGTGAATACTACAAGTCGCTTGTCGCTTATGCCTTGCGCTTTCTCGACGACGTTTCGCATGCCGAGGATATCGTGGAGGAGCTATTTGTCCACCTCTACGATAGCCGTCCCGCCATAGCCTCTTTTCAGGCTTTGCGGCGCTATCTCTACAGCAGTGTATGCCACCGCTGCATCGATGACATCAGGCACCGCGACACCATCTACACCTTCGCCAAGGAGATGGCCTCGCATGGAGAGGCGACTATGGAGGAAGACAACGCCGCCAGTTTCCGCGAGGAGTTCTATCGCCGCCTTTTCAAGATCATCGACTCCATGCCCGCCAGACAGCGCGCGGTTTTCGTGGCGGCCATGGAGGGCAAGACAAACAAGGAGATAGCCGAAGAACTTGGCGTAAGCATCGACACCGTGAAGACCCAAAAGAAACGCGGAATGAAGACTCTGCGCGAAGAGATGAATACCACCGACGCTAACATTCTGCTCGACATGTTTCTCCTATTATATATAATGTAGGAAAAATCCATCCATACTTTTTTTTGATATTTTTGTCACCCTTTAATTGTTTTTATACGTCATTGGTTTAAAAAGCAGAGCCAATGGACGTGAAAAACGATAATCTTAAAGAATTAAAGGCTGAGAACACCGAGCTCTTCAACAAGTTGCTTGAAGAGCGCGAAGCCTCATCGAGATACGACGCATACGACAAGGTAGACAGCAATGCCGCCTGGCAGCGTTTCCGCGAAAACCACTTCGCAAAGCGCAGACTTCCCATGCGATTCGTAGGAAAGGCCAGCATGCCGAAACTTAAAGCTTGGAAACTTTCTGCCGCAGCCGTTATTGCCTGCCTACTTGCCATCACGGCTACATTGTGGCTTGGCAAGAACGACACAGACGTCCCGAGGCAGATTGCCGAGGCGCAACAGACCGCAGCAAGGCACGACGACAAGACTGCCACACCTATGACCCAAGGCCAAAAAGGAACTACACAAAGCGCCACGTCAACCACGATACTGCCCTCGGCCCCTATGCCAGCGGAGTTTTTCGATAGAGACGCGCCGATAGACATTCTGTCGAGCAATGCCGGCGACCGCAAGCTACGCCTGCCAGACGGCACGACCGTGTGGCTCAACAACGGAGCCACATTGAAATATCCCTCGTCGTTTGAGGCAGACAACCGCACCGTGTATCTCACGGGCGAGGCATATTTTGAAGTGAGCCATGAGGCATATCGGCCTTTCTACGTGCGCACCGACAACGGCATAGTGAAAGAATACGGCACCAGCTTCAATGTCAACGCCACAGCCCATAGCACCACGGTCACACTTGTGGAAGGCTGCATCAGCGTCTTCAGCAACGGCAGCGGCGAGAAGGCCATGACCCCTGGCGAGCAAGCCGTCATGAGGCAAGGCTCGACAACGATAAGCCTTCATGACATAACCAACGACATAGCCTGGAAAACCGGAATATACAAGATGGACAACGCGAGCATCGGAGAACTGGCAGAGCAATTGGCCGAATGGTACGGGTGCCAGGTGGTGTTCCGCTCACAGGAGACAAGAGACGTGCGCTTCAGCGGTATCGTGAACCGCAACAAGTCGCTGACGACCATCCTCAATGCCATATCCTATGCCACCGATGTCAAGATTCGCTTGATTGACGACCGAATCATATTTGAATAAAAGAAACATACCATTATAACAAACACACAAGAGAGATTATGAGAGATTATTTCAACTTTAGGCACATCTTTGCATTGCTGGCAGCGGCCCTTGTCTTGAGCCTTTTGCCAACAACCTCAAGAGCCCAATCATGGAACAAGAAGATCTCCATCCACCTGAAGTCGGTGGACATCAGTGAGTTTTTCCTGGAAATCAACAAGAAGAGTGGCTTGGAGTTCATTTCCTCGTATGGCGAAATGAAGCATACGCCCAAAGTCAGCATCGACGAAAACGACACGCCCGTGGCAACCATCCTCGACAAGGTGCTCAAACCTCTGGGGTTCTACTATCAGGTGAACGACGGCATACTGTCCGTGCACGGACGCAAGCCGGCTGCCAACATGAGACTGTTCACCGGCACGCTCCGCGACATTGAGGGACAACCATTGCCCGGTGCACAAGTACACGTTGTGGGCACCAAGCTCTATACCGTTGCCGACATCGATGGCAACTTCGCCATCGACATTCCCACAACGGAGACTAACATCGAATACACTTTCGTGGGCATGCGCAAGAAGACCGCCGTCATCAAGGCAGGTTCGAGCGACGAATACCGCGACGTGGAACTGAGATACAATACCGACATCGACGAGGTGGTGGTCACAGGCTATCAGGATTTCGACAAGAAGCGCATGGCAGGCTCCGTGGCGCAGGTATCGGCCAAAGACCTCAACATCAACGGCTTCAACAGCTTGGAGCAAGCCCTCCAGGGCAAACTCGCTGGCGTGGCAGTCACCAACGTGTCGGGCATGGTTGGCCGCACGGCAAAAACCCGTGTGCGAGGCACGTCAACGATGTTCGGCTCGCAAGAGCCCATCTGGGTGGTGGACGGTGTCATACAGGAAGACCCGTTGCCTTTCAGCACGCAGACGCTCAATGCCCAAGGTGGCATCGATGAGAGCAACTTCGACTACATACGCAACTTCGTGGGAAACTCCATCTCGTGGCTCAATCCAATGGACATCGACCGCATCACCGTCTTGAAAGACGCCTCTGCCACTGCCATATACGGCACCAAAGCCGCCAACGGTGTTATCGTGATCAACACCAAGCGCGGCAAGGTGGGTTCGATTGCAGTGTCTTATTCGGGAGGCTTGCAGACAGGACAGCGCCTGAGCCATAAGGCCGAAGAGATGTTGAACTCGAAGGAGCGTGTCGCCGTGAGCCGTGAGATATTCCAGCGCGGACTGTCGGCAAGTTGGACAAACAACAACATTGGCTACGCCGGAGCCTTGCAAGACTATCTCTTCGGCAAGATCTCCGCATCGGAGTTTGAACAGCAGGTGGCTACGTTGGAAACCAACAACACCGACTGGTTCAAGCTGCTCTTCCGCAATCCCATAAGCCAAAGCCACAGCGTGTCGCTCTCTGGCGGCACTGAGATGGCGAGGTTCTATGCGTCACTGGCCTACAACGACACACAAGGCACGGCGATTGGCAACGACCAAAACAGCTACTCTGCCCACGTAGGTATGAACATGGACTTCTCAAAGAAATTCAGGGTGAGCGTCGACGTGAGCGGAAGCAGGTCGAAGACCAATGGCTTCTACAAGTTCGACGCCTATACCTACGCCCACAACGTGAACCGTGTGATACCGGCCTACAACGCCGACGGCTCACTCTACTACTACCAGAACCGCAGCCTCAAGACAGGCAGCAGCAGTGGCGGATACCTCTACAACGCTCTCAACGAGCGCGACAACACAGGCAACCAGAACAACAACCTCACGTTCAACTCCTCGGTAAACGCCTATTACGACATTTCGCGCGACTTCCAGTTCAACTCCCTCTTCTCTCTCAACGCCTCTTCGGTGAAGGGCGAGAGCTGGGCATCGGAGAGAACCAACTACATAGCCGACAAGCGCGGCTACGACTACGGCGAGTTTCTGCCCACCGACAGCAAGTACAAGGCATCGGGACTTCCCGTAGGCGGCGAGCTCAACACGTCAAACACAAACCAAACCTCGTGGAGCTGGAGAAACTCTCTTCAGTTTGACCATGTTTACAACAAGACTCACGCCGTGACGGCCATGCTCGGCGTGGAGATGAGCTCTACACGCTACAAGGGCTACAACGACACACGCTACGGTTACCTGCCCGAGAGAGGCAAGAGCTTCGCCCAACTGCCTTCCACCGTCATAAATTCTTACAGTGGGACAACGATGGCAAACCCTCTGTACGAAAACTACGCTGGTCCGACGATAACCGACACCAAGACCAACACGATGGGCATCTACCTCACGCTCAACTACGCCTACGACAACCGCTATGTGGTGAACATGAGCGTGCGCGGAGACGCCAGCAACCACTTCGGACAATACCACAACGAGAAGTTCAACCCCGTGTGGGCGGGCGGCTTCAGATGGAACGTTGACCGCGAGAAGTGGTTCGGCAAGCAAGACATCGTCTCCGACCTGTCATTTCGCGCGTCGTGGGGCTACCAACGCAACATGGCAAGCAACTTCAGCCCAAGCCTCATAGTGAAGATACCCACAGGCTCGGCTTCCAACATCACCGACCTGCGCACGGGAGACTATCTCCTCACCATCTCCAACCTGCCCTACAACGACTTGCGCTGGGAGAAGACATTCTCGCAAAACTACGGTGTCGACTTCGGACTCTTCCAGAGCAAGGTGCGCCTCAGCATGGAATATTACCTGAAAAAAGCCACCGACCTCATTTCGTCGCTCAGCATCCCCTACGAGTTTGGCGTGGAGACAATGCCTGTCAACGGAGGCAGCATGAAGAACTCGGGATATGAGCTCACGGTGGGTTTCACCCCAATACGCACCAAGAACTTCACCTGGGACGTGAGCCTCAACACGTCGAAGACATTCAACGAGGTGACGAAGGTGGGACTTCAGAGCCAGTCTTACTCTTATGTCACGTCGGGAAGTTTCTACAAGAAAGGCTACGCCGCCACTTCGTTCTGGGCTTTCAAATACGACGGTGTTGACCCGAAGACTGGCTACCCCATCATAGACTTGAGCATGGCCGACGGACTCACGGCAGAGGAGAAGAAAGACCCGACAAACTTCATGGTCTACGCCGGCAAGATTGACCCCGACTTCACTGGGGGCATAAGCACGGGATTCAGATACAAGAACCTGTCGCTGAGCACATCGCTATACCTGCGCGTCGGTGGCAAGACCATCCTGCAGTCGGCTTACCAGAGCACTTACCTGCCGTCAGAGTTTGAGAACCTCACCAACGAGCTTGTGAACCGTTGGACACCCGAAAACACCCAAGCCACACTTCCGGGACTGCCCGACATCAACGTGACGTCAGTTCAATTGCCCAACGGCGAATATGCCACTGTTTACCAAATGTACAACTATAGCACCGACCGAATAGCATCCACCACATCGCTCGCTTGCAACAACCTCGGGCTGACCTACGACGCGCCCCACGAATGGGTGAAGCGACACCTGCACCTGCAAAGCCTGTCGATAGGAGCATCGGTGACAAACCTCTTTATCGTCCACTCTGGCGACTTCAAGGGCCGCGACCCCGAGGTGGCAATGGGACAGCAGCCAAGAACACGCTCGTTCTCGTTCAACCTCAACGTGGCATTCTGACAAATAATCACATAAAACGACAACAACAATGAAAATAAACATATCAAAATGGTGCCTCGCAGGCGCGCTTGCCGTGACGCTTTCCTCATGCGGCGATTTCTTTGCGGAGTCGAGCCAGGACGAGATTAAGCCCACCACGGTCGAGGACCTTCAGGCCACATTCTTCCACGATGGCTACCCCTACAACTTCAGCTCCGACTCTTACCTCAACCTTCTCACCGACGAGGTGCAAAACAATGGCTTGACCAACGACCATTACGCCGACCGCCTGAAGATAGGACAGCCGGTCTTCACTTTCAATGCCGACATGTTTGAGGGCTCGCTATCGTTTATCGACGACGAGAACTCATGGAAGAACTATTACTCGCTCGTCATGGGTTGCAACGTCGCTCTCGACTATGTTGACGCCATGACCGGAACCGACAAGGACAAGCAGAGCCTCAAAGGACAGGCGCGCCTGCTCAGGGCCTACTATTTTCTCAAGCTCGCCACAATCTATTGCCAGCCATACGCCAACGACCCCGACAACAACCTCGGCATCTCGCTCGTGACATCGTCTGCCGTCAAGGACGCTTACCCGAAGCGCGCATCGCTACGCGAGACCTACGACTTCATAGAGAGCGAACTGAAACAGGCCAAGGAGGAGCTGAAAGGCTATGTGCCCACAACCCACTACCGTGTAACGTCGAAGTGCGCAGACATCCTCTTGTCGCGCCTCTATCTCTACGAGGAGAAATTGGACGAGTGCATCACTGCGGCCGATGAGGCGATAAAGAACGGGCCAAGCCTGACCAACCTCAACTCGCTCATAGGAAAGGACGACAACGTCTACGACGCGTCGAGCTCGGAGGTGGTATGGAACTACAACGGGAAGTTCTACGACAGCCAATACATCAACAAGAACGACAACTGGGGCACCGCCATTCCCTACTCCTTGAACACCAAGATTGCCGCCATGTATGATCAGGCCAACGACCTGCGCTACCAGAAGTACGTAAACAACTACTATTCTTTCTTCTTCGTCGGCAAGGCATCGTTCAACGCCCAGTATGACGGTGAGCACGGGCTCCGCATGGCAGAGGTTTATCTCAACCGTGCCGAGGCTTACGCGCGGAAGAGCGTTGCCGGCGATGCCGCGGCGGCCACGAAGTCGCTTGCCGACATCAACGCGCTGCGCGAAAGCCGCTATGCAGCAGGCACCTATTCTCCACTTGCCGACATAAGCGGAGAAGAACTGCTGCAGTTTGTGCTTCAGGAAAGACAGCGCGAACTGGTATGGGAAGACGGATTCAGGTGGATGGACATAAAGCGCAACCATCTCAGCGTGACACACGCATACACCGACGACACTGGCGCGACCCACGAATACACGCTCAAGGCTGACGACCCTCTGTACGCTCTGCCAATACCGGCCGCAGCAATTTCACGCAACCCCAACTTACAACAAAACCCAAGATAAACACACTTATGAGATATTTCCATACAACGATGGCCTGCGTGGCCCTTGCCGCGCTGGCTGCCTTTACCTCGTGCAGCTACGACGAGGACGAGTTGACACCATCTGGCAATACATCTTCCTACCAATTGCCGCAAGGCTCCCACGACTTCGATGCCACGATACAAAAGTTCTATGAAGACAACGGTGTCTACCTGCTCTACAAGTTCTCCAACAAGGACGCCTACTGGACTCCTTCCGGATGGACCAACGGCACACCCTCGGAAGGAAATGACGGCAAGGAGGGATTCACCGTCAAGGCGGCAGACGAGAACTACGTGGGACAACAAGTAAGTCTGCTCGACGAGGTGTGGTTCAGCAAGCTGAGCGCCGCGGCCAAGAAACGCCTCTTGCCCACGATAATTCTTTTGTGTTCGGAGGTCAACAACGTGGCCTACACCTACGTGTTCTCTCCCGTGTTCAAGGCTTATTATGCCGAGTCGCCCATATTGTCGCATTACAACTACGACAACCTCTGCGTCACCTATGGATCGTCCGCGGTGGTCTCGCTTACCGACGAACAGAAGAAGGAATACGGAAACAGCATCATAAAGTCGTGGGCAGAGTATATCTCCGAGCACAAGGCTGAGCCCACGAGTGAGTTCTCTTCTTCGATAGACTATAGCAGCACTGCCATAACCAATCTTTCGAGTCCGGCAGATTGCTGTGCGGCAGGAACGCTCAACGCCGGATACAACACCACGGCCCTGAAAGACTGGCAGCTGTTTCTCGACATGATGATGCTCTATCCCGAGAGCTATCTCACCGAGGACGCTGGCGACCTTTCTGGCTTCTGGAGCTTCACAAACTATGTCAACGGAGACTACGTTTACGATTACGACGGCATATTCCACGGCATTCTCAACATCAAGAGAGACACCAAGGGTCTGCTGAAGCAACGTTACGCCATCGTTAGAAACTATTTTATCACCAATTACGACTTTGACCCGCAATCGGTTGGCAACAGCCGTCAATAAGCAATGGAAAAGAGAAACTACACATTCATGAACGGTTGCCTTGTAGCCTTGGCTGCGCTGAGGCTCTCGGCGACACCTGCCATGGCACAGCAGCCCACTACAGCCCAAGCACAACCGCCCACGGTGGGGAAGAGCTTTGACAAGAGCTCGGCCGTGGCATCGCATGGTTTTCTGAGCAGTTACCAAAAGGATGGCAGATACTATCTTGAGATACCCGACTCGATATTCGGTCGCGACATACTCGTCACCATCACCATCACCAAGGGCGCATACCGCAAGGAGCGTCAGGATGACGAGAGGTTTGGCTTTGCCGGCGACTCCATGTTCAGCAAGATGATACGCTTCGTCAAGACCGGTGACACCGTGTCGCTGGTATATCCCAGCGTCACTTACCACAATGCCAATCCCGACAACCTCGGGCATCTTGCCACCGACTTGCCGCCCATACACGCAAGCTTCAAGGTCACGGCAAGCGAAAACGGTGCCGACATCATCGACATAACCGACATGATAAAAAGCGACGACGAACTGTTCTCGCTGCGTGGAGGGGCCAACGACCTGCATCTTGGCGCGGCACAAAGCCAACACACACAAGTGGAGAGCATCCACGCCTTCCCAAGAAACATCAACTTTCTCAGTCTGCGTTCCTACACCTTGAACCGCCCCGTGAAAGACGAGAACACCAACTCGCGCTGGGAAGTGTCATCGAGCTGGTTTCTCCTGCCAAAGACTCCCATGACCCCACGCATATCCGACAAAAGGGTTGGCTATTTCGCCTATGGCCTGCCCGGCTTGACCTATGCCCAAGGCTACGACCTCGGCAGCATGGCCATAAGATGGCGACTGGAACCCAAAGACGAGGACATGGAGAAATACCGCCACGGCGAACTCGTTGAGCCGAAGAAGCCGATTGTCTACTACATCTCGCGCACGGTGCCGGAATACCTGCGGCCATATTTCATACAAGCCGTCAACAACTGGGAGCCGGCTTTCAGGGCGGCAGGATTCAAAAACGCCATCCACGCCGAGATAGCTCCCAACGACTCGCTCTACGACGAGGGCGACGTGCGCTACCCGCTGGTTTCCTACAAGGCATCGCCCATACCAAACGCCTACGGTCCGTCCGTCGTAGACCCACGCTCGGGAGAGATCATAACGTCGCACATCGGCATATACCACTCTGTGCTCGACCTCATACAAAGGTGGTATTTCGTGATGTGCGCACAGGTTGACCAGCGAGCCAGGCAATACCCTCTCGACAAGAAAATCATAGGCAAGCTCATAGAGACGGTGCTGACCCACGAGGTGGGCCACACTCTCGGCCTGCGCCACAACTTCATAGCTTCGACCATCTACGATGCCGACAGCCTGCGCAATGAGGATTTCGTAAGGGAGCATGGACTCGGCGGCAGCATAATGGACTACCAAAGGTTCAACTACATACTACAGCCAGGCGACAAGGTGACCGATTACGACAACCTTCTGCCACATGTAGGCGTTTATGACAAGTTTGCCATAAAATGGGGCTACTCTCTCGACCCTTCCTCATCGCTTGAGGAAAACACCAAGACTCGCCGGCAATGGGTCACAGACATGCGCGCCAAGCACAATTGGGCGAAATACATCGAGGAGACAACCCTTGGCGACCCTCGCGTGCAGAGCGAGGACAGCGGAAGCGACGACATAAAGTCGAACACTTACGGCATGAAGAACCTCCAGTATATAATGGACCACCTTGAGGAGTGGACCAATACGCCGGACAACGACTGGTATCCACTGCGCCGGCGATACCTCTCCATACAAAACCAATACTGGAACTACATAGGCCACGTGGTGCGCTACGTCGCTGGCGTGATGGACGACAAGTGTGACAAAGGCGAGCGGTTGTACGTCAACCAGACCGTTTCCCGCGACGACCAGCTCCGTGCCTTGCACTTCATCGACGAGTACATGATAAAAGACCAGAAATGGCTGTGGCGACCCGAACTGATGAAGAAGACGGGAGTGGACTGGAGCTACGACCTGGAGAGGGCATCAAGGCAAATAGGCGTGCTGTTTCTGAAATTCATGGCCATAGCCAACCAAAACGAGGGGTCTGGCGGTCTTTCTGCCAATGATGTCTTCGACTATATCTACGACAAGGTGTACGCCCAATATCCTACCGGTCGCAAGCTTTCCATACACGAGCGGATGCTTCAGCGCAACCTTCTCAGCGACATCACGGTGAACGCCGAAAACGCTGCCACATTCGGCATTGGCGTAGGGCTGCAACTCAAGAAAATGCTTGAAAAGATAAAGGCGTATGCAGAGCAAGGCAAGAAACAAGCCCAAGACGACATAACAAAAGCCCATTTTGCCACTGTCGTGAACTTCATCACCACATGGCAAACGGGCAACAACAAAGCACTATTAACAAAATAACACATGAAATATACCATACAAACCTTGATATTCCTGGCAGCGCTCTCCTCGTCGGCACCAGCACAAGCAGCAATGCCCAACGACGGCAATGCCGTGGCAAAGGCAGACACCTTGCCTTTCACCTACAAGAGCTTCATGGCCCAGGAGGAGCTAAAGGTCATAAAGGGACAAGCCAACGCCAACAATCTGGCTCTCAACGTCTACCGCAAAGGCGACAACGTATATCTTGAAATACCACGCAAGGCTCTAGGCAAGGACATCTTCGCCCTGGCCATGAGCTATAGGGGCAGTAGCTACTTGTCTCCTGTCTCCGGACTCCTCAGAATAAAGGAGGGTGCCGACAAGCACTCGCTCTACCTCACCTACAACCGCAGCCTCGACACGCAAGCCGACTCCACTCACGCCAAGGCTGAATATGCCGCCATGACGGAAGCCTTACAAGGCAGCAACATGGAGCCGATAGACATGAGCCTTGAGGTGGTCTCCATGGGCGAAGGCGGAAAGTCGTATATCGTGGACATATCATCGAGCGTGAACACGGCACAAGGAATATTTGACGTGTCGAAAAATACCTCGCTCAATCATCCAGACTTGTCACGCTCCAGCCTGGTGTCGGTGAAGCCTATATGCGGCGGCGTAGCATTCGACCTCTACCGGTCGCAGACCGACATGGTCAACAGGACGATGGACACGCAGGAAGAACAAGCCACAACGACATCATTGAAATTCGTGCTGCAACTGTTGCCTGAGAGAAAAAACAAACTCAAGCCCGACAATCCTTTCTACGGCTTCAACACCATCACTCGACAAGAGTATGACACAAAGACTTATGTTTCAAGGCGGCGCCAATACGTATCACGCTGGAACTTCAACGAGGGTCCTATAACGGTCTACATCAACCCCATCACTCCCAAGCCCTATCGCGAGAGCATTGTGAAAGCCTTTGACGAATGGCTACCGGCACTGAATGCAGCCGGGGTGAAGAAGCCTTTTGTCTTCACGTCAGACGACAGCGAGGCGATGATGAGCTACCGACACATCTATGTAGACTGGTTCGGGGCTACGACTCCCGACAACAAGGTGGTCACCGACGCGTTGACAGGAGAGATTCTCGCGGCACGTGTCAACGTGTGCGACTGGGGAACGGAAGACCTGTTGATGAACTATTATGTCAGATGCCGCAACATCGACAAGAGGATAGCCAAGGACACGCGCAGCATAGGCGTAAGGCAAGACATCATACAGGCCCTCATGGCAGGACAGGCTGGCGAGGTGCTTGGCCTGAAACGCAACGACAACGGTTACTACCAGTTCTCGCCACAGCAGCTGAGATCAAGACAGTGGCTGAAAGACAACGGCACCACCTCTTCGGTCACAGGCACATTGACTTTCAACTACATTCTGCAACCCAGCGACGGCATAGGCGCAGAAGGTCTGTTGCCCAAGGTGTCGCTCTACGACCGCGCTGCAATAGCCTATCTCTACGGCAAGAGCAATGCTGCCCCACAAAACGGGGCAGGGTTCTTCTACCAATACGACATGTCCAACTACATGACGAGTTGGAAAAACCCAAAGGCTTATCTCTCCTGCGACCTCGTCGAGGCAGCGCGATTGGGCATAGAACAGGTGAAAAGACTCTACAAGTCGATAGACAACGACATGAAGCAGCTTCCCGATGACCAAAACAGCATGGAACAGGAACACTCTGTCATCCTTAGCACCTTGGGGCATTACCAGCAGTTGCTTACAAACGTGGCCTCCATCGTAGGCGACAAGAAGACTTTTGCCGTGCGTCGCGGGGTGAATGAGAGTCCCAACGCCTATCCTTCAAGAGCCCAACAGACGAAAGCCCTCGATTTTCTCAACAAGGAGATTCTGCACGGCGTGCCGGCATGGAGCAACGACAAAACTCTGGGCAGAATCAGTGGGGGCAACGTGAGCAGCATGATGCGTGCCGTGGCTGTGGCAGTATACAAGGCTCTGCTCGACGAGGCAAAAATCAACAACCTCGTTTCTGCCGAGGACGAGCTGGGCGACAAGGCTTTCAACGCCAAGGACCTTTTCAGTTTCATCGACCGCAACCTCATGTGCGACTATGATGCCAACGCCGCCGTGCCCGAATATGTGCGCCTGATTCAGGCCAACGTGCTGCCCGACTTGGCTGACAACGTGTTCAAGGCCGATGTCTCCACGGCGATAGGCAACGAGGGCGCGACAATGCTGCACGCCTATTTCGTGAACCTCGCCAACAAGGTGGAGCAACTTTCCAAAAACAACGTTGACAAGGCCACACGAGACAACTATGAATTTATCATGATGCGGTTCAAGCGCAACTATTTTGACAAACAACACTGATGATAAGATACACCATTCTCGCGATTCTGTCACTTTCGCAGACAGCTCTTGTCGCCCAAACAGCGACAAGAGCGTCTGCAACCGTCGAAGACCCGAAAGACACCGTCAATGTGGAGCGTTACGATGACAGCAACCTCAAGCCGTTGGTGAGCAGTCTGGAGACGGTTCCTTGGTTCCATCAATCAAAAGACAGGTTCTGGTACACTTGGCACAAGGTGGGCGAAAAGTCGGAATCGGAATATTATGTCTGGGAAAGGGGTAAGGGAAAACGGAAAGTGACTCGCGAGATAGCAGACAGCCTCGTAGCCGGCCGTTTACCCCGATTGACGCCCTATGGCACAAGCACTGATTCGGTATGGAGACTTTCCGTAGACTCACTGCGCAACCTCGTGTTGGAAAACCTGAAGACTGGCTCTAGGGCTGTTCTTTTCCATGGCATTGACGACGATTTTCCCTTCGAGATCATTGACGTGAAATGGTTGTCTGGCGCGAAGTTCATATTGCCGCGTATCGACCACCGTGGCGTAAGGAGGTTTGGCATGATGTGGTGCGGCGACCACATCACACCCATGACATCGACCTACGAATATGAGATACCGGGTGACACGATAGTGAAAACCACACATTATTATATAGGCGACTGCCAACTCAAGACGCTTCGCGAGGTCGACATAGCTAAATGGCGATGCCAGCAAATAGTGCCGCAGAGGGCGGACGGCGTGGACGACCGCATCTATTTCTGGCGAAACAAGAAGACGCGCGACGTGGCAGAGCTTTGCACCATCGATGCTGAAGGCCGGCTGCGTGTGCTCATCACCGAGACTGCCAAGCCTCGAATAAATCCCGACATGTTCGAATGCAAGGTCACCAACAAGGGCAACGACATATTCTTGTGGAGCGACCGTTCGGGATGGGGTCACATATACCATTACGATGGCGATGGCAAACTGCTCAATGCCGTGAGTTCGGGCAGCTGGACTGCAGGTCGGATATGCGCTGTGGACGAGAAGGCCAAGCGGCTGTTCTTCTACGGATATGGCCGCGAGGCTGAACGCAACCCTTATTATCAGCATCTCTACAGGGTCAGCTACAACGGCAAGGGCCTCCGACTGCTGACGCCTGAGGATGCCGAGCACACGGTTCACGTAAGTCGCAACTGCCGAATTGTAGTAGACAACTTCAGCACCATAACCCAACCTCCCACGATAGTGGTAAGAAGCTGCGACGGCAAGATGCTCGACACGCTGGAGAAGAGCGATGTAAGCAAACTCTACGACTATGGCTGGAAGGCTCCCGAACAGTTCAAGGTAAAGGCAGCCGATGGCAAAACCGACCTCTACGGGGTGATGTGGAAACCCTACGACTTCGACCCTTCCAGGAAATATCCCATTATCTCGCAAGTGTACCCGGGTCCATTCACGGAAACGGTGTGGAACGCTTTCACCGTCTTCGACAAATACCACAACGCGGCCCTCGCCCAGCGTGGATTCATAGTAGTAGTCTTCGGCCACCGCGGCAGCAGTCCGCTCCGCGACAAGGCTTACAACACCTTTGGCTACGACAACCTGCGCGACTATCCGCTTGCCGACGACAAGGCAGGGCTGGAGCACATAGCCCAAAAGTATCCTTTCGTAGACCTGACCCGTGTCGGCATAGTGGGTCACAGCGGCGGCGGCATGATGGCGGCGGCAGCCATCATGACCTATCCCGACTTCTACAAGGCGGCGGTGGCAAGCTCTGGCAACTACGACAACCACGTCTACAACCGCATGTGGGGCGAGACCTATCAGGGCATAGCAGCCGACAACGCTCCGTTCAAGGTGAAAACGGTGCAGGAACTCGCGCCAAGGCTGAAAGGGCACTTGATGCTTGTCACGGGCGATGTGGACCAAAACGTTCACCCTATACACACACAGCGACTGGTGGAGGCACTCATCAAAGCCAACAAGGACTTCGACTTGCTCGTGCTGCCCGGACAACAGCACCACTACGACTTCAAACACCAGATGTATTTTGAACGGCGCAAAAGAGACTTCTTTGAGAGATGGCTAAAATGACATAAAGCCTTGATTTCAAGATAGTTTCCGCCAAAGCCAACAAGAAAGCGGCGTAAGGTCATTGACCTTACGCCGCTTTCTTGTTTTCTTTGCACTGAAATCTAATCGGCTTTGCAATGGAATCGCATCGGCTTTCCAATGGAATCGTATCGGCTTTCCAATGGAATCGCACCGGCTTTCCATTGGAATCGCAAACGCGCTATTTTCTACATTTTCATTGCTGCGCTACGCCTCTCATTGTCAGCGATATACGATGACGACGGCTGTCTACTTCCATCACTTTCACGCGCACGTGCTGATGAAGTTTCACCACCTCGTTGGGATCGCGCACAAACTTGTCGGCAAGTTGTGATATATGAACAAGGCCGTCTTGGTGTACGCCTATGTCGACGAAGCATCCAAAGTTGGTTATGTTGGTCACGATGCCCGGCAGCTCCATCATTGGCACAAGGTCTTCCGGAGCATGCACACGAGGGTCAAACTCAAAGGTCTCTGCCATGCCACGTGGGTCACGGCCAGGCTTCTCCAGCTCCTTCATGATGTCGGTAAGCGTTGGCAAGCCAACACTCTTGGTCACATATTTATTGATGTTCACCTTCTTGCGCAGCTCTGGACTTTTCATCAGCTCCGCCACTGTGCATCCGCAGTCTTCAGCCATCTTCTCCACTATCGGATAGCTCTCAGGATGCACGGCTGAGGCGTCGAGAGGGTTCTTTGCATTGGGTATGCGAAGGAAGCCGGCGCACTGCTGGAATGCCGCAGGACCGAGCCTCGGCACTTTCTTGAATTGGGCACGCGAGGTGAAAGGCCCGTTGGCCTTGCGATAGTCCACGATGTTCTGCGCGAGGACGGGGCCAAGGCCAGAGACATAAGTCAGAAGGTTCTTAGATGCCGTGTTCACGTTCACGCCAACACCGTTCACGCAAAGTTCCACCGTCTGGTCAAGGCTATGCTTCAGTTTGCCTTGGTCAACATCATGCTGATACTGCCCCACCCCAATGCTCTTCGGGTCTATCTTTACCAGCTCGGCGAGAGGATCCATAAGCCTGCGGCCTATCGACACGGCGCCACGCACCGTGACATCCTCGTCGGGGAACTCCTCACGTGCCACCTCTGAGGCGGAATATATGCTTGCGCCATCCTCGGACACCACATAGGTGGGAATGTCCTTGATCTGCCGCAATATGTCGGAAGTTTCTCGCGATGCCGTTCCGTTGCCACACGCTATGGCATCCACTTGCCATTTGTGCGCCAAGTCGTCAAACTGTTCCAAAGGTGTCATTCCGTTTCTTGACCGATGATCGCCCACGGCAAACACCACGGTATGATGGAGCAAGTTGCCCTGGGCATCGAGCACCACAACCTTGCACCCTGTGCGTATGCCTGGGTCAACACCCATGACACGTTTCTGTCCGAGAGGCGCGGCAAGAAGCAGCTGCCTGAGATTCTCCTTGAAGACGCGTATAGCCTCGTCGTCGGCTTTTTCCTTGCTCAATGCGGCAAACTCATTCTCTATCGATGGTTCGACAAGCCTCTTATAACCATCCTCAACAGCCTCAGCCACAAGGCTCTGGCACGAGCCGAATCCACGCACGTAATGGCGCTTCAACCTTTCCACATTGCCTTCAGCGTCGCCAGTTATGCTCACTCTCAGCACGCCCTCGGCCTCACCGCGGCGTATGGCGAGCAGACGATGGGAAGAGCAACGGCGCAACTCCTCCGAAAACGCGAAATAATCGCTGTATTTCTGAGCCTTGTCGTCATCCTTCATCTTTGGAATGACACGCGACACAATTGTCGCCTCACGCTGGAAGTTGCGACGCACCGTCTGCCTGGTACCTTCATCCAAAGATATGTCCTCGGCAATGATGTCTTGCGCGCCTTTTATCGCCTGTGCCGCGTCTTTCACGTCGCCTTTGACAAATCGTTGCGCCGCCATGTCGGGATAATGCTCCTTTTGTATGAGAATCAGTTTGGCGAGAGGCTCAAGACCTTGCTCGCGCGCCACCTGCGCACGCGTCCGGCGGCGTGGCTTGAAAGGCATATAGATGTCCTCTATCTCTGTGGCATCCCACGAGCTCTCTATGCGACGGCGCAAGTCGTCGGTGAGCTTGCCTTGCGACTCAATGGTTTTCAGTATGGTCTCCTTTCGTTTCTGCAATTCCTTCAACTTCTCGTAGAGGTCGCTCACGGCAGCCACCTGCACCTCATTGAGGTTTCCGGTAGCTTCCTTTCGGTAACGGCTGATAAAGGGAATGGTAGCGCCGGCATCGAGGAGATCTATGACAGCCGCGGCTTGTTCCTGCCTGATATTAAGGCTTTGGGATATGATAAGGGAATATTGGTTCATTGCTGATATAATCAAGATTGTATGTTGGGGCCTATCTTATTTTCTTATTATCTCACGGGCTTTCTCTATCATCGAATCGGTGCCGCGGCTGATGTCGCTGGCTGACAGACCTACGCTTACGTCTGGTTCCATTCCGTCCTCGGTGCTACGCATATCTGTGTCATAGATGGGACACGCCGAGAAACGTATGCTCCAGCCGTTTGGCAACTCCGAAGAGAAAGGCAATCCGGCACCTCCGCCTGTCCGGTCGCCAACAATGGTCACTTCCGGGAAGTGGTGCATATATTTCACAAACTCGTTGGCAGCCGAGAACACGGAGCGGTTGACAAGCACGACCACGGGCTTATGCCAACGTATGCCCTTGCCGGGCTTGAGCGTCTGCTTCTCCAGACTAGAGAAGTCGTCGTGCCCCTTGCCCGTCTTGTGCCGCATATAGCCCACGAGCGTCTCCTTGTCGGTGAAACGTGCGGCAAGTGTCTCCGCCGAGGTCAACATTCCTCCGCCATTGTCGCGAAGGTCGATTATCAAGCCAAGACACGGTTGGAAATACAACAATATTTCGTCGAGATTGCCCGCGCCTATGGTGTTCTCAAAGGTGGAAACACGCAGGTAACCAATGTTGTCGTCGAGAACACGGTAACGCATCCCATTGGATATGCGATAGTCGGTGCCAAGGTATGCGCGCACAAGGGAGTCGCTATAATTCTTAGGATAGTTTTCGTGGAATCCCCAATAGCGACTATAGTCGAAAGAGGCAAACAGGTTCACGTGTCCGTCGCGCAGCTCGGCGAGCATGTTGCCAAGCACTTCAAGCTGCTGGCTTTCGGTCATGCCAGAATTGAATTGTGGCTTATAAACGGCGTGGATGGAGTCCCAATCGATGCCTTTCTCCTTAAAGAAACAATAATGCTCGTCCATGATGCGCCACAAAGCCTCAAAGTTGCCTTGCGGAGTGTCGTCGTACTCTTCCTCCGACACACACGCCGCCAATGCGAAAGGCACGAGGAGAGCCACCAATAATCTTAGAGTTTTCATCATAGGTCAATACCTCCATCCTATTGTCACCGCGTGGGTGTATTGATGATATTTCAAACTGTTCGCGCTCAACTGTCTTATGTCGTTGAGATAACCAATGGTGAACGTTGTTTTCCAAAGACGGAAGTCGAGCAAAAGCTGCTGTTGAACTTGGAAGCCCGAAGCCGGCGAGGTGAACACCACGTTGTGGTCGTAGTTGCCACGCGTGAAAATCTCGTAATAGCTTTGGCCGTAGTTTGGCGAGAAAGCAATTCCCAACAGTGGCGCGGAAGCCTCGTAGCGAAGGGCAAAAGGCTTGCCTTTGATGCTGAATCTCCATGTAGCCAATACCGACGGGTCAACGCTCAAGGCGAGTTTCAACTGTGCCGGATTATTGCTGTTGCGCGTGTTGTAGAGACCACCCAAGACAAAGTCGCCAAGAAGACCGAAGCGCACGTTGAGCGGTGAAGGGTCTATGTTGTAATGCCAACCCAAGCGCAGGTTATACATGGCACCCAAGAAGGAGTTGGCGTTGCCTCGGGTGCCGGCTTTTGTCACCAGCGCCTCTTGCGACACAAACGATGACCACTTGCGCAGCTTCGTGACAGTGGTATCGCTGCTCTCCACCAACTTGCGGTTCAGCCTCTCCTTGTTGTAGCGCAGTTCCAAACCCGTGGCTTTCTCCTGCGAGAGATAGGTGTCGAGAATGTCTACATGGCCAATGCTTATCAAGCTGGCATTCTCTTTCTGGGCCTTCGCGCTCGCGCTCACCATGAGCAAGAGCAAGGTCAAGGTCAAGCAGTTGGCCACACAAGCGAGAGGTCTCATAGTGCCTTTTGTCATCAACGTTTGTTTATTTATTGTTCTTTGTCGTCGAAAAGGTTGAGCTGTCCGGTAATCTCATCGATGATTTGCTGGCGCGACTTGCCCGCATCCGGGTCAAGGTTCTCGTTATCGTCACTCGACACATTGCCGTCGCCATCGTCTTGCGGCTCTGGCTGCCTCAACGGTTCCAGTTCCTCAACGTTCTCCACTTGCCAATTGCACACGCGCTTACCCTTTGCCTTGAAACTCTTGACACCCACAAACTGCTCGGCGTCGATATCCATTGGCGGCCTCACGCCGTCGGCTCCGCCAAACGTCACGCGGATGTTGGGGCAAGGCGTGTCGGAGAGAAGCACCATGCGGCTCTCGCTGTTGTCGCCGACAAAGTTTTGTGCCATCTTTCTCGCGTCGAGCTGGAAACGCTTGAGATAGAGGTAGCCGTTGTTGTCGGCATCGAAGAGAAGGGCTGTCCAAACCTTATGGGGGTCATACTTCTCGATAAGGGTTATGTTGTCCTCGAAATGGTTGTTGAGGTCGAAGTCGGTGAGATAATAGCTGCCGCCATCGAGCATCACCAGCACTGAGTCGTCGTCGTTGAACTCACCAAGATACTTGCCGTGGCCGTCGTAGTTGAGCCGTCGCACGTCGTTGTCGAACCACACTTTCCTTCCTCCGAGCGTGGAGTGGCCGTGGCTCTTCAGCGTTATGCGCTTCACTTGGCGCTTCGTCAGCACATTGCCCCTCACGGTTCTCGCCTTGATGAGAACTTCGGAGAAGTCTTTCTCTATGAACAGCGCCTGTCGCTTGTTAAGCAAGTCGGGCTCAAGCGTCACCTTTATTATCTCTGCCTCGCCGTTGGCATTGGCGCTGAAATAGCACACGCGCGAACCCGGCGTGCCCATGGTGAGGTCATAGTCGCGATCGCGGATGATGGACGTGACATTGAATCGCTTTACATAGTAAGGTCCTTTCTTGCCGTCGCGGTAAACGGCATTGTAGATAGTGCGCGAATCGTTTTTCTTGAACACCTGTGCCCACAACACGTTCTTGCCCACGAAAATCTTTTCGGCCACCTTGATGACCTTGTACTTGCCGTCCTTGAAGAAGATTATAATGTCGTCGATGTCGGAGCAGTTGCACACGAACTCGTCTTTCTTCAGTCCGGTTCCGATGAATCCGTCCTGCCTGTTGATGTACAGTTTCTCGTTGGCGTCGACCACCTTTGTTGCCTCAATGGTGTCGAACGAGCGCACCTCGGTCAGGCGTGGGTGATCCATGCCGTAAGTGTCTTTCAGGTGCTTGAACCACGCCACCGTGACATCGGTCATGTGCGCCAGGTCGTGCTCAATGCCTTTCAGCTCGGCCTTAATCTTCGCCAAGAGCTTGTCGGCCTTGTCCTTGTTGTATTTCAGTATGCGCTGCATCTTTATCTCAAGCAGTCGCAAATAGTCGTCGTCGCGTATCTCGCGCAAGAGCTTGGGCTTCCATGGCGTGAACTCCTTGTCGAGGAACTGCAACACGGCCTTTTGGTCGGCAGCTTGCTCAAAGGCTTTCTCCTTGTACATGCGCTCTTCTATGAAGATGCGCTCCAAACTGGTGAAGAAGAGTTGCTCCTCAAGCTCTCCCTTTCGGATCTCCAATTCCTTGCGGAGCAGGCCCATAGTGCTGTCGGTGGAATGGCGCAACACCTCTGACACGGTGAGAAACTGTGGCTTGTCGTCCTCGATGACACAGCAGTTTGGCGAGATGTTTATCTCGCAGTCGGTAAAGGCATAAAGCGCGTCGATGGTCTTGTCGGGCGACACGCCTGGTGCCAACACCACTTGTATCTCCACGTGACGCGCCGTCATGTCGATGACCTTCCTTGCCTTTATCTTTCCCTTTTCTATGGCCTTCGTTATGGAGTCTTGCAGCGATGCGGCTGTCTTTGAGAATGGCACCTCGCTGATGACAAGCGTCTTGGAATCGCGCTTCTCTATCTTGGCCCTGACGCGCACCATGCCACCGCGCTGCCCGTCGTTGTATCGGGCCACGTCTATGGCTCCACCCGTGGGGAAGTCGGGGTACAGATGAAATTCCTCCCCATGGAGATAGCTTATGGCGGCATCGCAAATCTCATTGAAGTTGTGCGGCAACACCTTTGAAGACAAGCCCACGGCAATGCCCTCGGCACCTTGCGCCAACAGCAACGGATACTTTACCGGCAGGGTTACCGGCTCCTTGTTTCGACCGTCGTAAGACAGCTGCCACTCTGTGGTCTTGGGGTTGAACACCGTCTCCAAGGCAAACTTTGACAGGCGAGCCTCTATATATCGTGGCGCGGCGGCACGGTCGCCAGTCAGTATGTTGCCCCAGTTGCCTTGTGTGTCCACAAGCAAGTCTTTCTGCCCAAGCTGCACCAAGGCGTCGCCAATGGAAGCGTCGCCATGAGGGTGAAACTTCATCGTCTCGCCCACCACGTTGGCCACCTTGTTGTATCGGCCGTCGTCCATCCTCTTCATGGTATGAAGGATGCGACGCTGCACAGGTTTGAGACCGTCCTCGATATGAGGCACGGCACGCTCCAAGATCACGTATGAGGCATAGTCGAGAAACCAGTTCTTGTACATGCCAGAGAGGTGGTGCACGGCACTGGCATCGAAGCGGTCGGCAGGCTGATAGTCGGAATGCTGATCCACGGTGAGCCCCTCGTCTTGGTTGGTATCGTTGTTTTTTATCTTATCGTCGTCCATGTAATCATTTGATTTCTTGCAAAGTTAATAAATTAATCGTGCAAAATATAACAAAAGCTTTGATATTTCGACCGATTTGCGTAATTTTGTCATCGCATGGGTCAATGTCGGCTTCGCCGATTACGCATACCGCTTTTCAATTTTCCTTTGTCATTCAGGTTGCGGACGAGTCCTAGCCATCTCTTCCCACGCCTGCACAGTTTAATGCTTAGCAGGGGCGGCCCCTGCCAAGCGTAAACTTATTTTAAATATTGGCCGTTAATTCGCTTTTGCAACAAAACTTAGCTTTATTCTTTCAAAAACTCCCTTTTCAAGCCAAAAAGACTAATATTTTTACAAAAAGCACGCAATAAGTAAGGTTTCTTGCAAGAAAAATACAATTTAGCTTGCAGCTTATAAATATTAATTATACCTTTGCGGATAAATTTAACAAAAAAGGTTTTAAAATGTCATAAAACCGGGTGTCTAAAAGAGAAACCTATAATTATTAAAGAGGGAGAATATGAATTCTAACATGAACAACTATGTTTTGACAGCTTCGCTCTTGTGCCTGGCCTCATTGTTGGGGACTGGTAATTCTATTGCCACAGCTCAAAACAATGCTAAACAAAGTCAGCAGGGCACGGTTCAAGATCGGCGTGCCACTGTTGTTGCTAAGGGCGTGGTGACCGACGACACGCAAGAACCCTTGGTGGGAGTAACCGTGAGGGTCAAAGGAACCAAGGTGGCAACCACTACCGATGCCCACGGCAGGTTCAACCTTGCCATGCCAGCCATGGAACCCGGAAAAGCCTATTACCTGGAGCTTTCCTACATTGGCATGGAGAAGAAGGTGGTGCGCTATCGCGGCAGCAACTCCATGCGCATAGCCATGACCACGGCAACATCCAATGAGCTTGATGAAGTGGAAGTGGTTGAGACTGGTTATGGCCGTCTGCCACGCAAGGACATGGTTGGCGCGTTCACCACCGTAAAGGCCGAAGACGTGATGATGCCAGCCTATCAGACCATCGACCAGATGCTGCAGGGCAAGATCGCCGGACTGATGGTGGTCAACTCCTCCACACGTGTAGGAGCGGCTCCAAAACTTACCATCCGTGGCAAGTCGACCATCCTTGGCAACACCGACCCTCTTTGGGTGGTGGACGGTGTAATACAGGAAGACCCCATATCCATCGATGCCAGCGCCGCCATGACTACCGACATGAAGGAGCTCATCGGCAACCAGGTGTCGTGGCTCAACCCTCAAGACATAGAGACCATCACCGTGCTGAAAGATGCATCTGCCACTGCCATTTATGGTTCAAAGGCATCCAACGGTGTCATCGTCATCACGACAAAGAAAGGCTCTGCCGAACGCACAAGCATCAGATATTCAACCAACTTGTCGGTGCGCCAACGCCCCAACTACAGCATGTACGACTACATGAACTCGCAGGAGCGCATCCAGTTCAGCAAGGAGGCATACGATGCCGGCGTCCGCTACCAAGCCGACCCTCTGCCACAGATCTATACCTACGAGGGACTGATGGCCATGTTCAACAAGCACATGATTTCCGAAAGCGACTTCATGAAACAGATGGAGCGCCTGGAAACCGTCAACACCGACTGGTTCGACTTGCTTTGCCGCAACTCCTTTAGCCAGAACCACAACCTGAGCGTCTCTGGCGGCACCCAGAGAGTAACCTACAACGCGTCTTTCGGTTATTCCAACTCGAAAGGCACAGAAATAGGCAACGACCAAAACCAGTTTACCACTCGTCTCAACGTTGGCGTGCAATTCAACAAGCGCATAAGGGCATCGTTCAACATCAGCGGCAGCAGCAGAAACTCATACGGATACAGCGGCGTGAGCCCTCAGTCGTACGCGCTCAGCACCAGCCGCGCCGTGCCGGCATTCGAGGAAGACGGCAGCCGTGCCTTCTACAAGAGCTATTACACCTATCAGCTGAACAAGACGCTGGGCAGCAACAACACATACGGCTACAACGTGCTCAACGAGATGGACAACAGCTATAGCAAGAACCGCGCCAACACCTTCAACGTGTCGGCAAACATCGACTTTCAGGTCTTCAACTGGCTGAACTACCAAGTCGTAGGCTCAATGTCGCACAGTTCCAACGACTCTGAGAGCTACAAGGGTGAAAAGACCTCATACATCGAGTGCAACTACCGTGGCTATGCCGTAGGTGCCGCCGAACCTGGCGATGCCCTTTACAAGGCGGCACTGTTGCCCTTCGGCGGTCAGCTCACAACCAACAACAACTCCATGACCTCGCTCGACATGCAGCACAAGTTGGTGGCAAGCCACACCTTCAACAACATACACCGCGTGAATGCGATGTTCGGCTTCGAGATGCGTTCTTCCAAGACCTACGGCAAGGGGAACAACGTTTGGGGCTATGTGCCCGAGCGTGGCGAGAGCCTCATCTCCCCATCCCTGCCAAGCGATGTCGTTCCTATCGGAGGATCGCAAGAGATTGGCTGGGGGGCGCTCAGGAATCTCTACGAAGGAGGTTGGAGCAGCGTGAGCAACACATCAAACTATATGTCGTTCTTCGGCACAACTGCCTACTCGCTGATGAACCGCTATGTGATCAACATGAACATCCGCTCCGACGCTTCCAACCGCTTCGGTCAGGACAAGAGAAAGCAGTTTGACCCAACATACTCTTTCGGTTTCTCTTGGAAAATCGCAGAGGAGAAATTCTTCAAGGATCACGTGAAATGGATAGACCAGCTCAACCTCCGTGCCACATATGGCATCCAGGGCAACGTGGTAAATTCCATCAGCCCCGAGCTGATAGCCAGCTATGGAGGATTGCTCCAAGGCTACAACGAATATTACACCACCATTTCGAGCCTTCCCAACCCCTACCTCAAATGGGAGCGCACAAGGACATGGAACCTTGGTCTCGACTTGCAGTTGGCAAAAGGCATCAACATGAACTTCGAGTATTATGGCCGACGCTCCAACGCCATCATCGAGCAAGACGTGGCTGAGGAATACGGCATGGGCACCTTGCGCCTCAACGGTGGCATCATTTACAACCACGGTGTAGAGTGGTCGATGAACATCACTCCCATACGATCGAAAGACTGGACTGTGAACATTGGCCTCAATGCGTCGAAAAACTGGAACAAGTCGATGACCGACGACCGCACCGCACGCGCCGACCAGCTGACCCACCGCGACTTCATCAACGGCAATAGCAGCCGCCCCTTGCGCAAGGGATATTCGCTCTACGCTTTCTGGGCATACGACTTCACGGGACTGGAGCACGAGACTGGTCTCCCAACCTTCAAGAACGCCACCGTAGAGGTGCCCGAGAATGCCGACAAGAGCATCGACCCAACCACATTCCTTGTCTACGCGGGTGAGTCGGAACCTTATTTCACGGGTGGTATCAACCCGCGCGTCCGCTGGAAAGACCTTC
Organism: Escherichia coli; assembly: GCA_963593695.1. Classification (GTDB taxonomy): domain Bacteria; phylum Bacteroidota; class Bacteroidia; order Bacteroidales; family Bacteroidaceae; genus Prevotella. Next base: position 11,432 of record CAVBBO010000002.1, on the reverse strand, counting down.
AGATAAGCGCCAACTTCGCCATCATCCTTGGTTCAAAGAAGCGCTTGCCAAACCCATACACATCATTCACCAACGGCAAGATGCCCAGTCCATTGTCGAACCTGAGCAAGCAGCTGCTCGACAGGTGGAAGCAGCCTGGCGACGAGGCAAGCACCAACATCCCCGGCCTCTATACGTCGGTCATCGACGTGCTCAACCTCTATACGCCCGACGGCTATTTCACCAACCGTTATGAGATGTGGGCAAACTCCACCGCACGCCTTGTAAGCGGTTCTTTCTTGCGTTGCACGCAAATAGCCCTCTCTTACAACTTGCCAAAGAGCGTCTGCCGCAAGATCCGCGCCACGGGCATCTCCATCAGCGCCAACACCAACAACCTGTTCGTCATAGCCAGCAAGAAATGGAACGGCTACGACCCTGAGACGGGCAGCAGCAAACAACCAAAGATTTACTCAATGGGACTCAGCGTCTCATTCTAAACATACGCGTCAACAATGAAAAAGACAAAATTATATACATTGGCTCTCTTGGGCATCGCCGTGCTCTTTTCCGGTTGCGGCGACTTTCTTGAGCCTAAATCCACCAGCGAATACGTGCCCAAGGAAGTGAAGTCGCTAGACGAGATTCTCTTGGGAGAGGCGTATCCCCGCAACGACATCGGAGGATTCAACTATTTCCTCACCTTGATGGACGACGACCTCACCGCCACCACGTATCAGACCCCAGAGCCAAACTTCAACGAGAACCTGTTCCTCGCGTCTTATACCTGGCAGCCCGACATGTTCAACCTCATGAAAGAGGCCGGACAGACTTCCACCGACATGTATTACACCTACTACAGGAAACTCAAAGGCGTGAATGCCGTCATCGACTACATAGGCACGGTGACAGGCACGGAAGATGAGGTCAACAATGTCATGGCACAAGCATACGCGTTGCGTGGTTTCTATAATCTGAGCCTTGTCAACATCTTCGGCCAGCCATACAACGAGAACCCTGATGCCTTGGGCGTGCCACTGAAACTGAAGAGTGGCGTGGAAGAAGAGCCCTTGGCCCGCAACACAGTGAGAGAAGTGTACAACCAAATAGTGGAAGACCTCCTTGAGGCTGAGCGCCTTTACAACCTCCTTCCTGCCGCCAAGCAATGGAAACAAAACTATCGCACCAGCCTTCCCATGGTGGAGCTGCTCCTCTCGCGCACATATCTCTATATGGAGAAATGGGAAGAGGCAGCCAAATATGCCAAGCTGGTGATGGACGATTCAAGGTTCAAGTTGCTTGACCTGAACACCATCCCCACCGAGAACACGGAGTCGGGACAGACATCAAGAGTGTATACCAACTTCCACTCCTACACCGCGTCGAGCGAGGTCATCTTCCCCTACGGCAACGTAAGCGACTGGGCTGGATGGGTTGAGAACTATTCCACGGAGAGCACCTCTGGCGAGCCTCGCATGCCATACTTCCGCGCCTCCGACGAGCTGCTCATGACCTTCGATGACGACGACTTGCGCAAGGAGCGTTACATCGTGAGAAAGGACTTCAGCGGACAGTTGCTGCCGTTGGCTATAGGCAAGCTTAATGTCAACAACGCCTACCGCCCATCAAGCGGAACGGGCATCTTCGGACGCAGCATCCGTCTGGCAGAAGCTTATCTCAACTACATGGAGGCAAAGGCCATGATTGCCAAGCAAGGCGGCGACACACAGGCACGCCAAGAGGCCATACAAGCATTGAACAGCCTTCGCAGCAAGAGATTCGCCGAGACATACGCGCCAAAAGCCGAGGACATTGACAATGCCGACAAGCTGGTGGAATATATCCACAACGAGCGTCGCCGCGAACTCTGTTTCGAGAGCCATCGCTGGTACGACTTGCGCCGTTGGGGCATGCCTGAAATAAAGCATGTGTGGTACAACAGCGAGGGCACTGTCACGACCTACACCCTTCAGGCGAAAGACCCGCAATACACCGTACCAATACCAGACGTGGCAAGGGAGAAGAACATCAATCTCGAACAGAATCCACTGGCTTCAAAGCGTATCGGCGTAACGACCGACAACACTATTGACACTACGGAAAATCCAGACTAAACCCTGACATAGACACAGAAGAATGAAAAATCCAATATTATACATATCGTTCGCAAGCCTCTTGGCATTTTCGGCTTGCGCGCCAAACGAAGACCCCATCACCCCATCGGGCAACTACTCGGTGCTTCGCATGACCTTCCCCCAGGGCGACAACTCTTGGGACGAGGAAATCAAGCAGATACACGACAAATATGGCGTGTACTTGCTCTATAAGGACATCACTGCCGCCGACCTCAACCGCAAGTGGACGGGGGTTGGCACTGGCAAGCTCTACTATGGAGACGATGTGCCAAACGATGAAGTGCAATACTATGTCGACTTCTTCAAGGGCCACGTTTTCCCCTATTTCACACCAGAAGTGTTGCAAAGCTCTTTCCCCGTCAAAATCTACTTGATGAAAAACCTTCGAGGGGTTGACCAAGATTACACGGGAGGTGGAACAAGTGGTGGCACTGGAACCGGAACAGGTACGGGTACAGGAACTGGTACGGGTACAGGAACGGGAACAGGTACAGGTACAGGAACGGGAACGGGTACCGGAACAGGTACAGGAACGGGTACTTGGGGTACAGGTACAGGTACAGGAACGGGCACTGGTACTGGCACGTGGAGTACGGGTACAGGGACCGGAACGGGTACTGGTACTGGCACGTGGGGTACGGGTACAGGGACCGGAACAGGTACCACAGAGCCACAATACGACCCCGATGTAGCTGGATTTACTTCCATAAAGTTTGACGGCTTCGACTATTGGGCAATAAGCTTCTCCAACAAGGAACTGGCTGAGATGAAATCCGACAAGGCAAAGGCATTGAAGGCTAAGCGTTTCAGCTTTATAAACCAGATTGTCACATCACAAAGGAAAGATGGAACTATAGCTGAGCCAGACGGATTCCGCGACGACATCGACTTCACGAAGACATGGAAGAAGTACAACACCAGCGACCCCGCATATCCTCCTAAGCTCGGTTTCATACAATGGGTCAAGGACGACGGAACTGAATCTTCATGGGGCTCTATATACCTGACATATTACAAGACTCCCAACTACAATTCCGGCGGCAACTATTACGACTATTTCATGTCATACATAAGGGCGGCAATGATCTATACCACAGAGGAGTTCTACGCCAAGTATCCTAAGGAACAATACCCTTTGATTAGCCGTCAGTATGAGACGACCATCAAGTACATGAAAGAGAAGTTCGGACTTGACCTCCCCGGCATAGCCAAAGGCCCTTCGGAGACCACTAACGAATAGACATCATGATGACGAAAAAGACATTATGCCTTCTTCTCACCCTGTGCCTCTCTGCCATCTCAGCCTTGGCGCAAGACACCATCACCTACAAGGGCATCCATTTTGAGGATCTCACCTTGCAGGAGGCGCTCGACAAGGCCAAGGCCGAAGGCAAGAAGGTGTTTGTAGACTGCTACACACAGACCTGCATTCCTTGCAAGTACATGATGAAAAACATCTTCCCCTTGAAGGAGTGTGGCGACTATTTCAACCCACGCTACGTCTCCATTACCCGTGACATGAACGCGGGTGAGGGGCCGGAGATGGGCAAGAAATACGAGGTGGGCCTCTACCCCACGTTCCTCATCATCAACCCCGACGGCACGTTGTATTGCAAGGAGATGGGCGCGGTAATGCTCAACTCCGAGATCACTTTCGTGGAAAAGATGAAACGTGCCGTGGAATGCACAGAACTTGCCAAAAGATACGAGGCGGGCGAGAGAGACGCGAAGATGGTCGACAGATACGTGGAACTGCTGAAGGCAAGCGGAAACGTTCAAGCCGAAAGGGTTGTCAGTGATTATCTCATGACCTTGAGCATCGACGAGTTGTGCCAGGATGCCAACTGGCAGAAGGTTTCAGCCGATATCAGCTCGCCAGACTCTCCAATATTCAGGAAGCTTCTTGACAACCGTGAGAAGTTGGAAAACATCTTGGGCAGGCAAACCGTGGAAGGTAAGTTGATGTCAACTTATCAAAATGAGTTCAACACCTACAAGATGATGGACATGAACTTCGACAAGCGCATAGCCGACCTTGAGGCTCTCGACAAGGCTGGCTACAAACAAGCTCTCGCCTTGTCTTATTGCATGACCGTCAGGCAGATCATCAATGATAAACAACAAAGCCGCGTCACCAGCATCATCTCCTTGCTGCAGAATCTCAAGCCACAGTTCTCTGACGAATCGTGCGTCGCCGTCGTGAAGGAGCTGGGCAGCTTTGAGCGCGTGGCAAACACCGCACAACGCAAAAAGGCTTGCGAGGCACTGGTGTCTCTGAAAAAGCAACTCAGCGCACCTTCAGCTATCATAGATAGGGCTATCGCGCGCATCTCACCAAACAAATAGAAACAGACAAATGAAAACTTGGATATTCAGACTTGCCTTGGCTGCCGTTTTGCCAACTTTTGCCACGTCAATATCGGCACAACCTGAAGGCTTGCAAGAGAAGGTGAAGGAGGTTTTTCTCCAAAAGCTAAGCCAACAGAAGGACGCGGCAACAAAAAGCACCGATGACTTCAAGAAGGGCATCTCCTCCGACACCGAACTGCGACAGGACATCAAGAACAAGCATATAGCCGACTACCAGAAGATGGTTTGGACGGCATGGCGTGAGGCCAATATCGACTTCCGCGAAGAGAAGCTCGCCACGCCACAAGCCTTGAAAGACAAAAGCCAAGGCGCGATGCATCTTCCTGCCGCATTGGAACCAAACGCCATATTGCCCTATTATTTTGGTAGCAAAAAAGATGCCAAATCGCCTGCGCCTATGTTCCTTTACCTGCATGGCTCGGGTCCCAAGGCACAGGAATGGGAAGCGGGTTGGCAATGGGCACAGGTTTTCGACGATGCCCCATGCCTCTACTTCATCCCGCAGATAGCCAACGAGGGTGATTACTACCGCTGGTGGCAATTGTCGAAACAATATGCCTGGGAGCGACTCATCCGCCAAGCCTTGGCAGAGGGCGTGGCAGACGCCAACCGCCTATACGTTTTCGGAATATCCGAGGGCGGATATGGAAGCCAACGCCTTGCCTCCTTCTATGCCGACTATTGGGCGGCAGCAGGGCCAATGGCAGGCGGCGAACCCTTGAAAAACGCACCGGTGGAGAACTGCGCCAACATCGGGTTCTCCTTCCTTACTGGCGCCGACGACATGGGCTTCTATCGCAACGTGCTAACTTGGTACACGCAATCGATGTTCGACTCCTTGCAGTTGGCGCGTCCCTTGTCGGCTGACAACAAACCCCTTTTCCGCCATCGCGTCAACCTCTTGCCAGGCATGCAGCACCACATAGACTATCGTCTCACCACCCCGTGGCTGAAGCAGTTCGCACGCAATCCGTACCCCAAGACGGTGTTGTGGGAAGACTTCGAGATGGACGGCCGCCATCGCTCTGGTTTCTATAACCTGCAGGTCTTGGCACGACCATCCGACGACCGCACCTTCTATGAGATGAACATCAACGGCAACAACGTCGACCTGAAGATAAGCAACGTGGCATACACCACCATCCAGAAAGACCCACAATGGGGCATAGAGATGAAGTTCAAGCGCACTTATACCGAAGCCACCGGCGGCAAGGTGAGGATATATCTCTGCGAACAGTTGGTAGACCTAAACAAGCCTGTCGAAATCACCGTTAACGGCAAGAAGGCATTCAGCGGCAAGGTGAAGGCGAGCCTTCAAAGTATGATAAACAGCTGCGCCGAATACTTTGACCCTTGCCGCGTTTATCCAGCCTACGTCGAGCTGGAATACTAATAGAAAAAGGTTCCTTATGAACCAAAGCTTTTTGATTTCAAGTCATTGTCTACCATGGCGCAGACACAAGAGTCGGACCACACGTTCTCTGCCGTCTCCACCATGTCGATAATGGTATATATTGGCAATATGATACCCATTATACCAACAGGCATATTGATTCCGCTCATCAGGGACAGCGTGAGAAAATAGCAGCCCATAGGCACTCCGGCGTTGCCTATGGCCGACACCACGGCTATCAGCAACCATGTGGCAAGGGTGATTGGGGTTAAAGCCACGCCGCCGTTTTGCATCACAAAGAGCGATGTCACAAGAATAAACGCCGCGCAGCCATTCATGTTGATTGTGGTGCAGATGGGCAAGACAAAGCGCGACACTCGACGTTCTGCCCCCAGCCGCTCTTCCGCACACTGCATGGTCACTGGCAGCGTGGCTGCCGAACTCTTGGTGAAGAAGGCCATGAGCACGGCGGGCGACATGCTGCGAAACGCTTTCAACGGATTTACGCCACGGACAAACAGGAACAATGGCAGCACTATGACAAACTGCAGGAGATTGCCACCAAGGATGACAGCCGTATAGCGTCCGAGCGAATCAACGACCATGCCGGCTGACACCTGTGCTGAAAGTTGCGCAGCATAGGCGGCTATGCCCAATGGCAGGGTCCATATCAATGCATGGATGAGCGTGAAAAGCACTTCCTGCAATCCGCCAAGAACTCTCAACACGGCTTGCTTGCCGTCTGAGCTTGGCATCTTGGCAAGGGCTATGCCAACGGCGGCAGCGAGAATGAGTATGGACAGCACATTGCCTTCAAGAAAAGGAGCCACGACATTGTTAGGCACCACCTTGAGTATGTGGTCATAGTAAGTTGTATGGCCAAGGTCACCAGGCACTTCCTTCTGCCCGTTGGCCACCATGTCCACGGGCAGATTCTCTGGATGGATTATCAGAAACAAGGCCATACTCACGGCCGCGGCAGCAATGGTTGTGAGAAGCGTGTAGGTTATGGCATGGCGGAATATGCGCCGGGCGTCGTCGCGACCTCCGAGCGACGCGAGCGTGGTGGCCACGGCAAGCGCGATGGTCGGCACGGCAAGCAACTGGAAAAGGCGCGTATAGACCGATGCCACGAAGTCGGCCGCATGGCTAATCCATGACTCTCCCACGAGTCCAAGGGCCGCGCCTATCGCCAATGCGCCAAGCCACGTGATTATTTGCTTAGAATTGAATTGCTTAGACATTATGAGTTTTTATAGTTGGGTTACGACTTTTCCTTTATGAGTTTTCAAGAATCAGCATTTTAGGGTCTCGCTTTTCTCTGGAAAGCGAGGCCCTTTGTTTTTTTAGTAGCCTGGATTCTGCGGCAGGATTCCAAGGTTCTCGCCTTTCAACCCCTCGGGGATTGGTTGGCGATAGTGGCGTCCTTTGATATTGTTGAACTTGGCCACAAGATGCTTGTGAACCTTGGCGAAGAACGATGACACTGTGCTGCCATCACGCCCCGTGGCACCCTCCGTGGCATAGCTGTCGTCGAAGTGCTCATAGTCTTTCACTTTCTTGACCGATGCCACGAGGTCTTTCCATCTCAGGCTGTTGAGCAGCGACTTCTGCTCGTAGGTGAACTCATAGTCCCACTCACGCTTTACCTGGTCGAATGTTGGCGCGTCCACTTCAGCTATCCCCGCGCGACGGCGAAGCTCGTTGAATGGCGCTGCGGCCTCTTTGTTGCGTCCCAACTGCACGAGAGCCTCAGCCTTGGTGAGCAACACCTCGGCATAGCGCAGTTCAATGCGGTCCACTGAGTTTTGGGTTATCTCAAGGTTCTCCGCGTCCTCGTACGACTGGTCCACGCCCTTGCCGTTTATGGGTGTGTAAATGGGTGAATAGTAGGTGTAGGTGAAACCGTCCTCTGGATTCTTTATCTTGGCAAGATATGTCTTGGCCAACCTCTTGTCGTTGGGTTGCTCGCGTTTCCAGTCGTCGTAGAGGTTGATGTCTGCCACCTCCGTGTGAATCTCGTTAAAGGCACGTCCGTTTTCTCCGTTCTGGAATGGGAAAGTCCATGCACAGTGGGTCTGATGGTTGCCTTGCGCGTCGTTTTTGTCGCCATCGTGTTTTATGGTGAACAGGTGCTCGTTGGTGCCACGCTTGTTGCTCTCATAGTCGCGCCCGTAGAGCTTGGCGAAATCGGAATCAAGCGCCAGCTTGCCACTGCTTATCACCTTGTCGGCATATTCCACGGCCAGTTCGAGTCTCGACGGCGTAGTGGTAAACTCAGGGTCTTTCTGCTCCTCGGCAATGGTCTGCACCTGCTCGTAGCTCAAGGGGTTGTCGCCCCACGCGAGGTAAGCGCGTGCCAAGAGAGCCTCAGCCGCCTGCTTGCTCGGCGTGACAGGATCGCCATTGTAGTCGCCAAGCAACGATTCCGCATCCGTAAGGTCTGAGACAATCTGGTCGTAAACGTTGTCTATTGGCAGTCGCTCGGTGGCACTGCCGCCTTCCTCGGTAAACACCGGCACCTCGCCCCAAAGCTGCACCAAGTAGAGGTAAGCCAATCCGCGCAAGAACTTGGCCTTGCCAATGGCCGCCTTGTAGCCAGCCTCGGTCAGCTTGCCGGCCTTGTAAGCCTCGTCGACAAGTTTTATGTTGTCGTTGTCGGTGCTTATGCCAAGAAACAGGTTGTTGAACACCTTGCGCTGATACCACGTGTCAGCGGTCTGCTCGAAGCGGCTGTTGAGTGGTCCGGCCTCAGACTCCTCGCCCTCAAACGAGATCATCTTGTTGGAGTTGAGTTCAATGATAAACGTGAACGACGAACTTAGCGGTTGCCAGTTGGCATAAACTCCGTTTACGGTCGATATGGCCGTGGCGTCGTTGGTTATGGGATTGCTTATCGTTCCCTCTCCACTGTTGTCGGATGGGTCGTCGTTGCTGGCGTTGCAACCTGTCAATACTGTCGCGGCCGTGAGGGCCAAAGATATGCCGATAGTGCCGAATACATTCTTTATCATGATATTCAATGTTTTTGATGGTGGATGAATGGTGGATGAAATATCAAAGGCTGATTTCTGCCCCAAACACTACAGTGCGCGCGGCTGGATAGGCTCCAGAGTCGGTACCGGAAGCCACTTCGGGATCGTAGCCTGAATACGGAGTAATCGTGAAGAGGTTGGAAGCTGTGGCGAAGAGCCTCACCCGTGCGCCTTTCTTCTTTGATATTGGCAAGGTGTAGCCTATGGTCACGTTGCGCAGTTTCAGGTACGACGCGTCCTCCACATATCTGCTGTCAATATATGATATGGTGCGCTCCTTGCTTGCCAAAGGATAACGGTTGCTTGGGTTGGTCTCCGTCCAGCTGTTGAGCACCGTGCGCAAGAGGTTATAACTGTCACCAGTTTGCTCAAGCCTGCGTCCAAGGGCATTGAAGAGCTTGTTGCCATGACTGCCGGCAAAAGATACGCTGGCATCGAGGCCGCGCCACCTCAGTTGGGTGGAAAAACCGTAGGTGAAGTCGGGCTGAATGCTCCCGAGAGCCACACGGTCTTTGCCATCGATGCGCCCATTGTGGTCTTGGTCCACAAACTTCACGTCGCCTGGCTCAAGCTTCTTGCCGCTCACGGTGGGCAGCTTGCTCAGGTCGTCGCCTGTCTGCACAATGCCGTCGAAGCGCAATCCATAGAACGTGCCGAGCGGCTCTCCCTCGCGCAGGATGGTCTCATTCGACGAGCCCATGATTATGTCGCTGGCCGTTCCCATGCTCGTGATGCGGTTGCTGTTGTGGGCGATGTTGGCAGTTGCGGTCCAGAGCAAGTCGCGCTTGCGCATGATCTGTCCGTCCACGGTCAGTTCCACACCCTTGTTCACCACGTTGCCCACGTTCCTAAGTTGCGTGCTCACCCCTTGGTTGAAACCTATAGGCACATCGAGCAACAGGTCGTTGGTCTTCTTGTAGTAGGCATCGGTCGTGATGGCGAGGCGGTTGCCGAAAAGTCCTATATCGGCTCCCACATTATATGACGTGGTGGTCTCCCACCTCAAGTCCTTGTTGTAAATGTTGGTCTTGGTATAGCTCGACTGGCCGTTATACTGTGTGGCCTTGTAGTTGAGCGCATACTCGTAATCGCCTATTTCCTGGTTTCCCACTTTGCCCCACGAGGCTCTAACTTTAAGGTTGGAAAGATTTCTCACATCGCGGAGAAAACTCTCACGGCTTGCGTTCCACGACAATCCCACCGAGGGGAAGTGGCCCCAGCGATGCGTCTTGGCAAAGCGCGACGAGTTGTCGGCACGGAAGGTCACGGTGGCGTTGTAGCGGTCGAGCAGTGTGTAGTTGACACGCGCGATGATGGAGTTGAGCGAAGCCTCCGAGAATCCCGACTGTGGCGGATACACCTGCGAGCCATCGGCGAGGTTGTTTTGCTTCAAGGTCTCGTTGGTGAAGTGGGACGTGAGCGAGGAGTTGTAGTTCACCTTGCTGTTTTGGCGCGTGTAGCCCACGAGCGCGTCAACATTGTGCAGGTTGCCGAAAACATGGCTCCATCCTAATGTGTATTCCTGCTGCCACACCTCGTTGCTCTTGTTGCCTATGCCGCCAAGTCCCTCATTGGCAAGGCCAAGCGAAGTGTATTTGGGCGAGAAATAGTTTTGCGTGATCATTTCCTTGTTGAGGCCCACGCTCACCTTGGCCCTGAAGTCGCCCCAAGCGTATTGTGACCAAACGTTCGACAGCAAATAGTTGTTTATGCTCTCCGCCACCGAGTTCTTCAGGTCGCTCACGGCGTTTGATGTCTTGCTGCCTATCGCAAAATAGGCATACTCATACGGATTGGAATAGTTGTAAGACCCATCCTCCGCATAAATGGGTACTACGCGTGGCGTGAGCAGTCCATATACATAACTGTTGGTAATGCCAGCCGAGAAAGGCGATGAGTTGTAGGTCACGGCCTCCGTGGTGGTAAGTCCCTCCTGGGTGCTCTTTCCGTATGTGGCGTTGAGGCCGAACGTGAGACCAGGCAGAAGATTCCAGTCGGCGTTGAGATGGAAATTGTAACGCTTGAAACCAGAATTGATCACTATGCCATCTTGGTCGGTGTAGTTGGCAGAGAATGCGTAGCGGCTCTTGGCATTGCCGCCACTCACCGACAACTCATGAGCTTGGCGAAAAGCCGTGCGCAACATGGCTCCCTGCCAGTCGGTGCCGGAACCGAGAGCTGCGATCTGCTCGTCAGTGTAGCCACCCTTGTTGTAGAAATATGTCTTTTGGAAACCGGCCCATTCGCTGGCCGTCATCAAGTCGAGTTTCTTTGCCGCCACGTCGAAGCCTGCCGTGTAGCGGTATTTGACCGACGTGCGTCCGCGAGTGCCTTTCTTGGTTGTCACTATAATGACGCCATTGGCTCCCCGGGAGCCGTATATTGCCGTCGCGCTCACGTCCTTGAGCACCTCTATCGACTCTATGTCCGACGGATTGATTGTGGAAAGAGGGTTTAGACTGCTTTCGAGAGCTCCAAGGCCCGTCTTCGCCGCACTCGCGTCTTTATAATATATGAAAC
>CAVBBO010000001.1:0-7331 GCA_963593695.1 Escherichia coli | reverse complement strand
AAATCGGCGCAACTTGTTGATTTTTCAACTTGTTACGCCGATATTGGTTGCGGAGGCAGGATTCGAACGTGCGACCTCCAGGTTATGAGCCTGGCGAGCTACCAACTGCTCCACTCCGCGATGTTAAACCATTGTTGCTAACTCATTTCTGAATTGCGAGTGCAAAGGTACGACGAAATTTTGAAACTGCAAAATGTTTTTGGGAAAAATATTTCAAAACTTGATATTGTTGATATATGTCAAGCGGTATGCGAACTGTTTGGTCTTGGTGTGGCATGAAATGAATGTAGCGGAGGTTTACGGCCCCCGCTACGAATTTAGTCTATGTCTTCAGTATAATTTTGCTATAACCGCAACGGATAGTCTCCGCTTGCGGTTTTTTGCGTTTCCTAAAGTCCGAGTTTGTGCAAATTGAGATTCTTGACCTCTGCCTTGCCGCCTTCGGCATACATCTTCATATTATTATATGGTAGGGTAGGGAAGACGAGGTTTGTCATTGCGATGCGTCCGCCGTCTACAAACACCTCTATCGAACACTTGTCTACGAAGATGTCGAGGTGATAGGTCTTCGACGCTACTGCATTGGTTGAGCCTGCGTCCTCAGTCCAGCGGTTGTTGCCAATATTGTTGTTGGCTCCGCAGAGCGTTAGCGGTGCCCATGTGCCGAGGGCGAAGTCGTTCTTGTAGTTCACGGCAAGGTCTTGTGCCTCCTTGCCTTTCATCTCGCCTGCGGCAGCGGCTTGTTTCTCTATGTCGTGGCGTTCGGCAAGGCGTCCGAAGTCGGTGAGTCCGCTCTCGCTGCGATCCATGACGATGTGCTTCTTCTTGAGGTCGAGGTAGATGAGGGTGCGTTCTTCCTTGTCGTTGTAGAGCGAGATGCCCACGAGGTCTGAACCGTTGGCAGTCACGTCGGCCTCAATCTCGAATGCGCCGTCGTTGTCGGTGAAGATGCCGCGCTTTACGTATGGGTTGGCATTGTCGATGGAGATGTTGCCTATTTGCTGTGTCTTCTTGCGCAGGCTGCGTACCTCGTCTACCACGTTGCTCGACAGATATATATCACCATTGTTGGAGAAAAGTTTCAGTTCGCGTGGCAGGGCGTTGGCACCACGATATTGGCGTATCGGAGTGACGTTGGCATACTGCCAGTTGCTCATCCATGGCACGGCTACCACGCGGCTTCCGAGATTGGAGAAGGTGACCGTGGCATAGTGGTCCTTGCCCCAATCGAGCCACTTCACGGTCTGTGGCTTGGAGTCGCACTTGAATTCCTTGCCGTCGAACTCGCCGATGAAGTACTGCGTGGCTGAACCGCCGTAGACGAAGCCGGGGTTGATATTCACGATCATCACGTATTTCTGCTTCGACATGTCGCCGTCTACAGGCAGGGGGAAGAAGTCGGGACACTCAAACTGGTTGGGCTGTGCGCCGAAGCCCTCGCCCCACTGGCTGACGTAGGTCCACTTCTTGAGGTTCTTCGACTGGTAGAAGCGCATGTTCTTGTCGGCCGACACAATCATGTACCACGACTTGGTGGGCTCATACCAGAAGATTTTCGGGTCGCGGAAGTTCTCGAGTCCGTCGAACGGTGTCACCACCGGGTTGCCCTTATACTTGGTGAACGTCTTTCCGTTGTCCTTGCTGTAAGCCATGCACTGCACCTGCACCTGACGACCGTCGTGTATGCTATGCGAGGTGTAGAAAGACACGATGGCGTTCTTGCCGAAGCCTGCGGTGTTGTGTGTGTCCACCACCGAACTGCCCGAGAAGATATGCCCCATGGTGTCGCGGGCTATGGCAGGGTCAAGGTGTTCCCAGTGCATGAGGTCACGGCTCACCGAGTGTCCCCAGTGCATGTTGCCCCACTTGGAGCCATAGGGGTTGTACTGGAAGTAGAGGTGGTATTCTCCATCCTTATAGAAGAGTCCGTTGGCATCGTTCATCCATCCGTAGAGCGGTGTGTGGTGGTACAGGGGGCGGTAGTAGTCGGTGTTGGAGGTGTCGAATGTGTCGGAAAGGCGCATCTCCTTCAATGCCACCGCGTCGCTTGACAAGCCTACGACCTTTACCACCGCCTTCTTGCCCTGTGTCAGGGCGAACGGGACAGAGTAGTCGACCTTCGACTGCGCGAGCCTTACGTCCATCCATGTGTCCGATGATTTGCCTTGGTCGAGTATGACTTGTGCTTCCGGGCGCGACTCCTCTATTGGGAGAATAAGATACTTCGTGGGGTTGGTTATGGTGATGACCGTTGTGTCGCCACGCTGAGTGGTCTGCATGGTCTGTGCTGTCGCTGCCACCGACGAAGTGAGAGTCAGGGCTGTGATAATGAGTTTTGTATTCATAATTTGGTTTTTAAACTTTTTTGTTAGGATTTCAAGTCGTCAGAATTTCAAGCTTGCGGATATCTCCAGGGTGAACGGTCTGAGATAAGAGCCGGTCATGAGCTGGTTCTTGATGTCCTTTGCCTCGTCCTTGGTGATGAGCTCAGCGCCTGCGATGCTGCCTTTGGCTCCGGTCTGGTTGAGGAAGTTGACCACGGTACAACCGAGCGACAGGCGCTTGTTGACTTGCCAGTTGAGTCCGCCGAATGTCTCCCAGTGACCGCTGAAGTAGTATGCTTCGTTGATGTTGGCGTATGTCTTCGAGAAGTAGCGGAACGATGTCCATATCTTCAGGTTCGGTGTGATCATGTAGCTCGGGTCAAGCTCGATGAGCACCTGCGGAATCTCTGCCACGATGTTGCCTGTGGCGTTGATCTCGCCCACGTAGCCGCTTGAGAACTTCACGCTTGTCTCATACTTCTTGTATGTCGGCTTCTGATAGGTGAAGAGGAAGTGGAAGTCGAATCCTTTGAACGGGTGCGCCACCACGTCGGTTGTCCATCCCAATGTCTGGATGTCGTAGGTCAGCGGAGCAGCCTTGATCTCCCCATCGTGCAGCAGGTTGAGCGTGGAGTTGTTGTTGGTCTTCGAGATATATGAGAAGAGCGACGTGAGGCTCAACCACTTGTTGTTGTAGTATATGCCGGCGCGTCCGAGAGGCACGCTTATCTTGTCGGTGTTGGGCATTGATGCCGGAGCGAACGTCGAGATGTTTGGGTGCTGCACTATATACGTGAAGTCGCCGGTGAGCCCAAACTCTTTGGTGAGCTTGTAGGTGAGCGCGGCTGTGAAGTCGTAGTTCAGCCAGTTGTAGGCCATTGGAGTGGTAGCAATTTTCGTGCCATCGGGTGCCGTGGCTCCGAGATGGTAGTCGGCAAAGCGTCCTACAAACTCGTCGTTGGCATTCTTGACGGCAGCGTTCTCACCCTTGAGACGCTGCCATTCAAGACGCGCTCCGTAGTAGACATTGAGTTTCTGGGTGATGTCCCAGTCGTGTGTAAGGTAGAGGGCGAGTTTGTTCTCGTGTCCCTTGTAGTACTCTGATGCGTTCTTGTTGAAATCATAATACACGTTGTTGCGCTTGGCAGAGTCCCACAGACGCAGAGCATACGACCCATCGTCGGGCACGCTCTGGTCATACATAGTTGTGTTTGAAGCGTAGTCGATGTTATAATACCATTCGTTTAGTCCGACTCGCAGTATTGAAGATTTGAAGCGTTTTTCTATTTCTGATGTGAGGAGCAGTTCGTCGATGGTGCCTGCGTTGAGGCACGACATGCGCGTCTGCACGTATTGTCCTTTATAGTCTTGTGTCTGTCCCATGGCATCGGTGTATTTGTATGCGTGTGTCCCGGCGTCGGCGGCACGAAGGTTGATGAGATCCATGGGCGTCTGGTAGACGCAGGCTCCGCGTGAGTGGTCGTAGCGCGCGTTGAATCGCCATTCCAGGTTGTCGGAGAAGCGGTAGCGGTTGAGCAGGGATACCTCGCTCGAACGGTTCTCGGTGGCATCGTAGAGCGTGGTCTGCTTCAGTTCTCCGGTGCGCATGTCGCGGTAGGTCATCGTGTTGTCGGTGGGCAGATACGATGTGGTGCCGAGCTTGAACTTGCCGTACTCTTTCACCGAGCCATCGCCGACGTAGATGAACGGAGCCGACTGTGTGGCGTAGTTGTAAACGGGATGACTGTTGGAATATTTGTACAAGGCCGTGATTTCTCCGCGTCCGCCGGCATAGCGCTTGGTGAGCGCGCCCTTGTAGATCTGTGCACGGTCTTGCAGGGGCGTTGACCGCAGCTTGAACGTTCCCGGGTCGAAATCCTGATAGGCGTTGACGCTATAGAAGAGGTCTTTGGCGAGAGAACCGTTCATGTTGAGCGAGACCTCTTGCAGGCCGAAATGGTTGGTCTTGTAGTTGAGCGTGCCATGGAATCCATCGGTGCCAAGCTGTGTTTGCGAGTTGACGGCATAGCCAATGTTTCCGGTGGTAATCGCTGTTTCCGAAATCTTCAGCAGTCCCACGTGAGAGAGGCTTGCGTCTGATCGCCATGTGGAGTTCACCGTGTGGGGATTGGTGGCATAGGTCACGGGCAGACCGTTCTCCAGCACGTTGACATCGGCTGAGGGAAGACCTATTTGTATCTCGCGTGGGCCGTTTGCGCTTGCCGCGTTGAGCATCACGTTGCGATCACCTTCTTCTTTAGAGTTAGACGATTTGGCATTGCTGTCGTTCTGGGCGTTTGCTGCAATCGCCATGAGTGAGGCGAAAGCCACAACCGATAGTTTTGTGTAACAGTTGTAATACATAATGTGAGAGGTTTTTGTTTCTTTTCGTTTTTAAGCTCTTGTCGTAATTTGAAACGGCTTCGTTTATTTGTATGCCGGTGCCATTTTTGTTCCGACGCTGCAAAATTATGAACACAATGAGGAAACGATATTAATATTTCGTTCATCATGAACCAATTTTGTTACATGAAACAAAAATGACATTGGAAGAACGATATATGGAAAAAGCTGCGGCATTTCCAATAAACCCCAGTCTAAAGGGTATCTTTTTGAAGTGGACTGCTGATTTCGTCTAAGGTGATTGCAATAATCGTTCATGTCGATAAAAAAATGTTTCATGTGATGATATTGCAACGCATGGAAACATTTTTTATAAGTGCTTTCTGCCACAATCGTTAATTTTGCGGCAGATAACGTTAACTAGCGAACTAAAAACAAATTTCAAGACAATGGACAACTCCAACACATCCAACTCAAAGCTTACGCTCATACCCGTGATGGCGGCATTCTTCACCATGGGATTTGTAGATCTTGTGGGCGCGGTTTCTAACAACATGCAGGAAGACTTCGGCCTCAGCGACTCGGCTGCCAACTTCTTTCCCTCGCTCGTATTCTTCTGGTTTCTTATCTTCTCCGTGCCCACGGGCATGCTTATGAACAAGATAGGGCGCAAGAAGACCGTGCTGCTTTCAATCGTCGTCACCACGCTGGCAGTGTTTCTGCCGCTCTTCGACAGTTTCATGCCGACCAAGGAGAGTCAGTTGTGGCTGATGTACATCTCTTTCTCGCTGCTCGGCATAGGCAATGCCATCATGCAGACCAGCATCAACCCTCTCGTCACGATGATCGTGAAAGGCCATCTCGCCTCTACGCTCACCTTCGGGCAGTTTGTCAAGGCCATAGCCTCGTTCATCGCTCCGCTCATTGCGGCTTGGGGTGCCACTACAACCGCGCCCATCCTCGGGCTCTCGTGGCGCATCCTCTTCCTCATCTTCTTCGTTATCGGCATGATTGCCACGCTCTGGCTTGGCATGACCCACATCGAGGAGGAACCTCTTGATGGCAAGGCATCGGGCTTTGCCGACTGCATAAAGATGCTTGGCTCGCCCATCATCCTGCTCTCGTTTGTCGGCATCATGTGCCACGTGGGCATCGACGTTGGCACCAACGCCGTGGCACCGAAGATCCTGTTTGAGCGCATAGGCGGCGAAGGCGACACGCTCAGCATGTTCGAGTATGCCACAAGCATCTACTTCGCTTTCCGCACCCTTGGCTGTTTCACGGGTTCAATTATCATGCGCAGATTAAACATTCGCCTGTTCTTCACCGTCATAGTATTGATGATGGCCCTCGCAATGGTGGGCTTCGTCTTCGGCACCGAGAAATGGGAACTGTGGGTGGCGATAGCTCTAGTGGGCTACGGCAACAGCAACGTGTTCTCCATAGTGCTCTCGCAGGCTCTGCTCTCTGCACCAGAGAAGAAGAACGAGGTGTCGGGCCTCATGATCATGGGCCTTTTCGGTGGCACCGTCTTCCCCTTGCTCATGGGCTTCGCAAGCGACGCTGCAAAGGGTGCCGGCATGCAATATCCGCAGATATGGGCCGCCTTGGTCATGGCTGTGGGCGTGGTGTACCTGCTCACTTATATTCCTAAAGTAAAACAGTAAAAACAAGATACCAAAACATTGAAACACATGGAAAACTACGTGATAGGTCTTGGCGAGGCACTATGGGACGTGCTTCCCGAGGGAAAGAAATTAGGTGGCGCTCCGGCAAACTTCGCGTTTCATGCCGGACAGTTCGGTCTCAACGCCATCGCCGTGAGCGCATTGGGCGAGGACAAGCTGGCTGAGGAGACAATACAACAGCTGGAAGAGAAGAAGCTCCAGTATTGCATGCCGCGTGTGCCTTATCCAACGGGCACCGTGCAGGTGACGCTCGACAACGAGGGCGTGCCGACCTACGACATCAAGGAGAACGTGGCTTGGGACAACGTCCCGTTCAACGACGACGTGCGCCACGTGGCAGAGAACGCGCGTGCCGTGTGCTGGGGCTCGCTCGCCCAGCGCAATGTGGTGAGCCGCGAGACGATATACAAGTTTCTCGATGCCACACCTAAGGACTGCATGAAGATCTTCGACATCAACCTGCGACAAAACTTCTATACGAAGGAGGTCATCTGCGAGAGCATGAAGCGCTGCAACGTGTTGAAGATCAACGACGAGGAACTGGTGATCATCGGCCGCCTGTTTGGCTATCCAGGTCTCGACATCGAAAACAAGTGCTGGCTCATCCTTGGCAAGTACAACCTCGACATGCTTGTCCTCACCTGCGGTGTCAATGGCAGCTACGTGTTCACGCCTGGCTTCATGTCGTTCCAGCCCACTCCGAAGGTCGAGGTGGCAGACACCGTTGGGGCAGGCGACTCTTTCACCGGCACGTTCTGCGCCTCAGTGCTTGCGGGCATGCCTGTGGCGGAGGCCCACAAACGTGCCGTGCACGTGAGCGCATACGTCTGCACGCAGAACGGCGCAATGCCGGTCTTGCCGGAGGATGTGAAGAACATGAAAGACTGATTAGCTCCACTTCCCGTATTTAATATACCCTAATTAGTCGTTCCTTGAAAAGTTATCAACATATTGATTATCAATACGATATATACTA